>JACKOF010000001.1:0-714582 GCA_024234435.1 Pseudomonadales bacterium
TTGTTTCCGTGAAGTACAGCAAAATTCATTTTTATTCTACAGAAAAGGCAAGCGAGGCCAGCCAGCCATATGGAGTGATAGCGGTGTGCAAGTAAGATACTAGGTTGATATTGTTTAATGATTTTATAGAGCTTGTAAGTAGCAAACAATTTCAGGCCATTCATAGCGCTGTTCGATAAATTCATACACAAAACTTTGTCGGCAACTACTCGTTTGCGCTGGTTTTCGGGAAGACTTCCTTTTAAATAGATAACCACCAAGTGGTAATGGTTGCGGTCAAATGACCGCATGAATTGATTGGTAGAGTCCATAAGACCAGCTGTTGTGGTTGTTGGCCTAATTTGAATAACCGTTTCTTTTTTGCAGGTTTTGTTTGTGCTTGCTTGATCCAGAAACGGATCGGCAGATGAAGCTCTTTCCAGAAGTGGGCGGATATTTTTTGTTAACTGAGGGTCATCCAGCCCTTTGTTAAATTGCGTGAGATTTTTCGAAATCGCATTTCTGTCTTCATTGTACCGGCACAGATGATGAAAATTTCTTAGTCTTAGAGAGGCTGATAATGGGTGGTTATAAAAACTCATATCCGCAATATCAATCAAACCCAATTCGTTGTTGGGGGTCAGCACAACATTGCCGAGGTGCAACGAGCGGAAATAAATACCTTTATCATGGAGTTCTCGAATAAATTTGCCGAGCTTTTCCGCTAAAGCTTCATCAATGCCGTTGGGCAGGTTGCGCAGTGTGTTGCCGGTTAATGGTGAGTAGTGAACGGCTGTGCGCTGAATCGATGGAATACGATAAGTTTGAATGACGGAGATTGTTGGGATACCAAGTGCTCTTAGTTTGTTGGCATTTCGTGCAAAACGTTTTGAGTAGGGGCTAAAGCGGGCGGAGGTAATTAGCCTTTTTACACGGAAAAGCTTCAGGTAAGTGCCATCACGAAGTAATAGCACTTTGTCATCGTGGCTGTCAGCCTCAATGACAGTGGCGTCTTCTCTTAAGGTCAGGTAGGCCTCGTTTGACAGTTTTTTCATGCAAATTCCGTGTATTTTCAGCCAGCATTATACGAAGATGCCATATGCTAATATAGTGCGTTAGGATTGAAACCCATTGGTCAGTGGAAATAAAAAATGAAGTTGTCTACATCTCGCTTTGATGGCGCACAGGTTCTAGTGGTAGGCGATCTGATGCTCGATCGCTATTGGCACGGCGGAACCACGAGAATCTCGCCGGAGGCGCCGGTTCCCGTTGTGAATGTTTCCCAAACTGAGGATCGCGTCGGTGGTGCCGGGAATGTGGCGTTGAATATCGCTGCGTTGGGGGCTGGGGCGTCTGTACTTGGTGTGGTTGGGTGCGACGAGGCAGCTGAATCGTTAAGGTCCCGGCTGGAGGCAGCAGGCATATTTTGTGATTTTCAAGAGTCGAAAAGCAAACCGACTATTACCAAGTTGCGAATAATCAGTCGTCATCAACAGCTATTGAGACTGGACTTTGAAGAAAGTTTCAACCCTGAGGATGCGGCGGAATTGCCTGAAAAAATACAAAACCAACTGCCCGGACTGGGGGCTGTTATTCTTTCCGATTACGCCAAAGGCACGCTTTGTGAGCCGCAAAAACTGATTCAAATAGCGCGGCAGGCGGGTGTTCCGGTATTGGTTGATCCGAAGGGTACAGATTTTCAGAAGTACCGGGGTGCAACATTGATGACCCCGAATCTTGGAGAGTTCGAGGCAGTAGTGGGGCCGTGCTCTACGGAGCAGGAGCTGGTCGATAGAGGTATCCAGCTGCTGCAGGATCTGGATATGGAGGCTCTGCTGGTAACACGCAGTGAGCATGGCATGACGCTGATACGCGGCAATATGCCTGCGTTGCATCTGCCTGCCAGGGCGCGAGAAGTTTTTGACGTCACGGGTGCCGGTGATACGGTGATTTCGGTTTTAGCAACGGCTTTGGCTGCGGGGTCTGATTTGCCTGAAGCGGTATCGATGGCAAATATCGCTGCGGGTATTGTGGTTGGTAAGCTGGGTACAGCTACCGTTAGCATGCCTGAGCTACGGCGGGCGATACAACAGGAGCAGGGCTCGGAACGTGGTGTGGTCAATGAGGAGCAGCTAATGGTTGATATCGCCGATGCGCGCGCCCACGGTGAGAAAATTGTTTTTACTAACGGTTGTTTTGACATCCTCCATGCCGGGCATGTGGGTTATCTGGAGCAGGCCCGCAAACAAGGTGACAGGTTGGTACTGGCTATTAATTCGGATGCCTCGGTTAAGCGCCTGAAAGGAGAAGGGCGGCCGATTAACCCTGTTGAGCGACGCATGGCGGTATTGGCGGGTTTAGAGGCTGTCGATTGGGTGGTTTCTTTTGATGATGATACGCCGGAAAGATTGCTTGAACTGATCAAACCGGATGTGCTGGTAAAAGGTGGTGACTACAGTCGTGAGCAAGTGGTGGGTTGGGAGATCGTTGAAAGTTATGGTGGTGAAGTAAAGGCACTGGATTTTCTGGATAACTGTTCCACTACGGCCATTGTGGAGCAGATACGCGAAAAATAAACAGGCATTATTGCGCAGCGGCGATGGCATTCTCTACATTGTTTAACAGATGGTTCGGGCTAATTGTGCCAACAATGGCACTGCTGACACCGGGATGCGCAAAAATCATATCAAAACTTTTTTGTACCGGATTGCTTCCTTCCAGAGTGGCGTGACCGCTGGCTAATGCTTTTTTGATAAAAACGCCTTTGTCGTGCTGCTGGCAATAATCAATAACGGGAACCTCATGGTGATATTCAAGATTCCAGGTAACCATCACGCCGTCCGATAATTCTGCTGCGAGCAGTCCCCCTTCAACGGTTTTGCTGGACATGCCAAAGGCGCGGATTTTGCCTTCGGCTTTTAATGTTGCCAGTGTGTCAAAGACTTCACACTGCTCAATAATGTGTGAATCATTGCCGTCGGAATGAACCATCACTATATCAATAGTTTCAGTTCGCAGGCGCTTTAAGCTTCGTTCAATCGAAAGGCGGGTATGTGCCGCTGAAAAGTCAAAACGGGACTGGCCGTTATCAAATTCTTCCCCCACCTTCGAGCAAATAACCCAGTCATCAAGTTGCCCTTTTAACAGTTGCCCCAATCGCTCCTCGCTGTTGCCATAGGCTGGCGCAGTATCAATCAGGTTTATGCCCACATCTTTGGCAAGCGATATGAGATTCAAGGCGTCACGGTCATCAGGGATATTGAACGTGGTCGGGTATTTCACGCCGAGGTCTCGGCCGAGTTTTACCGTGCCCAGGCCGAGAATACTCACGTCGATGCCGGTACTGCCAAAACGGCGCTTAGGAAGCATGGTTGACTTCCTCAGTTGATGATTCAAAAGCTGTCTGCCAGGGCGTTGGTGCGAGCGTCGGCCTGCTTAGAAAATCAATCTTTGGGATTTCGGCATGGGCGGGTTTAACTCCACGAGTTTGCAACAGCGCAATCACTTCGTCGGCCAGATTTGGTGAAAGCGTCAGCTTGGTCGGCCAAGTCGCGAGTACATTGCTACGGCTATCAATTGGTGCGGCAAAAGCTTTGTCCGGACGGGCAAAGTTGCGCTGCCTGGGTTCCGCTCGATCAACTGGCAGCGCGGCCCATTTAGCAGCAGACAAATCCACCCAAGGCAATAGCTCGCCAAGCTCCTGTTTTGCGCATGCGATGACGTCTTCGGGTGACTGATGAACGCCCTTTTCTGCCAGTGAACCGCCCAGGTACCATACTTGAGAGCCGTCTTCGCAGGGATGACTGGATATGGTGAGCCTGGGGGTGGTCTCAGCGCCAAGACAATGGCCAAAAAAACGGTGGGGATAGTGATGTTTTATCATCACTTGCTGGAGCGGCCGGGTTTGGGTTTTAGGCGCTTGTGCCCCAAGTGCGTTGAGTAACTGTTCGTTACCTCTGCCTGCTGAGAGGATAAATTGCGTGGCGTTGAGCCGCAAGCACTTGCCGTGGTACTCAAAATCAATGGCGGCGACACCGTTATCGTTGCTCCACTGGGCGCGGCTCCAGTCAATTTTGAAAATCCTGTTGGGGTGATTATCAGCCAGTTTTTTGACCACTTCAGGCACATTCAGAACCATATCCACTAACTTGTACAAACTACCCTTGAAACCCGAATGTTGGAAGATTTCAGGCCGCTGTGCAGGCTTCACTTTTTGCACACGGCCTCGAGTAGCTTTGCTGGCAAAAAAAGTCGACATTTTCGAAACGGCACTATTGCTGGACCACATAAAAAAATGGTCGCTGAGTATGCCAACACCTGTTAAGTCGACATCGCCTTCACCTCTTAAGCAGGCGCGCCAGTGGTCCGGCATATCCGCGATGGCTTCTGATGCCCCGCTCAGTGTTCCGCCCAGGGTGTATTTTATGCCGCCGTGAATCATGCCCTGGCTGGCAACAGTTTGGTCACTACCCAGCGCAGATTGTTCAAAAAGAATGGCGTTATAGCCAGCGCTGACGAGCCGGTTTAACAGCCATAATCCTGCAATTCCCCCGCCGATGATGGCAATATCTACATTGATTGTTTGTTCTGGATGATCCGGCATGCCTGAAATTAAAGCTCGTCTACTAAATCGTCGCGATAGTATAGCCTGACATGTACGCTTGCGGTCTGCTTATTTCCCGTTATGCTGGCTGCGATTGAAATACGGTTGTTGCCGATTAAAGGTGGTGGCCCGAGACAAAGATAAAATTAAAAATGACGCGATTGCTCTACACATTGTTGTTTTACTTGTTAACGCCGTTTATTTTGTTGCGGCTGTTATGGCGCAGTACAAAAGCACCGGAGTATCGCCGTCGCTGGGGTGAACGCTTTGGTTTTGTGCCAACAATTGATCCCGGAAAGCGGGTGATTTGGGTTCACTCGGTATCGGTAGGTGAAACTCTGGCAGCCTTACCCCTGATAAAATCGTTGCAACATCTCCATCCCTCTGCGCAAATAGCAGTAACGACCACCACGCCGACCGGCTCCGCGAGAGTGTTATCTGCATTTGGAGACAGTGTTTACCATGTCTACGGACCCTATGATTTGCCTGGCTCTCTGGGGCGCTTTCTGAAGCGGGTGCATCCCGATTTGCTGATCATTATGGAAACAGAGCTGTGGCCAAACCTTATTCATTGTTGTGATAAGCGAAGAGTGCCTGTGGTAGTGGCGAATGCTCGCTTGTCCGAAAAATCAGCTGCGGGTTATCGGAAGTTTTCGCAGCTGACGGAGCAGATGCTAAAAAAGATAACGTGCATTGCCGCGCAGCATTCAAATGATGCCGAGCGGTTTTTGGCGCTTGGATTACCGGAGGGGCAAGTTACAGTGACCGGGAATATCAAGTTTGATTTAGCCATCGATGACGAAATTCGTCAGCAAGCGGCAGCGCTGAAATCGCAGTGGAGCGGGTCATCTGAACGGCCAGTATGGTTGGTAGCCAGTACGCATCGGGGAGAGGATGAGGTGATTCTCGATGCACTGAGTACGATACTTGCAACCTGTGCTGAGCTGTTGCTGGTTCTTGTACCTCGCCATCCAGAGCGCTTTGATGAAGTCGCAGAACTTTGTCAGCAACGAAAAATCTCTTTTGTTCGACGCAGTGGCGGCAAGCCGCCGGAGGCTCAACATCAGGTGTTGCTTGGCGACAGCATGGGAGAGCTGCTGTTGTTTTTGGGGGCTTGTGATATCGCCTTTGTCGGTGGCAGCCTGGTGCCGGTTGGAGGACACAATTTGATCGAACCTGCCGCCTGGGGGGTGCCGGTGCTCAGCGGCCCGGAACTGTTCAATTTTACGGAGGCTTCGCGACTGCTTCTGGATGCCGGGGGGATGAAAATATGCAATTCTGCTGATGAAATTTCCCGGCAAGTGATTAGTTTGCTGGAGGACAGATCATCTGCCCTCGCGATGGGCGTAGCCGCAAGGCAAGTGGCAGAAAATAACCGGGGCGCGTTAACGAAGTTACTGGCGCTTATTGAGCGCCAGCTCTGAGTACTTGCAGTTGTGGATCAAGCCAGGCATTGAGTTGATAGATATCATCCGGACTTAGCTGGCCGGCGACGGCCTTCAGGTTTAACAGACTGCTGATGTAATCGTAACGCGCATTGGCGTAGTTGCGTTTGGCCTGAAACAGGTTGCGTTGAGCCAGCAAAACGTCGACGATATTCCGCGTGCCAACATCATACCCTGCCTGGGTTGCTTCCAGAGCGCTCTGAGCAGAGGTAATGGACTGTTTTCTGGCTTTTACTCTGGCACTATCGGTTACCACCTGCAAGTGCTGGGAACGCGCTTGCTGAACGGTATTTCTTTGGCTGGCAATAAAGTTTTCCTGAGCCTGGATAAACTGTTGGTAGGCCTGGCGACGTTGGGCGCTGGTCAGCCCACCGGTAAATAATGGAATCTCCAGCCGCAGCGCGGCGGTGTGGCCATCCTGGTCGCTAAACGATGGGCTGTTCAATGGATTGCCGTTGCCATCCAGGCCGTTAAACTCGGAGTCCGAATGGTTGTTGTAGTAAGAGAGGCTTCCTGTCAGCGTAGGAAGATGCTCAGACTTTTTTGACTTCGCGTTTTGCTGGGCAGCTTCTCTGGCAAAACGCGCAGACTGTAATGAAAAATTGTTTTGCAGCGAAAACTGTACCCAATCTTCGCTGTTAACCGGGTCGGGCTTTGCAACGGGGAAATTGTCAACCAGTCCGGCAAGCTGGGTATGGCTTTGACCTGTCAATACACTGAGTGCTTCAAAGGCGATATCCAGTGCGCCGCGAGCCTCCAGCGTGTTGACTGTCGCGTCATCAAATGTTGCCTGGGCTTCGTGAACATCAGTAATGGGTAGCAAGCCAACTTCAAAGCGTTCTCTGGTTTGCTCAAGCTGGCGCTGAATGGCGGTCTCCTCGGCTTGTGCGGTGCTGAGATTTTCCTGAGCCCGCAAGACGTTAAAATAGGCTTCAGTTACCCTCAGGATCATGGCCTGCTGATCAGCGCCAAATTGCGCCTGTGCTTGAAGACTGAGCTGTTTGCCCTGCTGAAAACCGAACCAGGCTGATAAGTCGAATAGTGGCTGTGTCAGGCTAAGACTGTAATGTTCCGAATCAACTTCGGTGTCTCCCTCTCTACCGGAGCCGGTTGTCTGTGTGAACACGGTCCGGGACGAATCCTCAGAGTCTGTTTCAGAATATTCGCCTACAGCAGAAATAACCGGCAGTAGCGATGCCCGGCCGATATTTTTTGATTCCTGCCCCGCCAGGTAAGCTGCGCGATCAGCGCGTAGTTGAGGATCATTTTGCAGCGACTGTTCATAAATTTCTGAGAGTGTTTCAGCTGAGGTATGAAAAGCGATGCACATCGCGGACAACAGCGCTGTATAGAGTGCGAAGCGGGTTGGTTTGGCAGCAGACATGGTGAATCCTTGCGATCAATCCGGAATGGGTCTCGGGGGAGTCTACCAGATTTTGTAGACAGTCATAAGCGTACTGGATAGAGTGGAAAAATAATCAGAAAGGAAATAGTGAATGGCATTCCCGGATCATCAGTTCTCCAGCAAAGACGTTGAGATTCTGCAGGAGCGTACGGTTTATAAAGGTTTCTTCCGGATGCAGGAAATACAGCTTCGTCACCGTTTGTTTGACGGTGGCTGGAGCCAGGTTGTTGAACGTGAACTGATGCGCAGGGGAGAAGCCGTTGGCGTGATACCCTACGATCCCGAGAATCGGCTTATCGGGCTGGTAGAGCAGTTCAGGGTCGGTGCTATTGCGGATGGTGATCACTGGTTGTTTGAGCTTGTTGCCGGAATGCGCGATGGTTCCGAGCCTGCTGAACAGGCTGTTGAGCGTGAGTTGCTGGAAGAGTCAGGGCTGGTAGCCAGGGAATTGCATGAAATCTGTGATTGCTGGGTGAGTCCTGGTGGTACGGACGAAAAAGTCCGGCTTTTTTGTGCTATTGCTGATCTTTCGGGGGCTGCCGGGGTTTTTGGTATGCCAGATGAGCATGAAGATATTTTGTTTCATGTGCTGCCAGAGGCGGATGTTTATCGGGCGCTGGAGCAGGGCAAGTGCAATAATTTTGCTACGGTTGTAGCGCTGCAATGGTTGCAGTTAAACCAGGAAAAGCTGATCGGATAGACAAAAAATGAGTGGTTTATCTCATTTTTCCCATTAAAGTGTGAACTGTGCACGGGAAACAGAGGTGTTAATTGAGATACAAAGTCGACTTAAAGCGTTATATGGCTGATTGTGAGGCCAACTACGCACGGCTTCTGAAGTTGTTTCCCAACCTCGCCGAGGATTCGGAAAGGTTGATCGGGTTGCAGCATGGAGGCGATCGGGTGGTGATGCTTTCCGTGCTGGAAAGGACGCCTTATACCTCGCTGGTTATGCTGCAGCAGTGTCGACAGGAAACCGCAGTTGCCGCGTGGCTCAGGCTGCCGCAAATGCGCATTCGCCTTTACCATGATGCGAGGGTTGCCGAAGTGGTTGATTTTGAAGGCGCCAGAAGCCCCAGGCCTCGCTGCGATTATCCTAACGGACGCATGCATCAGCGAGACGAAAAAGCACAATGGAACCGGTTTTTAGCAGAGTGGTTGTCGCAGTGCATTAAGTTTGGTTATTGCGCGGAGGTCCAATATGAACCCGCAGTTGATTAGCTGAATGAGTAGCGGCGTCTTTACAGAGATGGGTGCTGTTGCGAGGAATAAAAAGGATAATGTCATCTTTGTCTAATAATGCAGTACGTGTTGTGCAGGTCACCGATCCGCATATAGGTGAGACTGAGGCTTTCTCCCTTGCCGGGGTCAATACGTTGCAGAGCTTTGAGGCTGTCATGCAGGCATTGGAAGCCTGTGAGTATGAATTGCTGGCCGTTACCGGAGACATTGCTGCAGAAGGGGCTTGGGGTGCATACAGGCTCTTTGCCGAGGTGATGTCTAAGTCCAGAGTGCCCTTTGCCTGGTTGCCTGGCAATCACGACCGGTTTGATGTGATGTGCGAGCAGATCGCAAGTCAGCCATTCAGAGAGAGCCTGGATTTCGCCAACTGGCGATTGTTGTTTTTGAACAGTGCGGTCAGCGGGCAGGTGGCTGGTTGGCTCGATGATAGTCAGTTCGCGCTGTTGCATTCGGCTATCAACTCGGATGATGACAAATCAATTGCCATTTTTATTCATCACCCGCCTTCGCCAGTGGGTTGCGACTGGCTTGACAAGCAACGGGTATCAAACAGTGAACAATTGGCGGATTTGCTGAAAGGCTGCAAAAAAGTCAAAGCCATTTTTACCGGCCATGTACACCAGGAAAGCCAATGTTATTGGCACGGGATTCCGGTTTATACCTCTCCGTCTACCTGTGTTCAATTTGCGGAGAATAGTGCTGAGTTTTCTCTCAGTAATAAGGGCCCGGGTTATCGCTGGATTGACTTCCTTGATGACGGACAGTTAAAGACGGGTGTTCGTTATATTGTGGCTGAGGGGCAGACGGTTGATCAGACCTGTATGGGTTACTAGGGCCTGTTAACCTTAATGCGGTGTTAGTACAAATTCGATCCATTATTTCAAGCTACTATTTCTTTTACCACTGGTTATAATCAGGCGCATTCTGATATGGGCGGAAGTCATGCCGTTTTTATTACACCTGCATGGGTACAACAGTTCTCCGGACTCACTGAAAGTCCAGCAAACCGAACAATGGTTGAGGCAACAGGATCTGGGCATAGAGCTTGTTTGCCCCGCCTTGAGCCCTTTCCCTTGTGAGGCGATTGGACAAATCGAAAAAATACTGCAAACGCGAGCTGGGCGGCCGATTGGGTTGGTGGGCAGCTCCATGGGTGGTTTTCTGGCAACCTGGCTGGCGCAAAAGTACCAACTAAAAGCCGCTTTGATTAATCCTGCGGTAAGGCCTTACAGATTGATTGAGAGAATTTTGGGGCCTAATACTAACAGCCATACCGGAGAGCAGTTTATATTGGAGCCGCATCATCTTGATGAGTTTCGGTCGTTTGAGGTTGATACCCTTGATAATCCTCAAGACTTTCTGGTGCTCTTGCAAACAGGGGATGAAGTGCTGGATTATCGCGAGGCAGAACAAAAATATCATGACTGTCACTTAAAAATAGAGCAGGGCGGTGACCACGGTTTTCAGCATTACCCACGACATTTGCCGGAAATTATTGAATTCCTGCAATCCTGATTCAGCTTTTGGAATGATTTGATCAAACGAATGAGTAACTACACAGCAGAAGATATTGAAGTCCTGACAGGGCTGGACCCGGTTAAAAAGCGACCGGGAATGTACACGGATACGACACGACCCAATCATCTGGCCCAGGAAATTATCGATAACAGCGTTGATGAGGCGTTAGCGGGACATGCCAGCCGTTTGGATTTGGTGCTACACAAGGATGGTTCAGTAACGGTCAGTGATGATGGTCGCGGCATGCCCGTAGATATTCATCCCGAGCAGGGGCTACCGGGTGTCGAGGTAATTCTCTGTACTCTCCATGCCGGCGGTAAGTTTTCTAATAAAAACTATCAGTTTTCCGGCGGGCTTCATGGGGTTGGTGTGTCGGTAGTTAATGCGTTGTCTTCCCGGCTGGAAGTGACGATTCGTCGAAATAGCAATGTCTACAGGATGGGGTTTAGCGGCGGTGTGAAAGCCTCCGATCTTGCGGTAATTGACAGTTGTGGCAAACGCAACACCGGAACAACGGTGCGTTTTCAACCCGACCCCCAATATTTTGATTCCATCAAATTTTCGATTCCGCGGCTGAAGCACGTGTTGCGAGCCAAGGCCGTACTTTGTGCCGGTTTACAGGTGTCGTTTAAAGACGAAGCCAGCGGTGACGCCGAAGAGTGGTGTTACGAAGATGGTTTGCACGATTACCTGCGTGGCGCTACATCAGGCTGGGAAACGGTTCCAGCGGAACCGTTTATTGGTTCCTTCTCATCGGAAGGAGAAGCGGTAGATTGGGCGGTACAGTGGTTGCCTGAAGGGGGAGAGCTGACACAGGAAAGCTACGTTAACCTGATTCCTACCGCACAGGGTGGAACTCACGTCAACGGCATGCGGACCGGGCTTCTGGAAGCCATGCGGGAATTTTGCGAGTTCCGCAATCTGTTGCCACGTGGTGTCAAGTTGACCCCGGATGACGTTTGGGATAAGTGCTGTTTTGTGCTGTCGTTTAAACTGGAAGACCCGCAGTTTTCCGGGCAAACCAAAGAGCGATTATCGTCCCGAGAAGCGGCGGCCTTTGTTTCCGGAGTGGTTAAAGATGCGTTTAGTTTATGGCTCAATCAACACACAGAGGACGCAGAACGCCTTGCCGAAGCTTTCATCAGCAATGCGCAGAAACGGCTGCGAGCCAGTAAAAAGGTCGCTCGTAAAAGAGTCACTTCCGGGCCGGCATTGCCGGGTAAACTGGCTGATTGTTCGGCGGCCAGCCCCGAACAAAGTGAGTTGTTTCTGGTAGAGGGGGATTCGGCAGGAGGCTCTGCGAAACAGGCCCGCAACCGTGAAAATCAGGCGATCATGCCGCTACGTGGCAAGATTTTAAATACCTGGGAAGTGGACAGTCAGGAGATTCTCGCCTCCCAGGAAGTACATGATATTTCGGTGGCACTGGGCATTGATCCGGCAAGTGATAATCTGGAAGGTTTGCGCTACCACAAGATTTGTATCCTCGCCGATGCTGACTCGGACGGCTTGCACATTGCCACGTTGCTGTGCGCATTATTTGTCAGACATTTTCGTCCGTTGGTGACAGCTGGTCACGTGTATGTTGCGATGCCCCCTCTGTACCGTATTGATGTGGGCAAAGAGGTGTATTACGCACTGGATGAGGCTGAAAAACAGGGAGTGCTTGACCGAATTGAGGCTGAAGGCAAGCGTGGCAAAGTCAATGTTCAGCGCTTTAAAGGACTTGGCGAAATGAATCCGCTGCAGCTTCGTGAAACCACGATGGATCCGGATACCCGGCGACTGGTGCAGTTGCGAATAGAGGCCGGAGATAAAACCAATCAGGTTCTGGATATGCTGCTGGCCAAAAAGCGCGCCTCTGATCGCAAATCCTGGCTGGAAAAGAAGGGCAATCTTGCCGAAATATAGGAAATGTTGAGCAGCTGGCTCGCAGGGTTCGATAATGTTTTTTCTGTCGACAATTCGTGTTGATGAACGATAAGTTCGGTTTTTTACAGAGAATGCTTACCCGAATCCTCACCAAAAATACTTTACAGCGCTCCTCCAATTTTAATGGGCGATAAGTGAAACCATGAATACGACATTGCTTGATGAGTCTGCAGAATATCTGCCGCTGCGGGAATATGCCGAGAAGGCTTATCTCGATTACTCCATGTACGTGATACTTGACCGTGCGCTGCCACATATTGGTGATGGTCTGAAGCCGGTACAACGGCGCATTGTGTATGCGATGAGTGAGCTGGGCTTGAAATCCAGTGCCAAGTACAAGAAATCGGCTCGCACCGTGGGGGACGTGATTGGCAAGTTCCACCCGCACGGTGACAGTGCTTCGTATGAAGCCATGGTTCTAATGGCCCAGCCTTTTTCGTACCGGTATCCATTGGTGGATGGGCAGGGTAACTGGGGTTCACAGGATGATCCCAAATCATTTGCTGCCATGCGTTACACGGAATCGCGCCTTGCCAAGTATGCAGAAGCACTGTTATCCGAACTGGGGCAGGGTACGGTTGATTGGGTGCCCAATTTTGACGGAACGCTGGATGAGCCTGAGGTGTTGCCAGCCCGTGTTCCCAATGTGCTGCTCAACGGCACGACAGGGATTGCGGTGGGTATGGCAACAGATATCCCACCTCACAATCTCAACGAAGTTGTCAGCGCCTGCCTTCGTTTGCTGGATGAACCTAAAGCGACGGTCGCTGATCTCTGTGAACACATTCTGGCGCCGGATTACCCGACTGAGGCCGAGATTGTTACGCCTCGAGAAGAAATTATCAAAACCTATGAAACCGGTCGCGGCAGTCTGAAAATGCGAGCCGTCTGGCAGAAAGAAGATGGTGATATTGTCGTCACCGCTCTTCCTCACCAGTGTTCTGGCGCGAAGGTGCTGGAACAGATTGCCAGTCAGATGCAGGCAAAAAAATTGCCGATGGTGGCCGACCTGCGAGATGAGTCCGATCATGAAAATCCGGTCAGACTGGTGATTGTGCCGCGGTCCAACAGGGTTGACCTGGAAGGGTTGATGAGCCATTTGTTTGCTTCCACGGATCTGGAGAAAAACTACCGTATCAATTTGAATATGATCGGTACAGATGGCAGGCCTTCGGTTAAGCCTCTGAATACCATCCTTGGTGAGTGGTTGCACTTTCGTACCGAAACAACCCGGCGTCGGTTGCAATACCGGTTGGAAAAAGTGGAGAAGCGGCTGCACTTACTTGAAGGTTTGCTGATAGCATTTCTTAATATTGATGAAGTGATCAGTATTATTCGTACTGAGGATGAGCCAAAGCCGGTTTTGATTCAGCGATTCAGCCTGAGTGATATGCAGGCGGAATATATTCTGGACACCAAGCTGCGTCAGTTGGCTCGTCTGGAGGAAGTGAAAATTCGCGCCGAGCAGGAAGAGCTGGCAAAGGAAAAAGCCGAGCTGGAAACATTGCTGGGGTCTGCAAGACGGCTGAAAACACTGGTTCGCAATGAACTGATGGCAGCGGCTGAAGAGTTTGGTGATGCGCGCATGAGTCAGTTGCGTGAGCGTGCCGAAGCTAAAGCCTTTAGTGAAAAAGATTTGATGACAACCGAGCCTGTCACTGTTGTGTTGTCAGAAAAAGGCTGGATTCGTGCGGCCAGAGGGCATGACATCGATCCCGAGTCGTTAAGTTATAAGTCCGGAGACAAATTTTTAGCGGCAGCAAAAGGGCGTAGTAATCAGAATGTTATTTTGCTGGATTCAACCGGACGTAGTTATGCCTTACCTGCCCACACTTTACCTTCGGCGCGAGGGCAGGGCGAGCCCGTTACTGGTCGACTGAATGCACCAGCCGGTGCTGTTTTTTGTGCCCTTTTGCTTGGAGACGAAGATCAAGCTGTGCTTATGGCGAGCGATGCGGGTTATGGTTTTATCGGGAAATTGGGTGACTTCCATACCAAAAACCGTGCTGGTAAAGCGGCTTTGTCATTACCCAAGGGCGCTAAAGTGTTAGCTCCCACACCTGTTGCCGGTGTTGAACATCGTTTGATTGCAGCTGTTAGTAATGAGGGCCGTATGCTGGTTTTCCCGTTGTCTGATTTGCCGCAGTTGGCAAGAGGTAAAGGGAACAAAATTATTAATATCCCTTCTTCGCGCTTGCAGTCCCGTGATGAATATGTGGTAGCAGTGGCGGTGGTTGCCGAAGGAGAGCAATTGCTGGTCCATTCCGGCAAGCGCTACCTAAACCTCAAGTTAAGTGATCTTGAGCATTACCGTGGAGAACGAGGTCGGCGTGGCAACAAATTGCCTCGCGGGTTCCAGAAGGTGGATTGCGTTGAGGTGGTTGCAAGTTAGGAGGGTTAACCGTAAAGGGTGCTCAGTCTGTAGCCATACCTTGCCTTTTGGTGCGTGTTTGGGTCAAGTGAGTCACCGTTCACACTGACAGCCATTTTCAAGCATAGCGTTGTCAATTCAGCCAATGCCGACAGGCCGGGTGTCGCTAACTGAGTTTTTAGCCGGTTTTATCTATACCCTGATATCGGGCGATAGGCCTTTACCTAATGGCGGTTTTTGCCTATATTGGCCGGTCTTGGAAAATGTGATCTGTGTCACACTTTGTGGTTTTCCAGATTTGAGTCTAAAAATAACAAAGAGGTATCCATAGGATGGATAACAAAAATACTGGTAATTATTGCTTCGCTGCTTCTGTCGCCGCGCGCGTTTTTTCTCAAAACGGGTGCGTGAAAGGGTCTGGTCATCAACGTTATTCTGTGTCTGTTACTCATGGTACCAGGCGTTATTCATGCCCTGCGTATTTCTCTTCAATATAGTAGCGAAATAATAGTAGCGAAATAATTTGATCGTCAGTTTTGGGATGTAATTTCGGTTTTTTGATTTTGAAACAGTAAATATCATTAAATATTTTATGGAGAATGAGTATGGAACAGTGGTTTAACGAAGAGACACTGGGCGCCGTTCAGGAATATGTACTGATTTACGGCTGGAAGATCTTGATGGCCCTGGTCATCTTTATTGTGGGTCGCATGGTTGCGCGGTGGATGCGCAATTTCACAGAGAAAATGTTGAAAAAACAGGCTGTAGACGAAGCAATCCAGCATTTTGTCAGCGCTCTGGTGTACTACATTTTATTTGTATTCGTGGTTGTGGCTGCGCTTGGACAGTTGGGTATCCAAACGGCTTCTTTCGTTGCCATTATTGGTGCCGCTGGTTTGGCTGTTGGTTTGGCCCTGCAGGGCTCGCTGGCAAACTTTGCCGCAGGGGTGCTCATCTTGTTGTTCAAACCATTTAAAGTGGGTGACTTCATTGAGGCGGCTGGCACCTCCGGCGTCGTGAAGAAAATTTTGATTTTCACTACAGAACTTCATACTGGCGATAACAAGAAAGTGATTATTCCTAATGGTGCGGTAAGTTCTGGCACTATCACGAACTATTCGGCCAACGATACTCGCCGAGTGGATCTGGTGATGGGTATCGGTTATGACGATGATATTGATAAGGCCAAGCGCGTTCTCGAAGAAGTGGTAGCTGCCGATGCTCGCGTGCTTAAGGATCCTGCACCAACTATTGCGGTAGTGGAACTTGCGGATAGCAGCGTTAATTTTGTGGTTCGTCCCTGGGTTAATTCCGGTGACTACTGGGGCGTCTATTTTGGTTTGACGGAAGCGGTCAAGAAACGGTTTGATCAGGAAGGTATTTCGATTCCGTACCCACAACGGGATGTTCACTTGCACCAGGCTGGCAGTGGAAACTAATCCTGATACGGCGCGGCTAACGCTGCGCCGTATTGAGTCTGTCAGTATGAGTTTGAAACAGGTTTGTTCAAATAGTTTTTGAGGTAAGCAGGAGAATAGCATGGGTTTTTTTACGTGGATCATTTTAGGTTTGATTGCAGGCGTTCTTGCTAAATGGCTTATGCCTGGCAAGGATGGTGGTGGAATGATCGTAACGATCCTGTTGGGTATTGCCGGTGCATTTGTCGGCGGCTGGTTTGCTGCATTACTGGGCTTTGGATCTGCAGACGGTTTTAATATTCCCAGTATTATTACTGCGACGCTGGGCGCATTATTGCTGCTTTTTGTGTATCGACAAGTACAAAAATAACGGATTGCCGTTATTTTTGCGAATGGTAACGGGTGTTTTCCCGGCGGCTATTCTTCTTTTTGTAGGCTGTAGGGTTCTCTCCAGATTAGCGTCGGAAACGACGCTTTCTGCGATAGGGGAAAACATCGACGATTTTCCCGCTTTTGATTTTATTCTGTAGTTCCTGCCAGAACGCGACCTTGTAGATATCACCGTGCATATCCTCAAAGGCTTTGCGGGCGGAGGGGTTGCCGGCAAAGAATAACCGGAATTCTTCCGGAAAAATGTCATTTGGGCCAACGCTATACCAGGGCTGTGAGGCCATTTCCTGTTCCTCGGTTTGTGGCTCCGGTATCTTGCGAAAATTGCAGTCCGTGAGCGGGCAAATTTCGTCGTAGTCATAAAACACCACGCGGCCGTGACGGGTAACACCAAAGTTTTTTAGCAACATATCCCCGGGAAAAATGTTGGCTGCAGCGAGCTGCTTGATAGCATTGCCGTACTCTTCGATAACACTGCGAGTCTGCTCTTCATCGGCAGTTTCGAGGTACAGGTTCAGCGGCGTCATGCGTCGCTCGGTATAGAGTAGCTTGAACAGCAGGCCGTTGCCTCGAATTTCTATCTGCGAAGGGGCTACTTCTTTGAGTTCTGCCAAGAGTTCGTTGGAGAATCGATCCAGTGGCAGTGTCATATTGATAAAGCTGAGTGTATCAGCCATTCGACCAATGCGGTCATGACGAGAAACCATCTTGTATTTTTCCATGACGATCTCGTGGGTCACTTCCTTGGGCGGGTCAAATTTGTCTTTGATAATCTTGAAGACGATATCGTAGGACGGCAGTGTAAACACCGACATCACCATGCCCTTGATACCAGGTGCAATGACGAATTGATCGCTTGAGTTGCGCAGGTGATTGACAAGGTCACGAAACAGTTCGGTCTTGGCATGAATCGGAAAGCCCAGCGAGGTGTAGATTTCATAATCTGCCTTATGGGGCAGTAACTCTTTCAGAAAATGTACATACTCGTAGGGCAGTGGAGCGTCCACCATGAAATGGGTGCGTGCGAAACTGAAAATCACGCTCATTTCTTCCCGGTTGAAAATCGCGGTGTCGATAAACAGGCTACCCTGCTCGTTGTTGAGTACCGGAAATATAAACGGGAATAAACGATCGCCGTCTATAATTCTGCCAACGATATAGGCTGCTTTGCTACGATAGAAAACAGATTCCAGCAGATCAAACTTGAGCGAGCTGAAGTCGGAAGTGGTTTGCTGAAGAACCTCACTTTCAAACTCTGCTGTTATATTGGTGATATCACGCGGCTTGTTCTCATAAGGTAGCGAAAATTCCACATCGTCCAGCAGCTGTTCAAACAGTTTTTCAGGTGAAGAGGCATTTTCATAGCGGATGAAAATGCTGTATTCAGCTTCAGGAATACTTTTTAGCTGTGATGAGAGCACGTAAATCAGGTCATCATCAATCTTGTCATGATCGTTAACATCGCCGAAAACAGAATTGAAAAATGTTTCGGCAATTTCAAAATTGGGAAAGTTGAAAACCAGCTGTGTGTACGCCAGTTTGGCCTGTCGCCACAATTCCAGATCGGTGATGTCTTTGTTGGTGATGGTAGGCAGCAACTCAGATACCTGTTTGACCTTGGTTTTGTAGAGTTCCATTCGCGCAACGTTGGCTTGCTGGCCACCATGCCAGTCGGCTTTCTCAAAGCGTGCTTTGGCGCTGAGGGTGACGTTCTGGTAATCGGCAAAATAGCTGCGGAAGCCGTTAATAATAATTTTTGCTATACGTCTGGCGGTGCTACTGACAGGCACCTGGGGGTTGCTCATGATGAATCCTCAATACGTCGGGTCGCGGCATGCAGGCCGTTACTGGTCTTTAGCAAAAAACCGAGAGCGTTACAGTTTCAGCTCGCTTCGCAATTGCTTTACATGTTCGCGCTGTACGTCTTTATCCAATGGTGTGCCCGACGTTTCTTCCAGCAGTGTTTCCGGTAGCGGGAACGTCATCCCCTCCGCGAGCTGGCGACATAATAACCGGTAGCAATCCCTGAATCTGGGGAAGCTGACGGTTTCAGGCTCATTGTGTAACAGGTACCAGCCAGTCTGTTTGCCTGCGTGATATACAATGGGGTGCGACCAGTTGAAAGCTGCTTTTGGACTGCTGGCAGAGCAGGCCTCAAGATAGGCCGCTCTGAGAGGTGGCGTTCCTTCGCCTGCTATTTGTTCTTCGCAGCAGTTGATCATCCGGTGCAGGGTGGGCAAATATTCCGATTGTTCAATGATCTGTCGGGCACCCATTAAAACCTGCTGAGGGGTGAACCTGGCCAACGATTCGAGCCACAGTTTTTTCGCCTGGTTGACTAGCTGCGTATCGCCAAAAGCCGCGTGATACTGATTGTGAAAGTTGATGCGAAACAGGGCGAACACCTGATTGATAGCATTTTGTAATTCGACATTGCCAGAGGTGGTATTACGCTGTTGCTTACTGGGCCCAGCTTCTGTCTGTGAGGTCTTCTTCAAGGCTTCTACGTCGCGTACTGATTGCTTGACCAGTGAGTTGCTGTCTTTCATGTTCATCATCCTGTTGCCAGTTGCAGTGTTGCGCCCACTGGCGTTTTACCTGTTGCAAAAATTTGGTGTTCCAAGAATTATAGACCTTACCACTTTCCTGCCAATAGAGAACAAACTCGGCAATTTGTTGCTCGGCGAAAGGGCGAGGAATGTTGGCCAGCGTCAGCACTTCGAATAAAGACTCACTGGGTTGCCAGTTCGAAGGCAAAGGTTTGGGCTCGGAGTCGTGTTCCATGGCGCATGTGTATCGTGCCCATTGCCGCTTCACGTGGCTAATGAAACGAGAATTCCAGGTACTTGACGGTTCACCACGCTCTTGCCAGTAAAGAACGAACTCCGGGACGGCGTCAATGCAGAAATTCGGGTTAATGCCGGATTGCCGGGTCAGTATTTCCAGCGCGTCTCTGGACGGTTGCCAGGTGTTATGCATCAGGGTTTCTTTACCCTGTCGGGCAATCTGTTGCTGTTGGTCACGCCAGGCATGCAGAACACGCTTGATAAACTTACTGCCCCAGCTGTACTGAGGTTCACTGCGCTCGGACCAGTAGGTGGTAAATTCCGGAATCTGCTGCTCAATGAAGGATTGCGGAATATTGTATTGGGCCAGCTGGCGTAGCGTGTCACTGCAAGGTTGCCAGTGGCTGGGAATTAACGCAGCACTGCTTTTGTTGGTGGCTCGCGCCGCAATGCCTTGCCGGTTTGTCTGGCAGCTCGAATCGAAAGAAAAGACCAATTTGCCGTATTCAGCAATGGGGGGTGAGTTGACCTGTAATACGCCCTTGTCTCTGAGGCTGAAAATCACTCTTTGCAAGTCGCCGGTATTCCAGAAGGGCAAGAAGTGTAGCAGTTGCGGTGTTGTTGCACTAAACCAGCTGTCTTCAGGTGGCTTTTCTGATGTGAGGCAGTGCTCTGTTATTTCCCCCAGAATATGCAATAGTACGGCTTCTTCAAGCCCGATAGTGGCTGCCAGTGAAGGTGATATAACCAGTGCTTTTTCGGGAATAAGAGACATTGGACCACTTTAACAGAAAGCTTTTCCCGAGTTTAGCTAATTACTGGTGGTCTGGAGAAATTGGTGCCTGTGAGCGCTTGCCAGATAACAACAGCCTGACCTTTGCTGGTGTGCAGAGTCAGGTTAGAATGCAGAAAAAACAATAGACATGGACAGTGTTGTGTGGCAAACCTTTCTTATTAATCAATGCGATCCCAGTTTTAGAGAATGGCGTTTTTGCCGCTTTCTGCTCATTCTGTTTTTAGCTGTTCTCGTGCCTGCCCTGTCATCGGCACACCATCTGACAGAAGAGGATTATTTTGTCGAGATTTCCATGGTTATTTCGGCTACACGTCTGCCGCAGCCGGTTACCGATACACCCGTGGCTATTACCGTTCTTGATAGGCCAATGATTGAGGCTTCCGGTTTTATAGAAATTCCTGATCTGTTTCGGCTGGTGCCCGGTTTTCAGGTGGGGCTTAGCTGGCGCGACCACCATACCGCCGTGACTTACCATGGTCAGTCGGATGGCCTCTCTCGCCGTATGCAGGTTCTGATTGACGGACGTGTTGCTTTGGGAACACTGTTTGGAATAGTCGATTGGGATCGTCTTGGTATAACTGTTGATGACATTGAGCGTATTGAAGTAGTGCGGGGCCCAGCGGGTGTTGCCTATGGTTCCAATGCGTTTATCGGTGCAATTAATATTGTCACTAGAGAACCTTTTGCTAACCCGGGCTGGCGCTTTAGTTCTGCCAATGGTAGCCGGGACACGGAGTTGTTTAATGCGCAATACGCTCACTCTAGCGATAAGTTTGATTACAGGGGGTCCTTTAGTTATTTCAATACGGACGGCTTTGCAGGTGTCAATGACGAATCCAGATCTCGGTCCGGGCGTTTTCAGGGTCGTTATCAGGTGGATTCATCAGCATTGCTTGATTTTCAGCTGGGTTACGCTGAGGGGCCCTGGGGTAGAGGTGCAATTGGGATCCCCATAGATCCGGTAGGTGAGAAGGAAGCAAAGGAACAGTACGCCAATATTCGGTTTACTCGTTCATCATCTCCTGGCAATGAATGGTATATACAGCTAGGGGCCAGTGAGTCGTCAGAGGAGGATAGGGTTGATGCGGGATTGTTGTCTGGTCTAATAGGCGTTTCTCCTTCTCAAGTTCCTCTTCTTGTTGATGGACAAGTTGATCAAATGATAACAGTACGAGTATTTGATTACGTATCTAGTCGTGTGGATGCAGAATTTCAGCAGCAATTGTTGTTGGGGGTGAACATTCGCGCGGTATGGGGGGTTGGTTATCGGTTAGATGATGTAAATGGCCTCCCTATGATAGGGCTTCGAGAGAAAGAAAGTGTGGAAACCTATAGAGTTCAGGGTAACTTCGAACTAAAGGTTTTCGAGAGCGTGTTGTTTAATGCAGGTGTAATGTATGAAGATAATGGTTTGAATGGTGCCGAAATTTCACCACGCTTGGGTTTGAATTACTCTGTCGCTGACAATCATGTACTGCGATTATCTGTGGCAGAAAGCAGTCGCCAACCTTTTATCGCTGAAGCGTTTCACGATTCATCTGTGCGGTTTAATGATGGCAGTGTTTTGGATCAAGTACAGTTATCGTTAGAAGTATTAGAGCCGGAAGAGTTACTTAGTTACGAGTTGGGTTACATTGGCTCTCTGTTTCGCGGGAGGTTGGATGTTGATGTCAAGCTTTTCAGGGAGGAGTTCGACAATGAAATAGAGTTTATTGCTAACCCCCTTTATTCAGAAGCGATATCTTTGTTCAACACGGGGGCAATTCTCAATTTCAATGGAGGCGCAACCGAAATTACCGGGGCAGAGCTCGGGTTTAAGTGGCAGGTATCCAACAATACCCGTGTCTGGGGCTCGTACGCTTATGCCGAAGCCGATCAGCATTGCCAGCCGATGGCCTTCCGTTGCTTTGCTAGTAGCGATGCCACACCTAAAGTCACTGGCAGCTTGCTGATTTCACATAGTTTTGGTGATGATTGGCAAATTAGCGCAGGCTATTACTATCTCGGCGAAATGACCTGGATTTTCTGGGGTTGTGACGCTGCACTTGATTGCGATACCCCCTCATATGACCGAGTAGATGTGCGTTTGGCGAAAACCCTCCGCCTGCCCAAGGCCGACTTGAAGTTGGAATTGATTGGGCAGAACCTTGGTGCTGATTACATTGAATTCAATAAACGTAATGTATTTGAAACGCGCGCTTTCGTGCGAGCTTCCTTGCAGTTTCACTAAAGGCTAGACTAGCTTCTTACCATCCTGATCCGGGGTTTACCGTGTCCAAGAAAAAAACGGCGGCTTTTGTTTGCAACGACTGTGGTGCCGATTACACCAAATGGCAAGGCCAGTGTACGGAATGCAAAGCCTGGAACACTCTCACAGAAGTCCGCTTTTCCACCCCGCCCTCAGGTGGCGGCAGTAAGCGCGGTTATGCGGGGGCGGTTGATGGTGAAGTAAAAGCACTTGCCGATATCGATTTTGACGAGCAGCCGCGTATTAGCAGTAGTATTAAAGAGCTGGATTTGGTGCTTGGTGGTGGCATGGTGCCAGGTTCCTGTGTGCTGATCGGAGGCAGCCCTGGCGCCGGAAAAAGTACGTTACTGTTGCAGCTACTTTGTGGTCTTTCCGGTCAGCAAAGTGCGTTATATGTGACGGGTGAAGAATCTTTGCAGCAGGTTGCTATGCGGGCCCATCGACTAGGCGTAAAGACTGATGGCTTGAAGATGATGGCTGAAACGGCAGTGGAAACCATCTGCGCTACTGCCGAAAAACATCGCCCAAAAATTCTGGTGGTGGATTCTATTCAGGTGATGTTCTGCGAGGGGGTTCAGTCTGCTCCTGGCAGTGTTTCTCAGGTTCGTGAATGTGCCGCATTATTGGTTCAATATGCCAAGCAGACAGGAACGGTCTTGTTACTAGTTGGGCATGTCACCAAAGATGGCAGTCTTGCTGGGCCGAAGGTGCTTGAGCATATGATCGATTGCTCTCTAATGTTGGAAGGCGCTCATGACAGCCGATACCGCACCTTGCGAAGCCTGAAAAACCGGTTTGGCGCGGTGAATGAGCTGGGTGTTTTTGCTATGACTGAGCAGGGGATGAAAGAAGTTTCGAACCCTTCGGCTATCTTTTTGCAAAGGGGCAGCGAACCCGCTTCGGGCAGTTTGGTCATGGTGGTTTGGGAAGGTACCCGACCATTGTTAGTGGAGCTGCAGGCGCTGGTAGATGATAGTCACCTCAGCAATCCGCGTCGGGTCACTGTGGGCCTTGATAATAACCGGCTGTCCATGTTGCTGGCGGTCTTACATCGCCACGGTGGTTTGATGGTGAGTGATCAGGATGTGTTTGTGAATGTCGTAGGTGGTGTCAAAGTGTTGGAAACCAGTGCCGATTTAGCCCTTTTGCTGGCAGTGGTTTCCAGTTTTCGAGACAAGGTATTGCCGCAGGACTTGGTGGTATTTGGTGAAGTCGGGCTTTCAGGCGAGATTCGTCCGGTCCCCAGCGGGCAGGAACGTCTGCGCGAGGCGGCCAAGCATGGTTTCAAGCGAGCCATTGTACCCGCCGGGAATGTACCCAAAAAAGCCATTGCTGGAATGGAAATTGTCTCGGTGAAAAAGCTAAGTGAGGCGCTATCAGCCATATAGTCAGCATCAACTTTTCCCGCCAATGCCGTATCTCTCTTGTTTGCTATTGTCGAATTCGTTTGACGAAAAAAATTCTCCTCTGTAGAATCGCTCGCCCTGCATCAGGTGCCTGTTAGAAAGTCTACCCAGACTTTGATGGAACAGGTTAAACGGGAAGTTTGGTGCGCGAAGATAGTGTTATAGGGTTATATCTTTCGCCATTCCAACGCTGCCCCCGCAACGGTAATCAGAAGTCTTTTTTTCCGAAAAAAGTTTTCTGAAAGCCCGGAACCGGCCTCGTGTAGTTCGTACGCAATACAATGAAGCGGAGGGCTTCATCAAGGCGGTTTCTCGTTACCTTTCCGGTAAACAGACGACAACCCACCTGAACTCCTCCCTCATGCGTGTTTGTTATGTAACCGTTTGAGGAATTTACAATGAAAAAACTATTTACTGTCGTGGCCGCTGTAATTGCAGCGGGCAACGTGGTTGCCGAAGAGCAGCACGCACAGGAAATTATTACCACTGCGACGCGAACCCCCAAGTTACTGACTGAAACCTTGGCTCCGGTAACGCTGATTACGTCTGAAAATATCGAGGTTACTCAGCCCAGAGACTTGTTTGATGTATTCAAACAGGTGCCAAGCTTGGGTATTCGTCGTAATGGCGGTCAAGGTTCCACGACCAGTCTGTTTTTGCGAGGCACTAATAGCGACCAGACCCTGGTTCTGGTCGATGGCGTTCGAATCAACAGTGCTACCAGTGGAACGGCTTCGCTGGAGCACCTTGATCCCAGTCAGATTGAGCGTATTGAAGTTGTCCGGGGTGCTCGCTCCAGTCTTTACGGTGCCGACGCCATTGGTGGTGTTGTGCAGATTTTTACCAAGCGTGCAGAGCAGGGCTTTCATCCAGAAATAAAGGTGTCTGCAGGAACTGACGCATTCCAGGAATATCAGCTAACCCTGGCTGGCGGGTCCGATACTTTCCGTTATCGTGTCAGTGGCAGCCACCAGGAAACAGAAGGTTACGACCGGCAGAACAACGGCGAGAATGATGCCTATCGCAGCAACAATGCGTCTGCACTCGTAAGCTGGAAAATTTCCGATGCGGTTGAGACAGAGCTCGCTTATCTGGTGAACACCGGCGAATCCGAGTTTGACGATCTCTTCGGTGGTAACCCACGCTTTACCAAATTCCGTGTGGAAACCCTGAGCAATAAAACCACAGTCAACGTTACTGACAACCTGAAGTTCACCTCAACGCTGGCCCGGTCGACGGATCTCAGCGACAGCCGCAGTGATATTTCCGGAACAGGTTTTGGCGCGTTAAAAACCCGCCGGGACACTATGGGGTTGCAGGTCGACTATACGCTGGGAGAGTATCAGGTCATTACCCTTGGTGGTGAAAACTATAATGAGCGAGTTGATCAGGATACACGCTCTGTAGAATCCAACACGATCATTGGTTTAGTTGATGGCGAATTCCCGGTATCCAGTCGTGAAAACCGGGCGTTCTTCGGTCAATACCAGTTGAATTTTGAAGGCCTGGAACTGATTGCCGGTTGGCGTAAAGACGATAATGAAGTCTTTGAAACAGCCAATACCCGTAATGTCTCCCTGGGTTACAACTTCGGTGAAAACTATAAGGTCTTGTACAGCTACAGCACCGGGTTCAAGGCACCATCTTTTAACCAACTTTATTTTCCCGGTTTCGGAAACCCTGATATTCAGGCAGAGAGTTCACGCTCAAATGAACTGACCTTCAAAGGTAACTGGGACAATCTGGATTTAGAGGTAACCTTCTTCAGAACGACGTTTGAAAATCTGATTGAGACAGCTTTCGTTGGTTGTGGCCCTTCTGCGCCATTCTGTTTTCTTCCGGTCAATCTTGGCGAAGCACGGGTAAAAGGTTTCGATATCGTAGCCTCCACCGAGATTGCCGGATATCAGTTGAGCAGCAGTTACACCTGGCTTGACCCCGATAACCAGAGCGCTGCTGATGATGAACCTTTGCGTCGTCGTGCTCGCCGCTCTTTGAAGTTAAGTGCTGACAAAGCATTCGGTGATTTCAATATCGGTCTGGCTCTTAATGCCCAGAGTGAGACGTTTGATACCACTGAATTGCCGGGTTATGGCGTTGTTGACTTACATATGGGTTACAAGGTGTCGAAGAACCTGGATTTGGGACTCAAGGTAAGCAACCTCCTGGATAAGGATTACCAGACTATTGTGACCTACGATGAAGATGGTGTTAACGCGGTACTGTCGGCAACTTATCGGCTGTGACAGCGTATGGCACGCCTTGTTAATATCTCGAAGCCAATAATCGCAGGAGCTCGTTATGACGGATCTTTCCAATGAAAGTACGGCCAGTGAAAGTACGGCTAAGAACGCCAAACACAAAAGGGCAATGGAAAAGCAAAAAGCCAAGGTTGACGCCCGTGTTGACGAGGCATCCATTGAGCGCGGTGTGCTGATTTTACTGACAGGTAATGGCAAGGGCAAAAGCAGCTCTGCTTTCGGCATGGTGATGCGGGCATTGGGCTATCACCACAAGGTGGGGGTAGTCCAGTTTATCAAAGGCGCTCAGTTGTCCGGTGAAGAGCTGTATTTGAAAGAACTGGCGAAGCAGCCGGATTCCAATGTGGACTTGTACCAGATGGGCACAGGCTTTACCTGGAATACTCAGGATCGCACCTCGGATATTGAAGCCGCAGAGCGAACCTGGGCTGTTGCGGAAAAGATGCTGCAGGACGAAAGCTATAACCTGGTTGTACTGGATGAACTAACCTACATGATTGCCTACAAATACCTGGACGAAAACCGGGTGTTGGAGGCGCTGAAAAACAGCCCGGTTGAGCAAAGTGTTGTCGTTACTGGCCGAGGTGGCGGCTCGGCTTTGCAGGCGTTGGCCGATACGGTTTCCGAAATCAAGGAAGTCAAACATGCGTTTAAGGCGGGGATTAAAGCGCGCCAGGGTGTTGATTATTAAAAATCGTATCGTGAGTCTCTGCGAGAAACGAAGTGACGCAGCAATCCAATAAGTCTCACTACTCAGTTGGCAGCGCGTTGATAGTGCGAGGCCACTTTGTTCCTGTGCCTGCTTCGGCCATGTTATCCGGGGGTGTTGTTTTTGGGGGCGCTGTTTTCGGGGACATTATTTCCGGATACAGCAAGGTGGTTCCGTTACATGCCGCTCTCAGGTAAGCCTTCAACCCAAACCCTCATGGTTCAGGGTACAACCTCCGATGCCGGAAAAAGTATGCTGGTGGCGGGGCTGTGTCGGGTACTGGCGCGCAAAGGTGTCAAAGTGGCGCCGTTCAAACCGCAGAATATGGCGCTCAACAGCGCGGTAACGGCGGCGGGGGGTGAAATTGGTCGTGCGCAGGCGTTGCAGGCTGAGGCCTGTTACCTCGAGCCGCATACAGATATGAACCCGGTGTTGTTAAAGCCCTCCAGCGACACGGGCGCCCAAGTAATTGTTCACGGTAAAGCTGTTTCCAATCTCAATGCCCGCGATTATCACAACTACAAGCAAACGGCGATGCAGGCGGTGCTCGACTCTCACCAACGGTTGTCCGAGCAGTACGATGTGATTGTGGTTGAAGGTGCCGGAAGTCCGGCAGAGATTAACCTTCGCGATAACGATATTGCCAATATGGGATTTGCCGAAGCCGTGGATTGCCCGGTAATTCTGGTTGCCGATATTGACCGGGGCGGTGTCTTTGCGCACCTGGTAGGTACGTTGCAACTGCTTTCAGAATCCGAACAAAAGCGCGTGGTTGGTTTTGTGATCAACAAGTTTCGAGGTGATCTTGGGTTATTGCAGCCGGGTATCGACTGGCTTGAGACATTCACCGGCAAGCCGGTACTGGGTGTGCTGCCTTATTTACACGGGTTACACCTCGATGCGGAGGATGCCGTTAACAGCGAGCAGGTTCTGGCTGACAACAAGCCGACTCTGAAAGTAGTGGTGCCGGTATTTTCACGTATCAGCAATCATACGGATTTTGATGTGTTGCGATTACACCCTCAGGTCGATTTGAAATTCATTGGCCCCGGAGTATTAGGTGAAGATCAACCGGTTCCAGAGGCGGATCTGATTATTCTTCCAGGCAGCAAAAATGTTCGTAAAGATCTGCAATGGCTTGAAGATAACGGGTGGCGAAGCGTTATAGAGCGGCACCTGCGGTATGGCGGCAAATTGATGGGAATTTGTGGTGGTTATCAGATGCTGGGCACATCTGTTGCTGATCCTGAAGGCATTGAAGATCTGCCTGGCACATCATTGGGTCTCGATCTCTTGCAGATTAATACTGAGCTAAAACCGCAAAAGCAGCTAATGAAAACCAATGGAAAGCTGTATTCCGGGCAGAGGGTTCAAGGATACGAAATACATTGCGGTGTCACCACCGGAGCGGGATTGGAGCGATACCTGCTGCAACTGGATGACGGCCGGACAGATGGCGCAAGATCTGCGGATGGGCAGGTATGTGGCAGTTATTTGCATGGCTTGTTTGATGTGCCCGATGCGCTGGCGGCATTGCTGCAGTGGGCGGGGTTGCACAATGCCGTTGGTATTGATCAGAGTGCTGGTCGTGACCAGGCATTAAACCGTCTGGCCGATGAGGTTGAGCAGAATCTATCGCTGGATTTCCTGCTACCTTGCTGGCAGAACAGTGAGCTCAATTCAGATTGAGGAAAGATATTGCAACAATATTGGTGTGACAACAATGCGGTGGGTGTTCTTGGAGCTGCCGGGGTGTCAGAGTGACAAAGTCTGTTAGCTGCCCCGCATTGTTGGTTAGTGCGCCTGCCTCTGGGCAGGGCAAGACTACTGTTGTGGCGGCTCTGGCACGCTATCACCGCAATCAGGGGCGGCATGTTCGGGTGTTTAAAACCGGGCCGGATTTCATCGATCCGATGATTCACGAGCAAGCGTCCGGGAATCCGGTTTATCAGCTCGATCTCTGGATGGTGGGTGAAAGTCAGAGCAAACAGTTGTTGTTTGAAGCCGCTCTGGAAGCGGATCTGATTTTGATTGAAGGCGTGATGGGACTTTACGATGGAGAGCCCAGCAGTGCCGACCTGGCTGTGTGTTTTGGTGTGCCGGTTGCCGCAGTAATTGATGCCTCCGCAATGGCGCAAACATTTGGTGCCATCGCCAGTGGTCTGGCTTCTTATCGCCCTGAAATGGAGTTTGCCGGAGTGATTGCCAACCGGGTTGCCAGTGAAGGGCATGGTGAGATGTTACAGCAGAGTATTGCCAGCCAGAGTCATTGGTTGGGCAGCCTGCCCAGAGCTGAAGACATTACGTTGCCCGAGCGTCATTTGGGGCTTTACCAGGCGGCAGACATTGACGATCTGGATAAAAAACTGGATGCGGCTGCCGAGTTGATTGGCCTGACGCCTATGGCCCGGTTACCTAAGCCTGTATCTTTCACTTTGTTTCGTGAACAGGTGGTATCGCCCTTATTGCAGGGGCAGCGAATTGCGGTAGCGAAAGACCCGGCATTCAGCTTTGTGTATCGTGCGAACCTGGATTTATTAACCGCAATGGGAGCTGAGATTACGTTTTTTTCACCCTTGGAAGACAACGCTCTGCCCGTAGCCGACAGTGTTTATTTGCCGGGAGGGTATCCGGAGCTTTATCTGAGCCAGCTATCGGCAAACCAGGAAATGAAGTTGGCCATTAACGAGCACTGCCAAAGCGGGAAGCCAATGGTGGCTGAGTGTGGCGGTATGCTTTATTTACTGGAAACGCTGACAGACAAAATGGGTAATAGTGGTGACATGGCGGGTGTTATCCCAGCCAGCGCCAGTATCCAGAAACGGTTGGCTGGCCTGGGTGCGCAAGCAGCGGATCTTGGCTCAGGTGAGCTGCGCGGGCACACTTTTCATTATTCAAGTTTTGATAAAGCGCCGTCTTTTGAACTGTATGCGACACGTCACCCCCGCGGGACAGAAGGTGAAGGGGTGCTGAAAAATGATGGGCTGGTGGCGTCTTATGTTCACTGGTATTTCCCCTCGAACCCTCAGGCGGCAGCAGATTTGTTTTTACAAAATGACGCACAACCAAAGTCAGGACAGTAATTCGTGGCATTTATTCCGTTACCAGTCAATTTGATTCGCGGTGTAGAGGTTCAGCATACTGAGCAATACCTGCGCCTGAATTTTGCCGAACCGAGACAGGTCTTGGGGAATACGGTCTTGAACGGGGGTAGCTCTCAGGTGACAGGGCTGGTTAATTTGCGGGTATCGGGCGCTGGTTTATCCGGATATCAAGACCCTGCCATCTCGTTGACGCAGTTTTGTGTGCAGCAAGGCTGGAGCGAAAACTCGGTGGGTATGATGACGGCAGCATCCATGGCGTCAGCGCGTATTCATTGCAGCATGGTCGAAGATGAGCAGATTGCGGTGATGGTCACCAGCGGCCTTGCCAACGCTCGCCGGGCCGGAGACCTGGCGGAATACCGGCAACTGGATGCTCTGGTTACAAAAACGGGTACGATCAATACAGTGGTACTCAGTAGCGCGCAGCTGTCGGGTGCGGTTATGGCAGAAGTGTTGATGTTAGCCAGTGAAGCGAAAGCGGCACTGCTGCAAGAGCTGGATATTCGAAGCCCTGTCTCGAACAAGATCGCCACAGGTACGGGAACGGATGCAATCGCTGTTGTTTCTGGCGTTGCCTCCCGTGCAGATTCCGGCATTGAGAAGCGCGCAATTCAGTATGCAGGCAAACACACCCTGTTGGGTGAGGTGCTTGCCAAATTGGTGATGTCCGCAACGGCGGAATCGTTACAATATGAGCTTGATTTTAGCGGGCGACAACAATGCGGATAATGACGGCGCCCAGATTGTTTTTTATTCTTGCCCTGATTCTGCCCGCGGTGGTTTTACTGGGGCTGGCAGTTGGCCCTGTGGTGATTCCTTTATCAGACGTTTTTCAGATTCTGGTCAGTACAGGCGAAGAGGGCGGCCAGCAAAAGCTGATACTGGAAGCGATTCGATTGCCAAGGGTGGTATTGGCACTGCTGGTGGGTATGTTGTTGGCCAGTTGTGGCGCTGTGTTGCAGGGTCTGTTTCGCAACCCGCTGGCAGACCCGACATTGATTGGTGTTTCTGCCGGAGCCTCCGCCGGTGCCAGTGCAGTGATTGTACTGGGTACGCTGTGGGCGGCATCCGGGCAATTTGCGGGTTTACCATTGGTGGCGGTGGGATCTTTTCTGGGAGCCTTGCTGGCCGCGGTGATTGTTTTTCGTCTGGCGACCAGTGAGCGGGGCACGTCGGTGGCCACCATGCTGCTGGCAGGTATCGCTATCAGCGCGCTGGCGGGGGCCATAAATCAATTGTTCAGTTTTTTTGCTGACAACGACATGTTGCGCCGAATCAGTCTTTGGCAAATGGGCAACCTCGATAATGCCGGTTGGTTGCAGGTATCGATTTGTTTAGTGACGGTAATAGTACTAAGTGTTTTTCTACCCAGGGAGTCGAGAGCGTTGAACGCCATGCTGCTGGGCGAATCCGAAGCGCGGCATCTGGGGGTGGGGGTTGAGTGGCTCAAGCGACGGTTAATCTTTTTTGCGGCGCTGGGGGTCGGTGTTGCGGTTGCCGTGGCAGGCACCGTCGCTTTTGTGGGCTTGATGGTGCCGCACCTGGTCAGATTACTGATCGGCCCGGATCACCGCTATCTAATACCTGCTTCGGCATTATCTGGCGCCATGCTGATGGTTGTGGCTGACGCACTGGCCCGTATTGTGGTTGCTCCGGCTGAGTTGCCTGTAGGGGTGGTCACTGCACTGTTGGGCGCCCCGTTCTTTGTGATGCTGCTGGTGCAGCATAAGCGAGGCTGAAGATGTTAAGTGCCAGTCATATATCACTGCAATTGGGTGGCGCATCATTACTGGAAGATGTCAGTTTACGCTGTGAGGTTGGTACCGTGACGTCACTGATGGGGCCGAACGGCGCGGGTAAAACCAGTCTGTTGCGCGTGTTGGCTAGCGAGTATCGTGATTATCAGGGCCATGTTGAGCTGAATGGACGGCCGCTCAACGCATGGCAGCGGCTGGATCGAGCGCGCACCATGGCGGTATTGCCACAACACTCCACACTGGATTTCCCGTTCCAGGTAGATGAAGTGGTGATGCTGGGGCGTATTCCACATGATACGGGCGTCGTGCGCGATCGGCAGATTGTGCGTGCGGCACTGGAGAAAGTGGATGCCCAGTACCTTTCTGGCAGGGCTTATCCACAGTTATCCGGGGGAGAAAAACAGCGAGTGCAGCTGGCTCGTGTTCTGGCCCAGATATGGGAGCCACCACAGATTGACGGCAAAACCGGTGGGCGCGTGCTGTTGCTCGACGAGCCTTCGGCGTCTTTTGATCTTGCCCACCAGCAATTGTTACGAGAGATCGTACGCGGTATGGCCTGCGAGGGCGTAACTGTGGTGATGGTGGTGCATGACTTCAATCTTGCGGCCAGTGTCAGCGATCAACTGATGGTGCTGTGTTGCGGTCGAACCGCTGCTACCGGAGAGCCTCAGCAAGTTCTGCATTCGGCACTGATTGAACAGGTATTTGGTGTGCCGGTTGAGGTGCTTCCTCATCCGGTAACCGGCAAGCCGTTGATTTTTTCCTGAGGTGTTATTCGTGGATAAGCGATTGGAATTAATTCTGGGTGGTGCGCGATCTGGCAAGAGCCGTCTGGCGGAGCAGCGTTGCCGGGAGAGTCGCCTACAACTGGTTTATGTGGCCACGGCGCAGGCGGGTGACAAGGAAATGGCAGAGCGAATTGCCCATCATCGGTCGCGCCGCAACAGTGAATGGCTGTTGGTGGAAGAGCCCGTTGATCTGGCTACAGTGGTCCGTGAGTATGCGAATGTCGGGCACTGCCTGCTGGTGGATTGCCTCACACTGTGGCTGAGTAATTGCCTGTACGAGAAAAACTGGCAGCAGCGACGGCAAGATTTTTTTGATGCGCTAAATAGCACCGAAGGCCAAGTGATTATGGTCAGCAACGAGGTGGGTATGGGCGTGGTGCCGATGGGCGAACTGAGCCGGACCTTTGTTGATGAAAGCGGTTTTCTACATCAGCAATTGGCAGTCTTGTGTCAACGAGTGACACTGGTTGCAGCGGGATTGCCTCTGGATTTGAAGAACGAATTAAAGAGTGGGTTGCTATGACTATGGAATTAAGTTGGCTCGCTGAACCGGTAAAGGTGCCTTGCCAGAAAAGCCGCCAGCGTGCCGCGGAGCGACAGGCGCAGCTAACCAAGCCGCCCGGTTCGCTGGGGCAACTGGAGCAGATTGCTATCGATTTCTGCGGCTGGCAGCAAACGGACAGGCCTGTCATTGCACAGCCCGCGATTTGCGTGTTTGCGGCTGACCACGGCGTGGTTGCCGAAGGGGTGTCGGCTTTCCCTCAGCAGGTGACCGCGCAGATGGTGAACAATTTTGGTCGCGGTGGTGCGGCCATCACCGTGTTGGCAAGGCAATTAAAGGCAACCTTTAAAACCGTCAACCTGGGTACCATTGTACCGGCAGACGACTTCGATACGGTGGTTAATCTGGCATTGTCATCGGGCTCTGAGAATTTTCTGCAAGCTCCGGCCATGTCTGAAGCGCTCTATACAGCGGCGGTGCAGGCCGGACGGGATTACTGTCCGGCATCCGCAGATCTGTTTATTGCTGGAGATATGGGTATTGGTAATACCACCGCCGCTGCCGCGTTAATTTGCGCTTACACCGGCATAGCACCTGAGCAGATTGTCGGGCGCGGCACCGGTATTGACGATCAGGCGTTGTTTCATAAATGTGAAATTGTTGCGCGGGCATTAAGGCACCATAGCGCTGTTTTGTCTGATGCCACTGAGGTCCTGCGCTGTCTGGGTGGCCTGGAAATCGCGGCTATGGCAGCGGCCTATGTGTGTTGTGCACAGCGGGGCATTCCCTCGCTGATTGACGGCTTTATTGCCACCGCAGCAGCACTGGCGGCTTGCCGTATTAACCCCGGAGTGCGCGACTGGTTACTGTTTTCCCATCAGTCTGCCGAGTTGGGGCACCGGTTGGCATTGCAGGCACTGGAGGCCAGTCCAATACTCAATGCGGGGTTGCGTCTGGGGGAAGGTTCGGGGGCGGCGCTGGCAGTGCCGGTTGTGCAAATGGCGTTGGTACTTCATAACGAGATGGCGACTTTCGCCGAAGCCGGTGTCAGTGAAGGAGAATAATCGGGTGTCTACATTCGTCAATCAGCCAGTCACCACCCTCGATTTGTTGCGTCACGGAGCCTGTGAAGGTGGCGAGATTCTGCGTGGCACCACCGACGTTGAGCTTTCATCCGAGGGCTGGCAGCAGATGGAGAACGCGACCCGGAATAATCCCGGTTGGCACCAGGTTGTCAGTTCACCGTTGCAGCGTTGCCGCCAGTTTGCCGAGCAATTGGCGGGGGAGCTGGCTGTGCCGGTTACTGTTGATGAGAACTGGCGGGAGTTGGATTTTGGTGAGTGGGAAGGCCAGTTGCTAAAAGAATTATGGCAGCAGCAACCCGAGCAGCTGCGGAGATTTTTTTCAGACCCCGAAGCGCATCCTGTACCCGGCGGTGAAACAGTTGCCCAACTGCAGTCGCGGTTACAGTTGGCGTTGGACGCTCTGCTGAATACTCATAAAGGCAGTCATGTGCTGGTGGTGCAGCATGCGGGCACCATCAAGTTTTTTTTGGGTTTGCTGTTTGGTTTTCCATCGACAAAAGTCAGTCATTTCGATGTGCCGTACGCCTCACTGACGCGGGTGCGAATTTATCATGATAACGAGCAATTGACGCCGGTATTGATCAGCCACAACCCAGAAGGCATTCGATAGATATGGAGCAAAAGAAAGCCGCGGTTAGTCGGGAAATCAACGGGTTGCTTTCTGCGCTCATGTTGCTGACCCGCCTGCCGGTTTCTGCGGTGAAATCGGTTGTGCCCGACACCGGCATGGCTGTGGCCTGGTATCCAGCGGTGGGCCTGATCATTGGTTGCTTGTTGTCACTGCTGTACGAGGTATCCGTTTTTGCTGGCATCAGTCATCTGCTATTGGCGGCGCTGATGCTCTCCCTGTGGGTGCTGGTGACTGGAGCGCTACATCTGGACGGGCTAGCCGATATGCTCGATGGCTGGGTCGGTGGCATGGGGGATCGCGAGCGTACCCTGAAAATCATGAAAGATCCGGCCGTGGGTGCGATAGGCGCAACAGGGTTGATGGTCGTGCTGTTATTAAAGTTTGCCGCGCTGTCGCATTTGCTGAATGTAGGCGTGAACAGTATTGTTTGGGCCGTTCCTGTACTTGGCCGTTTGATAGCCCTCGCGGCTTTTGCTTTCGTGCCAGCAGCCAGCCAGTCCGGTATGGGCGCGTCGGTCAAGGTCACATTTTCTGGCCCCCGGGCTGCCTGTTCGGTAGCGGCAACTCTGGTACTGCTGGCGCTGTTTTTACCGGTAAAACTCTTATTGTTCTGGCTGATGGCTATATTGCTGGTGTTTGCTCTATGGCGGCGTGCGGTACTCCGTCGACTTAGTGGTTTTAATGGTGATTGCATCGGTGCACTGATTGAGTTGATGGAGCTGGCCCTATTGCTGGTTGCGTGTTTTGCGGCGTCGTTGTTTACCGAAGTGTTGCCGGGAGTTGCCCTTTGAGTTTGGTTGGGGGAACTGTTCTGGTGGTCGCCCTGGCTTTGCTGCTCGATCACTGCCTGGGAGAACCAAGGCGCTGGCACCCGCTAGCCGGATTTGGTCGGTTGGCTGCATGGGTCGAGGCCGTACTGAGAGGTAAAACTCAAAGTTTGCGTGACGAGCGTGCGCAAGGATTATTGGGCTGGTCAACCTTGGTGGCCGTGCCTGTGCTGTTGCTGGTTGTACTGCTCGCGGTGTTGCCAGGTGTTGTTAGCAGTGTGCTGGCTATAGTGGTGTTGTATTGCTGTATCGGTTTGCGCAGTTTGCAGCAACATGCCATGCAAGTAGAGGCACCACTGGCGCAAGGTGATTTGTCGGCAGCCCGGGTTGCGGTTGCACGTATTGTCAGTCGGGATACTGCTGAGTTGTCTGCCGAAAAGGTGAGTGCGGCGGCGGTGGAATCGGTGCTGGAAAATGGCAGCGATGCAGTGATTGCACCGATATTCTGGTTTGTTGTGGCCGGAGCGCCGGGTGCGCTTGCCTACCGGTTGATCAATACTCTGGATGCCATGTGGGGTTATCGCAATGCACAGTATGAATATTTTGGGTTTGTGGCTGCGCGCATGGATGATCTGGCTAATTGGATACCTGCCCGGATCTGCGCGCTCACCTATTGTTTGATGGGAGACTTCAGCTGTGGCCGAAAAGCGATCAGTGAGCAGGGCGCTCAGACCGACAGTCCCAACGCCGGCCGGGTAATGGCGGCCGGTGCTGGAGCGCTTGGCATTGAGGTGGGTGGCTCCACATGGCACAAGGGCAAGCAGCAATGGCGCCCGCGGTTGGGTTTCGGTCGGCCCGTATGCCGCGAAGATATTGGTCGCGCCGTTGATTTATTGCAGCGCGGCGTCTTGTTTTGGTTATTTCTGGGTTTTGCTTTGGTGGTTGTCAGTGCCGTTGCTTGATATTGGGCCAGATAGTGCGCGCGCGTCGGTGGAGGAAAGTGAAGGTCGACCTGCACACGGCGGACGATTGATTGCCGCCAGTCGTACTTACGATATCCCTCTTGAGCGGTGGCTGGACCTGTCTACGGGTATCAGCCCGGTGAGCTGGCCAGTGCCCGGCGTGCCGGAGAGAGTGTGGCGGGATTTGCCTCAGGAAGATGACGGGCTGGTGCAGCAAGCTTCGGCCTACTATGACTGTTTGCCTGAAAACCTGTTGCCAGTTCCCGGCTCCCAGTTTGCCATCGAAGCTTTGCCGTTGTTATTCGCTGACCAGCTACCGCAAAAACAAAAAGTGGCGCTGCCTTACTGGGGATATCAAGAGCACCATTATCACTGGCGGGGTGCGGGCTATTTGCCGGTTGCCTATCGGAATAGCAAAGAGTTGATGGATCTGGTGGAGTATACCGACGTCAGCAGTGCAGTTGTGATCAACCCCAATAACCCCAGTACTGAAACCATGGTTACTTCGGGTTTGTTATCAGTTGCGGCGCGCCTTTCCAGAAAAGGCGGTTTACTGGTTGTTGATGAAGCCTTTATGGATGCAACACCAGCGCAGAGTTTGTGCGCTGCGGTTACGGGTTCCTGGCCTTCAGGATTAGTAGTATTGCGTTCTGTGGGAAAGTTTTTTGGCCTGGCGGGTATGCGGTTGGGGTTTGTAGTGGCGGAACGTTCGGTGCTCGCTTGGCTGAATAATCGCTTGTCCCCCTGGGCGGTGAGTCATCCGGCACGTTGGGTAGGAGCGCAGGTGCTGGCTGATCAAGAGTGGCAAACTGCACAGCGTTTCAGATTGCGAGCGGCTTCGGCTGATCACTTGTGTATGTTGAAAACGTATTTGCCGCAACTGGATTGGGCCGGTGCTGCACTGTTCGCCAGTGGCTTCGGGGCTTACGACGAATGTGCTCGTATTACCTCAGTGTTGGCCCGGCAGGGTATTTTGGTGAGAGAGCTTTCGCCCTCGTTGTTCGGCGAAGTGTCGTCTGGAGGTCAGGCAGGTATCCGGATTGGTTTGCCTGCGGAGTCTGATCAACAACGGTTGTTACAGGCGCTGCAGTTGTTTTCGTCGGGCATGGATGTGTCTGGCAATGTGGAGAAATAAGGTTATGGTCAGTTTTCGTTGCCGTTTAATGGCAGGTGTTGTGGCAATGGTCAGGCGTGTGCTGTTGATCAGTGGGGTGCTTGCAAGCGCAGCCATTGCTGGTGACAACCGCCTGATTGATGACAGTGGTTATACCCTGGTGCTGAACAAGCCTGCCCAGCGGGTGATCAGCCTGGCACCCCATTTAACCGAGCAGGTTTTTTCTGCCGGTGCCGGTGACCGGCTAATTGCCACGGTTAATTACAGTGACTACCCCGAGGCAGCCTTGGCATTGCCTCGTGTGGGCACCTATAAGAAGGTTAATTATGAGCTGATCAGCGAGTTGAAGCCGGATCTGATTCTGGCTTTTGGCGGCAATGGTATGGAGATGGTTAACCGTTTGCGTGCGCTCGGTTTCAAGGTCTACATGGACGAGCCTCAAAGCCTGGAAGATGTGGCTCTATTGCTGGAAGATCTGGGTTTGCTGTTGGGGGCAGAGGAGCAGGCAAAAGCCGCCGCGGCAGATTTCAGGCAGCGCTATCAGGCTCTGCAACACCAGTACCAGCAGCAGGAAGTGGTGCGGGTGTTTTATCAGGTGTGGAATCAACCACTGTTGACCATTAATGGGCAACATCTGATTTCTCGTGTGATTCAACTGTGCGGTGGTGAAAATATCTTCGCTGATGCAATTCCGATGGCACCGAAAATCAGTGTGGAGACGGTGATTCGCCGCAACCCCGAAGCTATTGTCGCCAGCGGTCATGGCGATGCACGCCCCGAATGGCTGGATGAATGGCAGCAATGGACAGTGATAGAAGCGGTGCAGAAAAAGCAGCTCTTCTTTATTCCGCCAGACATTTTGCAGCGGCATACCACGCGGATTCTGGATGGTGCAGAGATGATGTGTGAGTATTTACAACAAGTCAGATACAACAAGACTGAGCGCCACGGTGTTAGAGAGAAGCTGAGTGAATAAAATATTTTCTGACCAGGAAAGAGAAGCCTTCTATGAAGTGCTGTATAGCCGCCGCGATGTACGGCGCCATTTCCTGAATAAAGTGATTCCAGATGATGTGCTGGCAAGAATCCTCAATGCAGCTCACCATGCGCCTTCTGTCGGGCTTTCCCAGCCCTGGAATTTTATTCTTGTGAAACAACCTCACATTCGCCAGCGGGTATTTGAGGCTTTTACGCTTGCCAACGAAGAAGCTCGGCAAATGTTTGAGGGGGATCGGCGTGAACAGTATTCCAGTCTCAAACTGGAAGGTATCCTGGAAACGCCGTTGAATATTCTGGTGACCTGCGATCGCACCCGCGGTGGTAACGTAGTGCTGGGAAAAACCCATCAACCAGAAATGGATATGTACAGCACAGTATGTGCTGTACAGAACCTCTGGCTCGCTGCCCGTGCTGAAAACGTGGGTGTGGGCTGGGTATCCATTGTGCAACCCCAGGCGCTGGCTGATATCTTCAATCTGCCAGATCATGTCAAACCCATCGCTTATCTGTGTGTGGGTTATGTAGAAAAGTTTGCCGATAAGCCAGAGTTGGCTACCTGTGGCTGGGAAAAACAGCTCAGCCTGGATGAGATGGTATTTGAGGACGGTTGGCCGGGTAGTTAGTGTGAACAGGCCGATGGTTGCACCGGCATTACAGTCCGAAAAAAGTGTTACAACCTTTTAGCGCGATATCTTCTCGCAATCGGGTTTGAGTCGGCGCGGCTTTTTCGTTAATAAAGAAAAAGCCGCAGAAACTATCTGCGGCTTTGCTGTTTGGCCTAATACAAAACTTACCAGTCTTTGGCCGTCCTAGAGGTCATATCCCCGCTCATTGTGCTCGGAGATATCCAGCCCCAGGGTTTCGTTTTCTTCAGAGATTCGTAATCCCATGGTGACGTCGAGCAGCTTCAGTAATACATAACTGACCACTGCGGTGTAGGCGAAGGTGCTGGCAACACCAATCATCTGCACCGTGAACTGAGAGGCCATGGCCATACCCTCATTGTAGCCTTGCCCGCTGAAGGCACCCAGTTGGTCTGAGGCGAAAATGCCAGCTAGAAGGGTGCCGAGAATACCGCCGACGCCGTGCACCGGAAATACATCGAGAGAATCATCTATTTTGAATTTTTGCTTGATAGCTTGAGTAGCGAAAAAGCAGATTGTACCTGCGGACAAACCGATAATCAGTGCGCCACCCGGGCCAACGTAACCAGAAGCAGGGGTGATGGTGCCCAGTCCGGCAACCATACCGGTAACGATACCCAGTACCGAAGGTTTGCCGTATTTGATCCATTCGATAGTCATCCACGCCAGTGATCCGGCCGCTGCAGAAATGTGCGTAACCAGCATCGCCATACCCGCATCGCCATTGGCTGCAAGCGCGGAACCCGCGTTAAAACCAAACCAGCCGACCCACAACATACCCGCGCCAGTGACGGTCATCGTCATATTGTGTGGAGGCATAGCAGTGGTTGGAAAGCCCTTTCTGTTTCCCATAACCATGGCGGCAACCAGTGCTGCGACACCTGCGGTGATGTGAACAACAGTACCGCCGGCAAAATCCAGCAGCCCCATTTCACCCAGCCAGCCGCCACCCCATACCCAGTGAGTGACTGGCACATAGACCAGCAATAGCCATGCAGCGCTGAATATCACCATGGTGGCGAATCTCATGCGCTCGGCAAAGGCACCGACAATCAAAGCCGGGGTGATGATGGCGAAGGTCATTTGAAACATGGCAAAGACCGATTCGGGAATATCGCCAGCAAGGGTATCTTCCTGAACATTTTGTAACAGAAAGTTACTCATGCCACCGATCCAGCCGTTATTGTCTCCACCGTCAGTGAATGCCAGGCTGTATCCGCAAATAAACCAGATAATGGAAGCGATGCAAGTGATGGTGAAGCATTGCATGAGTACTGACAATGCATTCTTGGAACGCACCAGCCCACCATAAAAAAGGGATAAGCCCGGAATGGTCATAAACAAAACCAGCGCCGTGGATGTTAGAATCCAGGCGGTATTTGCGCCATCCAGTGAATCTGCATGGCTGACTGCTGGTAATGCCAAAGCCAGCAGCGCTGCTGCGACATTGACACGATTAGATCGTCGTGGAGACATGGTAAATCCTCTCTTTTTGCACCATATTGGTTATTGTTTTATCGAAGATGATTTTGTAGGCACTAATTATGTGCAATATTGAATGTTTTTTCGAGCCTTGAAGCACTAAACACACAACTCTTTCGAGAGTGCGGTAAAGTTGCAGAGGGGTGTATTTTGTTTGTGAGAGTTTGAAATGATGGATTGGAAAGTGTTTTTAACGGTTTTTGGTGTTGTATTTCTGGCCGAGCTGGGGGATAAAACCCAGCTGGCAACGATGTTATTTGCGTCGGATCAGCAAGTGAGTAAGTGGCTTATTTTTGCAGCCGCGTCGTTAGCGTTAGTTGTTGCATCGGGTATTGGTGTTTTAGTCGGGTCGGCGCTCTCGCAAGTGGTCAGCGAAAAAATACTTCATCTTGTCGCGGGTTGCGGATTTATACTGATTGGAATATGGACGCTGTTTAATCGGGTATGAAGAGGTTTTTTACGTGCGTCTTATGCTGGAAGTCATCGTTGAATTAAATTTGGAGCAGATGTATGAGCGATAATGAATTGCGTAACCGGTTGCAGGATTTACATGAAGAGCTGGAGCGGGCGAGCAAGCTGTCAACTGAAGAGCGGGATGTGCTGGGTAGCCTGATGACAGAGATGGTAGAAATTGCGAATGAGGGGGAGCTAGCTTCGCAGCAACCTGACAGTTTGATGGACCAGCTCGAAGAACAGGTCAATGAGTTTGAAAACCGTCACCCCAGGCTTGCCGGTGTGCTGCGGCAAATTATAGAGGCGTTGGGTAAAATGGGTATTTAAATAGTACTCTATGCTCTAGCACTTATGATGAGAGCCTGTATGATGTGCTTTTTTTAGAGGTAATGATCTGGCTGGAGGCTGATTTTTTACGATGGATTGTAATGGTTTACAGGACGTAGTGAGTTCCGGTTGCGATGAAAGATTGTTTCTCAATCCGAAAACGGGGCGTAATAAGTACTATCTGAACCCGCTTGACTTTCATGATGTTCATTATCGAGGTTCTTGTACCTGCGGTAGTCTGACACCGTTTACCCAACCCATTGCCGTGAGTGCTTTACAGCGCATTCAGTGTTCCGGTCAGTCCGAGCTCGACCAGTGGGCACAGGAGCAGTGTGATCGGTTGCAGCAACTGATTGGGGATAACGTTGCGTTTGATGTGTTTTTTGGCCCATCTGGCTCGGATCTTCTTTATCTGCCGCTGTTGTTTCAAAAAGTTCTTAGTCGGCAACCCCTGCTCAATATCGTGTCATGTCCTGAAGAATTGGGATCTGGTTCTAATCTTGCTGCGGAGGGTCGTTATCATTCGGAAAATGGTCCTTTTGATGATTTTTTCGAAAAAGGCGAGCAGCTGTCTTCGGATTTAAATCCACGTGTTGTCCGTTTAGGGGCCAGATCAACAGATGGCAGAATCCGGTCTCGGCATGAAGAGGTCCACCAGGTGTTGTCGTCTTACCCGGGTCATAGTGCAATTGTGAATTTGGTCTATGGCAGTAAATCGGGAATAGAGGATGACCTCAACATTATTGACCCCGAACGGAATGTGCTTTGGACAGTAGATTTATGCCAGTTCCGTGCAGACCCTCTGCTGATTCAGGAATTACTTGCCAAAGGTGCCATGGTGCTGATTACCGGCTCCAAATTCTATAACGCGCCTCCTTTTTGCGGGGCATTGCTGGTGCCTTGCACATGGACGGATCGTTTGCGTGGTGTCGATGTTTCGGCATTTGCCATGCTGTCCAAAATTTTTGCTCGCAATGATATCCCGGGTCACTTGGAACATGTGCGTCAACAGTTTTGTTATGGCAATAATTCTGGTCTTCGATTGCGCTGGGATTGTGCGCTGGCAGAAATGGAGGCGTATGACCGGCTGGATAAAGAGAAAGCGAATCAGGTTATCCAAAGCTGGAATCAAGCTGTTCTGAACGCGCTAGGAGAGGCTGAATTTTTTGAATTGATGCCGGATCAGGAAGCAACCAACGCCTCAATCATTTCATTTCGTGTTATCAGCGGCGGTGAGTATTTCAGTCATGAAGAGTTGCAGGCGCTGTTTGCCAGCTTTGTTCAGCGTGAGTTTGCCAATCATTATAGTTTTAGTAGGGTCTTTATTGGTCAGCCAGTGCGGTATGGTGATCGGTCTTTTATTCGGTTCGCATTAGGTTCCTGGGCGGTTCGGCAATTGGCCAACACTGCGGCACAGGACTGGCGTGCGGAGTACGAAATGGTTGACGCTCTGGCGTGTGAGGTTGACGCCTTTGAGCGTGGGAGATAAAAGAATGAGTACACCGCTGTCAGCTATTCAGAAGGCAGGGTTACTGGATCAATTTGATTCGGCTTTTCTGCTGATGGATTTTGATAGGCTGGATAACCGTCTGGCGCAGCTTTTATCAGCTTTTTCATCAAAGGCACGTCATGCGATCGCTATCAAAACAAACCCGATGAAAAGCGTGCTTTCGCATATTGTGCAATCGGGCCTCATGTTGGAGGCAGCCAGTTTCGAAGAGCTAGTGTTGGCTGAAGAGTCTGGTGCAAAAGCCAATCAGCTGGTGTTTGACTCACCCGTTAAGCGTGTCTGGGAGCTTGAGGCGTGTGCACGGCGTTGGCCTGGTATGGTCGTAAACGCCAACAACCTTACTGAGCTACCTCGACTTGCAGCGTTGTCTGAATTATCGATCGGATTGCGTATCAATGCGCTGGTTGAAACAACGGCACATGAACACTACAACGTGAGTCATGTCTCGTCAAAATTTGGTGTGCCGATACAGCAAAGAGAGGAAATTATCCGGGCTTGTGTCGAGTTTCCGATAACAGGGCTGCATATGCACAGCGGTTCGGGGGTAACGGGCGCTCTTGATAATGTTCCTGCAGTTGAAAAAATCGTAGCTCTGGCCGAAGAGATTAATCGGGTGCTGGCAGCGGCAAGCATTGAACGCAGGATTGACTTTCTGGATATCGGTGGAGGCCTTTCCGCATCTGTCGACCAAGAGGAGATGCGTATTTATGGGGCAGCTGTCAGCGCTATCCCCTATCTTGAAAAGTATCGGATCATCACGGAATTTGGTCAGTGGGTACATACACCTATTGGTAGTGCGTATTCTGTGGTCGAGTCTGTCGATGGTGTTGGCAAGTTTCGGCCGCAGGCTTACCTTCATCTGGGTGCGGATTTTTTAATGCGGCATATTTATAGCCAGCCTCGCAAGTTGCAGTTTAATGTGTATGACCGCCACGGTTTGCCAAAAGATCGAGGTGAATGCTTTGCGATCGATCTTGTCGGACCGTTGTGTTTTGCTGGTGATGTGTTGGCAGAGAATGTGCTACTGCCTGTTATTGATGAGGGCTATTGGATTGAAATCGCTGATGTGGGTGCCAATACCTATGGGCTGTGGTCCCGACATTGTAGTCGGGCAGTGCCAAAAATTATCAGTTGCCAGCAACAGGTTTACAAGATTGAGCAGGAGCGGGCAGTCATACCGTTCTAGCTATTTGAATCAACTAGGTTGTACGCAGGGAGTGTAAATGTTCGGGAAAGTAGTTGAGTATTGGCAATCGGCGGTGAGTGTTGCAGAGGGTTCTCGAGTTAGAGCTGTGTGGGTGCTGGTTCGCATGGTTTTGTGTCGATTGATCAATGGTTTTGGGCCTAAGGATTACCTGTTGTTCAGTTTTCACAGAAAGCCTTTTTCCCATCATGTAGGCTATTTGAAAAAAGATCCTCTTGAAGCCCTTCAGAATCAGCTTAATCCTGTTGAGGCGCGCCAGTTGGCTTTGAACAAATTCAGGTTTTACCAGCGTTGCAAAGACAAGATGTTGTCCACGCCAGAAATTTATGGTGTTGTCGGCGAGCTACCTGATGAGACTTTAGCCGAGCAAGTGGCACGTATTCGAAATGAGTCTGACCTGCTGGATGTTGTCCGGCAGCAGGGAAGTGGTGCTTATCTCCTGAAACCTGTTGATGGTTCTCACGGGTTTGGCATTATCCGATTCAAGCTGGAGGCAGGGTTGCTACTTGCAGATAATGGCGAGTTGTTGTCCGGGCAGAGCGGGTTTGTTGAGATCTTCGATTCTGGCGAGGTTTTCCTGCTTCAACGTGCATTAAGGCCACACGCTGAATTGCAAGGCATTATGCCCGGAGCATGTCTGGGTACTGTCAGACTGGTCACGATTCAGGTGAGGGGGCAGATAGATATTGTGTTCGGGTGCTTGAAAATACCTGTTGGTAATAATATCGCCGATAATTTTCTGGCAGGGAAATCCGGTAATTTGCTGGCAGAAATTGATCTTGAGACAGGTCGAGTGTCGCGTGCGTTTGGGCCAGATATGCAATACCCTGGGGTAATTTGTGAACGTTTCCAGCACCCTGATTCGGGAATTGAGCTGCCAGGTTATCAGTTCCCACACTGGGGAGAATTGGTGGCCGCCGTTAAGGCTGGATCATCGGCCTTCCATGAATTGAAAACTATCGGGTGGGATGCTGCCCTGACCGAACAAGGGGCATGCTTGATTGAGGCCAATAGCCGTTATGATTGTGATTTACTTCAGGTGGCCATGGATCGGGGGCTAAAAGGCGATTTAACTTGCTTGTTGGGTGACATGGTTTCAAGGCGTTCAGCGGAAAGCGCTCTAACTGCTGAGAAATCGGCTACTTAGCAGCCATGTTGCAGCAGTGCCTGCCAGCAGAAAACTGATGGCGGCTAAAATAGCGCCATTACGAAATCGAGTGCCAAGGCGGGATTGCTCGTGAGAGCTGATAATAAATGGCAGTCCTCTATGAGCGGGTTCGCTGATGCTGTGAGTGGTGGGTTGCCGGGTAGACAGCTGTTTTTCTTCCTTGGCTTGCCATCGTGCAGCATGCCGGGCTAGCTGCCATTCGTCAGTGTTCAGTTGTCCGTCTTTATTGATATCGAACCGTTTAACCAATGCTGAAAAATCCTGTTTCCAGCTGCGCAGAATGTCGCCGGTCATTTGCTCTAGGCTCAGGTGTTGTAATGGATTGCTGTGACTGCTGAAATGCCCCAGCGCATAGAGTGGGTCGCCTTCCTTGATCAGGTGTTCGGTGTAGCGGTAGCGACGCCCAAAGCTGCCAATTTGTGCCATTAATGGGTGTTTCTGTGTTTTCGCATGATGCGTGGCGCCGATGGGTCGGCGGGTATTGCCGTACCAGGTGCGGGTGTGATAACAGCTGATTTCGGCCCCGTCAGGTTCCACGTAACAGGTGCCGGTCATGTCTTCCAGCAGAAAACCTGAGCTGCTTTGCTTTTTTTCAATAGTGACCCAATGACTGTTTTTGCCGCTGCTTTTGTACTCTTCAATGGTGTAGCGCCACCATAGGCATAGTTCTCCACTCAGTGGCGACAGGTTGGGGTGTTCGTCTTTGCGGGCAATACCCACCAGTTCGGTGAAACCCTGGCTGGCTGAACGAATGCGCGAAGTTGGCATATCGGCTATCAGTCGGGATCGATGGAATTGCCGATGGGTGCGGCGGAGAAAGAACAGCGTGGCGATGATCGACAACCCGACGTAGATGGAAAATTCGCCGCTGTCCATGGCGGCGATACACTCGCTGCAAAACAGTGCGGCAAGGTTCATACCGGTTATACCCTTTTAGTGGTTAAACAGTTGCTTGATATCTACATCGGCGGTTTCGGTTTCGCTGAATTCAAGTAGCGGGTGAGCCCTGAATTTAAAGAAATTGGCAATGAATACATCGGGCACCTGTTCGATGCGGATGTTGTTCTGGTTCACCACATCGTTATAGAGTTCACGGCGATCCGCAATGCCGGTTTCCAGCGAAGAAATTCTGGCCTGCAGGTGCTGGAAGGAGTCGTTGGCCTTCAGGTCCGGGTAGTTCTCTGCCAGTGCGAACAACCGCCCCAGTCCGGAGCGCAATGCTGTCTCGGCAGAGCCCAGCGCGCCGATGTCTTCTTGCTCCGCTGCAGAAGCTACCTGGCTTCGGGCCTGAATAACACGCTCGAGTGTCTCCTGCTCAAATTTCATGTACTGCTTGCAGGTTTCCACCAGCTTGGGGAGTTCATCGTGGCGCTGTTTGAGTAATACATCAATATTGGCCCAGCTCTGTGCGACCCGGTGTTTGAGCGCTACCAGGTTGTTGTAAATTGCCAACCCATAACCGGCGATCAACACCAGTATGCCGATTATGATAAATGTGGAAACGGCCATGTCTCTCTCCTGCAAATTGTTTTGCCAGGTTGCCAGCTTAGGGGGTTTACAGGTGTTGAACAAGTCGGTTGATCGATCAATGCGCGGTGTTTGTCAGCGGCTGTTACGGTTGTGGTTTTGGTCGACAAAAATTATGGCGTCTGTATCAAAACCAAGATTGTTTACGTGGCTAATGAATCTGGTTTTGAGTTCAGATGAAACTTCTGGTGTTCTAGCCAGTAGCCAGAGGAAGTTTTTGGTATTACTGGTGACAAAGGCGTATTGGTAGTTGTCTGTATCCAGCTCGAAAACAACATAGCTACCGTAAAAAGGGCCAAAAAATGAGACTTTCAAATACCCTTGGTTTTTGTCCCTGACAAAATAGGCTTTGCCTTCAGCGGTGCTCCACTCACTTGAGTTGACATCGTAACCCCGGTTTATCACTCGGAGGCCGCCATCTTCTCGCAAAGAATATTCAGCAGAAACGTGGCTTAGGCCACGCTCAAAAGAATGGTCCAGGCGAGCGATTTCGTACCATTTTCCGAGATAACGATTGGGTTCAAATTCGCTTACCGGTTTTAAACCTTCTGGTATTCCAGTGCAACCAGCCAATACGAGGTAACAAATAACCATCAGGCCTGAGGTGAGCACACGCAGCCTGGAATTAGAGAAAGCTAGCATGCTATTTGTTTCTCTTTTTTTCGTACATTGCTGCGTCGGCTTTTGTCAGTAGTTCTTCTACGAAATTTGATTGTGATTGGTCGGTTAAAGTGATGCCGTGACTAAATGCTATGTCGTAGGGCTTATTGGCTTTCAGGTTATAGTCATCCAGCAATTTTTGAAAACGGGCGACAGACTGCTCTGCAGCCAAGTAACTGGTGTTTGTTTGCAGCAGTGCGAATTCATCACCACCGAGACGGCCGTAGACGTCAGAATCGCGAAAAAATTGAGTCATTAATTCGGAGAATACTTTTAGTGCAGTGTCGCCCTCTGCGTGACCAAACTGATCATTAATCGGTTTGAAGTTATCGAGATCAAAGAATATTAAAGCGGAAGGAAATTGATGACGCGCGCAGATATTTAGGCTTTTTTGTGCAAGAGAAATAAAACCGCGGCGGTTGGAAACTTTAGTAAGATCATCCAGTGTTGCCAATTGAAAGGCTACCAACTCCCTTTCCGCCAGCTCTGCAAGGTCTTTTAATGCTGCCAAATCTTCCTGATCCAGGCTTCTGGGTTTGGTATCAATAAGGCAAAGAGTGCCAAGCCTTTGACCGTCGGGATAACAGCGCAGCGGGCAGCCAGCGTAGAACCGGATATCGGGTGGGCCGGAGACAAGCGGGTTATCTGAGAATCGATCATCGGATAGTGTATCGGGAACCATAAAAATATCGCCACTCAGAATGGAGTGGCCACAAAAAGATATCTCCCGGGAAGTCTCGGTAGCGTCAAGCCCGGCTCTGGATTTAAACCACTGACGATCTTCGTCAACCAGGCTCACCAATGCGATGGGAACATCGAACATCCGCCGGGCAAGACGGGTGAGTCGGTCAAAGCGTTCTTCAGGCGGCGTGTCGAGAATATTTAACCTTCTCAATGCCTCAAGGCGTTGTGTTTCATTATCCGGTGTTGTAGGTGCTTTCACAGTCAACCCTTTTCGTATTGCCCGGAGTGATGGTTGTTAGCTTTTCAGGCGTTTGTATTTCATTCTCCTGGGTTGTGAATCTTTTCCCTTACGGGCAACAAAATCTTCGTGGTACTCCGTGTAGCTGCCTTCAAAGAAGACAACTTCGCTATCACCTTCATAGGCTAGGATATGTGTCGCAATTCTGTCAAGGAACCAGCGATCATGTGAGATAACCAGTACGCAGCCCGGGAAGGCCAAAGTGGCTTCTTCAAGTGCGCGCAGTGTTTCTACATCGAGATCATTAGATGGCTCATCGAGCAATAACACATTGGCGCCTTGCTTTAGCGTGTTAGCCAGGTGTAGTCGGCCACGCTCTCCACCGGAGAGGTCGCCAACACGTTTTTGCTGGTCGCTGCCTTTAAAGTTAAAGCGACCGCAATACGCCCTTGAAGGCACTTCATAGTTGCCGATGCGGAGAATGTCCTGGCCGTCAGAAAGCGCTTCCCAAACGGTATCACTGTCTTTGAGGTTTTCACGGCTCTGCTCGACAAATGCCAGCTGAACAGTTTCGCCAATGGTAATGGAGCCGGAGTCAGGCTGCTCGGTTCCGGCAATCATTCTGAACAGGGTGGACTTGCCGGCACCGTTGCCGCCAACGATGCCGACAATGGCTCCTTTGGGAATGCTAAAAGACAGCTTGTCGATTAATAACTCGTCGCCAAAACCTTTGCTGACGCCGTTGAACTCGATGACTTTATCGCCGAGGCGCGGGCCGGGCGGGATATAGATTTCGTTCGTCTCATTGCGGCTTTGTACTTCCTGAGAGCTCAGTTCTTCAAAACGTGCCAGACGTGCCTTGTTTTTTGACCGGCGTCCCTTCGGATTTTGTCGCACCCATTCCAGTTCATGCTGAATGGTTTTTTGGCGTGCTGCTTCAGTTTTTTCTTCGTGCGCTAATCGCTGCTCTTTGGTTTCAAGCCAAGTGGTGTAGTTGCCTTCATAAGGAATACCGTGGCCGCGATCGAGTTCCAGAATCCAGCCTGCGACGTTATCAAGGAAGTAACGATCGTGTGTAACAGCAACCACCGTGCCAGGATATTCTTCAAGGAATTTTTCCAGCCAGAAAACAGATTCGGCGTCCAGGTGGTTGGTCGGCTCGTCGAGCAGCAACATATCTGGCTTGGAAAGCAGTAGACGGCAAAGTGCGACTCTGCGCCGTTCACCGCCAGACAGTTTGCTGACATCGGCATCCCAGGGCGGCAGGCGAAGTGCGTCCGCCGCTATCTCTAGCGTATTGTTAAGGTTGTGGGCGTCCCATGTTTCAATGATAGCTTCCAGTTCGCCTTGGCGTTTGGCCAGCTTGTCAAAATCGGCATCCGGTTCAGCATAGGCTGTAAATACCTGATCCAGCTCGGCCAGTGCGTCAACGGCTTCGCGCACACCGTCTTCGACGTTACCGCGTACATCTTTGTCCGAATCAAGCTGGGGTTCTTGTGACAGGTACCCTACTTTTAAATCGGGCATAGGGCGGGCTTCGCCCTGAATATCGGTATCGATACCCGCCATAATTTTCAGCAGGGTGGACTTCCCTGCGCCGTTCAGGCCAAGCACGCCGATTTTGGCGCCAGGGAAAAATGACAGCGAAATATCTTTGAGTATTTGGCGTTTCGGGGGAACAATTTTGCCAACCCGGTTCATGGTATATACGTATTGAGCCATGGAAATGTCTGCATTGATAACGAAGAGGGCGAATTGTAGCCGAAAGGGTTGGCTTGGCAAATAAGATACTGTCGTAAGTAGGGAAAACGAAAAGGTATACTGTCGGCAATGATAATTACTGGACGAATATGTACGATTTTATAGTGATAGGCGGCGGTATTGTTGGTGTTTCTACGGCTTTGCAGTTGCAGCAGCGATACCCGAAAAAACGAATTTTGTTACTGGAAAAAGAAGCAAAGATTGCCTGCCACCAAACCGGGCATAACAGCGGTGTGATTCACGCGGGGGTTTACTACGCACCTGATAGCCTGAAAGCGGAGTTCTGTAAAAGGGGGTTGAAGGCCACGATTGATTTCTGCCGCGCCAATAACATTGATTTCAGGCAGCCGGGTAAGCTTCTGGTGGCCACGGATGAACTCGAATACCAGCGCATGCTGGCACTGAAAAGCCGCTGTGAAGAAAACCGCTTGATGGTAGATTTGTTGAGCTCAGAAGAGCTGCGAGAGAAAGAGCCTGCGATTACTGGAGTTGGAGCGCTTTATATTGCGGACACCGGAATTGTCGATTATCGGCAAGTGGCCGTAAAAATAGCCGAGCAATTTCAGGCGTTTGGCGGTGAGCTGGTACTCGACAGCCGAGTTGTAAATATAGATGAGCAGGTTGACCAGGTCACAGTGTCGACGGCTCAACATGAATATTCGGGGAAGTTTCTGATAGCTTGCGCCGGGCTTGCTGCAGATCGTATTGCTCGCATGATGGGGGTAGGCAAAAACTTTCAAATTATTCCTTTTCGCGGTGAGTATTATCAGCTACCCAAAGAAAAAACGGATTGTGTAAAGCACCTTATTTACCCAATCCCTGATCCGAAAATGCCTTTTCTTGGGGTGCATTTGACGCCAATGATTGGTGGCGCTATTACCGTAGGCCCTAATGCATTGCTGGGTTGGAAGAGAGAGGGCTACGGCAAATTTAACGTTGATCTGGCTGACAGTATTGAAATGCTAGGGTTTGGCGGATTTTGGAAGGTTGCCGCAAAAAATTGGCACTCTGGCCTTGGCGAGCTGAAAGACTCCTGGTGGAAAGCGGGTTACCTCAGGCGAGTGCAAAAGTATTGTCCTGAGCTAACAGTTGATGACTTGCTGCCGTGGCCAGCAGGGATTCGTGCTCAGGCCGTTTTGCGTGATGGCTCTCTGGTGCAGGATTTCCTTTTTGAGTCCAGCCCTCGATCTCTGCATGTTTGCAATGCGCCTTCGCCTGCGGCGACTTCTGCGATTCCCATTGGGAATTATATTTGTGAACTGGTTGTCAGCAGAGCTCTGTAAGGGGTGAGTTCCTAAAAGACAGCGTCAAATTGTCCTGATGAAATGATATTGTCCCCATAAAATACTCTGAACTCACAGCGGGCGACATGATTTAAAGCCTCTGCTAGCTTGATAGTGGTCACAAGGGGGGCATTGATATAGTTTGATCGAGTTTTATAGCATCTCATTGCCTTCAAACGGGTTATCATGGTTCCTTGAAAGCTGTGGTTGTACGGTGCTTCATGCAGATGATGAATTACCCCTTTGCAGGCGAAGGCTTGGGCAGCATACTCAAAGGATGACCACCCCAGAAGGGCATCATTGTTGTTGAGCGGTGAATGCGCCGATCGTGCTATTGCAATGAATGTATCTGGTTTCGGGTGTGTTACTGCACTGAGCAAGCACATCTCACCGGCATGAGGCAGCCGCTGGTAAATTCCTTCCGTACTTGTCAGACAATGATCAGGCCACTGCTCCAAGTGAGCTTTTTCAGGGATGACGGGAGAGCTGTTTATAATTCCTTTGGTGATGATGTTATCACCAGAAATGCACGAGAACCGGTATTCGTGATTTTTGCAAGGGTGAAAAGCTATAGTGACTTTTTTTTCGGGCTTTAGTGGCAATAAAAATCGAACCTGTTGGAGGGTTGTTGCCTGAATACCGAACAGCTTGAAAAACGCTTCTGTGATTTCTTCAAGAATTAAAGCGGCAGGCACAATAGGATTGTCAGGGAAGTGCCCCGCTAATGCCGGGTGAAGATTGTTAATGCAAAAGTGCGCTCTCATCAGGGCACACTATCATTATTCTAGTGCGCCAGTACATTGTTTCAAATACAATAAGTTCTGGTTATTAAACTCAGCGGAGTTGCGGCGAGGTATGAAAAGGATTTTGGTTGTTCATTACTCGCAAAGTGGTCAGCTTGACAATGTCCTTGAACATTTCACCCGACCACTTGCTGACGCAGAAGATATAGAACTGGTTTTTGAAAATGCCAAACCTCAGGAAGACTACCCTTTCCCGTGGCCTTTCTTTCGATTTATTGACACCTTTCCTGAATCAGTTTATCTGGATCCTCCCCCAATGCAGGCCAGCTTGCTGACCGGAGATGAAGAGTTTGACCTGATAATTGTGGCGTACCAGGTCTGGTTTCTTTCACCATCGTTGCCTATTACCGGGTTTATGAAAAGTGCCACTGCAAAAAAGCTGTTTAAAGGTAAGCCGGTCGTTACGTTAATTGCATGTCGGAATATGTGGTTGATGGCTCAGGAAGAGATGAAAAAAATGATTGCGGAGATGGATGGCCGATTGGTTGGTAATGTTGCATTGGTCGATGAGGCGGGCAGTATTGGCAGTTTTATAGCTACGCCAGCGTGGGTGCTATCCGGTAACAAAGGTCCCAGGTTGTGGGGCTTGATACCGCAGGCTGGTGTTTCGGAACGAGATATTAAAGCGAGCAGTCGTTTTGGTTCTCGTATTCTGGATAGTTTGCGAAAGAGCTCGGTGGTTGATGAAAGCCTGCTACAGGGCATAAATGCTGTTCATGTAGATGAAACCTTGATATTCAGTGAGCAAGCTGGTCGTAGATCGTTCCTGGTGTGGGGCCGTTTGTTTCGGGTGTTGGGGGCTGCCGGGTCACTTCAACGCAAGGTTTTGGTGGTGATATATACATTGTTTTTGCTGGCGTTGATTGTTACTGTAGTGCCACTAGGGATTGTGGTAAGGAAGCTGTTTTCTCCGCTAATGCGAGAACGCACGGCAAGGCAGAAAGCCTATTATGGAAAGCCGTCCGGCTACTAGCCTTTTTGGGAAGCCAAAATAAATCTTATAAATTGATATTGAATGAAACCTGTCTATATTACAGGCGTCGCAGCGGCCATGCCAAATGCGCCTGTCGCTAACTCAGATATTGAAACCGTCCTCGGTAAGGTGGGTAATCAGCCTTCACGAGCGCGCAGGTTGGTTTTGCGGCGTAATGGCATTCGCAGTCGACACTACGCTATTGATCCTGTCTCGGGCTTAACAACCCATACCAATGCCAGCCTGACAGCGGAGGCCATTCGTAATCTGCGGTCGGATTTTTTTCGTGTTGAAAATATAGATTGTTTAGCATGTGGTACCAGTTTTCCTGATCAGATACTGCCTAATCATGCCGTTATGGTACATGGAGAGCTGGGGCAGCCTGGGTGCGAGGTTATTGCAACGGCTGGCGTTTGTCTTGCTGGTGTAAGTGCCATGAAATACGCTTGGCTTGGAGTTGCTAGTGGTGAACACGAGTGTGCAGTAGCGACCGGATCAGAGTTTGTCTCGCCGTTATTGCGAGCATCTTTTTTCGACAAAGAGGTTGATGCGAAAGTTGATGCTTTGAGCAATCATCCGGAAATTGCATTCGAGAAAGATTTCCTTCGCTGGATGCTGTCCGATGGTGCTGGTGCCGTTCTTCTTCAGTCACGCCCGGCCCATCATGCATTATCGCTTCGCATTGAGTGGATAATGATACGCTCCTACGCCGATGAACAGGCAGCGTGCATGTATAGCGGGGCGGAGAAGAGTGAAGATGGCAGCTTAACCAGTTGGAAAACCACACCACCGCATCAATGGCTGTCTACCTCGATTTTCGCTATCAAGCAGGATGTGAAGCAGTTAAATGAAAATATTGTTCATTACACCGTTGAAAAGCCGCTTGCAGAGTTGATAAAGAATAAGCAGTTAAAGGCGGAAGAAATTGATTATTTCTTGCCACACTATTCTTCCGATTTCTTTCGAGAGAAATTGGCAGAGGGATTGAATGGCGTTGGCTTTCATATTCCTCCTGAGCGCTGGATGAGTAATCTTACAACAAAGGGGAACACTGGCTCTGCTTCGATTTACATTATGTTGGAGGAGTTAATGCATTCTGGAAAACTGCGAAAGGGTGACAGGATTTTATGTTATGTGCCAGAGAGCGGACGATTTTCAACTTCCTTTATGTTGTTTACAGTTTGCGATAGCGGTGGGTAAAAGCTGAACAGATGAAACAAAAAGATGTTCCCCAAAATAACTCAAAAACACTTGGTGGGCAAAAGAAGCCACTCTATGTGCTGGGCGCCGAAGGAGAATATGTTACCGAGCTTTCCAGCGGATGGGATGTTGAAGAGGTTGTGCTCAAGCAGGCTCTTGAGCAGTTTTTATCGTGTGAGCAAGAGGCGATGCAAAGGGCAAAAGAAGGGCTGACGGCTCCCCTTGAGTGCCATATGTATCAACGCCGTATGGATATTTCGGTCCTGTCTCAAAGTACCGGCTTTTTTAAATGGCAGATCCGGCGCCACTTTAAACCTGCCCGGTTTAGTCGTTTGCCTGAGCATAAACTGGCTCGCTACGCGGATGCACTCGATGTTAGCATTGAAACGCTGAAACAATTGCCTTTGCCCTCAGAACAGAATGACTGAAATCAGGTTTGAGCACCGGCAAACCGCTCATTGCGAGAGTGGTGCCGTTACGGCGTTATTGCGTCACAGCGGATTGGACTTATCTGAGCCGATGGTATTTGGTCTGTCTGGCGCGCTGACCTTTGCCTGTATTCCTTTGGTGAAGGTCGGTGGTATGCCAATGTTGGCTTATCGAATGCCACCAGGCCGGGTGATCAAGGGTGTGGCGTCCAGGCTTGGTATCTCCATGCGGGTTGAGCGCTTCAAAGGGGCAACGGCGGGTATGCAGGCGCTGGATCACTACCTGAACGCAGGGAGGCCTGTGGGTTTGCAGGCATCTGTGTTCTGGTTACCCTATTTTCCGGAAGATATGCGATTCCACTTCAACGCGCACAATATGGTTGTTTACGGCTATGAAAAGAGTATTTCGGGTGAAACAAGCTACCTTGTCAGCGACCCTACTTTTTTGGATCCGGTGGTCGTCGAGGCGTCTTCGTTGCAACGAGCGCGATTTGTAAAAGGCATGCTAGCCCCAAAAGGCATGTTGTATTATCCGGAGGCAATTCCTGATGCTATTGATATGGTGGGGGTTGTCAGAAAGTCAATAAGAGGGAATGCCCGGATGATGCTAAATACACCACTCCCGTTTGTTGGTGTGAGAGGCATACGCTATGTTGCCAGAAGGTTGCGGCAGTTAGGCGATAGCAAACAGAACGAAGCGTTTGGCAAATTATTTATCGGCCACATGGTACGTATGCAGGAAGAAATCGGAACCGGAGGCGCTGGTTTCCGTTTCTTGTATGCGTCATTTTTACAGGAGTGCGAGGGCGTACTGGAAGCACATGGTCTGGCCAAGGCTTCTTCGATGTTTACCGATGCGGGGGATGAGTGGCGTCGTTTTGCGCTGATGGTTGCAAAGATGCTGAAAGGGCGAATGGCGTTGGATTTTCAAAAGCTTTCCGAGCAGTTGGTTTGTATTGCCGATATGGAAGAGCAGGCCTATCGCTTTTTAAAGGAAACGGTCTAATATCTGAAAGGGATAGCCCTCAGCTATGTATAAACGACTGTTCGAGAGACGTGATACCTACCATCTTCGTCGCCGTTGATGGTTATGAGTGTTGGCCATGTCTTTGAAGTAATAAAGTTTAATAATACGGATGCTGTTGATGATGTTCCATCTGCCGCGAGGTTTTCCCAGAACTGCATCGAGTCACTCATGATTGAAAAACGCTGGTTTAACTCACTTTGAGTGAGGGTTTTACTGTAATATTGTGCTTGCGAGTTGTTGTCTGTAGGTTCTTTTAACCAGTTTTGCAGGTTGTTTGAATCGCAGAAAGTTAGTGTGTCAGTAATAGTTGCTAACACACCTTCTGCCCGCTGATTCCCCGAAGAACTCTTCTTTGCTAGAAGCCAGTAACTCCCTTCTGAGATGGGGGTGTCTGGCGCTAACCCCAGACGTTGTCGATGATGTGACAAAGGCACTACGCCTTCGTCGACAATACCGATTAAAGCCTGTGCTGTTTGTTGGCTTTGGATATCGAGTATTGCGGTCTGTAAAACGGCTTCTGTAGAAAAACCTGCCCGCGAAACAAACAGATTTTTTCCCGTTAACCCCAGATTACGTGCAACATAGTAACCAGCGGAATTGCTCAAAGTGTTGATGAAATGTGCTGGTTTAGGTATCTGGCCGCCTTGCATCATTTGCTTATGTACATTTATGGTGTTTGACAATGCTGCAAAACGAGAACCAATATAGAGGCCGGTATCAGTATCAATATTGTAGTTGGTATTCTGTAATTGTTGTATGCAGCGTCCCGAGCCTGTCAGGCAGAGTTGTGTGAAACGGTCGATACGGCGTGGACGATCACGGCAATATTTTTGAAGATCACCACTCAGATCGTAGAGGTCTTCATCGTCTTTCAGTGGTATATGGAAGGCGCTGGTTGCAACAACATCAAGCATGGAGGCAGCTCTGTTTTGAATGTGGAGGTAACTTTATAATCAGGCTGCAATTGTTGCCGCCGAATCCGAAAAAGTTAAGCATGTAATGTCCTGACGTAGCGATGCCTGGAGTTGTTGTTGGTGTGATGGCCAGATGTTTGTCAGCTTCCCGGAAGCCTGCACTAATAGGAAGTAACTGGCTCTCCAGGCAGGCGGCCATCAATGCCGTCTCTATAGCACCGCATCCGCCCAGAGTATGTCCGATATAGGATTTTAATGAAAAAAAATCGGGTACAGAATCAAATACCTGTCGCATCGCGGCAGCTTCTCCTTCATCGTTGAGCAGAGTAGCTGTGCCGTGCGCTTTAATCGCAAGAATGTCTTTGGTGCTTACGTTGCTGTCGGCCAGTGCCTTGTGCATCACTTCAGCAATAGAAGATCCATTGGGGTTAGAGCTGGAAACACTGAAGGTGTCACAGCCGCTTGCTCCACCACAGAAGATAAGTTTTTGATTACTTTTAACGCTGGCTTTCAGTAACAGCGCAGCACATCCTTCTCCCAGAACCAGCCCGTTCCGTTGTTTATCAAAAGGCCTCATTTGCTCACCACTCAACAGCTGCAGCCCATAAAAGCCGGACAAAGTGGTTGCGTTGTAAGCTTCAATACCGAGTACCAGTGCATAGGGGTGATGGCCTTGTTGAATGCTTTTGATAGCGCTCAGAAGTGCGTTGGCGCTGGCTGTACAGGCAGTATTAAATGCATAGTCTGCTCCCAGCATTTGATGTCGGCGGCGTAGATGTTTGCTTACCTGAGTGAAACCATCGAGAGGTAGTGGTATGGCTGATATGTCGCTGATGAGGGCGTTGCGGTATAGCTCCTCGCCCAGGCCGATGCCATATGATGACGAGCCAATAAATATGGGCATGCTGAGTTTGTGTTCAGCGCTAATGTTGGTGTTGCTAAAGACCTCTTCCAAGACACTGTCAATGAGTTGATGTGTCCGTTCTTCAGCGCCGGAATTTTGTCCTATGCCTACAGGCAAATAGGGGACACTGACAACTTCATTGAAACCGGATAGATCAACTCTATGGTATAAGCCCAAGCCTTTTCTCAGGCCTTGAAGGTTGGGTTTAACCCCACAGCCAAGCGCACTAATAACACCAGAGCCTTCCAAAACGACTAAATTCGACATAGGCTATTCGGTGATGATGAATTTCGCAAGTGACGCAACAGAAGATAGGGCCATGCGCGTTTCATTGCCGCCGTCTATTCGTTTTCCGTACCGGCTTTTCACCTCTAAAGCAATGCTTAACGCGTCCAGTGAGTCGAGCCCTAAGCGTCCGTCGCTGCCGATCAACTGTTCGTGAGAATCAATTTCCTGTGCCTTTACATCGACATCACATTCATCAACGATCAACTGCTTTAATTCTGCTTCAAGAATGTCTATATTCATCATGAGTTCTTATGGAGACCTGTTGCCTGTTAGCGTTTATGTTACACAGCTACTGTCGACGAGCCGAAACTGCCGTTAGTATGAGTGCTGCCGAGGCAAACATAAATAAAGCGCCGGATTCTATCAATACGTCTTTCACATTGCCGCCTCGGAGCAGCACTTCAAAAAAGCCGTTTAGTCCCCAGGCCATTGGCGAGAAGTTGCTTAACGATTGCATCGCAGGTGGCATAATATACTGAGGTACCATAACGCCCCCAATGGCGGCCATAATGATATTGCAAACCCCGGTAAATATGGTGGCCTGTTCCACAGTGCTTGCCCATTGAGCTATTAACAGGGAGTAGCTGACTGAGGCGAGGCTGGCACAAACGGAAACAAGAGCCAATCCTGCTGGGCTAGACCCAAGGTGCAACTTTTCTCCGCCTAGGGCGGGGATCAGATGCACGCCTATAAGGAGCATCAGAACCACCTGAAGTAGATTTATGGACAAGTAGGGTAATAATTTTCCTGCCAGGATGAGCGATGATGGCACCCCGATACTCTTCAGTCGGGACGAAATTCCTTGTTGGCGATCGTTAATCATTGTTGTCGATAACGGAATGGCGATAAAAAACATTGCAAAGAGCAGCCAGCCCGGTACATTTTGTTGTACAGAGGTAGGCTTGATGCCACCGGGGTAGAGCGAGTGAGTCGCGATGAGCTGGTTGCTGTTGATGTCTTCGCTACTTTCCCGATACTCAGAAAATTCGTCGAAATCGAGTTCAAAATATAGGCGCACCAATTGTTGTTTTATCTGTGATTCGATTAAATAAGCCATTGCTGGTGTGGTTGACGGGGCAAAATACAATTGAAGAGTGGTTGAGTTTTGCCGTAATGCTCTCTCAAACCCTGCATCAATCACGACCAAAAACTTCGCTTTATCCTTGCGAACATCTTTCATCAGCTGGTTTGCATCAGCTTCCCCAGGCAATTGTTTGAAATTGCCCATCCCGTGCAGGAAATGGGCGATGTTGGCACTATGCTTGCCATTATCTTTGTTGATCAGGAAATAATTTATATCAATTTCGTTAACGTCGGCATACTGGTTTTGTAGAGTGAAAGTCATTATCAGAATAAATAATGCCGGCATCACAAACAGTAGGAGAAGTCCGTGGAGATCTCTCGACAGTAGCACAAACTCCTTTTTTATCAGATTCAGAAGTACGGGCATTGTCAGTCTCTCAGTTGCCGTTGAGTCAGGTTCAGGAACAACTCCTCAAGGCTGTCGGTACCATAGTGTATTTGTTCTACCTGGATGTTCAGTTGTGTTAATGATTGCAAAATAAGGATGATTGACTCGATATTGTCTGTGTGAAATTCCAGTTGCTGATGATTCCGGGTTAACGTGTATGGCCAGTTGGCTTTTGCTTGTAGAGCTTGGTGCTGTGTGTTTGATATTGGAGTTGTGAGTAGGAGCTGCAGGCTTGTTTTCTTGCTGCCTATAAGCAGTTCATTCAGTGTTCCCTGTAAAAGAATTTTGCCATCATCGATGATAGCTATTTCATCGCACAGTGACTCTATCTCGTCCATATAATGGGATGTGTAAAGTATAGTTGTGCCTTCTTGGTTCAGGCGTCGAATAGTCTCCAGAATGAAGTGGCGGGAGTGAGGGTCTATTCCTGTAGTTGGTTCGTCCAGTAGCAGTAATTGCGGCTTGTTAAGCAAGCCAATGGCAAGGTTAAGGCGTCGTTTTAACCCGCCGGATAGAGTGTTGGCTAAACAGTTTGAATGGTTCTCCAATTGTGTAACTTTTATGGCCTCTGCAATATGTGATGTGCGTTTGTGAGAGGGTAGGCTGTGAAGACTCGAAAAAAAGCGTAGGTTCTCAGCAACAGACAATCGATTGTAAAAAGCATATTCTTGGGGAACCAGCGATATTTTTTTCTTCCAGAGTTGCCGGTGTTGGTTAATATCGTGCTGCTCGATGGTTACTCTGCCAGTGGAGCAGGTGAGCAGCCCGCTGATTATTGAGAGCAGTGTGGTTTTTCCTGCACCATTAGGGCCCAACAGCCCGAACAGGCTCTGCTTTTTAATCTGAAGGTTGATGTTGCGCAACGACGCAGTAGGCGCGCCTCTGTATTGATACTGGAGCTGTTGAATATCAATCACAGGAAAGACTTGCCCTGCTATTGTTTTGGTCTGGGAGTAGTAGAATGTTCATAGTAGCCAAATAAAGGACTCTCTAAAGCACAAAGGGTATCAGCATTTTGCTGTGGCGTTGATAGCTTAGATAGTTCTCGCCAAAAAAATTGATATTTTCAGTTTCTTCGACTTTGGCTGTAATAATCAGCATCAAGCTAACCAGCGCAGCAATCAACACTGTAAACCAGGTTGGCTGCTGAAACATAATGCCCCAGTTCAGTATCAGTAGCGAGCTGTACATTGGGTGCCGGATATATTTATAGATACCTTGAGTGACGAGCTGTGTTGTATTCTCAAAGCCAAAGTTCTCCGGTGTATTTAGTCTTTTCTGTTTCCCGCCTTTTTTGCGGAGTTGTCTGACGGACAGAATCACAATGATCAGCGAAGTTATTAGCAAGCAGAATGAGATGGCTTGATTTGTGTTCCATGAGTTAAGGTTTGCGAAACGGTAATTGATGACCAGAAGTAAGAGTATGCCTTCAAATGCGAAGAAACGATAAAAACCATGGCAGGAAGGATTGGCTAATTGTTTCCGGCAAAGACTGAAGAGAATACAACTCACAAAAATGAATAGAACTACTGATGTCATAGAAAAGGTCCGCAAGCCCAAGCCCGTAGCTGGGCCTGCTGAACAGATAGTGTCTGCTAGGGGTAACCTGTTTCGTTAGGGTCTATGAGTACCTCAAGAACACGCCAGGATGCGGAGTAATGGCTTTCGTTAGAAAAAACAATACGTCCTTTCCCTTTGTATAAGGCTGCTGTTCTGGCGACATCTCCACCCTTAAAGTTGAAGGGGATCCATGCCTTTCCGGTTTGGTAGGTTGTTGTAGCCGTTGGTTCTCCGACTAAAGCATAAGCCTGAGACATGCTCATGCCGACTTTCACCTCCGTGAGTGACGCCCCCCCGCTGGCGGCTGTTTTAGTAGGTGATGATTTTGCTGGTTTGCGAGAAACTGTTGGTTTAGAACCCTTTCCTTCGCGAAGGTTAGCTAAGGAGATACTGCCTTTCGTATATTGTTCTGCGTTATCTTCGCCCAGGTTTTTGAGAGATTTCTTTGCATACTTTTTCAGTTTTCGATGAGCACCGTTCTCCGCAACTTCTGCCAGTGTGCTACGGTAACGACTCAGGCCGGAGTTGCCTAAGGCCTTGCTGGCCCAGGACATTGCATCGATATTTGTGTTGTCTGACTTGTGATAATTTTGCAGTAGAACTTCAGCCAGAACGTCCAGTATTTCGGTGTTTGTTTCGCCAGTGTGGTACAGGTTTTTAGCTGCGTTGCGAACGCTGGCGGGACCACCATTTATCAGGAGGTTTATATTGTGCTCATCTGTAGCAGAAAGGGTGAAGCCCTGAGTGGAAAAAAATAAAGTAATTGCCGCTAGTAAACAGGTAATAGATTTAGCCATGGCTGATTTCCTTAAATTATTGTTGATCCTAGGGTAGATTGCATAACTGACAAGTTTAGATGGACAGTTATCATAAGTACAAGAAAATCTCCGTTTGTTGGGTTGGGCTAGGCTGTGCATGTAGCGCGTCATACTCGGTTGGTTCTTGCAAAAAACTAAGCCTGACGTTCCTGTCGGTACTGGCTGGGAGACAAGCCTATGACCTGTTTGAATTGTCGGGAAAAGTAGTAAGGGTCATCAAAACCCACCTTGGCGGCAATCTGTTTGATGGAGTCGATGGAGCTGTCCAGTAACTGGCAGGCATACTGCATTTTCAGGTGAATAAAATACTGTATCGGAGAATGGCCCGTTAGCTGCTTGAATTTTCGTGAGAAGTGGTATTTTGACAATCGTGCTTCTTCCGCCAGGGATGCCAGGTCCAGGTCTCTTGCAACCCGTACCTGCATTAATTGCTGAATATGGTGAATGTCGAGTTGTTGTCCACGCAGGGAGTGATTCAGGCGCTCCAGTGTCGCAATGCTGGTGAGCATTTGTTTGAGTAGGCAGGCGGCATGCACAAATGCCGGTTTCGAATAATTGGCTTTTCGCAGACTGAAGAGTGTTTCGAAGTCTGCCAGCAGGCGTGGCTGGGGCCCGATATGGCTGACGAGCGAACTGTTTCCAACGAATTGATTGTAATCGTTGGCCTGGTCGCCGTCGTAGTGGACCCAGTAGATCGTCCAGGGGGTGTTTCGGTTAGCCCGGTACTGATGGGCAACGCCTTTCGGCATGATAAAGAAATCTCCTGCGCTGACGCGCCAGGTTTTGTTATAGGCTGCCAGTGAGCCTTTGCCGGAGCTGCAATATACCAGCAAATGATTGTTGTGTTTCAGGCGCTTGAGGCTGTGCCCTGCGGCCGCGGGGTAGTAGCCTGTGGCAAGGGGGTAAAGGTCGCGACTCAACGGGTATTTTCGCAAAAATTCCACGAGGAACTTCGGTGTCATAAAGCGGATGCCTTGCTGGGGTAATGGCCATTCAGATGTCAGGGTCATAAGCGTCAGGCATCCTTGTGGGCTGTTACAGCGATAACAATGCGGTGGCGATAATAGTGCCTATTAAAGGAACGATTACCGTTACCGCACCAAGCGGGGCATAGGCCGTTTTGTGGGATTCACCGCAAATGGCCCGAATCAGTGTGACGACGAAGCCGTTATGAGGCAGGGAATCCAGTGCTCCGGAAGAAATGGCAACCACCCTGTGCAGTGCCTCGGGGTCTTCTCCCGATTCGAGAAAATCCGGAGCCAGCACAGGCAATGCGATGGATTGCCCTCCCGAAGCAGAACCGGTGACCGCAGCGATAAGTGAAATACTGACTCCGGCAGCTACCAACGGGTTGCCAGGAATGGCATTCAGCGAATTTACCAGCATGTCGAAGGCGGGTGATACTTTGACAACAGAGCCAAAGCCTACAACGGCGGCGGTGTTGGCGATGGCTATCAGTGCGCCCATGGCCCCTTCGCCCATCGTTACGTTGATATTCTTGAAGTTTTTTGGCGCCAGTAGCCAGGCGGCTATACAACCGGCAAACAGTGCTACCAGTAGTGCGGATTGCTTGAGACTTTCATGAAAAAAGAAGGTTATCAGCAGAATGCATAACAGTGGTAGCAATGATGCAATGGGGTTCGGCCCGCTAATTGCGCCTGTTTTTTCTGCTACCGGGTCGTCTTCGCGGGTTTCAAAAACCTCACCACTGGCTACGGCATGGTTGAGCATGCGGTTCAACCAGAAATACCCCATGACGGCCATGATGATGGCAACGACAATGCTCACTTCCCACGCGGCGTATGGTGAGGTGCCCAGATATTTTATGGGTATCCAGTTTTGAATTTCCGGTGAGCCGGCCGACGTCATGGTGAATGTTATAGAGCCAAAGGCGATCGTTGCCGGAATAAAACGCCGAGGCAGGTTTGCCTCTTTGAACAGGCTGACAGCAATGGGGTAGGCGCTGAAGGCAACAATAAACACACTGACACCACCATAAGTCATCACTGCACACGCCAGTACTACTGCCAGCATGGCGTTCTGGGCGCCGATTCTTGCGGTGATCCAATGGGCAATACTATGTGCGGCACCGGTTTCTTCCATAAACTTGCCGAAAATGCTGCCAAACAGAAACATGAAAAACCAGGAACCAACAAATGAGTTAAACCCATTCATATAGGCTTCGATAAAATTTGTTTCTGTTCCTGCAGATGGCAGTAGATGCAGTGATCCTGACAAGGCAACAATAACGGCTGCCAGGGGAGCGGCAACCAGCAGGCTCATACCGCGAATGGTCATTAGAATCAGCAGGCTGAGTGCGACGATCAGGCCAAGAATGCTCAACATTGTCTGAGGTTCTCTCTGTTTGGGGGTACATTATTATTTTCAGGCAGTGAGAGGTCCTCACTGGTGGTGTTCGAGGCGAGGCGAGTACGGCATTGAACATGTCTTCTATTGATATCTTTTGAGGTGCGGCAGCCAAGCAGAGCCATGCAGCGAGCGACTTCTGTTTTGAGTATGTGCAGCGCCTTTTCAACACCTGCTTCGCCACCTGCTGCCAAGCCGTAGAGGTAGGGGCGGCCGATGGAGACGGCATCGGCGCCGAGTGCAAGTGCTTTGACTACGTGGCTGCCACGACGAATACCGCCGTCGACAATCAGCTCCAGATCGTCTTTGAGGGCTTCTTTTATTGGTGGAAGGCAATCTACAGCGGCAGGTGCGCCATCCAGCTGTCGGCCGCCGTGATTGGAAATCATGATGCTGGTGGCGCCTATCTCTTTTGCTTTAAGGGCGTCGTGTACTGAGTGCACCCCCTTGATGGTCAAGGGTCCTCCCCACAGTTCTGCCAGCCATGCGGCATCATCCCAGCAGATGCTTGGATCGAACTGGTTGTTTATATAGTCAGCCACTGATGTTGTGTTTGTGCCCAGGGCATGGGTTTTACTGCTGATGTTAGCGAGCGTGAACTGCGGTTGCAGTAACAGATTTAGCGCCCACTCAAAATGAGTTGCATAGCTCCACAGGCTTTTCGCGGTAAATCTGGGCGGCATGCTCATGCCATGCACCAGATCGCGCTCGCGATTGCCGGCGATTGCCGTATCTACTGTCAGGCAAAGGGCGTCGTAGCCTGCCACCTTGCAACGCTGGACAAATTCGGCAGTTAATCCGCGGTCCTTGAGTATATAGATCTGGAATATCTTGGGGCCACCTGTTTCTTTGGCGATATTCTCAAGAGAGGTTGTTGCCAAGGTTGAGAGTGTGTAAAAAGTTCCACTTTTAGCTGCTGCTCTGGCAACTGCAGGTTCTGCCTGATGATGGAACAGGCGATTCATGCCTGTGGGAGACAGAATGACCGGCCAGTCAATATGGCGGTTAAACAGACGTGTGGCAGTATTTATATTGCTGACGTCGGTAAGGTAGTTGGGAATTAGTTCGTAATCGTTAAATGCCCCGGAGTTGCGGCGCAACGTCCATTCATCTTCTGCGCCGCCGTCAATGTAATGGAATATGGGGGCTGGCAGCTTGCGCTTTGCCCGCAAGCGAAGATCATAGATGTTATGGCAGTGGCTCAGACGCACCGGACCACCCTGGAAAGCTGTTTTGTACTGATGAGGTTGTGTGAGTCAAATTTTTCCAGCTGCATAGCGTTCTCCATGTGCGGCAAAAGCCTGCCTGCAGTTTGCTGGCAGGGAGTTGGTTAATAAACACAGGGGTAACTTTAGGAGCAATATAATCCATCAAAAACACAATATAGTCAATGTAGTCTTTCAGGAAGATGTGGTCGAATGCTCTGCCGCATTTACCGCGAAGTAACACTGTGTTTTACTTCCTTCCCTTTTTTAGCGGTCACCATGAAACGAACATACTGACAGGGGTGTGAAAATGACTGATATTGCCAATGAAGCAGCGGCCGAAATAGAACAGTTAATTGCGCGTTCACGTGCAGCTCAAAAGCAGATAGAGAACTACACCCAGGAACAGGTCGATGAGCTGATCACGGCGATGGTCTGGGCAGTGGCTCGCCCTGGGGTGGCAGAAGAAATTGCCCAGTTCACCGTTGACGAAACACAACTCGGAAACTACGAAGGCAAGTTTCTGAAAATTTCACGTAAAACCCGCGCAACGCTCTATGACATCATCGATGACAAATCTGTAGGTGTTATTGAAGAAGACAAAGCGCGCAATATCATTAAAATCGCCAAACCTGTGGGGGTGATTGGTGCGCTGATTCCCTGCACCAACCCTGAAGCAACACCCGTAATCAAGTCTATCTCGGCGATCAAGGGCCGCAATTCAATTATTCTGGCACCGCACCCGCGTTCCAAGCTTACCAACGCCAAGATCGTTGGCTTGCTGCGCGAGGCCATCAAAGCCTGTGGTGCGCCGGAGGATCTGGTGATTGGCATCGATATCCCCAGTATGGAAAAAACCGACGCGTTGATGAAGCAGTGTGACCGTATTCTGGCGACAGGTGGTGCGGCAATGGTAACGGCGGCGTACTCTTCTGGTACGCCTGCGCTGGGTGTGGGTGTAGGTAACGCTGTCATCACGGTTGATGACACAGCTGACCTGGATGAAGCAGCCGAAAAAATCCGTATTTCGAAGACACTGGACCTGGCGGCATCCTGTTCGTCTGATAATTCAGTCATTGCCTTTGCACCAGTTTATGATGCCCTGCTGCAAAAATTGCAGGATCAGGGCGGTTATGTGGTTAGCGCTGAGGAAAAAGAGAAGTTGCAGGCTGTGATCTGGGAAGATGGCCACATCAATTCTGCCATTGTTGCCCAGCCTGCCGAGAATATCGCCGGAATGGCAGGTTTCGACCTGCCGGAAGGCAAGCAGTTCTTCATTGTGCCTGAAACTGAAGCGGGAGCTTGTGCGCCTTTCTCCGGGGAGAAGATGTCTGTCACCATGGCTTTCTACAAAGCTGCTGATCTGGATGAGGCGATTGCGTTGACTAACGCTATTCAGGCGTATCAGGGGCAGGGGCACTCTTGCGGTATCTATTCTCACAACGATGACAATATCCTGAAGTACGCGATGGAAACGAAAACTTCCCGGGTTATGGTTAACCAGCCTCAGGCTCCTTCGAACAGTGGTAATCTCTGGAACGGCATGCGCCAGACTTTTTCACTTGGATGTGGTTCCTGGGGCGGTAACAGCACCAACAACAATATTACCTGGCGAGATTTGATTAATGAAACCTGGGTATCGAAGCCGTTGGAAAAAACCAAAGAGCTGCCGGCTGATGAAGTGCTGTTTGCCAGTGCAATCAATAAATTCCAATAAAGTAACAAAATCAATAAAACCAAAGTCATAAGCAGGTATATTGCCGATGGATTTTAGTCTGAACGACGAACAGGCGGCCTTTCAGGAGGCTGCCCGCGCCTTTGCTGAGGGCGAGATGGCCCCCAACGCTGCCGAGTGGGATGAAAAGAAAATTTTTCCCGTCGATGTGCTACGGGCAGCGGGCGAAATGGGGTTTTGTGGTATGTATTGCCCCGAGGAACATGGTGGAATGGGGCTTTCCCGCCTTGATGCCGCCATTATTCTGGAAGAGCTGGCGGCCGGTTGTACGTCGACTGCGGCATTTATTTCTATTCACAATATGGCCGCCTGGATGGTGTGCACCTGGGGAACGGGTGCGGTTAAAGAGCAATGGTGTGGCGAGCTGACATCCGGTCAGAAACTAGCCTCTTATTGCCTCACCGAACCTGGCGCAGGTAGTGACGCGGGGTCGCTGCGTACCAGTGCTGTTCTCGATGGTGATGAGTACGTCATTAACGGCAGCAAAATGTTTATTTCCGGTGCCGGTTCTACCGATCTGCTGGTTGTGATGGCTCGTACCGGTAGCCAACAGGATGGTGCCAGAGGTATCTCGGCATTTGCCATTCCTGCCGATCTGCCAGGCATTCATTACGGCAAGAATGAAGACAAAATGGGCTGGAACAGTCAGCCCACCCGCGCGATTACCTTTGAAGACGTGCGTATTCCCGCCGATCACTTGATGGGGGAAGAGGGCGAGGGTTTTAAAATTGCCATGAAAGGTATTGATGGTGGTCGCATCAATATTGCAACCTGCTCCGTCGGTGCGGCGCAAGCCACCATTAATCATTCTCAAAAATACATGCTGGAACGCAAGCAGTTTGGTCAGGCCTTGGCTGATTTTCAGGCTTTGCAGTTCAAGTTGGCGGATATGGTTACAGATCTGGTTGCCGCCCGGCAGATGGTGCGTCTGGCGGCCTCCAAGCTGGATAATGGTGATGCGGATAAAACGACCTACTGTGCAATGGCAAAACGCTTTGCTACCGATATCGGTTTTCAGGTCTGTAATGAAGCGATTCAGCTGCATGGTGGTTATGGTTATATCAAGGAGTACCCAATTGAGCGCCATTTTCGTGATGCTCGTGTGCACCAGATTCTTGAAGGCACCAATGAGGTTATGCGAGTCATTGTTGCCCGCCGGATACTGCAGGAAGGTGCAGTGGATGTTATTCGTTAGGTTTTCTTCGGGTGGTTGAGTCCTGACAGTGAATGCATTGTCAGGAAAGATGACAGACATGTAAGGAGCAGCTCATGAGCGATTTGCTAAAATTTGAAAAACGTGGCCATACGGCGATTATTACCATGAACAATCCGCCGGCCAACACATGGACACCAGAAAGTCTCAAGCATCTAGAAAACCTGGTTGCTGAGTTAAATGAAGATAAAGATAACTATGCGCTGGTGATTGCCAGTGAAAGCGAAAAGTTCTTCTGTGCGGGTGCTGACCTGAACCGTTTTAATCACGATGACAAAGGTAAATCATTTGAGTTTGCCCAAGCCTTTGGTTCGGCCTTTGAAGCATTGGCTTCCTATAAGGGTGTTTCTATTGCGGCTATTACCGGTTTTGCCATGGGTGGTGGCCTGGAAGTTGCGTTGAGTTGCGATGTTCGAATTTGTGAAGAGCAAGCCCAAATGGCTTTGCCTGAAGCTGCGGTTGGTTTATTGCCTTGTGGTTTGGGTTCGCAGCAGTTGAGTTGGTTGGTTGGCGAGCAGTGGGCCAAGCGCATGATACTGCTCGGTGAACGTTTGAAAGCTGATCAGGCTGAAAAAATTGGTTTGGTAAGTGAAGTTGTGCCGACCGGGGCGGGCCTTGAAAAAGCAATAGAGCTGGCGGAAAAAGCCGCCAAGCAGTCCCCCACTTCTGTTCGCTTCTGTAAGGAATTGATCATGGAGGCTCGCGGTGGTGACATCAATAGCGCCTACACCAAAGAGCGTGAATTATTTGTGAAGCTTTGGGATACGCAAGACCAGAAAGAAGGTGTCGGTGCTTTTGTTGAAAAGCGTAAGCCGGAGTGGAAAAACGCCTGATCCCGTTTGGGGGTTGTTAGATACGTGTCTCCTTGCAAAATGTAGAAACAAGACAGGTAGGTTGAGGAATTAATGACAGATCAAGTCGTAACAGAAGATGTCGTCCTGTTTGAAGAGATTCCTTCAGGCAATGGCAAGAAAATCGCGGTAGCGACACTGAATGCGGAAAAAGCGCTGAACTCTCTCAGTCTTGAGATGGTTCGGTTGCTGCATCCACAGCTCAATGTCTGGGCAGATGACGATAGTATCGCCTGTGTGATTTTGCAGGGTGCGGGAGATAAAGCCTTTTGTGCCGGCGGCGATATTGTGCAGCTCTATCACGGCATGAAGGACGCTACCGACTATCCGGAAACCTTTTTTGCCGAAGAATATCGGCTCGACTATGCCATTCATACTTACAGCAAGCCTCTGGTTGTCTGGGGTAACGGTGTTGTTATGGGCGGCGGACTCGGTTTAATGAGTGGTGGTAGTCATCGCGTTGTTACCGAGACCACGCGGATGGCGATGCCGGAAGTTACTATCGGATTGTACCCGGATGTCGGCGGCACCTGGTTTTTGAATCACGCGCCGGGTAATACCGGCCTGTTTCTTGGCCTGACGGGAGCATCCATCAACGCCGCTGATGCTATTTATGTAGGCTTGGCAGACAGTTTTGTCACCCATGATCAGCGCCAGGCGGTGATCGATGCATTGGCAGCGATTGCCTGGTCGGAAAATGCCCACGACCAGGTTGCTGAGGTGATTGCCGAATTTGAAAGCAAGTCTTCGGGAGCCAAACCTGCTGGCCAGGTGGAAGCGCACTACGATTATATCCAGCAGAGCACTGACTATTCATCGGTGCCGGAAGTTGTTGCGGCAATAACCGGTTACGATGGTGATGACAAATGGTTGGTAAATGCAGCAAAGGGGATGGCTCAAGGCTGTCCCGCCACCATTTATCTGGTTTGGGAGCAGTTACAGCGCGGCAAGGGTATGTCCCTGAACGATATTTTTAAAATGGAAATGATTATTTCAGCGAATTGTGCCCGTATTGGTAATTTCCAGGAAGGTGTGCGGGCGCTGCTGATTGAAAAGGACAGAGATCCGAAATTTAAACCGGCGACGGTCGCGGAAGTAACACCGGAGTTTGTGGAGCAGCACTTCACTCCACCCTGGGATGGCGAACACCCTCTGGCAGAACTGTAATAGCGTTTGTATTTGCGGACAATAACATCCGAGTAATTTAAAGATTGATCAGGAGTAGACCATGGCACAGAAAGTAGCTTTTGTTGGCTTGGGTAATATGGGAGGAGGAATGGCCATAAACCTGGTAAAAGCCGGGTTTGAGGTACATGCTTTTGATTTGTCACCCGCAGCTTTGCAGCATGCAGTAGACGGCGGCTGTCATGCAGCCAGTACTGCCGTAGAGGCAATTGATGGTGCCGATTTTATTATCACCATGCTGCCAAACGGTCACATTGTTGAAAGTGTGATGATTGATAACGACAAGCTGCTGGACCACGTGGGAAGTAGTGCGCTGATCATTGACTGTTCAACGGTGGCGCCACAAAATTCTCGCCGCGTCGCTGAAGAAGCCCAAAAGCGCGGGCTGAAGTTTGTTGATGCGCCGGTTTCAGGCGGTGTTGCGGCTGCGGCTGCGGGAACCCTGGCTTTTATGTGCGGCGGTCCGGTTGAAGATGTTGAGCAGGCAAAAACTGTTCTGAGCGCAATGGGTAACAACGTGTTTCGCGCTGGCGACCACGGTGCCGGGTCAGTAGCAAAAATCTGTAACAATATGTTATTGGCCATTCACATGGCTGGTACTGCGGAGGCGCTTCAGCTGGGCATTGATAATGGCCTCGATCCGGCTGCACTCAGTGAAATTATGTTGAAAAGCTCGGGTTGCAACTGGTCGCTGGAAAAATACAACCCTTGCCCGGGAGTGATGGATGGCGTGCCGTCCAGCAACAACTATCAGGGCGGATTTATGGTCAAGCTGATGCAAAAGGATCTGGGGTTGGCTCAACAGGCAGCAAGCGGCAGTGGTTCTTACACGCCAATGGGACAGCTGGCTGCAGACCTTTACGCAGAGCACAGTCAGGGCTCGCAGGTGGATGGCCGCAATAATGCGGATATCGACTTTGCCAGTATCATGCAGTTGTTTGCCAGCAAGAAATAACGGTTTAATTATTGCAGAATCTGCGCCCGGCCTGATGCCGGGCGTGTAGTTTTCACGACCGTTCCATCAATGCCTGGTTGTTAAAGATTGGTGGCGAATTGCTGATCATATTTTCGCCAGTAGGCATGGAGACTGCTCTGCTGTTCGTGTAGAATTCGCGCTTCATTTTCACCTAACATCCACCACTCAGTCAGATTTGAAATCATGTTTGATAAAGACTTAACTATCGCAGCGTTTGATCCCGAAGTATGGCGGGCCATACAGCAGGAAGAGACCCGTCAGGAAGAGCATATTGAGCTTATTGCCTCCGAGAATTACACCAGCCCGATGGTGATGGCGGCGCAAGGTACCAAGTTGACCAACAAGTATGCAGAAGGGTATCCACACAAGCGTTATTACGGCGGTTGTGAATTTGTGGATAAAACGGAAGAGCTGGCGATTGAGCGTGTGAAAGCGTTGTTTGGCGCCAATTTTGCCAATGTGCAACCACACTCGGGTTCTCAGGCGAACAGTGCAGTTTATCAGGCGTTGATGCTGCCAGGCGAAACGGTGTTGGGTATGAGTCTGGATGCAGGTGGTCACCTGACTCATGGCGCGAAACCCAATTTTTCCGGCAAAATCTATCGTGCTGTTCAATACGGTGTTAATACTGATACCGGTTTGATTGATTACAGTGAAGTTGAGTCTCTGGCTCTTGAACACAAGCCGAAGATGATTGTCGCCGGATTTTCTGCATATTCTCAGGTTATCGACTGGGGCCGGTTCCGCGAGATAGCGGATAAAGTGGGTGCCTATTTAATGGTTGATATGGCGCATGTGGCAGGCCTGATCGCGGCGGGCGTGTACCCTAATCCTGTGCCATTTGCGGATGTTGTGACATCGACTACTCACAAAACCCTGCGTGGCCCGCGTGGTGGCCTGATCGTTTGCAATGACGAAGAGATTGCCAAAAAAATCAATTCAGCTGTTTTTCCGGGTGGCCAGGGTGGCCCTTTGTGTCATGTGATTGCAGCCAAAGCCGTTGCCTTTAAAGAAGCCATGAGCGATGAGTTCAAAGTCTATCAGCAGCGGGTAATAGAAAATGCCAAGGCGATGGCGTCAACATTTGTTGAGCGCGGACTTGATATTGTTTCCGGCGGTACGGAAAACCATTTGATGCTCGTTAATCTGATTGGCAAGGAATATACCGGCAAAGATGCTGATGCCGCTCTGGGGGAGGCTTATATCACGGTGAATAAAAATGCGGTGCCGAATGATCCTCGTTCGCCATTTGTCACCTCCGGATTAAGAGTTGGAACTCCGGCCATCACGACACGTGGTTTTGGGGTTGCTGAAACCGTACAGCTGACGCACTGGATTTGCGATGTGCTTGATAGCTTGGAAAACGGAACATCTGGAACAGTTATTCCTGATGTGAAAGCGAAAGTGCTGGAGATCTGTGCCCGATTCCCGGTTTATGCCTGATCGGCAGTGACGGGTTTATTGAGGAATACTTCCAGAGCCCCGCCCAGGCGGGGCTTTTTATTAAGCCGTGGCATCTTTAATGCGCTCAGTGGGTGTGCGGGGAGTGCGGCCAAAATATGGTAATATACGCGTCCTGTTTTTGATGCCCCCAGGGGTTGAGCATGCATTGTCCTTTTTGTAGCACAGATGATACCAAGGTGATTGACTCACGACTGGTTGCTGAGGGTGGTCAGGTGCGTCGCCGTCGGGAATGCCTTTCCTGTAAGGAACGCTTTACTACCTACGAAATGGCTGAACTGTTAATGCCTCGGGTGATTAAAAGTGATGGCACCCGCGAGCCATTCGATGAAGCAAAAATGCGTGCTGGGTTGCAACGTGCGCTGGAAAAACGCCCGGTGAGCGTGGAAGAAGTGGAAGCCGCCATTACCCAGATTAAGCATTTCCTGCAAGCGACGGGAGAACGCGAGATTCCTTCCCGGTTGCTGGGTGAAGAGGTAATGAAAAGGTTGCGTGAGCTGGACGAAGTTGCCTATGTCCGGTTTGCTTCGGTATACCGCAGCTTTCAGGATATCAGTGAGTTTCGTGCTGAGCTGGACAAGCTCGAAAGCACGCCTGCGGCCGCCAAGAACACCTGAATAATGCTGACTGCTTTTGACAATCGGATGATGTCTCATGCTTTGAGGCTCGCTGCGAAAGGGCGTTATACCGCGCGGCCTAACCCCTGTGTGGGTTGTGTGGTAGTCAAAGGCGCCGATATTGTCGGTGAAGGTTGGCACCGAAAGGCCGGTGGACCCCATGCTGAAGTTAATGCTTTGCATGCAGCGGGAGATCGAGCCTCAGGTAGTACGGTATATGTCACACTGGAGCCATGCAGTCATTATGGCCGCACGCCGCCCTGCGCTGACGCGTTGATTAGTGCAGGTGTGCTGCGCGTAGTCTACGCTATGGAAGACCCTAATCCGCGGGTATCGGGTGCCGGGCTGGAGAAACTGCGCAGTGCTGGTATTGAAGTAGTGGGGCCTTTGCAGGAGGAGCAGGCGGAATCCCTGAATAAAGGATTTGTGAAGCGTCAGCGTCGCGGGCTACCCTGGGTGACGGTGAAATTGGCCATGAGTCTGGATGGCCGTACAGCAATGGCGAGCGGCGAAAGCCAGTGGATAACCGGGTCAGATGCCCGGCGTGATGTACAAAGACTCAGAGCCCGCCATGCAGCAATCATCACCGGTGTTGGCTCAGTGCTGCAGGATAACCCCGCCATGACGGTTCGGGCTGACGAACTGGGCCTGGAACGAATACTGGCTGATGAGCTTGTGCAGCGGCAACCGCTGAGGGTGTTAGTTGATAGTCGACTGAGAACACCCGCATCGGCAAGAATATTCGCCCAACCCGGTTCAGTGCTCATGGCGAGTGCCGCAGAAGGTGTGCGGGAAAATGCTGAAGTGATTTGTTTGCCAAGAGACGGACGCGTTGACTTGGAAGCGCTGCTGAAAGAGCTGGCAATGCGGGACTGTAACGATGTCCTGGTTGAGGCAGGTGCAGGGTTGGCGGGTGCGTTTATGGAGGCTGGACTGGTTGATGAATTGGTGGTCTACATGGCGGCAAAGCTGTTGGGAAGCCACGGCCGACCATTGCTTGAATTGCCCTTTCAGGAAATGGCCCAGCAAGTGCCTTTGATCATTACGGATTTACGGGCTGTCGGTGACGATTGGCGGATAACAGCTGCGTTGCAGCGTTGAGATTGAGGTTTTGCATGTTTACCGGAATTATTGAAGCTGTTGGTGAAGTGGCTGCCTGTGAAACGCGTGAGGGTGACGTGCGGTTGCGGATCAAAGCTGATCAACTGGATCTGGCGGACATTTCGTTGGGTGATAGCATTGCCACCAGCGGCGTTTGTCTGACAGTGGTTGAATTGCCAGGTGATGGCTACGTTGCAGATGTCTCTGTTGAGAGTCTTGCTCTGACCACTATTGGCGAGTGGCGTGTTGGCACCAGAGTAAATCTGGAAAAAGCAATGGCGGCTACTGCTCGTTTTGGTGGTCATATGGTATCGGGGCATGTAGATGGGGTAGGTGAAGTGGTAAGCCGCCACCCGGAAGCTCGATCTGAACGCTTCAGGCTGCGAGCCCCGGATCATCTGGCCAGGTATATTGCCCATAAAGGCTCGATTACGGTCGATGGCACCAGTCTGACAGTCAACAGGGTTGAAGGTGCTGAATTCGAGTTAAATATTGTTCCTCACACGTTGGAAAACACCGTAATGGGAACGTATCAGTCGGGCAGCAAAGTGAATCTTGAAGTGGATTTGGTTGCCAGGTACCTGGAGCGGTTGCTTCAGGGGGACGCCGCAGCCAACGTCTGAAAGTAATTGTGGAAAACAATCATTAAGAGAAGTTATGCAACTGAATACCGTTGAAGAGTTAATCGAGGACATTCGGCAGGGCCGGATGGTGATTCTGATGGACGATGAGGATCGCGAAAATGAAGGCGATCTGGTGATGCCCGCGGAAATGGTGCGTCCGGAAGATATCAATTTTATGGCGACCCATGCCAGAGGATTGATCTGCCTAACGCTTACCGAAGAGCGCTGCAAGCGGTTGAACCTGCCATTGATGGTGGATGATAATGCAGCGAGCCACGGCACCAACTTCACGGTTTCCATCGAGGCTGCGCAAGGTGTGACAACAGGGATTTCTGCGGCAGACCGGGCCAGAACCATCCAGTCTGCTGTGGCGAGAAATGCACAGCCAAGTGATATTGTGCAACCCGGCCATATCTTTCCGCTTAAGGCGCAATCCGGTGGTGTGTTATGCCGTGCCGGGCATACTGAGGCCGGATGTGATTTATCTCGCATGGCAGGGTTTGAGGCGGCATCGGTAATCGTCGAAATCATGAATGATGATGGCACTATGGCGCGCCGTGAAGATCTGGAAGCCTTTGCGAAAAAGCACCAGCTGAAGATTGGCACGATCGCAGACCTGATTCACTACCGTGTTCTTCACGAAAAGACCGTGGAGTGTATCACTGAGCGTGAAGTGAGTACTCGCTACGGCGAATTCACCCTTAAAACCTATCTCGACAATATCCGGCAGGAAAAGCACTTTGTGCTTTCCCAGGGCGATATTGCCAATGGTGAGCCGGTGCTGGTTCGGGTGCATCTCTCCAATAGCGCCAGGGATGTACTGGCTCTGGAGAGTGAAGAGGGCTACAAGAGCTGGACCATGCACAAGGCTTTGAGAACCGTAGCCAATGAAGGCCGCGGTGTTGTGGTGCTCATCTTTTCGCCGGAAACGGCAAACGATGTCGAGCACGAGATAGAAGCATTTCTTGGCGGCTTGCAAAGAGCGCCGAGCGCGGCTGAACAGGTATATCAACAGATTGGTACGGGTTCCCAAATACTCCGGGATCTGGGTGTAACCAAAATGCGCTTGATGAGTGCGCCCTTTAAATTTAGTGCCATTTCCGGTTTTGATCTGGAAGTGGTTGAGTATATTGCCTGTGATTGACAGGCGAATAGTAACTGGTACTGAAAAATGAGTGAATTTCGACCTGTGGAAGGCAGTTTTGATGCCGGTGACGCCCGCTTTGCGATTGTGGTGGCTCGCTGGAATGGGGAGATTACGGAAGGGCTGTTGCGAGGTGCGTTGCGAGCTTTGGTTCGGCATGGCGTGCCTGAGAAGGCAGTGACAGTTGTGCGAGTGCCTGGCGCATTCGAGCTTCCGTCAGCCGCAAAGAAAATAACGGAAACCGGAAAATTCTCGGCAGTGATTTGCTTAGGTTGTGTTATCCGTGGCGGCACGCCACATTTTGAATATGTCTGTGGTGAATGTGCCCGCGGCATTGGTGAAGTGGCATTGCAAACGGGTCTGCCCGTTGCCTTTGGAGTTTTGACAACAGAAGACTTGCAACAGGCGTTGGACCGTTCTGGCGATAATGAAGAAAACAAGGGTGAGGAAGCGGCGTTGACGGTTCTTGAAATGGTTAATCTGTATTGTCAGATACCGGAACTGATCTAGGAGTATAGCGTGTCATTACCCTCACAGCGTCGACGAGCTCGCCACTTACTGGTTCAGGCTCTTTATCAATGGCAGCTATCGGGTTCGAGTGTCATTGCCATTGAAGCCGAATTTTATACTGATAACGACATGTCAAAAGTGGATACGGAATATTTTGGCGAACTGTTGCACGGCATTCCCAAAAAGCTGGGTGACATTGATGGTGCCTATAGCTGTCACCTGGACAGGGATGCTGATGATCTGGATCCTGTATCCACAGCGCTCTTGCGGATAGGTTGCTATGAATTACTCTACCGGGTGGATGTGCCTTATAAAGTAGTGATCAATGAAGCGGTCAATCTGGCTAAAAAGTTTGGTCCTACGGACACTTATAAATATATCAATGGTATTTTGGACAAGGTTGCAACCAGCAGCCGAGCGGTAGAAATTAAGGCTGCCAGAGCTTAGCTTCGCAGCTGAACGATTATACTCATGAACGAATTCTCCCTTATCGAGCGTTACTTTTCAGGAGCTCAACACGGTGAGTCCGTGGTTGCCGGTGTCGGAGATGACGGTGCAATTCTCCAGGTAGGAACCGATAAGCAACTTGTTACCAGTATTGATACTCTGGTTTCAGGGGTGCACTTTCCCCAGGATGCCGCACCAAATGATATTGCCCGGCGGGCATTAAGAACCAACTTGAGTGATCTTGCTGCGATGGGAGCCAGCCCTTTGGGGTTTACCCTCGCGCTTACCATCCCCGGTGTTAAAGAGGATTGGCTGGCACCATTCAGTTCAGCTTTGCTGGAAGATGCCGCGACTTTTTCCTGCCCTTTGGTAGGGGGGGATACCACGGCCGGCCTGCTGACCATCAGCATTGCTGTTTTCGGAGCGGTCCCTGCCGGGCAGGCGCTAATGCGTTCGGGGGCAAAGCCGGGAGACCATATTTACGTAACGGGAACGCTGGGTGATGCGGCCGCTGCGCTGTCACTCATCAAGCATCTTAATGTTGATCTGCAGAGAATAAGTGAGTACTTGCTATCGCGTTTTTATCAACCTATTCCAAGGTTGCAGGAAGGAGTGAGGTTGCGCGGTATCGCCTCTTCTGCTCTGGATGTATCCGACGGCTTGTTGGCTGACCTAGGTCATATTACATGTCAGAGTGGTGTAGGGGCTGAAATATTCTTGCACAAACTGCCATTGTCAGCAGCACTGAAGTCGATTATTCGTGAGGATGCGCAAGTGATTCAATGGGCATTGACCGGTGGAGATGACTACGAGCTTTGTTTTACTGTGCCCGAAAAGCAGGTGGATATCGTTGAAGCCATGATCTCTTTGGGTGAGTTGGAGGCCTCTGCTATTGGACACATTGTTGAAGGTGATTCGGTTGTTTGTATCGGTCGACAGGGAGAGGTGTTGAATTGCGACGTAGGAGGCTATCAGCATTTTTGCTGAGTGTGATTTTATGATTCAGGAGTATTTGTGAACCCCGGTTTTTCTCAACTGTTGCGTAATCCGGTGCAATTACTGGCATTCGGGTTTGGCAGCGGGTTGTCACCAAAAGCGCCCGGTACAGCGGGTACGATGGTGGGTATCCTGTTTTTACCTCTGCTCACACAGCTCTCGTTGTTGGAATACCTGGGTGTTGTACTGCTGATGGCTTTGCTGGGAATTTATCTCTGTGGTAAAACGGCAAAGTTATTGGGGGTGCACGATCACAGCGGAATTGTCTGGGATGAAATGGTGGGGCTCTGGTTGTCAATGACGGCCATCCCCTTTAGCTGGTCCTGGGTGCTGGCTGCATTCCTGCTGTTCCGGTTATTTGATATTTGGAAACCTTGGCCAATCGGTTACCTTGATAAACATGTACATGGAGGTGTGGGCATTATGCTGGATGATATCGTGGCGGGCTTTATGGCCTGGTTAATCCTTTTTTCGGTAGCAAAATGGTGGTGATGATGAAGCCCGTTTTGCTTAACAGCTTTTTGAGGATGATGGCATTATTGGTTCCACTTAGTGTATCCGGCACGGTATGTTCCGCACCCGAATTACGAGTCGACGGCCTGTTTAACGGACGTGCACTGATAACTATCGATGGTGAATCGATATTATTGAAGGCGGGAGAGGCAGGACATCAAGGTGTTAAGCTGATAAGCAGTGACAGCAAGCAGGCGGTGCTGGAAGTGAATGGAAAAAAGCTCTCGCTAGGTGTTTCTGAACATATCGCTGCCAGCTATTCAGAAGCTCAATTGGCAGAGGTTAGTTTGCTGAGTGGTCATAATGGCCATTATTACGTCGATGGTTTTGTTAATGGCCGACCAGTGAATTTCCTCGTTGATACGGGAGCCAGTGTTGTTGCCATGAATATGCATGTGGCCAAGAGGCTGGGTATAAATTATCGCAACGGGGCAGAAGTGATGATGCGCACTGCCAGCGGGCTTGCCAAAGCTTATGAGGTCAGCCTCGACAAATTGACAATAGGTAGTATCACCCAATATAAAGTCAGAGGTGTTGTCCATATCGGAGACTTCCCTGACATTACCTTATTGGGGAACAGCTTCCTTAGCAACGTTGAAATGTCAGAAGAGCAGGGTGTGATGATTCTGCGCCAGAAGTATTAACCGAATGGCTCATGACCGGCTTTACTCACCGGTGTTCCCCGCTACAATACACGCCCCACTCTTGGGGTATTTGAATTATATGGCTTTCGGAGTTCCTGGTGACACTACGTTTTGTTGAAAAATCACTTTTGCCCACCCAATGGGGGGTGTTTCATCTTCATGGTTTCGAAGAGGACGATACCGGAAAGGAGCACGTTGCAATTTCAATGGGCGAGCCTGGCGAGGGCGATGAGGCAGTGCTCGTGCGGGTGCACTCAGAGTGCCTGACGGGTGATGCGCTGGGCAGTCTGCGCTGTGACTGTGGTTCGCAGTTGCAAGAGGCGATGCGCCAGATAGCCGAGTGTGGCAGGGGGGCACTCCTTTATTTGCGTCAGGAAGGGCGGGGTATAGGCCTTCTGAACAAGATCAGGGCATACCACCTCCAGGATCAGGGTGCTGATACCGTCGAGGCAAATGAGCAGCTGGGCTTTGGTGCTGACTTGAGAGATTACAGTGGTTGTCTGGCGATGCTGCAACACCTCAATATCAATCGGGTGAAACTGTTAACCAACAACCCCCGCAAAGTTACAGCGCTCGAGGCTCTGGGTGTTGATGTTGCTGAACGCATTTCTCTGGAAACCGGTCGCAATTCGCACAATGCCAAATATCTGGCAACCAAGGCCGGTAAGTTGGGCCATCTGTTTGACCCCTCTGAAAATTGAGAAATTACTGGGAGCCGAAATGAGCCTGGCGAAACGCATAATTCCCTGTCTGGATGTGGACAATGGTCGAGTGGTGAAGGGTGTCCAGTTTGTGGACATTCGAGATGCCGGAGACCCGGTTGAGGTCGCAAAGCGCTACAACGAGCAGGGGGCTGATGAAATTACGTTTCTGGATATCACCGCCAGTCATGAAGATCGCGACACAATGGTCCACATTGTCGAGCGGATGGCGAGTGAGGTGTTTATACCGCTTACTGTGGGTGGCGGTGTACGAACAATTGAGGACATTCGGGCATTGCTCAATGCCGGTGCGGATAAGGTCAGCATTAATTCCGCGGCTGTTAAAAATCCTGACTTTGTCAAGGAAGCGGCTGAACGGTTTGGTTCGCAGTGCATTGTGGTTGCCATTGATGCCAAGCAAGTCAGTGCTGAGGGTGAGTCGTATCGCTGGGAAATCTTTACCCACGGAGGGCGCAACCCCACCGGTATTGACGCTGTTGCCTGGGCAAGAAAGATGGCCGATTACGGTGCTGGCGAGATTCTGTTAACGAGTATGGATCGTGATGGCACCAAAGATGGTTTTAATTTGCTTTTGACCCGAGCAATCAGCGAGGCAGTGGATGTGCCGGTCATTGCTTCAGGCGGTGTGGGTAATCTGCAGCATTTGGTTGATGGTGTTGTGGAAGGCAAAGCCGATGCGGTATTGGCGGCCAGTATCTTTCATTTTGGAGAGTATACGATTCCCGAGGCAAAGGCTTATATGCAGCGTGCAGGAGTTGAAGTCAGGGTATGAACAGAAAAAAGAGTAGCGGGCAGAAAACTGTCGAGGCTGTTTACAGCCTCGAATAAGGTGGACCTTTTAGCCGGCGTATCGGGTTCCGGGGGTAAAAAATTCCAGAGCCTGAGGGTCGGCTTTCTCAGCGAATTCGATGTAGTCTTTAACAGCTTTTTCAGCGCAGTTCTTTGAATCAAACGGGCCTACAGCTGCGCCCTCTCTTGTGGCAAAAAACCAGAAGTGATGCAACTGAAAGAAGCGGTCGCTTCTCAATTGCGAGGACGTTACATTTTCGCCTTTTCTCAATGCACCCATAATTGCATACCTTAACTGCTTTTGATTCCTTTGTTTTTGTTAGACCTAAAGCACTTCGGATTATTCATCAAAAACAGCAAAAAAGCACTTTTTTGAATGAAAAAAGAGGAAATCAAAGGGTTGTTGTCACCCTTCTCTCTATAATTGTGACTCAGTTCTCACTTTTGGCTGCCTTAACCAGTTGGCTGCTTTCAGCAGGTTGAGGGCCTCAAGTAACTGATGGTCATCGGCCAGTCTGCTGGTCTGGTCCGTTTTGGTGGCGTGTTCCTGGTCGTTGTCGAGATGCCCTGCCAGGTTTTTTTCCTTGAGGGACAGGGATGAGTCCAGATAGCGCAGCTCTGCATCCGGAATCCGGATGTCGGGGGCAATGCCTTCGGCCTGGATCGATCGACCATTAGGGGTAAAGTAGCGGGCTGTTGTAAGCTTTATCGCGCGGCCTTCGGATATGGGCAGTACTGTCTGCACGGACCCTTTACCAAAGCTGGTGGTCCCTACAACCAGTGCCCGGCGATGGTCTTGCAGTGCCCCTGCTACAATTTCGGCCGCCGAAGCAGAACCGCTGTTGATGATAACAACGATGGGGAGACCGCTGAGTATATCGCCGGGCTTTGCAGTATGGCGAATATTTGCTGCGCCAAGGCGCCCCTTGGTAAAGACGATCAGACCTTCTTCAAGAATTGCGTCAGCAACCTCAATAGAGGCGCCGAGCAGCCCGCCTGGATTATTACGCAAATCAAGCACGATACCTTTGAGAAGGGGGCTGTCTTTCTTTAACGATGTCAGGCTTTCGATAAACTGTTCGCCGGTGTGTTCTTGAAACTGTGAGATGCGGACATATCCATAGTCTGGTTCAAGCATGTCATTGCGAACACTGCGAACCTTGATAATGGCCCTGACCAACTCTATTTCCAGAGGCTTTTCTTCGCCTGCCCTGATGATAGTCAGCTGTATAGAATCGCCAGCTTCACCTTTCATCAGGCCTACTGCTTCCTGCAGGTTCATGCCCTGCACTGCCTGATCATCCAGTTTGATAATTAAGTCGCCTGCCTTGATACCCGCTTTTGCTGCGGGGGTATCGTCAATAGGTGAAATGACCTTCACCAGTCCGTTTTCCATTGCCACCTCTATGCCGAGGCCGCCGAACTCTCCGGTGGAGTGTTCCTGTAAACTATCGAAGGCGTCCTGATCGAGGTAAGTGGAGTGGGGGTCCAGTTCTGCCAGCATGCCGATAATGGCATTTTTCAGCAGCGTTTTGTCATCAATTTCTTCCACATAGGCTTGTCGGATTTGGTCGAAAACCTGTGTAAAGGTCCGCAGTTCTTCCAATGGCAGCTGACTTTTGACAGGGTTAGCAGAAGGTGCCGGGTTTTCCGCTTGCACCGAGGCGCTCCATTGGAGCGCGGCAGCCAAAAGAAGTAATGCGGGAAAGAGGGTTTTCATAAATATTCCTTTAATCGAGGTGTCAGCAGTTTAGTTGTGACCTCTAAAGTATAAAAGCTGTTCCCTGATGCAGCTGTCAGCTTTTTGCAAGCCACTTCCTGGGATCGGTTGGCTTGCCATTCTGACGAATTTCGAAGTAGAGCGCATGCTCTTTTTGGCCCCCGGTGTTTCCAACTCTGGCAATGGTCTCGCCGGTGGTTACCCAGTCTCCTGCTTCCTTCAGTAATACTTGATTATGTGCGTACAGGCTCATGTAGCCATCACCATGATCAACAATAATCAGTAATCCATGGCCGCGCAGATAGTCAGAGAATACGACACGGCCATGATGAATGCTGTGAATGCCCGAGCCTTCCGGTGCGCTTAATAGCCAGCCCTCCCATTTCATTTCGGTATTTCTAAGGCTGCCATAACTGTGCCTGAGTTTGCCTTTTACCGGCCAGTGCAGGTTTCCCCTCTGCTTGGCAAAAGGGCGGGAGTCAGTCGGCACCCGAATATCGCCTATCGCCTCTTCGAGAGCAGACAGAACCTGTTCCAGATGAGCCCGCTCCCGCTGGAGGTTTTTCAAGTGTTGCTGTTTGGTGAGAATTTGCTGATCAAGCTTTGCCATAACCTGAAGACGCTGCGTCTTGCGAGAACTGAGGGTGTCATTCCGGTTTTGTAGCTGTTGCCGCTGTACTGTGATCTTATCGGTCTTCTGCTTGATAGATGTTTCTGTTTCCGCAAGCGCATGCAGTGTGGATATATAGCTGTTGAGTTTGTTGGCCCGGGCCTGCAGGAAATAGCTATAGTATTTGAGTGTGCGAGAGAACAGTGCGGGATCTTCCTGATTCAACAGCAGTTTTACCGGCTCTTCCTTGCCGAGACGATAGGCGGCGTTAACCTGGCTGTAGATCAGGCGCTGCTGGCTGCGGCTTTGACTTTGCAGTTCAGCCCTCTGTGTGCCGAGCTGCTTCAGGTCAGCTTCCAGCTGATTCAGTTGGGACTTTAATTGGGAGATCTCTCTCTGGAGAGATGCGCTTTCGGTTTCGAGCGCTCTCAGTTCTTCAGCGAGACTATTCTTTTGTCCGGTGGCATCCTTCAATGAGCGTTCGAGCTTTCGAATATCGGCACTGACGGCTTTTAATTTTTCCCTGTCCTGTTGCTCACCGGCAAAGCCGGTGGTGCAGAGGAGCAGCAATAATAAGCACAGTAGAGGAACCTCGGCTTTGATCATGAAGAGCAGCCCGGAATTATTTGATCAGTGATCGCCCTGTCATCTCTTCAGGCTGAGGCAAACCCATAAGCGTTAACATGGTCGGCGCAACGTCGGCGAGAATACCCCCCTCATCCAGCGTAATATCCTTTTCCCCAACATAAATTAATGGCACAGGCAAAGTGGTGTGTTGTGTGTGTAGTTGTCCCGAGACTTCATCAAACATTTGCTCAACGTTACCGTGATCTGCAGTGATCAGGCATTCGCCACCTGCTTTTTTCAGTGCATCCACAATTTTGCCCAGGCACTCATCAACGATCTCTACTGCTTTTACCGCCGCTTCAAAAATACCGGTATGGCCAACCTGATCACAGTTGGCGTAATTACAGATAATCGTGTCGTATTTTCCGCTTTCAATAGCGGCAACCAGTTTGTCGGTGACCTCATAGGCACTCATTTCCGGCTTCTGGTCGTAAGTTGTCACTTTGGGGGAGGGTATCAGTATTCGATCTTCGCCGGGGTAAAGCTCTTCCTGCCCGCCGCTGAAGAAAAATGTGACATGTGCATATTTCTCTGTTTCGGCAATGCGCAACTGCGTTTTGTTCTGGTGGCTGAGGTATTCTCCCAGCGAATTTTTCAGGCTTTCCGGAGGGAAAGCGCAGCCGGTGTGGATATCAGAGGCATACTCTGTTGTCATGATAAAGTCCGCCAGTCTGGGGCGGGTGGCGCGTTCAAAACCGGCAAAGCTCTCGGTTACGAAGGCATGGCTTAACTGGCGGGCGCGGTCTGGCCGGAAATTCATGAACAGTACAGTGTCACCGTCATTAATGGTGACGGGCATCTGATTGTCATCACAGATGGTGGTAGGTTTGACGAATTCGTCATTCTCTCCACGCTGATAAGCAGCCTGTAATCCATCGACTGCATTTTTCGCAGTGAACTCTGCCTTACCTTGGGTGAGTAGGTTGTAGGCGGCTTCAACTCTGTCCCAGCGGTTATCTCTGTCCATAGCATAGAAGCGACCACAAATACTGGCGATGTGGCCTGCCCCCAATTCTGCCAGTTTACGTGAGGCTTTCACCAGTGATGCTTCTGCGCTGCGTGGCGGCGTGTCGCGGCCGTCCAGAAAGGCGTGCAGAAATATTTTTCTGGCGCCCCTGCCCACTGCCAGCTCGGCCATAGCCAGCATATGATCTTCATGGCTGTGTACGCCGCCTGGAGACAGGAGGCCGAGAATGTGTACTGCCTTGTTATTTCCAACAGCCTGGTCAATGGCATTGCAGTAAGTCGGATTTTCAAAAAAATCACCGTCGGAGATTGCTTTGTTGATTCGGGTGAAGTTCTGATAAACCACACGGCCAGCACCGAGCGTCATATGGCCCACTTCACTGTTGCCCATTTGACCTTCCGGCAACCCTACTGCCAGACCAGAGGTATCAATCAGCGTATGAGGGCGCTCGGCCCAAAGGTGGTCTCTGATCGGGGTTTTGGCAGCGTGGATAGCGTTGTGCTCGGTGTTGTCACGATGGCCCCAGCCATCCAGAATCAGTAGTGCAAGTGGTTTTTTCATGTTATTCATAAATCGTTGGAGGTAGGTCAAAAAAGCGCTTTTCAGGGAAAGCGGCAATGGTCTGCGAATCTTACCGGTATTGCTCATAAAGTGCTATTGCGGAGTCCCCCGACGGGGGGAGTTGGCGGTTTCTTAAATTGTTGCCTTGCGTGTATACTTGCGCGCTTTATTTGATTTGAGATTGACGCTCGCTTTTAGATAAGTCGCGACAAAACCGAAAACGTTATTGAGGCTCAAACGTGGAATTTTTTACTTTTATCAGCGAACAGTGGGTGTTGGTTAGTATTCTGTTGGTGCTGGTGTACGTGTTTGCATTTACAGAGCGTATAAAAAGCGGCAAGCCGCTTTCCAGTCATGAATTGACTCGCATGCTGAATGCTGACGAGGCGGTATTGCTGGATGTGCGCGAGTCGAAAGATTTCAAGGAAGGGCACATAGTTGGCGCCATTCATATCCCGTTCAACAAGATCAAGGAAAACTCAGCGGAGTTGAATAACCACAAGAATAAAGTGATTGTGATCGCAGATAAACTCGGTCAGCATGCTGGCGCAGCTGGACGTATTCTGAAACAGCAAGGTTTCCAGGTGCGCCGTTTAAGTGGTGGCATGGCAGAGTGGAAAAACCAGAATTTGCCTGTTGTAAAAGATTAAGAGGAGAGCTTCGTATTGGCTGAAGTTACTGTATACAGTAGCCGGTATTGTGGTTACTGTCGTGCCGCGAAAAAATTTCTTCGCGACAAGGGCGTCACTTTTAAAGAGATTCTGGTGGATGCAAACCCCGAATTGAGAATGGAGGTTATCCGGAAAAGCCAGCGGCGGACAGTTCCTCAAATATGGATAGGAGATACCCATATTGGTGGTTTTACTGATATGCAGGAAATGGAACGCAGTGGCAAATTGGATAAACTTTTGCAGGGCGGGGCTTGAAGTGGATCGGATAGTCCTTATATAGCTTTATCTACATCAAAATAATTGCGATATATAAAGAGGCGGGAGCATGGCTGAAGAAAATAATGATGCGCAGGCAGGGAATCAGGTTGACCAGACCGGCCCCCAGCTGGCACTTCAAAAAATCTATTTGAAAGATCTGTCGTTCGAGTCCCCGATGGGTGCCAAGGCTTTTACTGAAAAGCTCAACCCAAAGGTGAATCAGGATTTATCCACCAAAACTGAAAAAATCAGTGATAATCAGTATGAGGTCACACTCACTGTTACGGTAGCTGTAAAGAATGGGGAAGACACCATATATCTGGTGGAAGTTCAGCAGGCAGGTCTGTTTGCCATAACCGGTATCGAGGGGCAGCAGTTGGCACAGGTGTTGAATACTCACTGTCCGGCGACACTATTTCCTTACGTCAGGGAAGTCATTGACAATGCCGTTGTCAAGGGTGGATTCCCGGCGCTGGCTTTGCCGCCCATCAATTTTGATGTTTTGTTTTCTCAGGCGATGATGCAGGCGAAGGCCAAGGCCGAGCAGGAGAAAGCGGGTGAGTCTTCTGTCGAGACAGCTCACTAAGTATTTCATACCGCGCCCTTTGAGGGGCGCGTTTCGGCGGTCGGTTGAAAACAGCTCTGGCTTGTCACATGTTCAGCCTGAATTCGCAGGCATGTCTTGGTCTGGCATCAACTCGAAAATGTAAATCAGAACTATATTTCAAATTGACTGGTAAAGTCGTATTCGCCAGTCATTTCGTTATTCTGGGTTAACTTAAAGGCTTTGCGTTTTCCCTTATACAATATGCCAGTATTAAACCCGTCATCCAGCATCAGCCGTTTCGCTGCTACACCCAGATCAGATGTAGGTTCAACAGAAACCTTCCGCACCATATTGCGCCACTCTTTCTGATCTGGACGATAGGTGACACATGGGCTCAATATCTGAACAAAAGCAAACCCAGGGTAGGTGATAGCTTCTTCAATAATTGCCGCTGTACCTTTCGGGTCTCCAGCGAACGTGCGCGCCAGAAAGTTTGCGCCTGATGCGAGCGCAATGACCAGAGGATAAAAAGGGCTGACACCTGTTCCGCCGGGTGTTAGCGCGCTATCTCGTGAAGGGTCGGTGGTTGGTGAAGATTGTCCTTTGGTCATGCCGTACACCTGATTGTCCATGACGACATAGGTGATATCCATGTTCCGACGGCAGGCATGCACAAAGTGGTTGCCGCCAATGGAAAAGCCGTCACCATCCCCACCTGTGCAGATAACAGTCAATTCGGGTCGTGCAGCCTTTAAGCCAGTTGCGGTTGCCAACGCGCGACCGTGAACGCCATGAAATCCATAGGTCGAGGTATAGGCGGGGATACGTGAGGAGCATCCAATCCCCGAGACGACAGCAACATTCTCGGGTGGTAGTGACAGGCTTGCCATGGCTTTGGTTAATGCCAGCAAAACAGAATAGTCGCCACAACCGGAGCACCATACGGGTTTGATATCGGATTTGTAATCGGAAGCTTCGCGAGCAACTTGACAGGCGATAGAAGTATCCATTATTGAGTCCACGCTTTGATCTTGTTGACAATTTCGCCCGGGCGAATAGTAATGGGGCCTGCCCGGCGCAGGCTGTTTATTTCACCAGGTAGTTCGTAGTGGGCTTTGAGGAAGCTGAAAAATTGACCGGAGTGGGTTTGCTCAACGACTGTGATCCTTTCCACGCCTCGCAGTATTTCAGCCATTTTTTCCGGCTGAGCTGGCAGTATCAGACGTACCGCAATCAGCCGGACTTTGATCCCCTCTTGTCGTAAACGACAGGCAGCTTCGCGTGCAGCGCCAGTCGTAGATCCCCAGGTAATGATTGCTGTATCACCTTCGCCCTCTATATCAGCCCAATAGTTGCCATAGTCGAAACTGGTGAGTTTTCGCAGACGTTTGTCCATCTGTTCTGCGTGGTGTTCGTTTTTGGTCGAAGGTGTTCCGACTGGACTGTGCTCCAGGCCATCTGCGGTGTATTGGCCGCCGGGGGTGCCGGGTATGGCCATTGCAGAAACGCCGCTATCCGTTATGGCGTAGCGTTTGTAGTCGCACGGCTCCCCGGAGTTGTTCAATACCAGTCGCTGGGTGTTAAAGCTAATATCTGTAGGGCGGTGTATTGCGGCTTTGGACTGGCCCATAAATTGATCAGACAGTACGATAGCTGCGGTTTGCAAGGACTCTGCCAGATGGACAGACCACTGTGTGGTTAAAAGGCAGTCGTCGACTGACGTTGGTGCCAGTACCAGATGTGGCGCATCGCCGTGCAGTCCGTAAACGGCTATATTCAGGTCGCTTTGTTCCGATTTTGTAGGCAATCCGGTGGAGGGGCCACCGCGCATAACATCCACGACGACGACGGGCACTTCAGCGGCCACAGCGAGTCCTAGGCTCTCTGTCATCAGCGCCAGGCCAGGGCCAGAAGTCGCTGTCATGGAGGGCACTCCCCCGAAGGAGCCGCCAATCGCCATGTTGATCGAGGCCAGTTCATCCTCAACCTGTATTAATGATCCTCCCAGCTTGGGTAGCGCAGGTGACATCCATTCTAAAACTTCAGTGGCAGGGGTTATTGGGTAGGCGGCGACGAAGCGAATGCCGCCTTTCATTGCCCCCCATCCGGTGGCTTCGTTTCCCGAAATAACCAGTCGCTCGCCCTGTGCCGGTTGCGGAAATTCGGCTCTGGTAATTGTGGGAAGTTTGCGGGCAAGTGTCCGTCCAGCTTCAACAGCTTGCAGGCAGCTTTCAATGGTCTCCGGTCCCTTTTTTCTCAGCTTCTCTGTTATTGTTCTTGATAGTGTTGCTTCAGGAAGTGAGATCAAGCTTGCCAGGATACCGAGCGCAACCATGTTGGGCCGACCATTTTTTGTTTCAGTGGCGGAGCTGGCAATAGGTAGTTGTAGAATCTGTGCGCCCGACTGCGCCATAACGTCTGGTACATCACCCGCATGGCTGTCACAAATTATCCAGCTGTCTGTTGTCAGGGGGATTTCGGATGCAAAGCGCTCAATGTTCAGCCAGTCGATAGCAAGAAAAACTTTAAAGTAATCATCCGGACTGGAAGATGGCTCTGCCGTTAATCGCACCATTGCAGCGGATTCCCCGCCACGGATTTGAGGGCCCAAAGTTCGTGTAAATGTGCCAAACCAGCCTAGTTTTGCCGCTGCATTGAATAGCAGGTTGCCGACAGTTAATGCACCTGCACCGCCGCTCCCTGCGACGGCAACAGACACTGAATTAACGAAAGTTTCTGTCATAAGAAGAATACCTTTGTTGGGCTGCTTTTGTTCGATATGGTTGTCAAAAGCTCCTCAACTTTTATTGGTGGCCTGTTTTAGTGGAGAGAATTATATTTTTCCTGTAATTCCTCTTCCGATTCTCGCCATTCGGGGTCCGGAATAATGCAGTCGGCGAGACACTCCAGTATGCATTGGGGTTCTTCTTTCGCGCCTATGCATTCTGAACACTTCATCGGGTCAATTTTGTAAATATCGCCCTCAGTAATAGCCTCGTTAGGGCAGACATCTATACAGGCGTCGCAACCGGTGCAATCATCAGTAATCATTAAAGCCATGTCTTCTTCCTCTTGATTCGTTGTCGTTAATCTCTCGATTGTCGGTCGGCTCACAGCGGCTGACATCAACGATGTTTTCGCTCAACTTTTACGAACATGAACAGTTCCCCAGCGTCTGTTACTTGCGGTAAGGCCATCGAAACAGAGGGTGCAGTCCTCGTCGAGAGCGTCTGTGTCCGAGTAGACAATCTTTACTTCGTAGCCGATGTCACGATAAGTGTTGGCTATTTCCGAGAGCCTGGGCTCGTCGATAGTGCTTCTGGCGATCCAGCCTTCGGCTTGCAGCGCATTGTTTCTATCTGAATTAGCTTCTCTGGCGGTTGCCGGGTTGCTGCTGCAAGGGCTTGAGCAGGGTGCGCCGCAGCCGAAAGACAGGCTCAGCTCGTTGAGCGGTATCTTTGTTTCAGCCATGGTTACCTCCGTGGAGCTGTGGTATTGAGGTGCTAATCATCGTCGCTTTCCGCCGTTGACTTTCTGTGGCGCTAGCCTGTTCACAGAACTGACCTCGCCTAGATATGAGTCCAACTCATTTTAAAGATAATCCTTTTGTTGCAAATTGGGCAACAAGCACAGAGATAAATTTGGTGAAACTGCTTGTTTTGTGTTTTTTTGTTGATTTTGATCAACAAAATAGAGTGTTTTTTTCTGGAATAGGTGCAGTAACTCAGGGGTGATGATGTTTTTATGAGTTAGGCTCAGTTTTTGGTCCCGGCAACGATTCAATATCCGATGTGTGTGGGTTTTTCCTGTAGCAAAAGGGCGATTGCTTCGGTTGGTAGTTATTCGCTCTGGGTGTCTTGGCGGGAATCTGAATTTGATAGCCGCCGGTATTTCAGGCTGGCGCTGAAGAGGTTGAACGCCATCACGGAGAAGTGTGCCAGCCAGGCTGCCCCCGCTGCCGTGGTTAGTATCTCAGGGGAGGCGGGGATGGACAGGGTGAATAATTGGGCTGTAACAAGGAGGTAAAGTTGTGTTTTTGTTCTTTGTTCGGGGATGAACCCTTTCATGTGGGGAACGGATATTGCGGTTTCGCCGGCTATGGTGCGTTGTGTGTTGATTGCCTGTAAGTGAAACCACAGCAAAAAAGCAGTGATTTTGTATAACATGCCGACGATAACCGGGGTTACAAACGTTGTTGTGTATAAGATGGCGCAAAAAAACCTTACCTGTTCCGCCGCTAGGGGGTCTCTGGCGAGTGATGAAGTCCACCAGCAGGCCAGGGTTGCCAGTAAACCGATACAGGCGATGCGCCAGAATCGCTGATGGCTTTCGCCGATATTTCTGCGCCGATGGTGCTGGAGGTACAAAGTGACCGAGGCGAAGATGGTCAGGGCTGAAGATATTAGCAGGTCGATGACGAGCAAGGCATTTGAAGCAAAAAGTGGGTGGTTTGCAGTGAGTTCCTGATGCCATAAGTAGACGCCCATTCGCAGTATTATCAGTGTAAAAAATACAGGGGCAAGCCAGCGGGTTACTGGTTTTGGGTAGGTGTTGGTGATCTGGAAGAGTGGGACCACCTGATAGGCAACGACGATCATCAGCAAGGTAATCCATCCGAGAATCCCCCATGTTGCGTGAATGTCTGTGCCAAAAGGTCTTTTTAGGGGGGTATATCCAGTATGACCCAGCGCCAAGATGACGCCCCAAGTGACAGTAATCAGTAGCGCTGTCAGCGCCAGCTTCATTCCGAGGATCGACGGGATTTTCGAAGTGGATCTCAGTAGTGCCAGTCCTGTTGCCGCTGCAAAAAAGACGGTGGCAGTTGCGAGTATCAGTGCGGCCGCCTGAAAAAGCAGAGGCAGCCCGAAGAGAAAGGCTGCTATCAGAAGGGTTACGCCCAGCGTCCAGAGAGTGTAAGTGATCCACCCGGTTTGTTTTGGCCGGTTGATGGTGGCGCCCGCCAATACTGGCAGCATTTGCATTTGTGCTCCGAGCATGGTGGTTGTCACAAAGCCCAGCAGCATGCAGTGTGTGAGCGCGAGCGTTTCTGGTGTCCAGCGTGAGTTGAATATGTTTTCTCCAGTCCAGAGCATTATTATCGCTGAGGCGATTCCGAACAGGGGTGCTGACAGGAAAAAACGAAAGGGCGATGAAATCGGGGGGGCCTGCTGTAATGAAAGTCCTGTCAGTTTCATTTGTGATTGTCGCCTTTCAATATTGCGGCGATGTCATGCCGTGCCGCCTGTTGTGCGGCGCTGTCGTTTTCTCGCCACACAAAAACATGGATAAGGCCGCTATGGTTCTGAACTGTCTCTTCGATCATGCCGAGAGCCTCAAGCTCCGGGAAGAGCATGAAGGGCGTATGTGTGTGCAGGAAGTGCAGGTAATCGCCCGGATTCAGTGCTGCCAGTATTTCAACCGCTCTGATGAAGGGTTCAGGGGGTTCCATCTTGCGCGCGTCCAGAAAGAGCGCGCGGTTTTTGTGTGTGTGGTCAGGAGGCACGCTTCATTTGCTCGAGTACGTCGGCTGATTTTTCGGAAAACTGCTCGTCGCTCATGGGGTAGACGATGCCCTCTTCTTTCATGTTGTGTTGTTGCATGGTGATCAATAAGGTCTCGCTGGCCCCGAGAAAGTCATCTTTTGATTTTGAGTCAAGCGCTTGCTGCATTTGCTCGAACAGCTCTCTCATTTGGCCATGCTCCAGCCTCATAACCTGGGTTGGGCCCATAGTCATACCGGTTTTTTCCTCAAGTGCGGGAAAAAGGACGTTTTCCTCCATGAGGAAGTGGAGCTCCATCTCGTTGAGAAATTCTTTGGTTGCTCTCTTTGCCTCTTCCCAGTGTTCCTGGTTGGCCGCCTGCTCTGCAGCTGCAAACATGTTGTCGCAGTGGCGATGGTTATCGGTCATAAAATCGCTGATTGAAGGCATGTTTTTCTCCGCTGTTTGTCGCTAATAATCTTAAGTGAATTTTACAGTCTGTTGTTGCACTGCTTCCTGAATATTGCCTGTTAGTTCGTTCTTTCGACCAGCTTCTCTTGCAATTACTTACATAAATTGAGTTTCACTCACTCACTATTTATATCGTTATTCTATTAATGCTAGAAATTTTTATATCAGGATTTGAGTAATTTAGATGATATATATCAAGAATATTTCAGTTTTTTGGGTGGTAAGCTGGGTTTCAGTTTTTTGAAGTTGACGAAAGTAGCGTGGTGTGTCTAATCTGAAACTGAGCAGCGCTCATATTAGAGCTTGAAAGTATTTATTTGATGACTTCAATCAATTTTTAAGGTTATTGATGTGAAAAACGAACAACTGCCGGTACGGCGACCCAGGGTGGATCGTGAATTAAGAAGAAAGGAAATTGAATCCGCCGCACGGATTGTTTTCTGTGAAAGAGGCTTTGAGGCATCCATGGCGGAAATAGCGGTGTGTGCGGGAGTGGCTGAAGGAACCCTCTACACTTATTTCGAAAGTAAAAAGGATTTGTTGATCAAGGTGCTGGAAAACTGGTACAGCGCCATTCTTCATGAGTTTGAGGAGCAATTGGAAGCAATTAGTGGCTCGCGCAGGAAGGTTTACTACATTATCTGGCGCCACCTGAAGTCGTTAAAGGATGACGCAGCGCTGGCTCGCTTAATGTACTTCGAGGTCCGGCACAGTAACGACTATTTCGGCAGCGCTATTTATGAGTTGAATCGAAAATATACCAATGTATTGGTGGAAGTTTGCGAAGAGGGAATAAAGCAGGGGGAGCTGCGCGCAAATATTCCGGTCAAGTATCTTCGTGATCTGGTCTTTGGAGGGATAGATCACTTGGTATCAGGTTATTTGTATAACAACAAGGACGTCAATATCGGTGTTGCGGCGGAAAGTATTGTATCGCTTATTTTTGACGGAATTGCCCAGGGAGACAGCGATATGTCGTCTCTGGGGGACTGTGTTCGGCGTCTCGAAGCAGTTACGGGTCAGATTGAAGGGGCTGCGTCCGGAAAAAAAGGTAAGGGATTCACAGTCATTGGCGATTAGCCATGCAGCGGGAAGATTGCGGTTCAGCAATTTAAGCTTGAAAAGTAGCCAGTTAACAGGGTTTAGCGAGAGGGTAAAAAAGTGAGTGATGTCGGTGTTAAAGAGAGAGCACGGGATGTTCAGTCAGATTTTGATCAAGGGATAGTTGGTCGAGGTCAGCGGGAGGCGGCAAGGCTTACCAGAGAATGGTTTTCCTCGCTGGACAAGGCTGCTCGAGAGGATAAAAAGGCGGCTTATGTGTTCGTGATGGGAAGCATGAGCGAGGTGTTGCGTACATTTGACTTGCCCATTGTATTTCCCGAAGTGACTTCCTTGCAGTTGGCCGTTCGGGGGATGTCGGAGGAGTTGCTCAAAAAGTCGGAGGACTACGGATATTCCCCCGATGTGTGCGGCTATGTTAAATCTGATGTGGCGCTGCATCTGAGTGGTGGGAACCACCCTATGGGCCGGATTCCGCAAGCCTGCCTTTCCATTGCCACCAATGCCTGTAATACCTATTTCAAGTGGGTGGAAGCCTGGGAGCGAATTTTTGATGCGCCGACGATAACGGTTGATGTGCCTTCAGAGCGAGCCAATGGCTGCAAAAGTATGCCGCAGGATATCGACTACCAGTTTGAAGTTGACTATGTCGCTGGACAGATCAAAGAACTCATTGCCCGGTGCGAACAGATAACCGGGAAAAAATTCGATATCGATAAATTTCGCGAGTTTCTCGCGCACTCCAATACCATGAACCTCTATTACAAAAAAGTATTGGATCTGAATGCCAACACACCGGCGGTATTTAACCATTTGACGGATGGGTTAGCTTACCTCGGGATGGCTAATTGCTACAGAGGTTCCGCTGAAGGCGCTCAATACTTCAAAGAGCTCTATGAAGAAATGAGCTATCGGGTAGAGCATGGCATCGGCGCCATGACCCGTGTGGATGGAAAGCTTGTACCCCTTGAACAGAAATTCCGGCTGGGACTCAGGGGTGTTCCCTGCTATCCCATCATTCGTGAATTTGACGAAATGTTCTCAAAGTGGGGTGGCGTATTTGTGGCCTCCGGTTATTTAACCTGGGCTTCTGGTGGCATGTCCAGACCCTTTGAGTTTGACTTGAATAATCCGATTGAAAGTTTTGCCGAAGGCACTGTTCGCCAGGTTCGCGAAGTGCAGGGCGGCGTGATTTTCGACATGCCGGAAATTGAAAAAAGGAATTCGAGATTCAACCTTGATGGCGTCGTCTATCACGGTGTGAAAAGCTGTAGAACCGCTTCCTCCAGTCTGGCTGACCGGCGTTTCTGCTCCACCGGGGAAAAGGGCTTGCCAATACTGCTGATTGAGTCGGAGCTGGTTGACCCTCGTGCAGTCTCCAAGGCACAGCTGAAGAACCGTGTTGACGCCTTCTTCGAAGGCTTGATTTCTCGCCAGCAAAAGGAGCAAGCAGTATGAATAACAGTGATCGCTTTGTCAGCTCCCTGACGGAAGAATTGGTCGGTAAAAATCTGGACGAAATGTTCATCAGTCTTCGCGATCTGGTCGAGGATGCGGAATACCCGACAGTAAAGGAATGGCGCGAAGGCGGCGGCAAGGTCTTGGGGCATTTTCAGGTCTATTTCCCTGAAGAAATAGCTCATGCTGCCGGTATGCTGCCGGTCAGGATTTGTGGCAGTCAAACCGACGGAGTCGCCGTTTCCCAGCACTTTGGCTCCTACCTGTGCTCCATCCTGAAAACATCGCTGGGACTGGCTCTGGACAAAAACATCGAGCTAGACCTTTTTGTCGGCTTGCCCATTTGCGACGGGGCCAGGAATCTGGCGGGTATCTGGGGCCGAAACTTCCCCTATAAGTCACAAATCCTCCATTTGCCTCAGAACCCGGGTTCCGCTGCCGCACCCGCCTTTTTAAGGCATGAGTACCGGCGTCTAGCCAACGATATTGAAGAAGTAACCGGGCAGCCTATCAGTGATGAATCGCTGAGAAAGTCGATCGAGCTCTATAACTATTCTCGAAAGCTGATGTATCAAATTTATGAAATTCGGCGCGCCGAGCCGTGGAAGCTGTCTGCTGACGAATCGATGGCGTTGATCGCGTCAGCCGGATTCCTGCTTCGAGAGGAGTGGATAGATCTGGCTGAGCTTATTCTGCCCATGATTCGCGAAAGAGAGGCGCAACAGCGCGAGAAAATGAGGGTTGTGCTTGAGGGTGGTTTTTGCGAAACGCCGCCGTTTGATTTCCTGCAGGCTGTATCACGGTCTTGCTACGTGGTTGATGACGATCTGTTCATAGGGCTTCGCTATTTGCTTGACGACGTCGAGACATCCGGCGATCCATTACAGAACCTTGCCGATGCCTACCTCTTTCACTCGTCCTACAGTGCTGTTCAGCATGACGATGACAAACCCAATGAAAAGATGCTGCTGGAGCGCGTCAAAAATGGCAACGCCGAGGCCGTCATTCTGGCTTCAGCGAAAATGTGTGAACCGGGGCTTGATGAACAGGTCGCTTACGGGAAGGAGCTGGATGAAAAGGGTGTCCCCTATTTCATCAGTGAATTTGAAGAAAACCAGACAACGTTTGATGACATTTCCATCCAGCTTGAAACCTTTGTCGAAAACGTGATGTTCGACTGATTCCGAATAGGAGGCATTTATGATTTATACAGCGGGTGTTGATGTTGGATCAACACAGACCAAGGCAGTGATTATTGATTCACATCGGAAAATTGTTGCCCGTGCGTTGACCGACACCGGCGCAAATGTCATGAAAGCAGCTCAAAACGCGTTCAACAGTTCACTTCGTGACGGCCATATCAGCGAGGACGACGTCGCTTTTGTGATCGGAACCGGGTATGGCAGATACAAGGTTTCATTTGGTGACAAGCAAGTTACCGAGATCAGCTGCCATGGTCGGGGCGCGTCGCATATGTTTCCTGGCACGGGGACCGTCATCGATATGGGCGGGCAAGACAGTAAGGCCATACGAGTTGATGAAGGCGGTGAAATTATAGATTTCTGCATGAACGATAAATGTGCTGCAGGCACCGGTCGTTTTCTTGGTGCCGCAGCAAAGGCCCTTGGTTTGCCGCTGGATGAATTGGGTGAGACAGCACTGAAATCCAGTAAGCCAGTAAAAATAAGCACTACTTGTACTGTTTTTGCAGAAGCGGAGGTGTTGTCCTGGCGCGCCAAAGGGAAGTCCATTGAGGATGTGCTTTGGGGCGTACACAAATCTATCGCTTTTCGCTCTTTTGGCTTGCTGCGCCGGGTCGGGATTGCTGGTGAAATTACTTTTACCGGCGGTGTTGCCAAAAATACGGGCATGATCAAGGCCTTGGAAGAACTGCTGGAGTGCAAGCTGAATGTCAGTGAGGACAGTCATTATATGGGTGCTCTCGGGGCTGCATTATTTGCTATGGATGAAGCCGTTTATGGTGAATCGAAAGTGTTGGAGGGAGTGCATTCATGACGTACACAATTGGATTGGATATTGGCTCAACGTATACAAAGGGTTTAATACTCGATCACTGCGGCAATATCGTGTCGAAGTCGATGAGCCCTAGTGGTATAGAGCTGGAGGCATCAACCCAAAATGTGATGAACGATGTCATCAATAAGGCGGGGCTCAATCAGGGTGATATTGCGTACTGCATTACGACGGGATTTGGGCGACACCAGTTTGCGGTCAGAGATACACAAGTGACCGATGTGACGGCTGCAGCACGGGGAGCCAGTTTCCTCTTCCCCGGCACCAGAACCATTCTTGATATTGGCGGACAGACAGTGAAGGCCAGCAGGATTGATGAACACAAGAAGGTGAAGACATTTCGGCTCAATGATAAGTGTGCTTCCGGGACAGGTACTTTCCTGGAGAAGACAGTCCGTTATATGGGTTTTGACACCAAGGACATTGATGGTCTGTTAAAGGATGCCTCCGACGCAGCGTCTATTTCGGGAGTCTGTACGGTGTTTGCCGAGTCAGAGGTTATCAACCATCTCAGTGAAAGTGTCCCGCCAGAAAACATTATGTTGGGTGCCGGATTGTCGTTGACAGGGCGCTCGGTACAGCTTCTCAGGCGCGTGAAAATTGAGAACGAGGTGACCCTGGTGGGTGGAATTCTCCGCTGGGGCAGAATGGTTGAAGCCATCGCCGGTGAAATTGATGTCCACGTCAATGTGCCCGAGGGCGACCTTCCGCAATACACCGCGGCACTTGGCTGTGCCGTGCTCGGTCACGTTCGCCTTAAAACGGCAGAATTTCCTGCAGGCAGGCCTTCGTTTGCCAAAGCGTCATGATGGTTGTGGGTTAAAAATGGATTGGTGGTGTACGGGCGGTGATGCCAGGCGACTGTGCAAGTGTGGGGTTGCGACAAATTGGATTAGATCAGGAAAAGAATCTAATCAGGGCAGCTTGCTGAAGAGTAATGCCGTTGACCTTCATCAAGAGAATTCGTCGGGGGCAGGCGTATGGTGGTTTACAAAGCGTACATAGATATGCACACAAAACGATAAGTTGATAGTAGCTGTTGGGTCATTGTCTGGTTCAGTGCGAGGGTCTTTTCTCTTTTTTGTCGAATAACGTGCCCCGTCAAGCTGCTATGAAAGTAGTCATTTTTACAGGTAATCAATGGGAAAAAAATAGAGCAGACAGTTGAAGTATTGCCGTTGGCCCTATTTGTCTAGAAAGCAAAAAAAGGGGTAAAAAATGGACAGTCGTCGTGTAAAGAACGTCAGCAGTTATTTGTCACCGGTAGCTGATGTCTGGAAGGGGGTTGATGCAGTACAAGTCCGGATGACACCAACACCGCTGGGTATGCAGCCAACGGAATATATCAGGCAGTCATGGCATGACAAGCCTTACGGGAAAGTGGATTCGTTATCTGTCGGCAGTGTTCACGACGGAAAAACACTTGCTCTGAAAATAAGCTGGAAGGGCGTCAGTCCCGATGGCGTGGATTTCCCCGATGCACTTGCAGTGGCTATGCCGATTGGAGAGCCACCTCCTCTGGCTTTAATGGGGATGCCAGACAAGCCGATCCACATTTTACGCTGGACAGCCAACAGTTCTTCTCTTTCATCGATTCTGTCAAAAGGTATTGGACTATCCGACGACGGACCTTCAATTGTGGCTGCTGCAGAGGCTGTAAAGCAGGATGGAAGCTGGCACCTGGTGCTGACGCGACAGCTGGGAGTGGGCAAGAATATCGCTCCCTTAATGGTGGGCAAATCCACGGGAGTTGGATTTGCAGTTTGGTATGGCGCCAATGAGGAACGAGCCGGCATTAAGGCTTTTTCTGTTGACTGGATTAACCTGGCACTGGGTGCGTAGGGGGAGATATGAGCGACAAACAAGTAGCAATGGTAATGGATCTGAACAAGTGTATCGGTTGTCAAACCTGCACGGTGGCCTGCAAACGCCTCTGGACGCGTCGGGAAGGAATGAAGCACCAGTGGTGGAACACGGTTAATTCGCAACCGGGTACAGGAACCCCGCATGGTTGGGAGAACATGGGTGGGGGTTTTAAAAATGGGGTAGCCCAAGCTGGTCACAGGCCTACAGTGGATGAATATGGCAAGGCGTGGGAGTTTAACTATCAGGATGTTTTTTATGGCGGTAAAGATCATGTTCCGCTGACACCGGTAGACGGCGACGCCGATAAAGGGCCGAACTGGGACGAGGATATTGGTGCCGGGGATTACCCTAATGGCTATTATTTCTACCTGCCAAGAATATGTAACCACTGTACCAAACCGGCTTGTCTGGCAGCTTGCCCTCGCAAGGCAATAGATAAACGGGAAGAGGACGGCATAGTCCTTATTGACGAAGATAAATGTCGCGGTTATCGCTTTTGTCAGGAAGCCTGCCCTTACAAAAAGATCTACTACAACGAAACACTTGGCATTTCCCAGAAATGTATTTTCTGTTTCCCGCGCATTGACGAAGGCGTGACCACCGCCTGTTCACGACAGTGTCCGGGCCGGGTTCGCTTTGTGGGTTATCTGGATGATCCGGATGGGCCGATATACAAACTGGTCCACGAGCACAAAATTGCCTTGCCGCTGCACCCGGAGTACGGCACTCAGCCCAATGTGTTCTATGTGCCACCAATGTCGCCACCAACGCTGGATAAAAATGGGGTCGCAACCGACAAGCCGAGAATTCCGATGGAATATCTGGTTTCGCTATTTGGGCCGGAAGTGGAGGAGGTGCTCGATCGATTACAAAAAGAACGGGAGAGAGTCGCCCAAGGGGAGAAGTCGGAAATGCTGGATCTGCTGATTTCCAGAAAATGGCTTGATATGTTTGGCCCGTTTGACAAGCACCCGCGTGAAGTGGGAGGTAACCCGGTACAAATGGTGACTCCGGGAGTAATGACTGGTAAAGGAGGTGTGGCATGAATATCGACCGTCGCAATTTTCTGAAAATGAGTGGCATCGTAGTAGGTGGGCTATCATTGCCCAGCTTTGTTGTGCGTGCTGCAACCAAAGTTTCCCAAGGGGCAATACCCAAATATTCCACCTGGAAGGATATCTATAAGGGGCAGTGGACCTGGGATCGAGTCGTCCGCAGCACCCACTTGCTGAACTGCTGGTATCAGGCGCACTGTTCGTGGGATGTGTATGTGAAGGACGGCCTGGTTTACCGGGAGGAGCAGGCAGCCCAGTATCCGCAGGTCAATGAGGAGCTTCCCGATTTCAATCCACGTGGCTGTCAGAAAGGCTGCTGTTACAGCGAAAGGATGTATGATCAGACCAGGGTGACCCATCCAATGAAGCGAGTCGGCCCTCGCGGAGGTAACCGCTGGGAGCGAGTAAGCTGGGATGAAGCGCTGGATGATATTGCAGAAGCCTATCTCGACGCCGCAGTAAATGAGGGGACAGATACTACGGTCTGGGATCTGGGACCCGGTGTCGATCTGGGTACAGGTATCGCAGCACAGTCGAAATTCAGCATGCTGACCCAGTCGGTGAGTCTGGATATGAACGGTGATATTGGGGATTCCCACCGTGGCTGTGTGGAGATGTTTGGCAAAATCAGCTTCGAGCGGTCAGCCGACGATTACTTCAAATCGGATCTCATACTGTTCTGGGCAGGCAACCCGATCTATACCCAGATTCCACAGGCGCACTTCTTTATTGCAGCGAAATATAACGGCGCGAAAATTATCTCGATAGCGCCTGACTACAACGCTTCTGCGATTAAGTCTGATCTCTGGATTCCGATCAAGCCGGGGACAGATGCGGCACTGGCGCTATCCGTTTGCCGCGAAATTATTGAAGGCGGGCATGTTGATGAAAGTTTTGTTAAGGAGCAGACCGACCTGCCCTTACTAGTGCGCAGTGATACCCGAACATTCCTGAAACAGTCAGATGTAGCGGAAGACGGCGATGAACGTTTCTTTATGTTCTGGGATGCAAAGAAAGACGAGTTGGCCAGTGCGCCTTACAGAAGTCTTGCGCTTGACGGCCTGGATCCGGAGTTGGATGTGCGCACCAAAGTCCGCCTCAATAACGGCAAGAAGGTTGAGGTGCGTAGTGTGTATTCGCTGTTGCGTGAGCGGTTGAAAAAGTACTCGCCGAAAGCAGCGTCAAAAATGTGCGGTGTGCATCCGGATATGATCCGCAGGCTGGTGAAGGAAATCGTCTCAGCGAAAGCGGTTGCCGGCACAACCCAGTCCTGTCTGAACAAGTATTACCACGGTAATCTGATGGAGCGCAGTATTGCCATGATCTATTGTCTGACCGGTAATATGGGGCGGTCAGGTGCCGGTTTTGTCGGTTTCCCATTGCTGACGCCCGATGGCACTGACAAATTTTCGATGACCCCCAATATCAGAGAAGTGCAAAGTCACTTTGCCAAGGTTCAGCCGATCATCGACCAGCGACTGGCGGATGGGGATACCCATGAGATGATCGTCAACGATTTTGGCCGGTCACTGTTCAAGCCGGGTTCCGCACCCATTCGCATGCCACTGTGGGGTTCAGGTGAGTTATTCTGGCAAGTCCACTCGGATATGCCTTCGCTTTCGCGACAATCACAAACCTGGAATTTGGGCATCAAGCGGTCAATCGACGAATATCTCGATGAATCCCTTGATAACAAGTGGCAGCCGTTGCACCCGCCAAGAGAGAGAGAACCCAGACTGCTGTTCAGTATGGTCAGTAATCCTTTGCGCCGTAAACGCAGCAGCCAGCAACTGCTCGATGTGCTCTGGCCCAAGCTGAAAATGGCGGTGGTGCTGGATTGGCGTATGAGTACTACAGCGCGCCACGCCGACTACGTGTTGCCCTGCGCTGGTTGGTACGAACACGCCAATCTGAAGTGGGTAACGACATTGTCGCCATATTTGGTGACCAGCGATGCAGCTGTTCCGCCGCTGGGGGAATCCAAAACCGATTGGGCCATCATTGTATCGTTGTCAAAGCATATCCAGAAGAAGGCGCGGGAACGTGGTATTGGAACCATCAAGAGCTCGCATGGTTTGGATGTTAATCTGGGGCAGCTTTACGAAGATATGACTATGGGGGGTGAGTTCAAGGAGGAAGATAACGAGAAAGTCGCTAAAGCGATTTATGAACTTAGCTCTTCTTTCTCCAAGCAAACCTGGGAAGAAACCCGCGAGCGGGGCATCGCACGTTACGAGAGTGTTTCGGAAGATCCTATTTCCATCGGGAATATGTGCGAGATTCCGGAGAACGATTCGGTTGTACCGTTGACTTTCCACATCCGCGACAAACAGCCGTACCCGACGTCTACCCGCAGAATCCAGTTTTTTGTGGATCACGCGTTGTACGATGAGATGGACGAAGCGCTGGCCTGCCACAAGGAACCGCCGAAAATTGGTGGCGACTACCCCATCATGATGACTGGGGGGCACACTCGCTGGAGTATTCATGGCGCGTGGCGGGACAGCGAAACCATGTTGAGACTGCACCGTCCGGATCCTTACCTGCTGTTGTCGATTGAGGACGCGTCAAAGCGAGATATTGAAGACGGTGACTGGATAAAAGTCTATAACGACACCGGCTCTTATATCGTTCGAGCCAAGGTCGCACCGAGTGTTCAGCCAGGGCAGTCGATTATCTACCATGCCTGGGAGAGCCACCAGTTCCGGGGCAAAACGGATATGAACGCGGTATCGGCATCGCCTCTGAACCCGGTTGAGCTGGCCGGTGGTCACCCTCATCTGGATGCCGGGCTAATGTTTGCCCAGACCGGTGAATTTGACCGCGATACGCGGGTTGAAGTGCAGCGTCTACCGGGAGGGCAACTCGTATGACCAATGACAGCGCTTGTCTGGATGCGGCAGAGCGAAGCGACATATATAAAAGCCTCGCTTCGGCCTTTACCTACCCTCAGGAAGGACGGGGAGCCACCAATGTCAGTGGTGCAGAATATACGTCGGCTTTCGACCCGTCAGTGTCCGAAGGTGCATGCTCGTTGCATGAAGCGAGTTACGTGGATCAGGACCAGAGCTCGCTTTTTGAGGAGCTCACCCGTTTCTATGACTACTTTGGCTTGTCCAGATCTGACGATGCACTATTGCCTGATCATATTGCTGTTGAGCTGGAATTTATGCATTACCTGACATACCTGGAGCAGCAGATGGATGCCTCTAAGTCAGGAGACTTAAAATCCTTGCGGCTTGCGCAGCGTGATTTTCTAACCCGCCATTTGCGGCGTCTTTTGAACGGAGTAAATAACAAGCTGAGGATTGATGTAGCGAAACAATATGAGGATATAGTGCACACAGCTGTTGAATTTGTTAATGCGGAAACAGAATGGCTCAATGACAAGGCAGCCTAGTAGAAATTGACTGTGTTAATCTGACGGTTAAAAAGGGAGTCGATGACTCCCTTTTTAAGTATTCATTATTCCTGATATGCTTCAGCAAAAAGTCAGGCTTTAACCATGCAGATTGATTTCTCCACGTTATCCCCCAACCAACGCTATTTTTCGATGACTCAAACCATCGTGCCGCGGCCAGTGGCCTGGGTGCTCTCTGATAATGGCGATGGTGGCTATAACCTCGCGCCTTTTTCCTATTTCAACGCGATATGTTCGGCACCTCCACTGCTGATGCTGTCAATAGGTAAAAAGCCCAACGGCGATAAAAAGGATTCTATAGTCAATATTGTTGAACGACATCGCTTTGTCGTTCATATCCCCCACTGGGATTTGGCAGGCGCTGTGACAGAAACGTCAAGAACACTGCGACATGGCGATTCAGAGCTAAAGAGTGTCGACCTAACTCTGACCAAGTTTGACGATTTCAGTTTGCCACGGGTAGCGGAGTGCCGTATTGCCTACGGCTGTGAGCTCTACAAAGTAGAGGAAGTCGGTGAGGTTCCACAGACTCTCATTTTGGGTGAGGTGAAACACTTGTTCCTCAATGACAGGGTGGCGACTGTTGACGATAGTGGCCGGTTACACGTCGATGCGCTGGCCGTTGACCCTTTATCCCGGCTGGGTGGTGAAGAGTATGGTCGCCTGGGAGAGCTAATATCTGTACCCCGGCCCAAATAGAAAAAAATTTGAAAGGTCAGAGTTTTTCTGACAACAGCGCAACACTCTTGATTTGAAGATACACAGGTTTGCCAACCTGCAGCCCCAGGTGCTGCAGAGACTTCTGGGTGATTCTGGCCAGAATACATTGCCCGCTTCCCGTAATCTCGGCTTTAACAACTGCTCTCGAAGTATTGACCAGTTCTATACCGGAAATGGTTGCTGGCAAGATGTTGAGAATGCTGGTGTCAGCAGATTTTGACAGCGTCAGGCTGACATCGCGGGCGGGGATGCGAACGCGCAGAGTCTCGCCTACAGCACTGGTGGCACGGGTTAGCCAAAGTGTATTGCCACCGCCGATATCCAGTGTACTCATCCCGTGTTTTGGTTCGTGCCCGGCTACTTGCCCACAAAGGATGGCTGCAGATTGCTCTGCTTTGCTGAGAGACAGATCCAGTCGTGTCAGCAGATCCAGCAGCGGCCCATTTGCTATTAATTGCCCTTGTTCCATCAGTAACAGCTGGTCTGCTATACGAATGATTTCGTCCATTTGGTGGCTAACATAGAGAACAGGGATTGCCAATTGTGCACTCAGACGCTTCAGCTGATGCAGAATCTCATGGCTGGCGGATGCATCCAGTCCGGCCAGGGGCTCGTCGAGCAGCAGGCAGCGGGGAGAACACAGCAGTGCGCGGCCGATAGCCACGCGCTTCTTTTGCCCCCCGGATAATTGCTCGGGGTGGTGCTGTAGAAGCTGACCCAGACTGAGCCACTGTGAGACCTGGTCAATGGAAGGTCCGTGGTCGTTGAAGCGCCGTTGGTAAGCAAAGTCGAGATTGCCCTGTACACTGAGGTGCGGGAACAGGCGATCTTCCTGAAAAACATACCCCATCTGGCGTTCGCGTGGAGGCAAGCAAGCGATATCGATACCGCTTATGTTGATGCTTCCCCGGCAGGGCTGCAGTCCTGACAGGCAGCGCAACAAGGTGGTTTTGCCGCAACCGGAATGGCCGAAGATGGCAGTGATGCCACGACTGGGGATACCGGCTTCCACCTGTAATTGAAAAGAACCCCGGACTGCGCAGAGATCAAAGGTAATGCTCATTTGTAGCCTGCTTGCCCGGAGCGACGATTCAGGCTGTACAGCGTGACAAGCAACAGAAAGCTGAACAGCAGCAAGCCTCCTGCCATCCAGTGAGCATGCTGGTAGTTCAATGCTTCTACATGATCATAGAGTGCAATCGAGAGCACCTGGGTTTCGCCCGGGATATTGCCACCAATCATTAGTACAATTCCAAACTCGCCAACTGTGTGGGCGAATCCGAGCAATCCTGCTGTGACAAAAGCGCGGCGGGTAATGGGGAAAACCAGATTGACGAACTGGTCGATCTTATTCGCGCCCATGGTCTCCGCTGCTTCAAGTAAACGGGAGTCGAACTGCTGGAAGCCGGTTTGCAACGGCTGCACAACAAAAGGTAGTGAGTAGATCAGTGAGCCGATGACGAGACCGCTAAAACTGAAAGCCAGCGAGTTTCCAAACAACGTCAGCCAGGCATTTCCGAGCCAGGATTGTGGGGAAAAAGCCAACAGCAGATAAAAGCCGATTACTGTGGGAGGCAGAATGAGGGGTAATGCCACAATGGCTTCAATGCTGCCAGCCCAGCGTGAACGGGAGCGGGCCAGCCACCAGGCCAGAGGCGTCGATATCATCAGTAATATCACGCAGGTGACAGAAGCCAGTTGCAGGGTGATCCACAAGGCGGATAAATCGTTGCCGTTCAGTTCCATCAGAGCATTATAGCGGCATCAGGTAGCCGCTATCAGTGATAATTTGTCTGGCGGTGCCGGAGCGGATAAAAGCCATAAATGCCATTGCCGCGTCGGTGCTTTTCTGTGAGTTGATCAGTACCGCTTTCTGGCGGATAGGTCTGGTCAGCAGGGTGGTCACATCAATGCCACTTTGGCGTTGCTGGGTAGAGAGCAGGGACGCGGCTACCAGTGCAGCATCTGCATGGCCACTCTGAAAAAACTGCAAGGCTTGAGCAATATTGTTACCTTGAAGTACCTGCGCGTCTTTCTGCACAGGCCAATTGTTGAGCAATGATTTGGCGGCAACGCCGTAAGGCGCTATTGCAGGGTTGGCAATAGCGATTCGCTTGGCGTGGGCGATAACCTGTTCGGGGTCAGTGGTATATGCCTGATGATGCAGCAGTACCAATCGGCCTATGGCATAGGTGGTCAGAGATTTTTCATTTGCCTTTCCTGAGGCAACCAGTTTTTCAGGTCGAATGGCGTCGGCTGAAAAAAACAGCTGAAACGGTGCACCGTTGTTTATTTGCGCAAAAAGAACACCCGAAGAGGCGCTGCTGATTCTGATACGGTGTTTGCTCTGCTGTTCAAATGCGCGCGCTAGCTTTTCCAGAGTCGGTTTGAAGTTACTGGCGCAGGCAACAGTAATGGTTTCTGCTGTTGCGTTTGAACAAGCGATACTCAGCGTAAGAATAAGACCCAGAATACGGGCAATACGAACCACTACGGTTGCCAACGATCAGCCCTTTTGTCGTCGGACTGTTTGGCTGCCACCCAGCTGGCATCACCGTTGAGATATTGCTCTTTTTTCCAGAACGGCGCAGAGGTTTTGAGGATATCCATAATGTATTCACAGGCGGCAAATGCTGCATCCCGGTGAGCGCTGCTGACACCAACGAGAACAATCTGTTCGCCGGGTTTCAGATCGCCAATTCGGTGAATGATGCGTATCTTTAGTGTGGGCCAGCGGTTGGCCGCTTGCTCGGCCGTTTGCTGGAGCGAGGCTTCGGTCATGCCCGGATAGTGTTCAAGACGCATGTAGGCCAGAGGTTGTTGAGGGTTATCGCGCACCTGGCCGGAGAACAAGGCAATGCCACCTGTTTCAGTATTGCCGGATTGCAGTCTGGTATATTCCGCGCCGGTATCGAAGTCTTCACTCTGAACAGAAATCGAGATCATCTGAATACCTAGCCTCCGGTAACAGGTGGAAAAAATGCGATTTCATCATTTGCGGAGATAGGCGTGTTTTCGTCAGCCATATTCTGATTCACCGCAAATAACACATTGTTATCTGCAAGGGGTAGCTGCCAATCGGGGTTGGATTGTTGCAGCGCCAAGCGCAGCTCACCAACGGTGTTCGGTGTGCTTCCAGTATAGTTGAACTGTCCCGTACCCAGCTGTTCCCGAAGATTGCCAAAAAAAAGTATATTCATGGGTTACCTATAGCGCTTTTGCGTGCCAGCTACCAGATTTGCCGCCGGTCTTTTCCAACAGTCGGAGGTGGTTGATCACTATGCCTTTGTCTACTGCTTTGCACATGTCGTAGATAGTCAGTGCCGCGACCGAGGCGGCTGTTAATGCTTCCATTTCCACGCCGGTTTTGCCATCAAGAGCACAGCGAGCCTGAATACGGAGGCTGGTTTTATCTATGAATTCAAACTCGACTTTTACCGAAGTCAGCATCAACGGATGGCAGAGGGGTATCAGGTCGGGGCACTTTTTCGCTGCCTGGATGCCGGCGATGCGTGCTGCTGCCAGCACATCGCCTTTTTTGTGTCCGCCGCTTTCAATCAGTGACAGGGTTTCCGGCTGCATGTTAACGGTGACTTCGGCAGTTGCGCTGCGGCTGGTGACCGCCTTGCCGCCAACGTCAACCATGTGGGCGTTGCCCTGTTCGTCGAGGTGAGTGAGTGAAGATTGCTTCATAAAAAGTAACTCTAAAATGGGCATTGATCACGGGTATCAGATGGAACCGATGGCACTCTGATGCCAGGAATGAGTACATGCTAAGTCTAATCGATATTGATCGACAGTTGTAAGCGTCACTGAGGAATTAGCGATTTGTAATATTTCATGGGTTTCGCATTCTAACTTGGCATGTGCTCACCTATAATGAGCGCCATCAATTAGAAGCTGAAAAAACGGGTTGGAACGCAGTGCCAGAGATTCTCATTATCAATGTGACGGGCGAAGACAAACCCGGTATTACCAATGCGATAACGTCGGTTCTGGCATCTGCTGGAGCCAGCATTCTGGACATTGGTCAGGCGGTTATTCATTCATCACTCAGTCTGGGGATGCTGGTTGAGATTGATGACAAAACCGACGGTGAAAAGCTCCGAGATAACATTCTTCAGCTGACAGACTCGTTGTTAATGAGTGTGCGCTTTCAGCCCATTACACCGGAAAGTTACCAACGCTGGGTCGATCAGCAGGGAAAGGCGCGTTATATCGTGACCTTACTGTCTCGGGGGATCTCTGCGGAACAGATTTCCCGAGTCACTGCTATCACGTCCAACAACGGCCTGAATATTGATAAAATCACGCGTCTTTCCGGGCGTCTTCCCCTCGACCAGATAGCAAACCGAAACCGGGAAACCGGTAAGGCCTCGGTGGAATTTTCGGTTAGGGGGGAGCCGGAAGATATGGCAGTTTTGCGCCGACAATTACTTGAGTTGTCGGCGGAAATGGATGTCGATATCGCCTTTCAGGAAGACAATATTTATCGCCGCAATCGCCGTCTGGTGGTGTTCGATATGGATTCAACACTTATTGACGCCGAGGTGATTGACGAGCTGGCCAAGGAAGCCGGTGTTGGTGAGCAGGTGGCAGAAATTACTGAGCGGGCGATGCGCGGCGAACTGGACTTTTCAGAAAGTTTTGCCGAGCGAGTAGCCCTGCTTGAGGGTTTGCAGGAGTCGGTGCTCGATCGTGTTGCCCAACGTATCAATATGACGGAGGGTGCCGAGCACCTGATTACCACATTGCACCGGCTGGGATATAAAACTGCTATTCTTTCTGGTGGTTTCAACTATTTTGCCCATCGTATACAGGCCAACCTGAATATTGATTACGTTTATGCCAATGAGCTGGAAGTTGTCGATGGTAAGGTTACGGGCCGGGTGACAGGGCAAGTGGTTGACGGCAAGCGCAAGGCCCAGTTGTTACGGGAAATTGCCCAGGCAGAGAGAATTGCCCTTGAACAGGTGATAGCCGTTGGTGATGGTGCGAATGATTTACCTATGCTGAGTATTGCCGGGCTGGGTATCGCTTTCCGGGCGAAACCGCTGGTGAAGGCGTCAGCCAAACAGTCGATCTCCACTCTTGGACTGGATGCGATTCTGTACCTGATGGGATTTTCTGACAGGGATATGAATCATTAACGGCGGATGCTGGAACTCTATCATTCCGAGTCGTTAAAATCGAAATCCATAGCGGCCATGGGTGCCTGCAGAAAATGCCCCTGAATGTAGTGAATACCGAATTGCCAAAGAGATGGAATCATGTCTGCGTGTTCAACAAAGGGCACGATGATTTTTTCATCTTCGGCGATAAGTGCATTGATCAGTTGCTCAATGTCTTCCAGGTTGCTGCCATCGGCGGTCTGGGTTTTTTCAATCACCAGTGAATCAAATTTTACATAATCAACTTTAATGGTTTTCAATAGCTGAGTGGGGTTAATGGCGAGACCAAAGTGAGACAGTGCAACTTTACTCTGGATTCCGTTTAGTGAATTGATAAAGGCTATAGCCTGGGTTTGATGCCTGCCGACATCGATTTCCCGCAACTGGAAGATCAGTTGTTTTGGTGCGATACCGGATGCTTTCAGTGCAACTTTCAGCCAGGCAATAAAGCTGTCATCGCAGATAGTGCTGCTGCTGATATTGATAAACAGTTTTGTGTCTGGATCGGTTTTCATTTTTTCAGACAGAACTTTCACCGATTCGAGAATGACCCAGCGATCAATTTTGCTGCCCAAATCGGTTTTAAACAGGCGGTCGATAAAGTCGGCTGGCAATTCTTTCGGGTTGCCTTCGGGACTGACTCGCAGGAGCACCTCGTAGAATTCTCCAGGTTCACCGTGAAGCGTGATGATGGGCTGATAGGATAAGTCGAACTGCTCTTTTTCCAACAGTTTTTCGCCCCGGGCAAGTGCGTCGTAGTCGGAAGTTTCCAGTGTATTTAAATCGGCTTCGTAGAGTTTTGCGCCATTGCCGTAGTTGGGTTGATCCTGGGTTGACTGAAGATCGGTAATCGCCTGTAAGCACCTGAAAATACAGCCTTCGGGAGACGTGACCGCTTCAGTGATACCACTGACACCAATGCTGAGGGTGATATTAAACGTCTGGCCATGTAGTTCCAGCGGTTTTTCGGTGGCGGCGTTGCAGAGCTGCTCGGCTATTTCAAGGGCGCTTTCGGCATTTTTTTCCTTGAGCAGCAGAACCAGGCCGTCTTCCTTGAAACGGTTAATTAATGCAGGCGTTTCAAGTTTGGCTTCGATGCGGCCGACTAATGCAGCAATCAATTCTTCCGTGAGCTGGAAGCCAAGCTCCTGCTCAAGGTGTTGGTAGCGATCTATGCTGATGTACAGCAGCGATGATGTTTGATTTTTTTGCGTAGCTTTGCGTATGGCTGTTTGGATGTTTTCGATGGTTCGCTGGCGCTGGCTGATAGTTTTGGTGTTATGTGCTGTTTGAGTCACTTCATCAGTCGAGAGGATGTCGCCGGTAATCAAAAATTCCAGCGCGGGCTCACTCTGATAGTTGACTTGTGAAACCGAGCACTCCACTGGCACAGTAGAACCGTCTGATCGTAAGCCTGAAAATTCCAGTTGCTTGGCTTCCCACTCTTCTTCATCAGAAACCGGCCGTAAAAACTCTTTCAAGCGCGGTTGATCTTCTTTTGCCACCGTGTCGATCACAGGCAGGCAAATCATGGCGTCGGCATCGAGGTAGCCAAACATATTGGCATAGGCATCGTTGGCGTAGAGATAAGTGCCTTCCTGAACGATAGCGACGGCATCTCTGGAGCTGTCGAGCAGGCGTTCCGCACGCAGTTCTGCTTCATTATGGCGACGCTTCCAGTGTCGCAGCTTGCGGCGTTGCTCGAGGTTGAACAGCGTGCGCGCAACGGTCAGCAGGAAAACCTGATCCTGATCGACAGGAGTCACCCAGGCAGCTCCCATGCGCAAGCCATCACTGGTGGCTTCGAATGACCAGTGATCGCAAATAAACAACACGGGTAAGTCCAGGTTTAGTCGTCGCAGATGAGGAAAGATTTCCTTGTTGGGTATTTGCTGGCTTTCGTATTGTGCAATTACCAGATCCCAGTGCTTGTCCTGTAACAGCTTGGCGAGCACTTCAGGAGAATCTGCGTGGGTGGGGTCAACCTTGTATTTTGCATTGCGCAACAGGCTGGCCATACGATTGGCTTCATTCTGGTCATCATGTATGAAAATGACTTTTAAGCTGCCATCTGGTTGCATGCCGAATCCGTTTCCATGATAGAGGTTGGTTAGCGCTTCATTATAAGCAATAGTTGATCTATGGCTACTGGCAGCTTTCAAAATTGTGCAGTTGTTTTTGTGTCCAAAAACACTCTTTTACCGGGTGTTTCAGTTTGGCGGTGTGCTCGCTGTTTGCGAAGGTAATTCGCCAACTAAACAACGGTTGTCTTGTGTGGCTGGCCGGGTATTTCCCTGACAAGCTTTGGTACCAGATAGCCGGGTAATTGTGCCAGCATAACATCTCTCAAGGATACTGCGTGATTTTCATCTACCTCGAAATGAGCAGCACCGCTGACCTTGTCCAGCAAATGCAAATAATACGGCAGTACCCCGACTTCAAATAATCGTTCGCTGAGTCTGACCAGGGTCGCCCCGTCGTCGTTAATACCCTTCAGCAGCACGGCTTGATTCAGTAATGTAACGCCAACTCGCCGCAGGTTTTTGAGTGCCTTCTCAACAGCTTCATCCAGCTCGTTAGGGTGGTTGCTGTGAATGACCATAGTCGTCTGCAGGCGGGTGTCAGATAGCCAGTTGATGCACTGCTCGGTGATTCGAGCAGGGATGACGATGGGTAGTCGGGTGTGAACCCTGAGCCTTTTCACATGAGGGATGTCCGCTATCTGTCGGGTGAGCCAGAGTAGCTGTTTGTCGCTGGACGCCAACGGGTCGCCACCACTATAGATCACCTCACTGACGGTATTGTTACTGGCAATATAATCGAGGGCTCGCTGCCATTCGTGACGGCCGGGTTTGTTGTCATGGTAGGGGAAGTGTCGACGAAAGCAGTAGCGGCAATTGATAGCGCAGCTCGGGCTGACGATTAACAATACCCTGCCGTGGTATTTGTGAATCAGGCCTGGAGTCGGGTTGGCCGTATTTTCCTGTAACGGGTCGGTGCTGTACCCAGGCGCTGCCGACAGCTCATCTCCCAGGGGTAGCACCTGCCTGAGCAAGGGGTCATTCATATCACCTTTTCGAATTCGTTCCAGGTAAGGGCGGGGTACCCTCAGTGCAAAGTCCCTGTGGGCATTGAGGGCGTTTTCCAGCAGAGACTCGTCCAGCTCCAGTAGATGTATCAGCTCTTGCGGGTCGCGAATGCTGGCAGCCAGCTCTTCTTGCCAGCTGATGGTGTCATTTAGAGGTTTGTCTGCAGCACTATCCAAAGTTATGGCAGAACCGGTTATCATAGGCATTTTTATGCTCTAGCAAATATTGAGGAAATAATGGCTAACTATTCTACCAATGAATTCCGTTCCGGTCTGAAGGTGATGCTCGATGGTGATCCCTGTGCCATCGTCGAAAATGAGTTTGTAAAACCGGGCAAGGGGCAGGCGTTCAATCGCGTTAGGTTGCGCAATCTGAAAACAGGCCGGGTTTGGGAAAGAACATTCCGCTCTGGTGAGCAGCTGGAAGGTGCTGATGTTATGGATAGGAACATGCAGTACCTCTACACTGACGGCGAATACTGGCACTTTATGGAACCGGACAGCTTTGAACAGCACCAGGCTGACGCAGCGGTTGTGGGCGAGACTGCCAAGTGGTTGCGTGAACAGGATGATGTGATCGTAACACTGTATAACGGCGCGCCATTGGCCGTTACCGCAGCCAATCATGTAGAGCTCGAAATTGTTGATACTGACCCGGGCTTGAAAGGTGATACCGCTCAGGGAGGAACAAAGCCGGCAACACTGAGTACCGGTGCTGTGGTGAAAGTGCCGCTATTTTTGAACATTGGCGAAGTTGTCAAGGTGGATACCCGCACTGGAGAGTACTTGAGTCGCGCCACCAAATAATCGCGTGAACAGGTTCTGAGGCAGCCAGCTGGCTGCCTTTTTTCTTGTGGCGCCATACGCCAGCTAGATACTGTGTTCAGGCAGAAAACTGGAAAAGCCAAATACAATAGAGACGTTATGATTCACTGGCAACCGACGGCAACGATCGACACCCTGCAACAGCGCGCAGCAGCGTTAAAAGATATTCGACTGTTTTTTTCTGAGCGCGGGGTTCTGGAAGTGGATGTGCCTGTACTCGGGCAGGCCGCGGTAACAGACCTGCATATCGATTGCATCATGGCAGAAGTTTCGGGTCAGAGGCGGTATCTGCAGAGTTCGCCTGAATTCTTCATGAAGCGTTTATTGGCGGCCGGTAGCGGTCCGATCTACTACCTTGGCAAAGCTTTTCGCAACGATGAGTCAGGCAGGCGACACAACCCGGAGTTTACGATGCTGGAATGGTATCGGCAGGGCTGGAATGAGCAGCAACTGATGGCTGAATTAGCCTTGCTTGTGGAAACGGTTGCCGGTCAACCACTCACCGTAGCAATGCGCACTTATCGCGAGGTTTTTGTTGAGCAAACGACGCTGGACCCACATCGTACTCAAACTTCGGAACTGCAAAGGCTGGCTGCAGAGGTCTCCGGACGCGATTTTTCAGACAGTAGTCGCAGTGAATGCCTCGATCTTGTCTTCAGCCTGGTGGTTGAACCGTCATTACCGTCCGGGCTGGTGTGTATTGAAGGCTACCCGGCTTGCCAGTCAGCTCTGGCCCGGCTCGCAAAGGATGCTGCTGGCGAACTGGTTGCCCGGCGCTTCGAAGTCTTTCTGAATGGTGTAGAGCTGGCAAACGGGTATTGTGAGCTTACAGACCCGCTGGAGCAGCAATCCCGTTTTCAGGCGGACGTGGCGCTGCGTCGGGCGGCAGGCAAGGCGCGAATCGAACCGGACAAAAAATTGTTAGCGGCTTTGCAGGCGGGGTTGCCGGATTGTGTGGGCGTTGCGCTGGGTGTTGATCGTCTACTCATGCAGCTGTTAGGGCAAAACGATATTGGCAAAGTAATGGCCTTTATCGACTAGTTCTTGAGGGGCCTGTTGTCATGCGATATTGGTGAGCCCGATGTACTGAGCTGGTGAGAGTGGGCGGCTGATGACGGCCTGCTGTTCGAATTGTTGTTCGCACCACAGGGTTAGGGCGCCGAAATCAGTTTTGTCTCGCTTGTACTGGTTGCCCTGAATTTCAAGAATACCCAAACCATTCTCGGCTGCAGTTGCGTAGTTTTGTGTGTCACGCAATGTGGCAATAACCGGTATTTCCCGGTGGGCAAAAAACGTTTTCAGCTTCTGATAGCCTCGTGAATCTTCTCGTACACGATTGGCAACAATAGCCATTTTTTGCCTGGATGCCATGCTGTGGGTTAGCTTGGTTATGAAGTTGTCCGCTGCGTGCAGATCAAACTCCGATGGCAGCACAGGAATTACCAGAACCGAGGCCTCGTTGAGCAGTGGCTGAATGGTATGCATGTCGGGTCTGGCAGGGGTGTCCACTACCAAGACTTCAGTATTTCTGGGCGGCTGAATAGCCCAGCTGCGAGTGACTCTGGCTGAACAGTTATGGGCGTCTACCAGCTGTATGGCCGCTTCTTCTTCGGAGCGACGATGTGCCCAGTAAACGCTAGCTGCCTGGGGATCCAGATCCATCAGGGTAGTTACTTTCCCCTGCTGGCTGAAATGACTTGCCAGGTTGACTGACAGCGTTGTTTTTCCACAGCCACCCTTCGGGTTTAAGACAACGATTCGAAACATGTTTTTATTCCATCAATCCTTATGATCAGCCATCAAGACTACAAAATTCGCAACGTTCTAAATAGCGATTGGTTCAGGTAGATATTGTGAATTTGTTGGCGAATTTCCTCAAAACCCCTTTTTTTATGGCGAATGGAGACATTATTTGTGTTGTTTGCGTTTCGTGTTAATCTTGCCGCCGGAGTCGGCCAGGCAATCGTCGCTTATGTTTCTCGCTACCTCTCTTGAGTGGTAGGGGGTGCAGAGGGGAGGAAAGTCCGGGCTCCACAGGGCAGGGTGCCAGGTAATACCTGGGGGGCGTGAGCCTACGGAAAGTGCAGCAGAGAGCAGACCGCCGATGGCCTGATGTTGAGTCAGGCACAGGTAAGGGTGAAAGGGTGCGGTAAGAGCGCACCGCGCAACTGGTAACAGATTGTGGCACGGTAAACCCCATCCGGAGCAAGACCAAATAGGAATCCATTGGCGTGGCCCGCGCTGGATTCGGGTAGGTTGCTGGAGGTGTACGGTGACGTGCACCCTAGATGAATGATTGCCCAAGACAGAACCCGGCTTATCGGCTGACTCCGATTTTCTTCTTGATCAAAACGTGTAGCTCTAATCGGTCTAGCTGGTCAAGAAACAACCACAAGGACTTAAAAAATCCATTTTATATTCTCAAAATGCATTTAACTTAAAGTAGTTCTTTAGGTTGGATTTGTATTTTTCTGTTTTTACTCCTGTTATTGCTTTTGCTCCTGTTTAGATCTCGACACGTTCATGGTGGTTTTGTGTGATTTAGCACCATGTTCGCGAATTTTACCTCTTTCAAATGGTTGACTTTGTGCTTTTCAGGCATATAGTGGCGATTAAGTGGGAAAAAGTGGTGCAAAGTGGTTTTTCCATTAAAAACAATAACCTTGTAAGAGAGAAGCGGTGTTTCGGGGCAGCAACGAAATTAACATGGATGCCAAAGGCAGGATGGCTATACCGGCAAGGTATCGCGATTCGCTGGCTTCGTGCTGTGGTAACGCGCTTATCGCCACTATCGATATACAGGATAGTTGCCTGATTATCTACCCGTTGCCCGAATGGGAAAAAATTGAAGCTCAGATCGCGAGCCTGCCGACGTTTAACCCGACAACCCGAAAGCTGCAGCGACTGCTAATCGGACACGCGCGGGAGCTTGAGCTGGATGGCAATGGTCGTGTGCTGATTCCGCCGGAGCTGCGTCAGCACGCCGGTTTGGAAAAGAAAGTCATGCTGGTGGGGCAAAGTCACCGCTTCGAATTGTGGAGTCTGGATAGCTGGAATGCTGGCCGCGAGGATTGGCTGGCCGAGACGTCAGGTGATCTGACGATTCCGGAAGAAATGCAATCCCTGTCTTTGTAAAAGGGAGAGATTTTGATGTCCGACAAAGTAGAGCACCAAACGGTTCTTCTCGATGAGGCTGTAGCGGCACTGGTCACCGATCCGGATGGCTGGTATGTCGATGGCACCTTTGGTCGTGGCGGGCATACCCGGGCGATTCTTTCCCGGCTATCAACGGCTGGTGCCGTTATGGCTATTGATAAGGATCCGCAGGCATTAAAGGCGGCAAAAACCGGTTTTGAAAATGACTCGCGATTTGAGTTTGTGCAGTGCTCCTTCGCAGATTTGGCTGAACAGGTGGCGTTGCGTGGCAAGGTTGGCGAGGTGGCGGGCGTGCTGTTAGATCTGGGTGTTTCTTCCCCACAGTTGGATGACTCTGAGCGCGGATTCAGCTTTCTGAGAGACGGGCCGCTGGATATGAGGATGAATCCTGAGGCGGGGGTCAGTGCTGCGGATTGGCTGGCAGTGGCGGAAGAGGCTGATATTGCCAGTGTTTTGAAAGTTTACGGTGAGGAGCGGTTCGCTCGGCGTATGGCGCGAGCTGTTGTGGAGGCGCGACAGCAGCAAGCCATCACCCGTACCGGCCAGTTGGCAGAGATTATTGCTGCGGCTAACCCAGCTTGGGAGAAGGGTAAGCATCCTGCGACCAGGGCATTTCAGGCGATCCGTATTTTTGTAAACCGGGAGCTGGAAGACTTGCAGGATTTCCTGGAGGTTGTTCTGGATGTGCTGGCGGTAGGTGGTCGTTTGGTGGTGATCAGTTTTCATTCGCTGGAGGATCGCCTGGTTAAGCGATTCATTCGGGAAAATGTACAGGGAAAGCCTATTCCCAAAGGTTTACCTGTGATGGAGAAGGACATTGTTCGTCGCATGCGGGCAGTGGGCAAGGCTGTTAAGCCCGGGAGCGTGGAAGTTGAACGCAATCCCCGAGCCCGAAGTGCAGTGATGCGGGTGGCAGAAAAAGTTGCCTGAAGTCATTGAAATGGAAAGTGGTGGTTTGTGAAACGACAGGTTGGGGTGCTTGCGCTGTGGGTTGGCGTGCTGCTGTCTTCGGTGGCGGTGATTTACACCAGTCATTTATGTCGGCAGTTATACGCCGACCTGTCGTTATTGGAGCGGGAAAAAAACAGTCTTCAAGTGGAGTGGGGTCGCTATCTGTTGGAGCAGAGTTCCTGGGCGTCTCTGAGTCGTGTGGAGCAGGTGGCTGTAACCAAGTTGAATATGCAGGTGCCTGAGCCTGATGACATAGTAATGGTGCAACGGTGAGTAAAGTCGCGAAGACGAAATTGACTATTCCGCGCTGGCGTTTTTTGCTGGTGTTGTCTGGCCTTGCGCTGTTGCCTGCCGCGGCTATCTGGCATATCGCCGGTTTGCAGGTGATGCCTGATGCCGATCGCGGTTACGAGTTTCTGCAGGGGCAGAGCATTGCTCGTACAGTTCGCACGCAGGCGATCCCGGCCTATCGCGGGGTTATTTCTGATCGGCGTGGTACACCGCTTGCCGTCAGTACCCCTGTTGTTTCTCTTTGGGTAAATCCCAGGGAGCTGGATGCGAGCCTGGTGGATCTGACAAAGCTCTGCACGGAGCTGGGAATTACTGTTCAGCAATTCAGGGAAAGGCTGCGCCGTTATGACAATAAGGAATTTATGTATCTGGCCAGACACCTGACGCCGGATAGCGCGAATAAAATTCTGCGTTTGGAGCTGCCGGGTATTTATGCACAAGATGAATACAAGCGCTTTTACCCCGCCGGTGAGGTGGCTGCGCAGTTGATTGGTTTTACTAATATTGATGATCGTGGGCAGGAAGGTATGGAGCTGGCCTACGACGGCGTGCTGACAGGCGTGCCTGGTGCCAAGAAAATCCTCAAGGACCTCAAGGGGCGAGTGATAAAGGATCTGGCCCTGGTTAGCAGTGAAAAGCCCGGCGGCAATTTGCAGCTGAGTATTGATCTGCGTTTGCAGTACACGGCTTATCGCGAGCTTAAAGCGGCTGTTTCCCGGCACAAGGCGAGTTCGGGCTCGGTAGTGGTACTGGATGTAAAAAGCGGTGAAGTGCTGGCAATGGCTAATCAGCCGTCATTCAACCCTAATGATCGCAGTCAGCTTAATGCGGATGCGCTTCGCAACCGCGCGGTGACAGATTTGCTGGAACCCGGTTCGTTGATGAAGCCTTTGACCATGGCGGCGGCTCTCGAAAGCGGCAAGTTCAACGCCAGCACACCGATTGACACTGCACCCGGTTATTTAAGGGTGGGTCGGAAAACCTTTGTAGACCCTATCAATTACGGGCTGATTGATGTAACCGGCATTCTTACCAAATCGAGCCAGGTGGGTACCACCAAGGTAGCGTTGGCTCTGGAGCCAGACCATATTCGGGATATGTTTCAACGGGTTGGCATAGGGGAAAGTCCGGGAACGGGTTTCCCGGGAGAAAGCCCTGGCAGTCTGCCGCAATATCAAAACTGGAAGCCCGTTGTTCGGGCTAACTTTGCGTTTGGCTATGGGCTTTCTGCAACGGCATTGCAGTTGGCTCAGGCTTACAGTGTATTGGCTAATGATGGTCTGAAAAAGCCAGTGTCACTACTGAAAGTTGAAGAGGATTATCCCGGCGAACCGGTGCTCAGTGGTGATGTTGCACGTCAGGTGCGCACCATGCTGAAAACGGTCACCGAGAAAGGTGGTACCGGTACCCGTGCGGCGATCCCTTCATATCAGGTGGCGGGTAAAACAGGCACCGTACACAAGGTTGGCAAGCAGGGGTATCAGGAGCATCGCTACGTGGCGCTTTTTGCAGGTATGGCGCCTGCAGATGATCCGCGCCTGGTAACGGTTGTCATTATCAATGATCCGCGCGGAGAGCAATATTTCGGTGGTCAGGTGGCGGCGCCGGTGTTTGCCAGTGTGACCGCTGATGCATTGCGCATGTTGAATATCCCGCCACGTCTGTCCGCAGGAGAGTTGCTGGCCGCTGATGCGTCTGAGAAGGCTGCGAAGGAAATTGTTGGCAGAGAGTTGCCAGCGTCAGGAGGTGCTATCTAATGGGTTCTATGGTTGCCGGTAATATGACATTGCGCCAGCTTCTGGCTGATGTCGAATTGCCAGGTGTTCAGCTCCCCGAAGAATGGGTTGATACGTTGATTTCCGGGGTCACGCTGGACAGCCGTTCTGTTCGCCCCGGCGACCTGTTTATTGCTGTGCCCGGCACGGTTGCAGACGGGCGAAAGTTTATACCGCAGGCGCTTCAGTCAGGCGCGGCTGTGGTACTGGCCGAGGCCGGGGGCGGGATTGACCGGCAAGACCGGGTTATCGAGATCGAGGGGTTGCTGCACAAGGCCAGCGCTATTGCAGCCTCATTTTATGGTGACCCTTCCCGGTCTATATCTATGACGGGCGTTACCGGCACTAACGGCAAAACCACCTGCACTCAGTTGCTGGCACAGTTATTCGGTTTTCTGGAGCAGACTTCCGGTGTGTTGGGTACATTGGGGTATGGTGTTGTCAAACCGGATACTTCAACCCTGATCAGTACTGGCATGACTACACCGGATGCTGTTGCGGTGCAGGCTATTCTCGCCGAGCTGAAAGAACTCGGTGTGCGCCAGGTGGCGATGGAGGTGTCATCACATAGTCTGACGCAAGGGCGGGTGGAGGCTGTGCACTTTGATACCGCAATTTTCACCAATCTGAGTCAGGATCATCTGGATTACCACGGCACCATGGATGCGTATTCCGATGCCAAAGCCAGACTGTTCAGTTATCCAGGCATCCGTTGTGCAATTATCAACGTTGACGATGCCATGGGTGCTCGTCTGTCAGCGGAGTTACGTGATGATATTGAGCTCTACCGGTATTCATTGAAAGACACTCATGCCGAAATCCACGCTTCCGGTATTGAGCTGGCGGCCGGTGGTATTACCGCTGAGGTAAAGACCCCCTGGGGTTCAGGGCAGTTGAAAAGCAGCCTGTTGGGTGAGTTCAATTTATCCAACCTGCTGGCAATTATTGCTGCGGCCTGTATGCAGGGGTTTGCGCTGGAAGATGTGTTGGCGGCAGTACCGAAACTACAGCCGATTCCAGGACGCATGGAACAGGTAGTTCCCAAAGGCAGGCCTCAGATTGTCGTGGACTATGCACATACGCCAGATGCCCTCAAGCAGGTGTTGTTAGCGTTGCGAATGCATTGTGAAGGCAAGCTTTGGTGTGTGTTCGGCTGTGGTGGCGACCGGGACCAGGGTAAGCGACCACTCATGGGAGAGGTTGCCAGTCAACTTGCAGACCATGTCATTGTCACCAGCGATAACCCGAGAGGGGAGTCGGCAATAGCCATTATTGATGCCATTGTGGCAGGCACGGATGGTCGCGCCAAGATTCGGGTTGACCGCGCAGAGGCTATTGAATATGCAGTGGTGCGGGCAGCGCTGGAAGATACAGTGTTGCTGGCAGGCAAGGGGCATGAAACCTATCAGGTGATAGGTGAAACCAGATTGCCGTTTAGCGATATTACCCAGGCGCGCCTGGCATTAAGGCGGCGGGGAGACTGATGATGTCGAAGCCCATGACGCTTTCCCAGGCGGCAATTGCTCACGGTGGCACTCTGATGTACCCCGATTGCCAGTTCAGCTCCGTTTCGATTGACAGCCGCAACCTGCGTCAGGGCGAGCTATTTGTCGCGCTGGAGGGCGAGCGATTTGATGCACATCAGTTCCTGCCCCAAGTTTCCGAAAAAGCGGCGGGACTGGTGGTTCGCCAGGCAGTTCAGCATCTTCGTGTTCCCCAGTGGGTTGTTGCCGATACGACGTTGGCGTTGGGGCAGCTGGCGCGTATGTATCGGGACAGGTTTGAGGGTAAGTTAATTGCCATTACCGGTAGTGGCGGTAAAACCACAGTTAAGGAAATGCTGGCGTCGATTTTGCGTGAATGTGGCAAGGTGACAGCGACCAAGGGCAATCTCAACAACCACATTGGCGTGCCGCTGACATTATTTTCGCTACGTTCATCCGATGATTTTGCTGTGGTGGAAATGGGCGCCAGTGGCCCCGGTGAAATCAGTTATCTCTGCAGTCTTGCCTGGCCCGATGTGGTGCTGGTCAATAATGTTATGCCTGCACATGTAGAGGGGTTTGGTGGCGTTGACGCCATTGCCCGTGCCAAGGGCGAGATCTATAGCGGCGTTAACCCCGCCGGAACAGCGGTCATTAACCTTGATGAGCCCTATGCGGACGAGTGGTGTAACCGCAGTGTTGCTATTCGAACCCTCCGCTTCTCGACCAGCCGTGAAGATGCCGATTTCAGAGCAGTAGATATTGAGCAGGACGAGAAAGGCCGATGTGCTTTTGTGCTGCTGGCGCCCAAAGGCAGGATTGCTGTGAGGCTGGCTTTGAGTGGCAAGCACAATGTTGCCAATGCGCTTGCCGCTGCTGCCTGCGCCTGTGCTGTTGGTGCACCCCTGCAGGCCGTTGCCCGGGGGCTGGCAGGTATGTCATCTGTCGACGGCAGGCTTTCATTGCATGAAGGTATCAATGGGTCTCTGGTGATTGATGATAGCTATAACGCTAATCCTGGATCCGTGAAAGCCGCTATCGATACGCTGATGAGTTTCTCCGGGGAGCGGTTGCTGGTACTGGGTGACATGGCTGAATTGGGTGAGCAAGAGGTCATATTTCATGAAGAGGTTGGGCGCTATGCCGCCGAGAAGGGCGTTAGTCGCCTGCTGGCCACTGGCGAACTGTCCATCAATAGTGTCCGTGAATGCGTGATTCAGGGAGGCGATGCCAGCCACTTCGACAGCAAGTCGGAGCTGGTAGAGGCGTTGCTGGGTGCGCTTGGCCCGGATACTGTGGTGTTGGTGAAGGGGTCCCGTTCGGCGGCAATGGATGAGGTTGTCGCAATGCTCACTGAACCGTCGAATAAAACGGGAGAACACTGATCATGTTGCTTTGGCTGGCCGATTATCTCACTCAATACGTAAGCGCTTTTGGCGTGGTTAAGTATCTTACTTTTCGGGCAATTCTGGGCATGCTGACGTCTCTGGGTATTTCTCTGGTGCTCGGCCCGGTCGTCATCAGACGGCTGAATTACCTGCAAATTGGTCAGTCTGTTCGCAGTGATGGCCCTCAGACCCATCTCAGCAAGGCAGGCACACCGACCATGGGCGGTGCTTTGATACTGATGTCGATTTTTGTCAGTGCACTACTCTGGTCGGATTTGAATAACCACTATGTCTGGACACTGTTATTGGTCACTTTTGTGTTTGGTGCTGTTGGCTGGGTAGATGATTACCGCAAGGTAGTGGAGAAAGACTCCCGCGGGTTGCCTGCACGCTGGAAGTATTTCTGGCAATCGGTAGCGGGCATTGGCGCTGCCGTCTTTTTATACAGCTCTGCTGCATCACCGGCGGAAACCCAGTTGATCGTTCCCTTTTTCAAGCAGGTTGCCTGGGATATGGGTGTTTTTTATATCGTGCTTGGTTACTTCGTAATAGTGGGCAGCAGTAATGCCGTTAACCTCACTGATGGTCTGGACGGGCTGGCGATTATGCCAACAGTACTGGTGGGTGCGGCATTGGGAATTATTGCCTACGCCGTTGGCAACGTGCAGTTTGCGGATTACCTGCACCTTCCCTATATCGATGGTGCGGGCGAACTGGTGGTGTTCTGTGCGGCTTTGGGTGGTGCAGGGCTGGGCTTTTTGTGGTTCAACACTTACCCCGCACAAGTGTTTATGGGGGATGTTGGGGCGCTGGCATTGGGCGCCTCCCTGGGTGTTATTGCTGTGATAACCCGCCATGAAATTGTGTTTTTCATCATGGGCGGCGTGTTTGTGCTTGAAACGGTGTCGGTGATCTTACAGGTGGCGAGTTTTAAATTGACCGGCAAGCGAATCTTTCGCATGGCACCCATTCATCACCATTTTGAGTTGAAAGGCTGGCCGGAGCCAAGAGTGATTGTACGCTTCTGGATTATTACCGTAATTCTGGTGCTGATTGGCCTGGCAACCCTGAAGTTGCGATAGGCTGAGATGAGGCACGGCGCTAATTAATGAAGTGCAATGAAAACGATGCAAGGTGAAACAGTGGTTCAAATGATAGCGAGTGACAAGCTGAAAGTGGTGGTGGGCATAGGTGCCACCGGCTTGTCTGTGGCTCGTTATCTGACCGCTGCCGGTGAACGCTTTGTGATGGTGGATACCCGGGAGAACCCGCCCGGATTGGCGCAGCTCAAGCAGTCTTTTCCTGACGTGGCTTTTGAAACGGGTGGATTGACGGTGGAAACGCTGGCACTTGCCGATGAGGTTTTCGTCAGTCCCGGCATTCCATTGCAACATCCGGTGTTACAAAGGGTGGCGAAAAGTGGCGTCAGTTTAACCGGTGATATTGCACTGTTTGCCAAGGCTGTAAAAGCACCGTTTGTGGCGATTACCGGTTCGAATGGCAAGAGCACAGTAACCAGTCTGCTCGGACAAATGTGTAAAGACGCAGGAAAGCGTGTTGCTGTGGGTGGCAATTTGGGAACGCCAGCGCTTGATCTGCTTGACGATGATTGCGAATTATACGTGCTTGAACTGTCCAGTTTTCAGCTGGAGTCAGTCAGTCAGCTCGGGGCTACTGCGGCGGTTGTGCTGAATGTCAGCCCGGATCATATGGATAGGTACGACTCGATACTGCAATACCATGCTGCAAAACATCGGATTTTTGCCGGTGTAGAGCAGGTGGTTGTGAATCGTGATGATCCACTCAGTGAGCCGCTGGTGCCCGATACGGTGAAACGCTGGAGTTTTGGTCTGGGTGCACCAGACTTTCACGCATTTGGTGTGCGAGAACAGGATGGTGAAGACTGGTTGGCGTATCAGTTTGATGTGTTGATGCCAGTGTCTGAAGTGGCGATGAAAGGCCGTCACAATTTGTCGAACGTGCTTGCCGCACTGGCTCTGGGTTCCGCTATCGGTTTGCCGAGGGCGAGCATGCTTGACACCATCAGAGTGTTTGGTGGGTTGCCACACCGTTGCCAGGCGGTGGCGGAGCAGGCCGGTGTGCATTATATCAATGACTCCAAGGCGACAAACCTGGGGGCAACGCAGGCGGCAGTGGCAGGGCTTGCAAACGGGTGCAATCTGATTTTGATTGCCGGTGGTCAGGGCAAAGGTCAGGACTTTTCACCACTCGGTGCCTGCCTGAAAGGGAAGGTCAGACTGGCAATTCTGATGGGCGAAGCTGCCAGTCAACTTGCCGATGCGATTGACGATGCAGCAGAAGTGGTCTTCGCAACCTCGATGGCATCAGCAGTCAGTGCGGCGAAAAAGGCGGCTTGTGCCGGTGATATCGTGTTGCTGTCCCCTGCTTGTGCCAGTTTCGATATGTTCAATGGTTTTGAAGACCGGGGTAATCAGTTTGTGACGGCAGTGAGGGCTCAGGTATGACAGCGCTCGTTCTGCAAATGCCTTATTTGAAGGCGATCCGACAGGGTGGGCTCGACAGACAATTGATGGTTGCTGTTGCTGTGCTGTTGTCCATTGGTCTGGTGATGATCAGTTCAGCATCGGTGAGCTTTGCCGATCACAGTTATGGTGATGCATTCTACTTTCTCAAACGGCATATGATGTTTCTGGTCATAAGTGCGGTAGCAGCGTTTGTGGTTGTGAATATGCCTTCCCGATTCTGGTATCGCCACGGATTTTTGTTGCTGTTGGCAACGCTGCTGCTGCTGGTTGCGGTGCTGATTCCGGGAGTGGGTCGTGAAGTAAATGGCAGCCAGCGCTGGATTCCCCTTGGACCCTTTAACCTGCAGGTATCTGAAGTCGCCAAATTGGTGATGATTTTATTTGTGGCCGGTTATCTGGAGCGTCACCAGCGACAGATGAGACAGCAATGGCAAGGGTTTGCCAAACCGGTGGGCGTGTTGGTAGTGGTGGCTCTGCTACTGCTGGTGCAACCGGATTTCGGGTCTGCCGTAGTCATGACCTGTACGGTACTTGGCATGCTGTTCGTTGCTGGTGTTCGTCTGTGGCAATTCAGCCTGCTAATGCTGTCGGGTGTTGCGGCGCTGGTGGGGATTGCGGTGTTGTCCCCCTACCGGGTTCAGCGACTAGTGACTTTTCTGGATCCCTGGGCTGACCAGTTTAACGGTGGCTATCAGCTTACCCAGTCTTTGATTGCTTATGGTCGGGGTGAGTGGCTCGGAGTTGGCATCGGCAACAGTGTTCAGAAACTGTTTTATCTGCCGGAAGCGCATACTGATTTTGTCTTCTCTATTTTTGCCGAGGAATTCGGGCTGGTTGGTGTGATTACGGTTGTTGCGCTGTTTTCGTGGATGGTCGGGCGCATTCTTCTCATTGCCAAAAAGGCAGTGCGCAGGGAAGACTGGTTTGCCGCTTATAGTTGTTTCGGCGTGGCAATTCTGCTGGCTGGGCAGGCTTTTATTAATATTGGCGTGACTTCCGGGTTACTGCCAACCAAGGGTTTGACACTGCCTTTCATCAGTTACGGAGGCAGCAGTCTGGTGGTTTGTTGTGTGATGGTGGCGCTGACGTTAAGGATTGGCAGTGAAATGGATGATGTGGCGGCAGTCGCTAAACAGGTGAGACGTGACAGAGCGGAACTGTAATAAGGTGCTGATAATGGCTGGTGGTACAGGCGGACACGTTTTCCCGGCCCTGTCGGTGGCGCGGGAATTGCGTCAGCGCGGTGTGGGTGTGGTCTGGTTGGGTACTCGTGCGGGTATTGAGTCAGAGCTGGTGCCAGCTGAGGACATCCCGCTTCATTACATACGGGTTGAAGGTCTGCGGGGTGCAGGCATGAACCGTTGGTTGAGGGCACCGGTATTACTGGTCAAGGCTGTCTGGCAGGCATTGAAAATTATTCGTGCCGAGCGGCCTGATATGGTTTTGGGTTTGGGTGGTTTTGCGTCCGGCCCCGGCGGTGTGGCGGCAAGAATTTTGCGCAAGCCACTGGTGATCCACGAACAGAACGCCGTACCGGGTACGACCAATAAACTGTTGGCAAAAATGGCGACACGTATTCTGGTGGCGTTTCCCAACGCAATCGCTGGCGCTGAATATTGCGGTAATCCTGTGCGCGCCGAAATTGCACAACTGCCGGAACCGAACCATCACGTTGCAGCTGCAGACCGTCAGCTTCGATTGCTGGTGCTGGGGGGTAGCCTGGGCGCTCAGGCGATCAATGAATGCCTGCCGGAGGCCTTGACGCAACTGCCCGAAGACCTGTGCCCTCAGGTCAGACACCAATGTGGACGCCAACACGAACAGCAAACCCTCGAGGCGTACCGGCGGGCAAATGTTGCCGCAAGGGTCGAACCCTTTATCAGTGATATGGCAGAAGCCTATGGCTGGGCTGATCTGGTGCTGTGCCGGTCAGGTGCGCTGACGGTTTCCGAGCTTGCCGTTGCGGGTGTGGGTTCGATATTGGTGCCATACCCGCATGCCATTGATGATCATCAGACGGCCAATGCGCGTTGGTTGGCGAATGTGGGTGCGGCAGTACTCTTGCCGCAGAATGAGATGACCAGTGATCGCCTGGCCGAGGTGCTGCAGCAGTGGTTAAGCAACCGCTCCCAGTTACGGTCCATGGCTGTGCGGGCCAGGAAACAGGCTAAAACAGACGCTGCAACGGTGGTAGCTGACGCTTGTGAAGAGGTATGCCATGGTGGCTAACAGCTTTTATCCGGTTCCCGAAATGCGTCGCATCCACCAGATCCATTTTGTGGGTATTGGTGGTAGCGGTATGTGTGGCATTGCCGAAGTGTTGCTTAACCAGGGCTACAAAATCAGTGGTTCTGATTTAAGCGAGAGTGGCAATACTGATCGGCTACAGCAACTGGGTGTGACCATTTATTTCGGGCATGCAGCAGAAAATATCGACGCTGCGGATGTGGTGGTGACGTCTTCTGCTGTAAAAAGTGATAACCCGGAAGTGGTCGCGGCCCGAGAGCAGCGCATTCCGGTTGTGCCGCGCGCCGAAATGCTGGCGGAGCTGATGCGTTATCGCCACGGCGTAGCGGTGGCAGGCACACACGGTAAAACTACGACGACTAGTATGCTGGCGTCCATACTGGCGGCTGATGGCAAAGACCCCACTTTTGTGATTGGTGGGCTGGTCAAAGGCGCTGGCACTAATGCCAGGTTGGGCGAGAGTCGCTATCTGGTTGCCGAAGCTGATGAAAGTGATGCGTCGTTTTTGCATCTACAGCCAATGGTTGCGGTTGTCACCAATATTGATGCCGATCATATGGAAACCTACGACTTTGATTTCAGCAAGCTGCTGCAAACCTTTGTTGAGTTTCTTCATAACCTGCCGTTCTACGGGTTGGCGGTATTGTGTGTTGACGATGACAGTGTTCGTCAGCTGCTGGCCGAGATTTTCCGGCCGGTGTTGACTTATGGTTTTTCCGATGATGCGGACTTTCGGATTGAGAACATGCAGTCAGCAAAAAGCAGTAGTTCTTTCAGAGTTTATCGGCCCGGTGACCTGGCGCCGCTGGATATCCGCATCAACTGTCCCGGCACCCACAATGTTCTCAATGCTACTGCGGCGATTGCTGTGGCCACAGATGAGCAGGTCAGTGATGAGGCGATCATTGAAGGTCTGTCCAGTTTTAAAGGTGTCGGGCGCCGCTTTGAAATCTATGGTGAATACCTGGTAGAAAAAGGCGAGGCCATGCTGGTGGATGACTACGGTCATCACCCAAGGGAGGTCGCGGCGACTATTCAGGCGGTAAGGCAGGGGTGGCCGGAGCGAAGATTGGTGATGATCTTTCAGCCACATCGCTATACCCGAACCCGAGACCTCTATGAAGATTTTGTGCAGGTGTTGTCGAGTTGTGATGTGTTGATTGTGCTGGATGTCTACAGCGCCGGAGAAGATGAAATTCCGGGTGCGACCAGCAAGCAGCTTTGTCACAGCATTCGTCAGCGTGGCCTTGTTGACCCGATTCATGTAGGGCCGATTGAGGAGGTTGCCGATGTGTTGCGAAATATCGTCAGTGGCGGCGATATTGTCATCACTCAGGGCGCTGGCAGCGTTGGCAAACTGGTCAGAATTCTGGCCGAGCGGCAACTCCGGTAAAGCGAGGGATGATGCAGACAATGAAGAAAGTGGTTGATCCGGATTTGAAGCAGCGATTAGGGCGAATAGGCGTGCTTTATGGCGGCACATCCTCCGAGCGACCGGTTTCCCTGCAATCGGGTGAAGCGGTTATTGCCAGCCTGAAAAGCCTGGGGCTGGATGTTGTGGCTATTGATGCGGGTGATGACTTGCTTCAACGGCTCCCTGGTTACTCGCTGGATCGGGTATTGATTATGTTGCACGGCTCGGGTGGAGAAGACGGTACCTTGCAGGGTGCTCTGGAGCTGATGAATATGCCCTACACCGGTAGCGGTGTGCTGGCTTCTGCACTGGCAATGGATAAGCTGCGCAGCAAAAAAATATGGCGGGGTGACGGTTTACCTACCGCAGATTTTGCCGAGCTTGATGAAGCAACCGACTGGCGGAGTGTGATGGATCGGTTGGGTGGCAAAGCCATGGTCAAGCCGTCCAGCGAAGGTTCCAGCTTTGGTATGACCAGTGCGTCCAGTGCTGATCAGCTGGAAATGGCCTGGCGGGAAGCGGTCAGATATGACTCGGAAGTGATTGCCGAGCAATGGATTGATGGTCCGGAATACACCGTCGCTGTATTGGGTGAGCAAGTGTTGCCGCCGATTCGGCTTGAAACAGATCACGAATTTTATGATTACGATGCCAAATACATCGCCGACGACACCCGTTATATCTGCCCTTGCGGGTTGGATGCCGACCGGGAAGAGGCTTTGAAGCAGTTGGCGAAGCAGGCGTTTGACAGTCTGGGTTGTTGCGGCTGGGGACGTGTCGATGTGATGGAAGATGGTCGGGGGCAATTTATGCTGCTGGAAGTGAATACAGTCCCCGGGATGACCAGCCACAGCCTGGTGCCAATGGCTGCGGCTGCGGCGGGAGATGATTTTGACAGCCTGGTGTTAAAAATTCTGGAGAGCTCGCTTTAAGTATGAGTATCAGCCGAAAAAAACACAGCGGTGCGATCAGGCCAGTACACAAGCGTTCAATGAGGGAGCGCCTGTTCTGGCTGTTCGCGGTATTGCGGGTATCTCTGGTTCTGGCTGCTGTTATTTCGGCGGGTTGGGCGGCTCATCAGGGCTACCGGTATCTGGATGCGCCGGTTGAGGTAATTGTGATTAAAGGTGATTACAGCAATGTCACTCAGGATGAGTTGGCGCAATGGGTAGAGCCTCTACTGCAGGGTGGCATGATCAGCCTCAATCTGGAGCGCTTGCGGCAGGGTATGGAAACCCATGCATGGGTCAGCACGGCCACGGTCAGTCGGCAGTGGCCAGACAGCATCGTGATTGAGGTAGAAGAGGAAATACCTGTTGCCCGCTGGGGTAAAACGGGTTTTCTGAACAGTAGCGGGGAATCGCTGCAAATTGCAGATAACAGCAGCTTACAACGACTGCCCCTTCTGAGCGGACCGCAAGGTTGGGAAAAACCGGTGATGAAACATTACCGCGAAATTGCCGGGGAATTATTGAAAGCGGGGTTGCGCGTCGAAAGCGTCACCATGAGCGAGCGGGGCAGCTGGCGACTGACGCTCGATAGTGCACCGACTTTGGTGCTGGGAAGAGGCGATTTGATGACAAAAATTGAGCGTTTCGTGGTGGTTTGGGAGCGGGAATTAAAAAAACAGGCCGACCGGGTAGCACAACTGGATTTACGGTATGACAACGGTATGGCTGTGCGCTGGCACAAGCCGGAACAAGCATGAGGTCGAAAATGGCGAACTCAAATGATGAACATTTAATAGTCGGGCTGGATATCGGTACCTCAAAGGTGGTGGCCATTGTTGGCCTTGCCAGTCCCGGCGGTAAGTTGGAGATCGTTGGCACCGGTTTGCATCCTTCTTCTGGTTTAAAGAAAGGGGTGGTGGTGAATATCGAGTCCACAGTGCATTCGATACAGCGTGCCGTTGAAGAAGCCGAGCTGATGGCCGGCTGCCACATCCACTCTGTCTATGCGGGTATTGCCGGTAGTCACATTCGCAGTCTCAACTCGCATGGCATTGTCGCTATTCGAGATCGTGAAGTGCACCCGCTGGATATCGAGCGGGTGATCGATGCTGCTCGTGCAGTGGCAATTCCTGCGGATCAGGAAATACTGCACGTGTTGCCACAGGAGTTCATCATTGATAACCAGGAAGGTGTTCGTGAGCCCCTGGGTATGTCGGGGGTCCGGCTGGAATCGAAAGTGCATCTGGTGACCTGCGCAGCCAACGCTTCGCAGAATATCAAGAAATGTATCCGCCGCTGCGGTTTGGAGGTGGATGACATTATTCTTGAGCAACTGGCTTCCAGTTATGCAGTGCTTACTGATGATGAGAAACAGTTAGGTGTGTGTTTGGTCGATATTGGTGGCGGAACCACCGATATTGCTATTTTCACAGACGGTGCCATACGGCATACCGGTGTCATCCCGATTGCCGGTGATCAGGTGACTAATGATATTGCTATGGCATTGCGGACGCCAACGGCTCATGCCGAAGAGTTGAAAATCAAGTATGCCTGTGCCTTGGCAAAGCTGGCCGGACCGGATGAAACCATCAAGGTGCCCAGTGTCGGCGAGCGGCCACCCCGCGATCTTTCCCGGCAGGCGCTGGCTGAAGTGGTCGAGCCGCGCTATGACGAATTGTTCACCCTTGTTCAGGCCGAGTTGCGCCGCAGTGGTTTTGAAGATCTGGTAGCCGCAGGCATCGTCTTGACCGGTGGTACAGCCAAGATGGAAGGTGTGGTAGAGCTGGCAGAAGAGATTTTCCACATGCCGGTTCGGCTCGGTTCTCCGCATGATGTGAACGGACTGTCGGATATCGTTGATAACCCGATTTATTCCACCGGTGTGGGGTTGCTGATCTACGGCATGCAGCAACAGCGGGAAGGGGGCAAGCGCTCCCGGCAGCGGCGGGATACTGGCGAAAGTTTTTTTGGGCGCCTGAAACAATGGTTTCAGGGGAATCTGTAAATTGAAAATTTTGTAACAACTGAAGTACCAACAACGAGGGGTCATCGTTATGTTTGAAATCATAGATAGCATTCCGGATAGCGCGGAAATCAAGGTCATCGGTGTCGGTGGAGGTGGCGGCAACGCAGTTCGTCACATGATCGACAGTCAGGTGGAAGGTGTAGAGTTTATTTGCGCCAATACCGATGCGCAGGCATTGAAAGATGTCAAGGGTGCCACGGTATTGCAGCTGGGTAATGGTATTACCAAGGGCCTGGGTGCAGGTGCAAATCCTGATGTGGGGCGCATGTCAGCAATGGAAGATCGCGATCGTATTGCGGATGTCCTGCAGGGTGCCGACATGGTATTCATTACGGCGGGGATGGGTGGCGGCACAGGCACTGGGGCAGCGCCTGTTGTTGCCGATGTTGCCAAGGAAATGGGCATTCTGACTGTGGCGGTAGTCACGCGGCCCTTTGTCTTTGAGGGTCGCAAGCGAATCGCTATTGCCGAGGATGGGCTTAAAGAGTTGCGGGATCGCGTCGATTCGCTGATCACTGTACCCAATGAGAAGTTGCTGATGGTGCTGGGTAAAACGACCAGTCTGCTGGAGGCATTCAAGGCCGCTAACGATGTATTGCTGGGTGCGGTACAGGGTATTGCTGACCTGATTATTCATCCCGGCATTATCAACGTTGACTTTGCCGATGTGAGAACGGTGATGTCTGAAATGGGGCAGGCCATGATGGGAACCGGTCAGTCTTCCGGCGAAGATCGTGCACGTGAGGCGGCAGAGCTGGCGATTCACAGTCCACTGCTGGAGGATATAGACCTGCAGGGCGCGCGAGGTATTTTGGTTAACATCACCGCCGGGCCGGATCTGTCTCTGGGTGAATTCACCGACGTGGGTGACACGGTGGAAGAGTTTGCATCTGATAATGCAACGGTTGTGGTGGGCACGGTTATTGACCCTGCCATGGGTAGTGATCTGCGGGTGACAGTTGTCGCAACAGGACTCTGTTCCGGGGTCGAACGCGCAGCGCCAAAGAAAGTGATTGATAATACGCTGGCTGAGGCGCAGCCGATGTTGATTAAAGCGGATGGCGAAGTGGACTATGGTGAACTGGATAAACCGACGGTAGGACGCCGCGGATCGGTTGCTGGTCAGCAGTCTGCCGCTGCCCGCAAGCTGGAAATGAGGACAGAGCCGGATATGGATTACCTCGATATCCCCGCTTTTCTGAGAAGACAGGCAGACTGATCCTTTCGGACGCCCACAGAAACCGGCAAGATACCCCTCTGAGCCGGTTTCTGTGGACTCCGTATCATTTCCGAGTGTATGGATGTAGTGCTTCTATTCTGCTAATATAGCCCGATTCTTGAAGAGCATTATCGTGCTCGCTTTATTGTCTTGTAACCGTTGTCTTATCGCTTGGCCAGAGGGGCGTGAAACTGCAACATGCTTAAACAACGCACCTTAAAAAATACTATTCGCGCCACAGGCGTGGGGCTGCATACGGGCGAAAAGATCTACCTGACCCTTCACCCCGCTCCTGCTAACCACGGCATCAGTTTTCGGCGGACTGACCTTGATCCGGTTGTCGAGATCAAGGCTCGCGCCGAAAATGTTGGCGATACGACGCTTTCTACCACCCTCATGAATGGTGACGTGCGCGTATCCACGGTTGAGCACCTGCTGTCGGCTATGGCAGGACTGGGTGTTGATAATGCTGTGATTGATGTTTCTGCTGCTGAAGTGCCGATTATGGATGGCAGCGCCGGACCGTTTGTGTTCCTGATCCAGTCTGCAGGGATCAAGGAGCAGGAAGCGCCCAAACGCTTTATCCGTATCAAGCGGCCGGTGGTGGTCAAGGATGGCGACAAAGTGGCCTGCTTTAAACCTTTTGACGGGTTTAAAGTCACCTTTACCATTGATTTCGATCATCCGGTATTTCATAACCGAACCGCGAAAACATCGCTGGATTTTTCCAGTACGTCGTTTGTCAAGGAAGTCAGCCGTGCCCGTACTTTTGGCTTTATGCACGAAATTGAGTACCTGCGCTCAAAAGGGCTGGCCCGTGGTGGTAGTCAGGATAATGCCATTGTTGTTGACGAATACAGGGTTCTCAATGAGGACGGATTGCGTTATGAGGATGAATTCGTCAAACACAAGATTCTGGATGCCATTGGTGACCTCTATCTGCTGGGGAACAGCCTGATAGGTGAGTTTGACGCCTATAAATCAGGGCATGCCCTCAATAATGCCTCTCTTCTGGCGCTGATTTCTGACAAGGATGCCTGGGAAATGGTGACCTTCGAGAATAATGAAGATGAGGCACCCATCTCATATGTGAAACCGGTTGTTGCGGTATAATTCCTCCAAATTTCGTCGAAAAACAGAAATTTACGATAATTTAAGGCTGTGTTAGTATGGCTGCCGCACTGTTGCAGCACAACGGATTTGCAGCATCATAATTTGGAACAGAACAGCACCGGTGATTGATGAAAGTTATTCTTATCAGCAATCGTGAAGATCGCACCCATTCGTTGACGCTTGGCCTCTGGGCGAAAGTGTTGCTGTCTGTCTGTCTGCTGGGCATGCCTGCCGCTGGCGGTTTGTATCTGGGTATGCAAGTGGGTGGTGGGAAGTTAAATTTTTTCCTGGAAGATTCCCTGGCAGTGATGAAGCGGGATCTTGCCAGACAAAAAGCCACGCTTGGAGAGTCCGAGCAGCAGGCGCAGCAAAAAATCAAGGCGTTGACCCTGAAGCTGGCGGAAATGCAATCCCGCCTGGTTCGTCTGGATGCTCTCGGTGAACGGCTCACAGATCTTGCCCGTTTAAATGATGGTGAGTTTGATTTCAGTCGTCTGGCAGCGGTTGGTGGTCCTGAGGGCGAAGTCGCTGAACTGCAACCAGTTGCAGACATAGATCAACTCTTTCAGCAAGCACAATTACAGCTTGATAGTCGTGAGCAGCAACTCGGCATTCTGGAGTCAATGCTCAGTGAGCGCAATCTGCAAAAAGCCAGCGCTTTAACCGGTCGCCCGATCAACAAAGGCTGGATGTCGTCCGGTTACGGCCACCGTACGGACCCGTTTAATGGTCGTAAAGCCTGGCATAACGGTGTTGATTTTGCTGGTGTTGAAGGTGCTGATGTTGTCGCCGTTGCTGCTGGCGTTGTTACCTGGTCCGGCGAGCGTCACGGTTACGGCAACATGATTGAGCTTGATCACGGCGAAGGTCATGTCACCCGCTATGGGCATAACAAGCAAAACCGGGTCAATGTTGGCGATGTGGTCAAAAAAGGCCAGGTGATTGCCACGATGGGTTCTACCGGTCGTTCGACCGGCCCACATGTTCACTTTGAAGTCTACAAACACGGTCGCGCTGTCGACCCTGCCAGCTATATCCGAAGAACCGTTCTCTAAAGCTACCATTCTCCGTGCAGATTGATATAGTCTGCACCGTCTTTGAATCAGGTGTATTACCCGTGTAATACCGCACCTGAATTGTGGTTTGAATGTAGAATTTTTTGGAACCGATATGGCCGGCAAAGTGTTACGCAAAGTATTTGGAAGTAAAAACGACCGCGAAGTAAAACGCATGCGCAAGGTCGTGAAACGTATTAATGGTTATGAAGAAAGCCTCGCAGCGTTAACAGATGCTGAAATCAAAGCAAAAACCCATGAATTCAGAACCCGGTTTGAGGGCGGTGAAACGCTTGATCAGTTGCTGCCGGAAGCATTCGCAACTGTTCGCGAAGCGGCCAGACGAACCTTGGGGCTGCGCCACTTTGATGTTCAGATGATCGGTGGCATGGTGCTGCATGATGGCAAAATTGCCGAAATGCGCACCGGTGAAGGTAAAACACTGGTCGCTACCCTGCCTGCCTACCTGAATGCCCTGAATGGTGGTGTTCATATTGTGACAGTCAACGATTATCTCGCCCGACGTGATGCCGAGTGGATGAAGCCGGTTTATGAATTCCTTGGTCTGACGGTGGGCGTGATTACCTCGGGACAGGTGACAGACGAAAAACGTACGGCTTACGATGCCGATATTACCTTCGGTACCAACAACGAATTCGGGTTTGACTACCTACGTGACAATATGGCGCTGCGACTGGAAGACAAGGTACAACGCCGCCTGTCTTTTGCCATTGTCGATGAGGTGGACTCCATTCTGATTGACGAGGCAAGAACACCGCTGATTATTTCCGGTGCCGCCCAGGACAGTTCTGCCCTTTATAAACACATCAATAAAATGATCCCGTTACTAAAACTGGACAGTGATGAGCAGCCCGGTGACTTCAGCATTGATGAAAAAATGCGCCAGGTTGAACTAACCGAAGATGGGCACACGAAACTGGAATCCCTGTTGTTGAAAGAAGGTTTGTTGGCTGAGGGAGACAGTCTCTATCAGGCCACCAACCTGGGTTTGTTGCATCATGTGCAATCAGCGTTGAAAGCGCACCACCTGTTTCACCGGGATGTTGAATACATTGTTCAGGAAGGGCAGGTGGTTCTGATTGATGAGCATACGGGTCGCACCATGCCCGGTCGTCGCTTGTCTGAAGGGCTGCATCAGGCGATTGAGGCAAAAGAAGGTGTGATGATTCAGAGCGAGAGCCAGACACTGGCATCGACCACCTTTCAGAACTATTTCCGGATTTATGAAAAACTGTCAGGTATGACCGGCACCGCAGATACCGAAGCCTACGAGTTCCATCAGATTTACGGATTGCCCGTGGTTGTCATTCCAACCAATGTACCCATTGCCCGTCAGGATCTGAATGACCTGATTTACATGTCCAGGGAAGAGAAATACAGCGCTGTTGTGGAAGATGTAAGAAGCTGTATTGAAAAAGGTGCGCCGGTGCTGGTAGGCACGGCATCCATTGAAACTTCAGAGGAAATGTCCCGCCTTTTGAAAGCGGCAAAAATTCCTCATGAAGTGCTCAACGCCAAGCAGCATGAGCGGGAGGCGCATATCATTGCACAAGCGGGGCGCCCGGGTGCTGTGACCATCGCCACCAATATGGCCGGGCGCGGTACCGATATTGTGCTCGGTGGTAGCTGGGAGGCAGAAATAGCCGAAGAGAACAACCCCAGTCAGGCAAAAATTGACCTGATCAAGGCGGACTGGCAGCAACGGCACGACAAGGTGATCGAAGCTGGGGGGCTGCATATTCTGGGTACTGAGCGTCACGAGTCCCGCCGCATTGACAACCAGTTGCGCGGACGAGCGGGGCGGCAGGGAGACCCCGGCGTTTCACGGTTTTATCTGTCTCTTGAAGATCAGCTGATGCGCCTGTTTGCTTCTGACCGGGTCAAGGGCATGATGCGCGCACTGGGTATGGAGCAAGGTGAAGCCATAGAACATCGCATGGTGACCAACGCCATTGAAAAAGCCCAGCGCAAGGTTGAAGGCCGGAACTTTGATATTCGCAAGCAGTTACTTGAATTTGATGACGTCGCCAATGATCAGCGGCAGGTGGTTTACCAACAGCGCAATGATCTGTTAGAAGCCGAAGATATTGCCGATATTATCGACAATATTCGAGACGATGTTGTTGACGATGCCATCAGCCAGTTTGTGCCACCGCAGAGTCTGGCAGAAATGTGGGATATTGCCGGGCTGGAAAACTATCTGCAGGGCGAGTTTGGTTTGCAGTTACCGGTACAGAAGTGGCTGGATGATGAATCCCGTCTCAATGAAGACGGTTTGCGGCAACGAATCCGGGAGGCTGCAAGCAAGAGTTACGAAGAGAAATGTGCCCGGATCGGTCAGGAGGATATGCGTATTGTCGAGCGTCAGGTGATGCTGCAGGTGCTCGACACGTTATGGAAAGAGCACCTGGCCAATATGGATTATCTGCGTCAGGGTATCGGTTTGCGGGCGTACGCGCAGAAGAATCCCAGACAGGAATACAAGCGGGAATCTTTCGAGCTGTTCCAGCAAATGCTGGGCAATATAAAGCATGATACTGTGCGCTTCCTTGCGCGGGTGGAAATTCGGCAGCATGAAGAAGTGGAGCAAATGGAGCGGCTTCAGCGGGAGGCTCGAGAGCGCCAGCAGCTGCAAATGCAACACGAAGAGATGTCTTCGATACCCTCTGAAAGCCCCGATGCCGGAGTCGGCACTGCGCAGCCCTTTGTGCGGGAGGGCCAGAAAGTGGGCAGGAATGATCCCTGTCCTTGCGGGAGTGGTAAGAAGTATAAGCAGTGCCATGGCCGTCTCGGCTAGAAGAACTGGTCTGTTTCCTTCATTGCTGTGTTGGCAGGTTTTTGTGATTCTCATTAATTTAAGGAACCGCTGATTGATTAATCATTGCGAGTCACGAAGTGACGTGGCAATCTAAAAATATCTTATCTCTCGGCCATTGGATGGTATCGTTTTGCTCGCAATGACTGTGGATAGGGGTTAATCAGAAGTTCTTTAACGGTTTAACTTGGCTCTCAAAAATTCGCTGCCGTACATTGAATAGAATATTGGTTGCTCTAGTCATGTGTTTGATAACGGCCATAAACCGGGTTTCCTCGCTAGTGCAAATAGGGTTTCAGGTGGCGTTCTTTTTAAGGTTGATTTTGTTTAGGCGCACAGTTATTCCTCATAACTGAGGCGCAATTACGATAGTGAATAGAAAAATGGCTGTAGGTGAAAACACATTTCCGCTCATGCATCCGGTTGCGGGCTTCAGATTAGGCGTTGCCAGTGCCGGAATTAAAAAAGCGGGCCGCAAGGATCTTGTGGTGATGGAAATTACGGCAGGCGCGTCTATAGCGGCGGCTTTTACCAAAAACGCGTTTTGCGCGGCACCCGTGCAAATTGCAAAAACAAATCTTGCCGAGAACACGTGCTGTTCTTCGTTGCGTTATCTGGTCACCAACACGGGTAATGCCAACGCCGGCACCGGTGAACAAGGGCATAAAAATGCGCTTCAGGTTTGTCAGGCATTAGCTGACCTGCAAGCTGTTGACCGTTCAGCGGTATTGCCATTTTCTACCGGGGTTATCGGCGAGCCGCTGCCGGTTGAGAAAATCATTACAGCGCTTCCTTCAGCTATTCAGAATCTTACTGAAAGGGGCTGGGATGCCGCCGCTACCGCGATTTTAACGACCGATACCCGCCCCAAAGGGGCCAGCTCCCAATTGGTGCTGGCGGGTAAAACAGTCACGATAACTGGCGTCAGTAAAGGTTCGGGTATGATCAAGCCGAATATGGCGACCATGCTGGCATATGTCGCTACCGATCTGCATATATCGCAGGAATTGTTGCAGCAGTGGATTACCGAACTGGTTGATGTTTCTTTCAACCGGATTACGGTGGATGGCGACACCTCAACCAATGATTCGGCCGTATTGGTGGCGACCGGCTGCTCGGGCGTTGATTTTGCCGAACTTGGTGGCAGCGAACAGCAACTTTATCGGGAAGCACTGCAATCGCTATTTATCGATCTGGCACAACAGATTATTAAAGACGGTGAAGGCGCCAGCAAGTTTGTTTCGGTTGTGGTAGATGGCGGTGTCAGTGTTGACGAGTGCCTAGCGGTTGCCTACACGATTGCCGAGTCGCCACTTGTCAAAACGGCACTGTTTGCTTCTGACCCGAACTGGGGGCGAATTCTGGCAGCGGTCGGGCGTGCCGGAGTTGCCGATCTCGATGTCAATGCTGTGCAGCTTTACCTCGATGATGTGCTGATTGCGGATCAGGGTGGTCGCGCCGCAAGCTATACGGAACAGCAGGGGCAGGCGGTGATGAACCGGGATGAAATCACCATTCGTGTTTTGTTAAATCGTGGCCAGGTTTGTGAAACGGTCTGGACTACGGATTTTTCCCACGACTACGTGACAATTAATGCTGAATACCGGACCTGAAAATATTGATTCTCAAGATGACACTCCTGAACGTGTGCATGTTGCGGCGGCGGTGATTGTTGGCGGCGATAGTCGCATTCTGATATCCAGACGACCAGACCACCTGCATCAGGGTGGGCTTTGGGAGTTTCCCGGAGGCAAAGTGGATGCCGGAGAGTCCGTTGAGCAAGCGTTGCATCGGGAGCTATATGAAGAGCTCTCAATTCGGGTTGAGAGTAGTGTGCCATTCATCCAGGTCAGCCACGATTACCCGGATAAACGAGTATTGCTCGACTTCTGGAAAGTTACGGCGTTTTCCGGTGAGCCTGAAGGCAGTGAAGGTCAGCTGATACGCTGGGTGACGTTGGATAGCCTGACGGATTACCCGTTTCCGAAAGCCAATCAGTCGGTTGTTGAGCTGCTGATTCAGCCACGCGTCTCCGGCACCTGAACGACTGCAGACTGCTCATCAGTTTGGCGTGCGCGATCCGGGGAGCTAATGGTGAAAGCTGTCGTCCTGAAACTCTTCGTCTCCATGTAAAGGCAGTTCATCTCCCGGAATGTTGTGTTGCCCCGAAGCCCAGTCTCCAAAATCGATTTGCTGACAACGTTTTGAGCAAAATGGTCGGCAGGGGTAATCTTCACTCCAGCGGATCGTTTTCTGGCAAGTGGGGCAGTTGAGTTCAGGAGGGCTGTCAGGGTTGGTCATTACATGCTCGCGAGAATTGGGTACATTCAAAAGGTTGCAAGGTTATTTTATTCAGAAAAAGCGATCACTGGCAGAGCGTTCCGGCTAAATATCACGGTCTTTTTTTGCCAGGGTCAGATATTGCCTGTGCAGCTTGTCAATTTGCTCCTCCAGCATTTTCAGGTCACCGCTGTTGTCTACAATGTCATCCGCCAGCTCACAGCGGCGCTCACGAGGCATCTGACTGGCGATAATGGCTTCTATCTGTTTGCGGGTATTCTGATCCCGTTCACTGGCCCGCTCAATTTGCAGCGCTTCGGGAACATCAACTACCAGCACTCGCGCAGTTAAACGGTGTTGGTCTGTTTCCAGTAACAGAGGTGATTCCAGTATCGAATAAGGGCTGACGGACTGTCCCAGCTGATCTGCAATGAACTGCCGAATCAGCGGGTGTAGCAGGTTTTCCAGCCACTGTTTCTGTTCAGGATTATCAAAGATTATCTCGCGCAGGCGCTGCCGGTTGAGGGTGCCATCTGCTAACAGCGAATCGGGGCCGAAGTGTCGGGCAATAGATTGCAGTGCCGGAGAGCCTTTTTCTACTGCCTGCCGAGCGGCGATGTCGGCATCAACGACAGTAATACCTCTTTGCCGGAAAAGATTTGCCGCTGCGCTTTTACCGCTGCCAATGCCTCCGGTGAGGCCGATCACAAGCATGCTGGCGCTGTTCCCTAACCAAGCAGGTTCAGATAGCTTTCTGTTATGAGGTCACCCCACATCAGAGCAATCCAGCCTGCGGTGGCCAGGTATGGCCCGAAGGGTATGGGTATCTGTTTGTCTCGCCCGAAAGCGATAATGGCGGTTATTCCCACAACGGCACCCACAATTGATGAGAGCAGAATAATCAGTGGCAGCTGCTGCCAGCCCAGCCAGGCGCCAAGTGCCGCCAGCAGTTTGAAGTCGCCGTGCCCCATACCCTCCTTGCCAGTAATGAGCTTGAACAGCCAGAATACGCTCCATAGCACCAGATAACCTGCAGCTGCGCCAATCACTGCGTCATTTAACGGCACAAAGGTACCATTCAGATTGGCGATCAGACCCAGCCACAACAGAGGCAGGGTAATGTTGTCCGGCAACAGCTGTTTGTTGAAATCTATCCCGGTCAGGGCGATCAGTGTCCAGCTGAATAGCAGAATCATGGCTGCTTTTCCGGTTAAACCGTCATTGGCGATTACAAGGGTGGTTAACAGTGCGCAGGTAATTTCGACAACAGGGTATTGCAGTGAAATCGGGCTGGCACAGCTGGCACATTTGCCTTTCAGGAATAAATAACTGAGTACCGGAATATTGTGCCAGGGTTTAAGTGCTGTGCCGCACTTTGGGCAGCGGGATGCCGGTACCACGATATTGGGTGCTTCGGCGGGGTGGCTGTCAGGCTCCATGCCAAGAAAATCCAGAGAATCCCTGCGCCACGATGTTTCCAGCTGTAATGGAATCCTGTAGATCACCACATTTAAAAAGCTGCCAACCAGCAGGCCAAAAATGAAGACGATGGCATAAAGCACGGTAACGGGCAGCCCTGAAGCTTCTATCATGTAATAACCTTAAACGGGATTGTGCCCTTTAAATTTGCTCTTTTATACCACGCTGCCAAGCTGGAAAATAGGCAGGTACATGGCAATCAGCAAACCGCCCACCAGCACACCCAGCACAGCCATAATCATTGGCTCTAACAAAGTGGTGAGGTTGTCCACTGAATTATCAACGGCTTCTTCATAGTGATCGGCGGCTTTTTCCAGCATTTCATCCAGTGCACCGGATTCTTCACCAATTGATGCCATTTGCAGCAGCATGACCGGAAATTTTTGAGTCGCTTTCATAGCCTGATTAAGCTGAATACCGGTGGTAACATCATCGCGCACCTTGTGAATGGCTTCGAGATACACCACATTGCCCGCAGCGCCGGCCACAGAATTCAGCGCGTCAACCAGCGGTACACCGGCGGCAAAGGTGGTGGAGAGTGTGCGGGCAAAACGCGCGGCAATGGCGTTGTAGAGAATCTCGCCGACAATTGGCAGTTTTAAAGACAGTTTATCCACCGTTGCCACGAATTTGGGTGACTTTTGATAAGCCGATTTGACTGCAAAAAAACCGACAATCAGGCAAATTACCCAGACCAGCCACCATTCCTGGGCCGTTTCGGATATACCCAGTACAAACAGGGTAAAGGCTGGCAGGTCGGCACCAAAGTTACTGAAGGTTTCGGCAAAGGTGGGCACCACCTTCACCAGCAGAATACCGGTAACAATAATCGCCACGGCAACAACGGCAGCGGGGTAGGTAAGGGCTTTCTTGATTTTGGCTTTCAGCGATTCGGTTTTTTCCTTATAGGTGGCAATGCGGTCCAGCATGGTTTCCAGTGCACCGGATTGTTCGCCGGCTTCTACCAGGCTACAGAACAGGCTGTCGAAATATTTCGGGTGTTTACGCAACGAGCCGCCAAAACTGAGTCCGGAGGCAACATCATCGCGAATGGCGTTGATCAAGTCCCGTAGTGTTTCCTTATCAGCGCCTTCGGCAACAATATCAAAACTTTGCACCAGCGGAACACCGGCTTTCATCATGGTTGCCATTTGGCGCGTAAAGGTGCAGATATCCGCAGAATTAATCGGTTTGCTGCCGCCAAACAGGGGCTTGGATTTTTTCTTTACGCTGGTGGCGGTGATACCCTGGCGGCGAAGCTGCGCCTTGACAATAGCCAGGCTGGTGCCCTGAATTTCTCCCTGGGCCGGTTTGCCGGTTTTGCTTTTTCCCTTGTAAACAAAAGTCTGGGCTGTTGCGTTTGCCATATTTTATTCCTTGGTGTTAATCCTTGACGCTAGTCTTTGGTGACGCGATTAACCTCTTCCAGGCTGATTATACCCTCAGCGGCTTTCAGAAGTGCGGACTGGCGCAAAGTTCTGAAGCCTTCTTGTTTCGCTACGTCGCTGATTTTCAGTGAATTTCCACCTTCCATAATCACGCGCGACACCGCAGGCGACATTTTCAGCACTTCATAAATACCTACCCGGCCCTTATAGCCTTTTGCACATTTGGCGCAGCCTTCCGGGTGGAACAGGGTAATATCTTCTCTCGGTACGGCAATGCTGTCGAAACCTTCGTCTGTTAATACCTTGTCCGGTATATCGTCTGCCGGTCTTTTGCAGTGTGAACAGAGCCGGCGTGCCAGCCGCTGGGCGATAATGAGGCTGACACTGGTGGCAATATTAAACGGCGGTACGCCCATGTTCTGCAACCGGGTCAGTGTTTCCGGGGCGCTGTTGGTGTGCAGGGTGGAAAGTACCATATGCCCGGTTTGCGCAGCTTTAATGGCAATTTCGGCGGTTTCCAGGTCGCGGATCTCACCCACCATAATCACGTCGGGGTCCTGACGCAGGAACGCCCGCAAGGCATCGGGAAAGGTCAGCCCCACTCTCGGGTTGATCTGTACCTGGTTTATACCTTCCAGGTTAATTTCTACCGGGTCTTCCGCTGTGGAAATATTCCGCTCTGTGGTGTTGAGAATATTCAGGCCAGTATAGAGTGAAACGGTTTTACCGCTGCCGGTAGGCCCGGTTACCAGAATCATGCCCTGAGGTTCTTCAAGGGTTTTCAAGTAGGCCTGCTTCTGGTCAGGCTCATAGCCAAGGGCTTCAATACCCATCTGGGCACTGGTGGGGTCGAGAATCCGCAGTACGACTTTTTCTCCATATTGGGTCGGTAATGTGTTGACCCGAAAATCAATGGCGCGTTTTTTCGAAATACGCAACTTGATACGACCATCCTGCGGCACCCGGCGCTCGGAAATATCCAGTTGCGACATGACTTTCAAACGGGCCGCAAGCCGAGGCGCCAGGTTTATGGGCGGTTTGGTAACCTCTTCCAGAATGCCATCGGTTCGGAATCGCACGCGATAGGTGGTTTCGTAAGGTTCAAAGTGAATATCTGAAGAGCCTTTCTTAATCGCATCCAGCAACAGTTTGTTGATAAAGCGCACAATAGGTGCATCATCGGCATCCGAGGTTTCGCCGGTATTATCCAGCGCATCATCGTCAACCGCCTGAATGTCCAGATCATCCAGGTGCATATCGTCCATAGTGCCCAGCGCATCGCCCAGGTCTTCTTCCTGGCTGTTCAGAAACCTGTCAATGGCGGTAACCAGTTTGTCCTGCTCTACCAGCACTGCCTCAATGGAGGCGCCAGATTGGAAGCGAATCTCGGTTAACGCATGTTGCTGGGTTGGGTCACTGACAGCAACAAACAGGCGGCCCCCTCTTTTAAACAGTGGCAGTACCTGATGTTTGTTGATCAGCTTTTTATTAATGGCATCGGCAGGGCAGCTGTCAATATTGTGGGCCGAGATATCGTATAACGGTGTGGCAAACTCGTTGGCTGCGATATTGGCTATCAGATGGGCGGGTAAAGTATTGCTGGCTACCAGGTGCTGTACAAAGCCCAGTTTCTCTTTCTGACAATGCTGGAGCAGTTCCTGGGCATTGGCTTCGTCGAGCAGGCCGTCAGTGACCAGCCGTTTGGGTAGCCCTTTCAGTTCCGTCATTGGCGCATTCATAATTATCGTTGCTTTGTTGAAACGCGGTTGCTGGTTTTTTTAATTCAATTGCTGTAAGCCATCTTAATACAAGGTTGTGCCAGTGACTACACCCCTTAGTTGTTGTCAACCGGTTTTCGCTGTTGAGAGGCAACGGATGGTTTTAAAGTGACAAATATTGTCAGTTGCACCCGTCAGGAATATCGGTTCTAGCCGTTATTTACGGAAAATCTGTACTTGGCACGCAGCTTGCTGTAACCAGCCTGTCATTTAAAACTCAACGGAGAGAGACAATGAAACAACAAATGCAAAAAGGTTTTACCCTGATCGAACTGATGATCGTAATTGCGATTATCGGTATTTTGGCCGCGGTAGCGTTGCCAGCGTATCAAGATTATACGGTACGTTCCAAAATTAGTGAGGCTATTGTCGCTGCGACCGCACCCAAAGTGTTGGTGTCGGAGGCATTTGTGACTGACGGGTTGCCTGGCGTGACCGCTGGTGCCAACGAGTATAATTTGCGACCTATAGCGGAAAAACAAAGTAAGTTTATTGCTAACGTCGTGATTAGTAACGCCGACGGCTCTATTACAATTACTCTGGGTGCCGGAGGCACTACTGGTCTTCCCGCTGACGCAGCAGGTACTACGCTGGTGTTTACGCCGAATGTTAATGGCGCTCTGCTTGGTGGAGCGAATGGTGCTGTCGATTGGGCGTGTGCCTCTGTGACAAATGCGACAGCTACAACTCGAGGATTAGTGGTTGCTGCGAATGGTACCTTGCCAGCAAAATATGCTCCATCGGAGTGTCGTTAATATTTGGTAGAATGACACTCTAATGCTACCATTTTTGTGAAATACTCATTGATAGTTTGAAAAGGCTCCGATTATCGGAGCCCAGATCACTGACAAACCCCGGTATTTTTACTGGGGTTTGTTGTTTCTAAAGGCTAAGTTCATCGGGTGTGTTCTGGCTTAATACCATCGGACATATTAATGAGGGGCAAATGGCGACATTATTTACTTGTGTCTGGATGAAGATTGGATGTAGGCGATCATCATGGACTAGCGCTCACGACGTATCGTCAGCTGGTATACTGAAAATCGCATGACATAGATTAGTGTCAGCAAGGCGAGGATGAAAGCGTTACCTGCGCCAGTTCAAGCACGGTTTAGTGTTTCACAGTGATCGAGGCTCGCGGTACACGAGTAAACCCCACAGGAAGCTGCTAAAACAGTATGGTGTTCGAGCGTCAATGAATGATGTTGGCATGTGCTGGGAATAATGTGGTTGTCGAACATTTCTTTGGTAACCTGAAGCACGATTGGATTTTAAACGTGGTTCAGCCAACAAGAGATCATATAAAGCAATATATAGCGGATTATGTTCGTTACTACAATAATGGTCGGTTACATACAGTCTGTGATAGTGTGTCATCGGTTAGGCTTGACTTGAACCTTACCAAAAGGTGATTAGTCGAATTCAACAAACCGCATCGAAAAATCAATCGACTGACAGTTTTTAGTTAAACTACCGGAAGAAAGGTAATCAATTCCACTCAAAGATTTTTCACAGATATTGTTGGCGTCCAGATTGCCGGAAACTTCCAGTTTGGCTTTTCCCTCTGGGTGCTTCTCATTAATTTCGATGGCCTGGTGTAAATCTGTTTTGCTGAAGTTATCGAGCATAACAATATCGGCGCCGGCGTTCAGCGCCTGTTGCAGTTCTTCGAGATTTTCCACTTCGACTTCTACGGGTTTTCCAGGTGCAATTTGTCGGGCTTTGGTGACGGCTGCGGCAATTCCGCCGCAGGCGGCAATGTGATTCTCTTTAATCAGGAATGCATCATAAAGGCCGATACGGTGGTTATGGCAGCCCCCGGTTTTGACGGCATATTTCTGCGCCAGTCGCAGGCCGGGCAAAGTTTTTCGGGTGTCCAGAATTTTAATATCAGTGCCGCCAACCAGTTTTGCATATTGGCTGGCTGTTGTTGCCGTTCCAGATAGCGTTTGCAAAAAATTCAATGCAGTTCGCTCACCGGTAAGCAGGCTTCGTGCGGAGCCGGAAAGCGTAAAAAGTACCTGGTTGGGCTCAATGGTATCGCCATCACTGACCTGCCAGCTTACATTCACTTTTGGATCCAGCTGGCGAAAAACCTCATCCACCCAGGGCTGGCCGCAGACAATGGCATGTTCTCTGGTAATGACTTGTGCTTGTGCTATTGCGTCTCCGGGAATCAGCTCGGCGGTAATATCACCGGTGCCAATATCTTCTTCGAGTGCACGCTGCACGGCAATCTTGATATCTGCCAGTAATGCAGGTGACAGTGTTGGCGAAATGGCTACTGAATTGTGAGTCATACAGCGGGTCCTTGAGTGGGCCGCTATTATAACAATCCGCTGGTGAGGGTGAAGGGGCTTGTTTCCTGAGGGCTTTACGTGTGTTCGCAACGGCGGGCGTTTTCCCGTTTCTGCCATTGCGGGCAATAGTAGGTGGGGGCTTGTGGTGCGAAGTTGCAATTGTTGAGAAATGGCAGCTTGATAACGGTCAGAGTGTGATAAAGGTCATGATTTCAGAATCTGGCGAATAAAAATAATCTGTTTTGAGAAGCAGGCTGCTTTCTCCGGCTATCGATTGTCATATGTCTGGTCAATAATTTCGCTATGAAGTATTTTGATTTATGTTTTGGTACATCTTTTGGTTTATCTTAGGTGGTCAATCGTATGGCAGAAAGTCACTTGAAGTTGATTGATTCGGCATCACAATCCAGCAATGCTCACAAGTTGCCGCTTCCGTTGCAGCAGTTGCGAGGGCAGTCCAGACAGTTTTTCAGCGAAAAGCTGGCAAGCTGTTTTGAACGTGTGGACGACACCTTTTTTGACCTTGCCGACCGGGCAGAAAATAACACTGAGCAGGCAACCTATTTTGATGCCATGCGCTTGATTCGACTGGGCCGGAAAGGTATTGAGCAGCGTTTTCTGAATGCCATTGAATATGCCTTCAACAGCCTGGCTGATGAGAATTATCAGGGCCATGTGGAGCGGGCCGACGTTGACGATGCTGATGAGCTGGAGGTGCTGGATAACGAAGCGCTGGAAGAAACCATTGCCACCGAAGCGATGGTGTCGAAGCTGTCAGGCCGTTGCAAGGATGTCTTGAAGAGCCTGGTGGCGCGTTTCGATTTTATGGCGTCGGCTACGGTCACTGCTCACAATAACCCCCTTGGTCCGGAAGTTATCTGCCATGCACTGAGAGATTCCTTGAGTGAGCTGGAACTGCCCGTTCGCTCCAAGCTGGTTTTTTTCAAGCTGATAGACCGTTATTTGATTGAAGAAATGAATGACTGGCTGAATGTGGCCAATGACCGCTTGCGTGAAATTGGCGTGTTGCCTGATCTGGAAAAGCGGCAGCGTGCCCGTGATATGGCGAGAAAGGCGAATCGTTTGAGGGCCACTTCCGCGCGTTTGAATGCAGCTTCGCATTCGCCATTATCGAAGCCGAATGCTGCTGTGCATACCGGTAACGAGGTGAGCGAGGCCAGCCAGCTGATTGATCAGTTGCAGGAGGTTATCCACCAGTCGGGTGGCGATACTGCTCCGGGAAATATGGGTGGGAGCCGCCCCACGATGGCGATGGATGATCTTGTGGCGCTGGTTTCCAGCTTGCAGGAGAGCAGAGCTGAGGATGCGGATTCGGATCAATCCATGCTGGGGTTGATTCAGTCTCGTCTTCAGGCTCAGGGGCAGGGTTTGCGCAGCCGTGACCATAAAGTGGTGCAAGTGCTTGATCAAATGTTTGATCAGATTCGCCAGCAGCAAAGCCTGGCTGGAGGCGGTTTTAACCGGCAATTGCAAAAGCTTGAAATGCCGATTTTACGAATTGCCCTGAGGGATGGCAGTTTTTTTGATCAACAGGAGCACCCGGCCAGACAGCTGCTAAATGAGATTGCGGATGTTGCCATCGGTTACAGTGATGAAAAGGATATTCAGTCCGATGCGTTGGGTAAGGGTGTTGCCAGCGTTATAGAACAACTTGGCAAATCCGAGTCGGTTGATAACAGCGCTTTAACTGAACTGCTGCTGGATTTTATTGCCCTGGTAGAGAAAGAGCGGCGACGTGTTCTCATGATGGAGCAGCGTATTGTCGATGAAGTTGCAGCCAGCGAGAAGGTGAATTATGCCCATCGTCAGGTGAAGGCACTGCTCAGTAATCGCATGAAAGGTCGACGGTTGCCAAGGGTGCTGGTGGCTTTCGCGCAGGAAGCCTGGTGCCGGGTGCTGTTTATGGCGCACCTGAAATATGGCCGGGATTCCAATCAGTGGAAAACAGCGGTCAGGGTGATTGACCATTTACTGTATTTAACACTTAACGAAGGTATTCCTGCGAGCAAGTCAAAACCGGTTATTGAAACGGCCCGGCAGCGATTGCAGGATATTGCCTATGATCCCTATAAACTGGGGCGTTTGATTGGCGGGCTTGAACAGCTACTTTACAAGTCCGGTAAAGTCGTCGAAGACAAACAAACGATTGATACAAAAGCGACAGTCGCTGAAAGCCGGACTGAATCTGAAGCCAAACCTTCAGCTGCGGATTCTCCGGCGGATGCCGGTTCTACCGCGCCCCACCTTGAGCTTGTACAGGTGGATAAGTTGAGCGCAGATCTGCCCGGTGATTCAACTGATACGGAATCACAGGCAGAGAAAATGGATGATGATTATTTGAGTCTGGCTGATGCACTGGGCCGGGGCGCCTGGGTTGATTTCGTTGATCAGCAATCCACTTCTCACCGGTGCAAGGTGGCGGGTATTATTTCGCCTCCGGGGAAATACATTTTTGTGAATCGGCAGGGCGCCAAAATTGCTGAAATTTCCCGTTATGAAATTGCCAAAAATATCAAGGATAAAAAGCTGACAGTGCTGGATAACGGGCAGGTGTTTGATAGAGCTTTGCAGAATGTTATTCAGGGGATACGACATCAGCGCCAGACTGCCTGAAATCATGGTCATGTTTGATTTAGGTGCTTTCAGTGAGCCTTTTTCCGACTTTGGGCTGTCATTCAAGTAAGTTACTTATGTCACTAACAGCGGCTTTACTGTTTTTATTCGGCTGATTTTTTAGCTTTACCCGCTTTTCATAACCCGATAGGCGCTATCGTTAACCATGTGATTTGGTTATGCTCTCGCTATAACGGTAGTGCGGGTATGATTTTGAACACAGATTCTGTTAAGTCTTCAGCTGACAACTTGCCGAATGGTGAATTGTCGGGTTGTGAGTGGCTGAGAGGTGTTAACCGGATTCCGTCACCCAACTTTAACAGCCGCCCTGCGGATGCAGAAATCTCTCTGCTGGTGATTCATAATATCAGCTTGCCGCCCGGCGAATATGGCAATGCACACATCAGTGATTTTTTTACCAATCAGCTGGATTGTCATGCACACCCTTACTTTACTGAAATAGCCGATTTGCAGGTATCGTCTCATTTTTTGATTGACCGCTGTGGTCAGGTTACGCAGTTTGTATCGCTTGAAAACCGTGCCTGGCATGCCGGGCAGTCCTGTTTTCAGGGCAGGGAAAACTGCAACGACTTTTCTGTTGGTATTGAGTTGGAAGGCACTGATGACGAACCTTATACCAGCGAGCAATACGGCGCCCTTGCCAAACTTGCCCGGCAGCTGATGATTCTATGTCCGGCTATCAGGGAAGAAAGAATTGTGGGGCACAGCGATATTGCGCCCGGCCGAAAAACGGATCCCGGACCATCCTTTGATTGGCCGCGTTTCAGAGGTGCACTGGTGGACAACCATAGAAACGATAGAACAGTGAAATAGGAGACAGCATATGGCATTCCTGGTGGTTGTTATCAGTTTGTTGATTATCTATTTCAGTGGCGCGGTGCCGGGTATTCAACGGGATGGCTGGTATGTCAGCTGGTTAACGTACTTGAGGAAAAGTACAGATTCGGGCAAGCGGCCGAAGACTTATCTGACGGTTTCGCTGCTGGTGCCAGTAGGTGTTTTAATGGTCGTGCTCTGGTTTGCAAAAGGCCTGTTGTTTGGTCTTCCTGTATTGGTACTGAACGTCTTGTTGCTGTTGTATGCTTTTGGCCGGGAGGATGTGACATCAAAGGCTTATGTCTATACCGAGGCGCTGTCGCGAGGTGATTTTCAGGCGGCTTTTCATCAGGCAGCGGTGTTCAACCTGAGCCACCATGAGGGTCGAGCTCGCAATCAGGGTGAGCTGCACCGTGAGGTGTTACAGGCGATTTCCTATCGGTATTTTGAACACTATTTTGCAGTGGTGTTCTGGTATTTTCTGCTGGGCGCTCCGGCGGCTGTCTTGTATCGACTCACACAGCTGCATGGGGATCTGGAGCTGGATGGCAAACATGAAAAGGCGGTGATTACGCGCTGGCTCTGGTTGCTGGAATGGCTGCCAACCCGCTTGATGGGGCTGACGCTTTCGGTCGTGGGAAATTTCTCGGATTGTTTTCGCCAGTGGCAGGTTAGTTTAACCAACAGTGTCGACAGCACGGCAGTGGTTCTGGGTGGTTATCTTGAAGGCGCTATGAATTTTGGTCAGAGCGATTCGCCGACAGAACAGATCGCCGATGTTGAATCGGTGAAAGCGCTGTATACCCGTTCACTGATGCTGATGGTTATTTTACTGGCGCTGGTGGTTATTTTTGTCTGATTATCGTCAGCTGTTTTTTGCTAAGGTTTAGCTTTGATGAGTCTTCGCAATTTTTGCGCGTGTATGATGGACATGTCGGGAGGCAGTGATGTCTGAAGCGGAAATTGACCTGTATACGGCTTCCACCCCCAATGGCTGGAAAGTGTCTGTGGCGCTGGAGGAATTGGGGTTGCCCTATCGTGTCCAGCGTATTGACCTGACAGCACTTGAGCAAAAGCAGAATTGGTATCTGGCGATTAACCCCAATGGTCGTATCCCGGCTATTGTTGATCGCGCCAATGATGATCTAACGATTTTTGAATCCGGTGCCATTCTGATTTATCTGGCAGAAAAAACCGGACGCCTTTTGCCCACCGACACCCGGCAGCGGTTTCAGGTAATGCAGTGGTTAATGTTTCAGATGGGCGGTGTTGGGCCCATGATGGGGCAGGCGAATGTTTTTTATCGATACTGGCCGGACAAGATTCAGCCTGTGATTGACCGCTATCAACATGAAACCCGCCGTCTGTTTGAAGTGTTAAACAGCCAGTTGGCAAAAAGTGAGTGGCTGGCGGATGACTTTTCCATTGCAGATATTGCCAACTGGTGCTGGACACGCACTTATCAGTGGTCCGGGGTAAGTGTTGATGGGCTGGAGTATTTACAGCGTTGGCACCAGGCGATGGCTGATCGACCTGCTTGCCAGCGGGGGATTGTCATTCCTGAACCATTGGAGATAACCGATGATTCCCCATCGGAAGAAAAAGCTGAAAAATTTGTTAAAAGCGCCCGGTCCATGGTGCAGGATTAGCGGTTTCGCCGCTCTCTGAGCTTCGCCTTTCTCTGATAAGCACCAGCATACAGGAATGGCAAGAGTAAGCACCGTCAAGCGACACCTGAGCCTACTGCTTATGCCAGCGAAACAACGTGGCCGCAATAATGAGTGATGCCAGCATCATGGCGGACAGTGCTGCCAGGTTGGGTGCTATTTCCGTAAACCCTGCGCCTTCCAGCATAACTGACCGGGCGGCTCTGACAATGTGAGTCAGGGGCAGCCATTGAGACAGGGTCGCCAGCCATTCCGGGGCGCTATCCAGCGAGAACCACAATTCCGAGAGCAACAGCATGGGAAAGCTGATCAGGTTCAGTAAACCGTTTGCCAGTTCCTCGCTGGCTGTGCGCGCAGCCATCATCAGCGAAAAGCCGATGATCGACAGGTTGCCGAGTATCATGATCAGTATCAGCAGGCCATAGCTGCCGATCATGACAAAGTCGATAAACAGATTGCAGCCGATATACACCAGCGTTGTGACGGTCACCATGATGACCATTCTGGACAGCGCCTGCGACAGCAAAAATTGCCAGGCTTTGGTGGGGGTTGCATGCAGCCGTTTCAGAACCCCGTTTTTCCGGTAGCGAACAATCACGTAGCCAATGCCCCACAAGCCGCTGAACATCATATTCATGGCCAGGATGCCGGGGATGACCCAGTCGACATAGCGTATTTTACGACCGCTCACAGCTTCCCGTTGCCACTGGGTATCAGGAAACTGACTGAGCAGGTATTTCTCCAGCAACAAACCCTTGCTGGATTCGGGATTGATCCAGTAGCTGTTACTGCCGTTCAGGGCAATCAGGATATCCAGTTGATGATGCTGGACACGAGTGATCGCTTTTTCGACGTGTGTGTAGACAATTGTTTCAATGGCTGCGTCATCTTTAAAAAGTGCTTCATGGGCGGAAGGCTTCCCTTCTATGACGCCGACTTTCAGGATGGCCTGCTTGTCTGTGGAAAACGCCAGTGCCAGTACAACCACCATGAGGGGGGTTGCTACAAAGGACCAGAACAGAGAGCCCTTGTCCCGATAGTATTCCCGGTTGCGTGCCATCCAGAGTGTCAGAATCTGCTTCATCGGGTTGATCACTCTCGTAGATGGTGGCCAGTGAGCTTCAGGAATAAATCATCCAGTGTCGGGTTGCGTACCCGCAGTGATTTTAAATCCACGTTCAGGCTGATCAGCCGGTTGATGGTCTCGCTGACGGAAGAGGTTTCCAATGCGTAATGGTCTGTCTGGAAAACCGAATTTTCCGGGAAATGCGTTTCATCCAGATGAAAGTCAGCCTCATCAATGCAGACATAGCTATGGCCAAAATGTTGTTTCAACAAGGCTTTTGGTGATCCCTCGGCAATAATTTTGCCGTTATCCATAATGACCAGTTGATCGCAGAGTACTTCTGCTTCATCCATGTAGTGGGTAGTCAGCAATATGGTTTTTCCCTGAGCCTTGATATTGCGAATCAGCTCCCAGAAGTTGCGCCGTGATTGAGGATCAAGACCGGTGGTCGGTTCATCCAGAAACAGAATGGATGGATCGTTGACTAATGCGACGGCCAGCAGTAACCGCTGGCGCTGGCCACCGGAGAGCTGTGTGGCGTAAGTGCGGAGAAAGTCTTTCAGTTGACAGAGTTCCACCAGTTCCTCAACGGGTCTGGTTTTCGGGTACATACTGGCAAACAGTTTTAGCACTTCTTCTGTGGTAAGGAAGTCCATCAGTGAGGTTGATTGAAACTGGATACCTGACTCCAGCGAAAACTGTTCACCGCGGGGCTCTCCTCTATATAGAATCTCGCCGCTGGTGGGTTTGCTGATGCCCTCAATCATTTCAATGGTAGTGGTTTTACCTGCGCCGTTTGGTCCCAGCAGGCCGAAACAGGCGCCTGCCGGAATGCTGAATGAAATATCATTCACCGCACGCAGCTTGCGAAAGGTTTTGACCAGATTGCGTACTTCAAGGATGGCGGACATGTTGGCGCAGTGTTATCGGAAAGGTTTGTATTGTATAGCATTGACGGAAAATTCTGATAGGGTAGCGATCAAATTGCAGCGTATTAATGGCAGCACATAAATGACAGAGCAAAATGACAGGTTTAGCTGGGGTGAGGCGATTCGGGTTTATTCCCGGCCTGAGGTTATCACCATGCTGTTTCTGGGGTTTTCTGCCGGTCTGCCGCTGGCACTTATTTTTGGCACCCTGTCAGTTTGGCTGAACGAAGCCGGTATTGAAAAAGCCACGGTGACCTTTTTTAGCTGGGCAGCCCTGGGTTACTCCTTCAAGTTTATCTGGGCGCCTCTGGTGGATAAGTTGCCTCTTCCCTGGTTGCGACGGTTGCTGGGGCGTCGTCGCAGTTGGCTGCTGTTTTCACAGCTTGGCATTATTGCGGCGATTTGTTTTATGTCGTTTGTAAACCCGGCATCGGGCGATGAGCTGCGATTGACGATGATCGCACTTGGGGCGGTGACCCTGGGGTTTGCCAGCGCCACACAGGATATTGTGATTGATGCCTATCGCATTGAGACAGGCAGTGTGACGTTGCAGCCGGTGATGTCGTCAATGTATAGCGGCGGTTACCGTCTGGGTATGATAGTGGCGGGTGCCGGCGCACTCTATCTGGCGAGTTTCTGGGGGTCGACACCAGAAGACTATCATTATTACGCCTGGCGCAATACTTATCTGGTCATGGCACTTTGTGGTCTGGTGGGCGTGGTCACCACACTGGTTATCAGCGAGCCCGTAACAGCACTTGCATCCGGTGATTACAGCAATACGGATTATTCACGATTTTTTGTGCTGTTCTTGTGCTCGGTGTCGATATTCGTTTTGGCCTTTGTCAAAAGCGCATCAATGGTGATTGACATTAAACTGCTTCTCTCCAGCAGCATTGTTAACGGTACCTTGTCCTCTGTTGTGGCAGAGGCTACGCGCCTGCTTTTGGCCAGTGTCTGTGCTATTGCCGCGGCGTGGCTGCTGTTGAAAGCAGGTGTTGCCAATAAGCAGATGGTGAAAGAAGCGTATATTGCGCCGGTAAAAGATTTTTTCAGTCGTTACAGTTTTAAGGTTGTGCTGTTGCTGTTGTTGCTGATCGGTTTTTACCGGGTGTCCGATATTGTGATGGGTGTCGTGGCCAATCTGTTTTATCAGGATATGGGCTATAGCAAGGAAGAGATTGCCAATGCCTCAAAAGCTTTTGGTCTGGTGATGATCATTGTGGGCGGGTTTATTGGCGGCGTGCTGGCGCTTCGCATCGGCGTGATGCGGTTGCTTTTTCTGGGGGCTTTGCTGGCGGCTGCGACCAATATTCTTTTCATGCTTCTGGCCGAAACAGGTTATAATATCTGGATGCTCTACACAGTGATTGCGGCAGATAATCTTTCCAGTGGTCTGGCACTATCGGCCTTTATTGCATTTTTGTCTGGCTTGACCAGCGTGTCATTTACCGCCATGCAATATGCCATTTTCAGCTCGTTAATGACATTGATGCCAAAAATCATCGGTGGCTATTCCGGGACTATTGTTCAGACAGTTGGCTATTCGAATTTTTTTCTCATTACCGCGTTGATGGGGCTGCCGGTGTTGATTCTCGTTTGGCTGGCGGGTCATCATCTTTCGCTGAACGCCCACATCAGTGAAAACAGTGATTGATGTTATGGGTGCCAGCCAAACTGCGATAGTTTGATTCTGCCGTCGGCAACAGCGATTCCTTCATCAAGCAGGCGCTGCTTTTGCCGTTTAAAGGCGGGGCTGCCCTCATCAAAAGCAATCCGGCCATTAGCCTTTATCACCCGGTGCCAGGGCAGGCTGGTGTCCTTTGGCAGTTGGCCCAGTATGGCGCCTGCCAGTCGGGCGGCTCTTGGCAGACCCGCCAGAGACGCTAGCTGACCGTAACTGATAACCTTTCCTGCCGGGATCATATTCAGTACGGCATAGATTTTTTCTTTGCTGTTCATGGGTGCCTATGTTAACCGGTTTTCCTTGAATTCTCTTTATTCAGCCCCAACTATAAAAACTGTACTCTACAGGAAGCACTATGCCCTTATTACTGTTGTTTATTGTTATGCCCGTTGTTGAAATGTGGGTGCTGATTAAAGTGGGTCAGCACATTGGTGCGGCGCCAACCATCGGTCTGGTGTTGCTAACAGCGGCGGTGGGTTACGCGCTATTAAAGCAGCAGGGGTTCGAAACGCTGTTTCGGGCCCGGCAAAAAATGGCAAGTGGTGAGTTGCCAGCCCGGGAAATGGCAGAGGGTTTGATTCTGGCAGTTAGTGGCGCGCTGTTGTTGACTCCCGGATTTTGCACTGATGCCATTGGTTTTGTCGGCTTGATACCTTTTACCCGCCGGAGGTTGGTTAACAAAATCATAGCTAATATGCAGGTCTCCGGTTATCAGGCTTACAGCCAAACCTACACCCAGGCCGAAAGTCCGGAATACGAAGTGCATCACAACCGATCCGGCAAAGCCGCCAATAAGACCAGGAATACGCTGGAAGGTGAATTCTGGCGAGAAGATGATAATAAAAATCCATGAAATTTTTTCGCCGAAACCCTTGAAATGCAAAAGGACGCCTCCACATAGGGTTCAGTTTCGGATTTTCCGAATACCCGTGTATATGAACTCAAAGAAAGTTGGAGAACACTGAAATGAAAATTCGTCCTTTACACGACCGTATAGTTGTTCGCCGTCAGGCGGAGGAAGAGAAAACAGCTGGTGGTATTTTGCTGCCAGGTTCTGCCCAGGAAAAACCCAATCAGGGTGTTGTTGTTGCTGTTGGTAATGGCCGCATTCTGGACAACGGTGATGTTCGCCCTGTTGATGTTAAAGAAGGCGACCTGGTTGTTTTTGGCAAGTACGCAGGCAGCGACACTATTGAAGTTGATGGTGAAGAGCTGGTAATTCTTAGTGAGAGCGATATCAAGGCTATTATCGAAGAATAATGCTCTGCAAAAGAGACTTGTTACAAACCTTCCATTTGTAAGAAATTAAGTTAGAGGAAACAAATAATGTCAGCTAAAGACGTAAGATTTGGTGATAGCGCCCGCAACCCGATGTTGGATGGCGTTAATATTCTGGCGGATGCCGTAAAAGTGACACTGGGCCCTAAAGGTCGTAACGTGGTTCTGGATAAATCTTTTGGTGCCCCAACCGTCACGAAAGACGGCGTTTCTGTTGCTAAGGAAATTGAGCTGAAAGACAAGTTCGAAAACATGGGTGCGCAGATGGTTAAAGAAGTGGCGTCCAAGGCTTCTGACGAAGCCGGTGACGGTACCACTACCGCAACTGTACTGGCGCAGGCTATTGTTAACGAAGGCCTGAAGTCAGTGGCTGCCGGTATGAACCCAATGGACCTGAAACGTGGTATTGATCAGGCGGTTATCGCAGCTGTGGCTGAAATCGCCAAGATTGCCAAGCCTTGCACCGACAACAAAGAAATCGCCCAGGTTGGGACAATCTCTGCCAACAGCGATGTTCACGTGGGTGATATCATTGCTGAAGCGATGGAGAAGGTTGGCAAAGAAGGTGTGATCACGGTTGAAGAAGGCTCTGCGCTGGAAAATGAGCTGGATATTGTTGAAGGGATGCAGTTTGACCGCGGTTACCTGTCGCCTTACTTCATCAATAATCAAGACAGCATGAGTGTGGAACATGAAAGTCCATTCATTCTGTTAGTCGACAAGAAAATCTCCAATATTCGTGAATTATTACCATTGCTGGAAGCGGTTGCCAAATCCGGTAAGCCACTGGTTATTATCGCTGAAGACGTCGAAGGTGAAGCTCTGGCGACACTGGTTGTTAACAACCTGCGTGGTATCGTGAAAGTGGCTGCTTGTAAGGCGCCAGGCTTTGGTGATCGTCGCAAGGCGATGCTGGAAGATATCGCTATTCTGACAGGCGGTACGGTTATTTCTGAAGAGGTGGGTCTGGAACTGGAAAGTGCCACTCTGGATCACCTGGGTACTGCCAAGCGCATCAGTATGACCAAGGACAACACAACGATTGTTGACGGCGCTGGTGAGCACGCTGCAATTGAAGCACGTGTTAATCAGATTCGTGCACAGATCGAAGACACGTCATCTGACTATGATCGTGAAAAACTGCAAGAGCGCGTAGCGAAACTGGCTGGCGGTGTTGCTGTGATCAAGGTTGGCGCAGCAACTGAAGTGGAAATGAAAGAGAAAAAGGCTCGCGTAGAAGATGCTTTGCATGCTACTCGTGCTGCAGTTGAAGAAGGTGTGGTTCCTGGTGGTGGTGTTGCGTTGATCCGGGCACTGCAGGCTGTTGAAGGGTTAACGGGTGCCAACGAAGATCAGACTGTCGGTATCAACCTGGCACGTCGCGCTATGGAAGCGCCTCTGCGTCAGATCGTGACCAATGCTGGTGAAGAAGGCTCCGTTGTAGTGGATAAAGTTAAAGCGGGAACGGGTAACTTTGGTTACAACGCCGGAACGGGCGTGTACGGTGACATGATCGAAATGGGTATTCTCGATCCTGCCAAGGTTACTCGCACTGCATTGCAGGCTGCGGGTTCCATTGCCGGTTTGATGATTACCACTGAAGCCATGGTTGCTGATGCACCATCTGATAATGCTGGTGGTGGCATGCCTGATATGGGCGGTATGGGTGGTATGGGCGGTATGGGCGGTATGATGTAAGCAAGCTGCTTAAAACCTAGTAAGTCTCAAGAAGGCCCGCAAGCCAAGTGTTTGCGGGCTTTTTTATTGCCTGTTCGTCTTGTTTAGTCCTATACTATCCCAGTAAATAGCAGGGTATTTAGGGTTTAATGAGGGGTATCGGTGAATATCTCTTCTCGAAATAGGGGTATTTAAAGCACCGGTACCCCTCATGATACCCCTACCGATACCCCTGTTGAGGTGATGTTATGGCATTAACAGCGATGGAAGTGAAGCGTTTGACCTGCCCTGAAGGTCAGAAGCAAATTAAGAAAAGTGACGGTAACGGCTTGTATTTACTGGTAAAAACCAGTGGCTCTAAGTTGTGGCGACTACGTTTCCGGTACGCTGGGAAGTACCAGGAACTGGCTTTAGGTCAGTACCCCACGATACCCCTCATTGAAGCTCGAAACCTGGCTGCCCAGGCCCGTGCTCTCCTGGTACAGGGTATTAACCCTACAGCAGAACGGCGCTCCAGAAAGCGTGAAACTGTCGCAGTAGAGCGAACATTCAAAATCATTGCATTAGCCTGGTGGGAACAGCAAGAGTCCTCGTGGTCTTCTGATCACGCAAAGAAGGTAAAACGATGGATCGAGCAAGAGTTGAAGTCTATCGGTAAGCTGTCGGTTGATGCTGTCGATCAAGGGCATATTACGGAAGTGATGCTGTCAATTGAGAAAGGAGGTCATCCTCGCAAAGCTCCCGTTATACTCTCGGTTATCAACCGTATTTTCGGTTATGCACTGGCTCACCGGTTTACACGTAATAATCCAGCTCAAGGTTTACCCCTTAGCGATATTCTTAAACCCATGCCGAAGGTTGAACATCGTGCGGCAATTACTCGATCTAAGGATTTAGGTCAATTGATCCGTGATATCGATAATTCAGACTTAGGCAGCTACTGCACTGCTGAGGCGTTGAAGCTCATTCCCAGGTTATTCCTGAGACCTGGAGAAATTAGAAACCTTCGGTGGGATTACATCGACTTTGATCAAAAGATACTAGTCATTCCTGCTGAAGATATGAAGCGCGGTAGGGAACATCTGGTTCCCCTGGCTGATCAAGTCATCGAGCACTTACAGGCAGTTCAAGAGGTAACAGGTTATTCATCGTATGTATTCCCAAATGAGCGCGATTCTGGCAAGCCACTATCTAAAAACGTCATGACCAACCTGCTGAGAAAACTCGGCTATTCTGCTGATGTGATGTCGGCTCATGGGTTCAGAGCTACGGCATCCACTATCTTACATGAGCAGGGCTGGAAGCCAGAGGTCATTGAAGCTCAGTTGGCTCATCTAACGGGCACAGCCACTTCTAGAGCCTATAACCGGTCGATCTATTTATCTGAGAGAACCACAATGATGCAGAGCTGGGCTGACTATCTCGAAGCGGTGCGTGATGGTGCTGATGTGGTGTCAATAGGAGCGAAGTAGAAGAGGACTTGATTTAAATCTATAACTATTTGTTTTTACTATGTTTATTTAATATTAAAAAATAACAATGTTACCTCAAGTGTTACATCAAAATCTAACCATTTAGCCATGCGAATCCTATTCCTCTGCGCCTCTCAATAGCTCAATAATTCACCACTAAAATTTCATAAAATTGGAGAGCACTGTTTTTGTCTTGATCAAAAATTGTCGTTTTTGAGAAGTTAGCTCCCAGCTTCTCAATGATGCGATATTTGAAACAGGCAATTGGACGAGAGAGTAGCAGTCAATTAGACGGATAGCAGGCACCTTAAAACTATATTTTCTAACCATAATGCAAAAATAGGGTTAGAAAATCATAAAACATAGCCATATTTTACCAAAACCCCCTTTCATAGCACATATATGTCTGCATTTTTAACTTATATCGACATAATAGATTGACGTGTCGATGTCATCGACATAAGCTACCAACGTGTCGATAAAACTATAATTTGCAAATATATGAACTGGAACCCTGAAAAACCATATAACGACCTGCCTCTTTTACCACCTGAGGTCGAACTGGAAACCAAAGCCGTTTTGAAACGCTGTATTGAAGCCAGAACCGCATTGGCAGAACTCAAGCAGGCGGCGGAATTAATTCCCAATCAGGCTATGTTGATCAACACTTTGCCATTATTAGAGGCCAAAGATAGCTCTGAAATAGAGAATATCGTCACGACCACAGATAAGCTTTTTCAATTTGCCGGTGGTGATAATGCCCACGCAGATTTAGCGACTAAGGAGGCCTTGCGTTATCGCAGGGCCTTATACGAAGGCTGGCAGGAGTTATCAAAGCGCCCGATCAATACTAATATGGCCGAATCCATCTGCAGCCAGATTAAGGGTGTCGATATGAGCGTGCGCAAAGTTCCTGGTACAACCTTGGCGAACGATAAAACTGGCGAGATCATTTATACACCTCCTGAAGGTGAAAAAGTGCTTCGTGACCTGTTAAGTAACTGGGAAAAACTGCTTTATGAGCACCCAGAGCTAGACCCTCTCATACGTATGGCGGTGATGCACTACCAGTTTGAGGCAATTCATCCTTTCACAGATGGTAATGGTCGCACCGGGAGAGTTTTGAATATCCTGTACCTAGTGCAGGAAAGATTGCTTAATCTGCCGATTTTGTATTTAAGCCGTTACATCATCGCTAACAAAAGCCAGTACTATAGCAATCTACTCACAGTGACTCGCGAGCAGGCATGGGAACCTTGGCTGCTCTATATGCTGCAAGCGGTAGAAAGCACAGCGCAATGGACAACACAGAAAATTATTAGTATTCGTAAGCTGGCAGACCACACCGCCGATTATGTGCGGGAGCAGTTACCCAAAATATATAGCCGTGAACTAATTGATACGATTTTTGAACAGCCGTACTGCCGCATAAGTAATCTGATAGAGGCTAACATTGCCAAGCGTCAGACGGCTTCTGAATATCTGAAAAAACTGGTAAGTATTGGAGTGTTAGTCGAGCAGCAGGTGGGAAGGGAGAGATTGTTTGTTCATCCCAAGTTGATTCAGCTAATCACCAAAGAAACTAATATATTCAAAGTTTATTAACTCGGGTAAGCTTTGAATCAAGGATACTAATAGAAAATGACTTCTAAAACAGACTTATCAGAAAGAGATATCTGCACAAAATTTATCAACCCGGCACTGGAACAAGCGGGTTGGGACATGCAGAAGCAAGTCCGGGAAGAGGTCAGTTTCACCGATGGGCGTATTTATGTAAAAGGCAACCTGTCAGTTCGCGGTAAGCGCAAGAGAGCGGACTACATCCTTTACTACAAGCCCAACATTCCGATTGCAGTGATCGAAGCCAAAGACAACAAACACTCTGTCAAAGCAGGTATACAGCAAGGACTGGATTACGCCACCATTCTGGATATTCCTTCAGTTTTCAGCAGCAACGGTGATGGCTTCTATGAGCATGACCGCACTTGCACCAGTGGTGTGATCGAGCGTGAAATTCCATTAAGCGAGTTTCCTTCACCCGAATCATTATGGCAGCGATATAAGCAATACAAAGGTATTGAATCCACAGAAGAGGAACGTATCAGTTCCCAAGATTACTTCTTTGATGGTACCAGTCGAAGTCCGCGTTACTACCAGCAAATTGCCATCAACCGAACGGTAGAGGCTATCGCCAAGGGCCGGCAACGTATTCTACTGACAATGGCTACAGGTACGGGAAAAACCTATACAGCCTTTCAGATTATCCATCGCCTATGGAAAGCCGGTGCCAAGAAGCGCATTCTGTTCCTTGCTGACCGCAATGCACTGATTGATCAAACTAGGCGCGGTGATTTTCGTCACTTTAAGGACAAGATGACGGTGATAAAGCATAAGAAAATCGACAAATCCTACGAAATCTATCTGGCACTGTATCAAGGACTTACCAATTACGACGAAGATAAAGATGCCTACCGAAAATTTAGCAGAGACTTTTTTGACTTGATTGTGATCGACGAGTGCCATCGTGGTAGTGCCTCGGAAGACAGTGCATGGCGCGAAATTCTTGCTTACTTCAGTACTGCTACCCATATAGGCCTAACGGCAACTCCGAAGGAAACGGAAACCGTTTCAAGCACCGAATACTTTGGTGACCCGATTTATACATATTCGCTCAAGCAAGGTATACAGGATGGCTTTCTCGCCCCTTACAAAGTGCTGCGCGTTGGTTTGAATGTGGATCTGGAAGGGTGGCGGCCAGAGGTGGGAAAAACCGACAGTGTCGGACAGCTGGTGGAAGACCGCATCTACAATCGAAAAGATTACGACAAAAACTTAGTAATCGACGAGCGTACCCAAACCGTCGCAGACAGAATCACAGAATATCTGAAAAAAACAAATCGCTTCGACAAAGCGATTGTATTCTGCGTAGACATCGACCATGCCCAGCGAATGCGCTCCGCTCTTGCTAATGCAAACAGCGATTTAATGGCGAATAATCCAAAATACATCATGCAAATTACTGGCGACAATGAAGAAGGTAAGCGCGAGCTGGATAACTTTATTAACCCCGAAGAACCCTACCCGGTAATCGCCACCACCTCTAAACTGATGACAACGGGGGTAGATGCACAAACTTGCAAACTGATCGTGCTCGACAGCAACATCGGCTCCATGACTGAATTCAAGCAGATCATTGGTCGAGGCACTCGCATTAACGAAGAGTTTGGTAAAACTTTCTTTACTATTCTCGATTTCCGTAATGTTACCGACCTGTTTGCCGACCCCGATTTCGACGGCGACCCAGTGAGAGTGAAAGAGCTAGGTGAAGGTGATGAGTTCGAAACTTCAGAAGAAGAGCTTGGGGAAGGTGACACTATCACAGGCGATGAAGGAGAAGAAATTATTTTTGAGCCACCTACTGAACCGCCGGAAATCATCGGCGGCGGTGAGATCATTAGAGAGCCACGACCTAAGTATTACGTCAATGGCGTAAATGTTGCGGTGCTTAATGAACGTATTCAGTACATGGACAGTAACGGTAAGTTAATCACCGGCAGCCTGAAAGACTACACCCGCCAAAAGGTGCGTGAGCAATACCAAACGCTAAATGATTTCCTCACTAAATGGCAAAGCACTGAAAAAAAGCAAGCTATTATCGATGAACTCACGGAGCAAGGTGTCGTGCTGGAAAATCTAAAAGAAGCCATTGGCAAGGAAATGGACATCTTCGATATGATCTGTCACACCGCCTTCGATCAACCGCCATTAACCCGCGCTGAGCGTGCAAGACAAGTAAAAAAACGTGACGTATTCACTCAGTATGGTGAGCAAGCACGAAAGGTATTGGACGCTCTGCTAGATAAATACGCCGATGAAGGTATAGAGAATATTGAAGACATCAAAGTTCTCAAGGTCAATCCCTTTGACCAGTTCGGAACACCGACTGAAATCATCAAGTTATTCGGCGGCAAGCCACAATACTTGCAAGCATTAACCCAACTGGAACGTGCCCTGTATCAGGTAGCGTAGAAAGGAATCACATGAACTTTGAACAACCCAAACCAGACTCTAAGAAGTACGCTGATCTAATCAACGAGATTCAGAAGGGTATTATAAAAATCCCAAAATTTCAGCGCGATTTTGTCTGGACTATCGACAAAACTGCCAAGCTGTTAGACAGTATTCTAAAAGGCTATCCCATCGGTACCTTTATTCTGTGGCAAACTGACGAACGTATCAACGATATCAAAAACGTCGGCAATCTAAATATTCCAGAAACCCCAGATGGCGTTAAAGTGCAGTATGTGCTCGATGGCCAGCAACGAATTACTTCACTTTTTGCAGCCTATTTGGGTGCGCACATACAGAAAGTTGGTGAGAAGAAGATTACCGACTACGGCAGTATTGTCGTTAACCTTGATGTGGATATCAATGATAATGACGAGCAGGTGATCACGGAGGAACCTGCTAACGACAACTATATTTCTTTGTCAGATGTATTGAATTTCATGGATAGAATGACTGATATCAAAGATCGTTTTTCTGACGCGGATTTTAAGAAAATTCATTCTTATTCCAGAGCATTCGATACCTATGATTTTTCAACCGTTATTCTTAGAAAAGAAGACATTGATTCAGCTATTGAAGTATTTACCCGTATCAACACGGGTGGCCAAACCCTGACACTTTTCGAAATTATGTCAGCTAAGACTTACGACGAACAACAGCAATTCGATATGCAGGTGAAGTGGGATGATTTCATCAAGGAATTAAAAGATATTAAGTATGAAGGTGTATCCAGTAGCGTAGTACTTAGTCTTTTGGCGCTTCTATTAAGCCGCACCAAGGAATGTAAGCGCAAAACTATTTTGGCATTAGATAAACAAAGTATTATCGATAGTTGGTATGGCGTGATTTCTGCGTTAAAAGATAGCGTTGATTATTTGCGCACTACCTATCGCATACCAGTTTCTCAATTGCTACCCTACGATTCACTGTTAGTTCCATTTGCCTATTTCTTTTACAGGAATAAAGACAAACCCGCAGCGGCTCAGCGAAAGTACTTGGAAGAGTTTTTCTGGCGTATTTCGTTGTCTTCCCGTTACTCCAGTTCTACCGAGTCGAAACTAGCGCAAGATATTAAGCGTATTGATTTAATTTTGGCAGATAAACGTCCTGACTACAGTGATATCAAGGTTTATCTTGATTCGCCGCAGGCATTGATTGATACCAACTTCAGTGCTGGAAACAGTTATTGCAAGGCTGTTTTGTGTTTGTTGGCCTATCAAGAACCAAAAGACTTTCAAGATAACGGCAAGGTGATTCTTGATAACTCATGGCTGAAGGTAGCAAGCAGCAAAAATTACCACCATTTCTTCCCCAAAGCCTATTTGAAAAACAAAACAGCGCTAAACAGCAACAGTCTGGTCAACATCACTTTTGTCAGTGATCACCTCAATAAGCGTAAGATCGGTGCCAAAGCCCCGTCTCAATACATCAGCGACTTTCAAGACGAAAATAGCCAGCTTAACAAAGCACTGCAAACCCACTTTATCGATCTGGAAGGCTTTGGTATTGAAAGTAATGATTACGACGCTTTTTTACAGGCGCGAGCCCAGCTTATCTACACGGAACTTAAATCACGAATCGACCTTAGCCATACAGAGCCCGCCAACGAAGTAGTACAAGAGCTGATTTTGGCAGGTGAGAGTGATACCGTCGAATTTAAATCCACTCTGCGCTACGACTTGCGTAGTAAAGAGGTTAATAAAAAGCTGGAATACGTCATCGGCAAAACCATTGCTGCCTTTATGAACAGTGAAGGTGGCAATCTGTTTATTGGCGTGGACGATAACCAGAATATGCTGGGATTGGCCGATGACATTTCTACCTTGTCGAAGCCTAATATCGATGGCTTTGAATTGCACCTTGTTGAACTTATAAAAAAATACATCGGTGCTGGACTGATATCTCATATTAAAATCAGTTTCCCAACAATAGAAGACACTCAGATCTGCCGTATTAAGGTCTCGAAAAGCGGCAAACCAGTATTCACCCAATATGAAGGCAAAGAAGATTTTTTCGTGCGCAGTGGCTGTTCTTCCCAGCCACTAGGCCGTGAAGATCAAAGCGACTACGAAAAATCTCATTGGAACAATAATTAAACATGGCAAACATATCAGGCATCGTAAAATCCGCGCGCAATATCATGCGGCAAGACACTGGCACCGGCAGTGACGAGCTGCGCATTCTGCAATTGGGCTGGATGCTGTTTCTGAAAATATTCAGCGACAAAGATAAAGAGCTGGAATTGATGGACGACAACTATACCTCGCCCATCCCTACCGAGCTGCACTGGGATGAATGGGCCGGTGACGACGAAGGCATGACTGGCGATGAATTGCTACAGTTTGTGGATCGAAAGCTATTCCCGACTTTGTCCGAGATAGATCTGTCTACCGCCAAGCGCCGTGCCGTATTAGTGCATGAAGTTTTCGCAAATAATTACAACTACATGAAATCCGGTATTCATCTGCGCCAGGTGATTAACAAGCTCAACGAAATTGATTTTAATAACAGCAAAGATTTGCACTTATTCGGGCAGATCTATGAAACATTTTTGAGCGAACTACAAAGCGCTGGTACCTTGGGCGAGTTCTACACCCCTCGCGCCATTACCCAATTTATGACCGAGATGGTTAACCCTGCACACGGAGAGACCGTTCTGGATCCGGCTTGTGGAACCGGCGGGTTTTTAACCGCTGTAATAGAACACCTCAAAACCACAGCAAATAGTGTTGCTGAGCGTGAGGCCATCGGCAAGAATATACGTGGCTGGGAATACAAACCCTTGCCCTATATGTTGGCGAATACTAACCTGATATTGCACGACATTCTGACGCCGAATATCCGCTTTGGTGATTCACTGCAACGCCCCCTAAGTGAATATACCCGCAAAGACCGGGTGGATGTAATCATCGCCAATCCTCCCTTTGGCGGTGTGGTGTCCAACAATAACGAAAACAACTTTCCGCAAACCTACCGCACCAAAGAATCGGCTGATTTGTTTTTGATTCTGATGATTCACCTATTAAAAAAAGGAGGCCGTTCAGCGATAGTACTGCCCGATGGCTCACTCACTGGTGATGGCGTAAAACAGCGTATTCGTCAAAAACTGCTGGAAGACTGTAACCTGCACACCATCGTGCGGCTACCTAATTCTGTGTTCCAACCCTATGCTTCGGTAGCCACCAACCTGCTATTTTTCACCAAAGGCGAACCGACGAAAAATATCTGGTATTACGAACACAAACTACCGGAAGGCTACAAAGCCTATTCCAAAACGAAGCCCATTCAATTGGCAGAATTCGACCCACTGAAAAGTTGGTGGACGAACAGAGAAGAAAACAAACAGGCCTGGCAGGTGGATATCAAAACCATCAAGGCCAATGGCTACAACCTCGATATTAAAAACCCGCACCGCTCCGAAGAAGCAAAACAGCACAGCAGTGCTGAACTGCTCGATCTGCTGCACCAGTCTTTTGCCAAAGGTGATCAGTTACTGGATCAACTGCGTAAGGAGTTGGTGTAGTGGCAGTCTGGAAGAAAGTAAAAGTTGGTGATTTTCTATTTGAACGCGAAGGGCGGTACAAACCTGATGCTAACGAAATCGAAGAGCTTAAACGGATTAACAAGATAGACTTTTCGGGTAACTTCCATATAGCCAACAAGCCTAGTAAAACCGATATGATATTGATCAAACAGGGTGATTTGGTTATATCTGGTATCAATGTAGCTAAAGGAGCATTAGGTGTTTATCACGGAAAAGATGATGTCACTGCTACAATTCACTATTCATCGTACACCTTTGATGAAAGTAAGGTCAGTGTCGAATACTTTAAACGGTTCTTAAAGTCGCCGCTTTTTATTCAATTACTTAAAGATCAAGTAAAAGGTGGTATTAAAACTGAGATAAAGCCAAAGCATCTTTTGCCCCTTGAAATATTATTGCCAGAAAAGGCAGAACAATTAGCTATTCTCAAAAAATTTCAACGTATCGAGAATGAAGACTCTGAATTCAAAGTCGAACTCACCTATCAACAAACCCTGCTAAAAAAACTACGCCAACAGATATTGCAGGACGCTATCGAAGGAAAGCTTACCGCCGACTGGCGCGCGGAAAACCCTGGTGTTGAACCAGCCAGCGAATTGCTTAAGCGCATCGCTGCCGAAAAAGAGCAACTAGTTAAAGATAAAAAAATCAAAGCGCAAAAAACGTTATCGTCAATCAATGACGAGGATAAGACATTTGAATTGCCTGAGAGATGGGAGTGGTGCCAGTTAAATGATGTCATCTACGAAAACCCAAGAAATGGATACTCACCAAGAACTGTAGATTTTCCAACACAAACAAAAACACTAAAGTTAGGCGCAACTACAACCGGAAAATTTATTGATTCAGAAATAAAGTATATCAATGAAGAAGTTTCAAAAGATTCATTTTTGTGGCTTAAGGCCAGAGATATTTTAATTCAAAGAGGAAACTCCATGGATTTCGTTGGCGTATCGGCGATTTACCATGGTGAAGAAAGCAGCTTCATTTACCCGGATTTGATGATGAAACTAAAGCCAGTTACTTCAGTTTCTGAAGTTTACTTGCACCATGTACTTATGAGTATTTATTGCCGAGAATATTTCCGAAAAAATGCTACTGGCGCTCAGAAGAGCATGCCAAAAATTAATCAAGCAACTGTATCTGGCGCAATGATTCCATTATGCAGCAAGATAGAGCAAGAAGTTATTGTGAGTAAAGTTAAGAACCTTCTAGCTCTGTGTGATCAACTGGAAAACCAGATAAATCAGAACCAAACCCACGCCGAGCAACTGATGCAGGCGGTATTAAAAGAAGCCTTTAGCCATACCCATGAAGTTGAACAAACTGCAGATGTGCGACCGCTGGACAATATTGTTCCCTTTAAACCCAAAGGCGCGGATTACTACAAACGAACACTGCTTGCTGCTGAGATTGTCCATCAATTACACAAAGAGCCCACGCTGGGGCACCTGAAACTGCAAAAACTTATTTATCTTTGCCAAAAAACAGAATCCATGCAGTTACCTACCCAGTTCTTGAAGCAAGTTGCTGGGCCTTATGACAATAGGATGGCGCGATCTATCGATAAGCAATTAAAAGACAAAAAATGGTTTAGCTATAACAGGGATAAAGTCCCTAAATACACGCCCTTAGAAAAAGCTGGTGAACATCAGGTAGACTTTGATAAATACTTTGCGCCACAAAAAGACGGCATCCATGCTCTGATTAGACTCTTCCGTAAAGCCAAATCTGATCAGCTCGAAATTGTGGCAACGCTATATGCCTGCTGGGAAGATATCTTAAAGAAACAAGAGCCGTTATCAGAAGACCTGTTGGTGCAGCATTTTTATGAATGGTCTGAGGAAAAGAGTAAGTACGAAGCGTCTCGAATTTATAAGGCAATTGAGTGGATGAGAGGAAAAGATATTGTTCCCGACCCTGGAAAAATAGTCCATGCTCAATAAAGTCGCCAAACTAGCGATGGTTGCAACCTCGCTTGCCCCTATTTGCTTGACGCTGTGGTTTGTTGAAATCAGTAACAGCTGGGATGGCAAACAGGCAATCGGAAAGAACATGGCTGAAAACTGGCAAGTGGGTGGGCTTTATCTTATTGCGGCTGTTTTGATGAGCCTGCTGTGTTTCGGATTGATTTGGCTATCTGGCCGAAATCTGGAAAAGTTGCCGGTAAAAATTAAGGCCGTGAAAACGGTAGACAAGGAAATCGTTGGTTTTCTTTTGGTGTATTTGTTGCCGCTGATGAATCAGGGAAGCAGTACCATTAGTGTGTCAGTGCTGGCATTCATTGCAGTGATTTTCTTTTTTATTGTCTACAACTCCCATGCCTACCACTTTAACCCCATGCTTGGCTTCTTTGGGTACCACTTTTACGAAGTCAGTATTGAGGGCGATATCACCTATGTTCTGATAACTCGCCAAAATATCACCGACTGTAAGAGTATTACTCAGGTCGTACAGTTAACCGAATACATGATACAGGATGTACCGAATGCCCGATAATATCAATCTTTTCGCCTTGTTGGACGACTCTCAAACACCAGTACGTCGGATACCTCTGACGGCAGGCTTAAGTACAGAACTTGCTGGCCTGTTCGTTGCTCAGAAGGATGATCTGATAGCGGAGGGGCAGGTCATCGAATTTACTGGTAGCTATAACGTTGATACGGGCGAAATTTTCTCCATAGTGGATTACCCAATACCTGATGCGATAAGTAACGCTATTGGCAATCCGTTAACCTGCCCCGTCCTTGATTTGAATTCTGAAACTCATCGAATAAAAGCGCTCTTTACTGGTGTTTGGGATGAACAAGTCCAGACTGTAAGTTTGCAAGTATTTGATTCAGGGAAGCTTCTAAAAAGAGGTATTACTATTATAGGGTCAGGCAATACTTATAAAAAACTAGAGGAGCCAGGGTTAGTTTTGCAAGACAAGTTAACTGCTCATTTTGACAATGGAATACTGTACTTTGTCTCATACCATAATACTAAACGCTTTCTCGATTTAGGCGATTACTATAGAGAGGCGACTAATGCCGATTTGGATGAATTTGCTGGTAGTGATTTATTTGAATTTGAAGACCAGGATTCATTTAAGAAAAACGCAGATTCAATCATTCGTAAAAAAATCGCATTGCTTCAAAAAAACAAAGTGCTAGAGAATTTAACTGTGAATGATATTCATTCTATTGCTGGTAACTTTAATCAAGAACTTCCAGAAGAACACCATATCGCCATAAATATTAATGATGCTGGAAAATTGGTTATACCCGAAGATAAAAAACAACTAAAAGAACTTATCCGTTTTCTCGATGAAGACTATGTTACCGCGCCTCTTACCAAACGTAAGTGTTTGACGAATTCCAAAAAGTACCTATAGCGTCCGGTCAGTGGGTGTCGAGCTTGCTCGATATGCACTGATTGGAAACCAAGGCGTGCCGTCGGATTGCAGGCCTTCGACACTTCATCGCCAGCCAGACTTACCCAGCCCGCCTATCCAGTCACTTTCCTTTCCCAATGCGATAATTATATTTTTTACCGTCAGCCAATGACGATACTGCGTAGCTGCTTTAAAGAGTCGGATTTGTGTGTCCAGATACCACTTTAAATGTTTGAGTTGATATTGGTACGGGCCAACTTGAAACCGTTTCCATATTAAAGCCGCAATTTTCTTTGCACGCTGTGTATGTTCTTTAACGCGAGTGCTTCGATTACCTTTCAGCTTACGATTTAATAAATGCTCCATATGTTGTGTGGCTTGTTGTTGGTTAGCCGGGCGCATAATTTTCAATACGTTATTTACTGCTGCCGATATAAGCCGAAACCACATCGGTGCGATTGTGGCCTAATTCTTGGGCGAGAATAGTACGGGCTTTTTTATCCAGTGCTTTATCGGCTTGTCGTTTTCCGGCAATAACAGGCGCGGGATAACCGGTAATGGCTTGATAACGTTCGCAGGCATAAGCGGCTCGCATATCGTGAAAACCATTGATGGCTGTCTGGTTTGTCATGGCACGCCACTGGTTATACCGGTGGACTCGCCATTGCTTATAGCTGGAGTTTGGCGGAATTAGACTCTGTTCTTTGCCCAGTATGAGAGTGGCGGCTTTTAGGGTTTGCAGACACTGGTTACTGACGGGTATCCACCGGTCTGACCCTTTGCCTCGTCCGCCTTTGGTGCCTTGAGTAATATTGATACGCCCGTGTTGCCTGGCCTGGCGGAGGGCTTTGCGTGTATCGAGTAAAGAAGCTTCTTTAAAACGTAAACCCAGATCACGGGTGAGTTGAGCAATGAGCATCGTCCGGTTTTGACCGTGTTTAACGGTGATGGCTTTTAGCACGTCCGGTCTGACCGTTGCGGGAATGGTTGAACGGACGTGAGAACGTTGCCCTATAATCTGCGCTGGCTTAATCCTCAGCACGGTATCTTTACGCATGGTTTCCAGCACTACGTTGACAGTTGATAATCGGTTTTGAGCATAGGCCACGCTCATTTCTCCCTTGCTAACTAATTCTTTCAAAAGCTGATTATGTTTGTTCAGAACGGTCGAGGTAATATTTCTAGTATCGTTAATTCCTTCACCCTTTAAAAAATGAACAAATTGGTTCCAGCGCTCTTCGTGAGTTGCACGGGTACTGAAATGCCCCTGACCATAACGATCAGCCAGTGCATTTTTACCCGCCCATGCTAGTTGTTTGCCATAACCATAATTACGATTGCCGCCCACGTTGCCCATACAAACCCTGAAATTGGTAAGTGTTAAACCGGATTAAGCACCGGTCGTGCTGTGCTGGTACGCTCAGCCTGCGGAGGGTTAAAACCTCTAGGGCAAATGACTGGCTCCTCATGCTTGGTACGCCTGAACAGGGGTTAATGCCTGCGGGTTGCGTACTGTGCCAATTGATCAAACCTTTAAATGGGGTTTAGTCGTTGGTCGCATGGGTGCCTGTGTCGGCGTTTTTACTGCTTTTGTATCAGCGATGTGGCTGCTAATGCATTGTATTGACTACGATTATTGCCGAATTTTCAGACCCGTCTCTGTGTAAAGTCACCACAGAGACGGGTTGGCGCATCGTTGCCGGTTTCTCATTATTGCTGGCATCACCTCCTTTTTAGGTGTGTGAGTTAATGGAAGGGTGTGTTTGTGAATGCCTGTGATCCCAGGTTAATGGGTTAAACAGGGATCAAATCATTCACGGCATTGGTTCCACTGGAACCAATGTGCCTTCATGCCAATTACTCATGAAGGACTTGCTTGCAGCTAAGTCTGTAGCTGCCACAGATAAGTGCCACCACTAGAACATAAAATCCTTAGCCGTAACCCTCAAAAACCGTTCAAGGTGTGAAGTACATTTTTTCAATGTACTGAATGGCTGGGCTATTTCGTCGAACAGTTTTTCTGCGCGATAAAAGTTCTTCCGGGTTTGGACGGATATTCCATTGTTTTCTCCGTCTTTGTGCATAGCATAAAACCGCTATACACAAAAACGGAGACGTGAAATGAACTGTAAAATTCTGAGATTGAGGGAAGTAAAGGAAATAACAGGGTTGTCTCGCTCAACAATTTATCTGGAGATTGCCAAGGGAAAGTTTCCGAAACAAATACAATTGACGGGTGCCCGTTCGGTGGGGTGGCATGAAAGTGCAATCATACAATGGGTTGAATCAAGGCAGCAGGAGTAACAAGCCGTGTAAGAATAACTCTATAAATAACCTAGCAACCTTCCAATAAAGGGCAACAGTACCTCAAAGATCAATTCCATTGTAAATGTGTCTGATCAAGCATGAGTCAGTACAGCTTAAGTGATCAGGTGGGGTATAATGAGGGGTATCAGGTTGGCAAGTTGAGTGTATAGGTAATTAAATCAGATAGTTAAAAATGTATGGGCGGCATGATGTAAGCCCGCACGCTTAAGCTTGAAAGCCCCGACTTTGAAAAAGGTCGGGGCTTTTTAATGCCCGTATTTTGTGCACCGATGTTACGCGACTTCAGGTATATTCCGGTTGTTTTTCGCTTATTGCTGAAATCCACAGCTCAAGTGCCTTCAGGGGTAATGGCGGGCTAAAGAAATAACCCTGCAGAGAATCACATGAGAGCTCGCGTAACGCTGTCGCAATGTCCTCCGTTTCTACTCCTTCTGCTATGACCTGCATACCCAGATCATGAGCCAGGCCAATGGTGGCTCGAACAATGGCGGCATCATTCTCGTTGTCCAGCATGTCGGCGACGAAGGTCTTGTCAATTTTGAGTCGGGATGCGGGCATTTTTTTCAGGTATGACATTGATGAGTAACCGGTACCAAAATCATCAATCGCAATGGCCACGCCCATAGCAACGATTTGATTGAGAACGTCCAAGGCCAGATCCGGGTCCCTGACAAGGGATAGTTCAGTGATTTCCAGTGCGAGAGTGTTCCTGGGCAGTCGGGAAGATGCGAGCAGACCTGCCAGAAAGTCAGGCAAGTCAGGGTCCAGAAGGGTTGCCGGGGAGATGTTTACCGCTACATTGATCTGCTTATTCTGGCGGGACCAGTCAGTTGCCTGCTCGACTGCAGTGCGCAGTACCCAGCGCGACAACTCTGTTATCAAGCCACTCTGCTCTGCCAGATAAATAAATTCATCCGGTGGTACCAGACCATATTCGTTGTGGTTCCATCGTACCAGTGCTTCGACACCGGTGAGTTGGCCTGTTTTTGTATCTATTTGGGGTTGGTAGTGCAGGCACAGGTCTCCTTTGGTGATGGCCTGCCGTAACTGGGCGATCATGCTCAGGCGCCTGGAACTGTGCTTGTCCATGGCTGCTTCATAGATGTAATAGTGCCGTTTATCTTCTTTGGCTATGTACATGGCGACGTCGGCACATTGCATCAGACTTTCCAGATTCTGGCCGTGCTTGGGCGCAAAGGCAACGCCGATGCTGGCCTGTACATCGAGCTGCATTTTATTCAGTGAAAAAGGGCTGGCGAATGCACGCTGGATCTTTTCTATGACGGTGTAGACATCCTCCTCCGATGCAATTGATGAAACGATGGCAAATTCGTCACCCCCTAGTCGAGCCAGGGTATCGGTGTTGTAGACAACTTCTCGGAGGCGGATGGCAATCTGTTTCAATAGACGATCACCACTGAAATGGCCAAGGGTGTCATTAATTTCCTTGAATCGATTCAGATCCAGCACCAGAAGCGCTACCAGGCGCTGGTTGCGTTGTGCTGCCAGCAAGGCCTGGTCAAGGCGGTCACGCAGCAGAATTCTGTTGGGTAAGTCGGTGAGTGAATCGTGAGTCGTGTCGTGTATTGCCTGGCGTTCCAGTACTTCGGTTTTTTGCACCAGCTCAGCGGTCTGTTCGTTGACCAGGTGGCGCACATTTTTTGACAGGCTGGTGCTGACATATTGACCCCAGAAAGCGAACCCGAACAGCATGAAGTCCAGCACCCAGAGAGCGACATTTTGCTTCTGAGCACGCAGAAGGGATTTGATGGTTATATGGTGGTCGACGTATACCGCTGTGATCATGGTTGCCACCACTACTGCGGTAGCGGCGATCAACAAGCCATAGATAGAATATCTCGTCACCCGGGATTTCATGGCGTGAAGACTGGCATTGAATGATATGGAGGCGGCTTCCATTTGTTTCCCTACAGTTAAGTCGTTAGTCCGTTTCCTGTAAAAGTGGCTGTGCGCAGGCTTTAATGTTCAGCCATTATTAAAGCGTCGGCGTGTGTCTTGTTCAAGGAAATAACAAGAAATGCTATGAAAAACATATATTTTTTGTGGACGCTGTCGTGTTTTGGGCCTGCCAGTCTCTTATCCTTGATCATGATTACAGGTGATATACAGGCAAGAGTCCGGTTCTTTACTGGGGTGTAACGTCCTTACAGGACGCTGCTTGCCGGAATCAGGTAACTGCCGAATACGCCGGTAATGCCGAAAATCGTCGGTTGATCTTTTTTAACAGTAGCCTTTTTATTTATGCAGAAAGAGCTACAATACGCCTGTTACTACAATTAAAACCCTGCAAAACAAAGGGTTATTTGGCTTAAAACAACAGTGTTATTTTTGACATTTATCCCAAGGAGATTCTCATGTCCCTCGAATACATCAATTTTCTGGCCCGTTGGGGGCACCTGCTGTTCGGTATTACCTGGATTGGCATGCTCTATTACTTCAACTTTGTGCAGGGTGGTTACTTCAAGCAAGCAACGCCAGAGGCGCTGTCTGATGCCAAGGCGAAATTGGCGCCGAGTGCTTTGTGGTGGTTCCGCTGGGGAGCCATGTTCACTTTTATTACCGGCTTGATTCTGCTGGGTGGTGTGCACAAGCAAGGTGTCATGAATGACTATATTGTGCTGGGTGCGTTGATGGGTACTTTTATGTTCCTGAACGTGTGGCTGATTATCTGGCCAAACCAGAAAATTGCGCTGGGCATGGTTGAGGGCGATGGCCCTTCGGCAGGCGCAAAAGCGCTGCTGGCATCTCGCACCAATACACTGTTTTCCGGCCCAATGGCTTACTGCATGCTGGCATCACCGCATATGGGTTATGGTGCGGATAACCTGCTGTCTGTTAATGGCGGTGGTATGGGGATGTATGTTGCTCTGGCGATCATTGTTGCTCTGGAGGCAAATGGCTTGATGGGCAAGCAGGGTCCTATTACCACTGTTCGCGGTGTGATTGTTTCCAGTCTGGTGTTGACTGCCGTTCTGGTAGCTTCTCTCTGCTACCTGTAAATGGCAGTGGCAAAAAGCCGGCGCTCAGTGCCGGCTTTTTTGTGCCTGCTATTTATGTAATTTTTATTGCTGGAGATTATCGAAAAAATCCGCAGCAGCGTATAATTGCTGTTTTAGCGTAATAAAACAGGCTTTGACTTTTGACTGTCTACGAGACCAGAGCAGGTTGAACCATAACAGAATTGAGCCAAATCAGGGCTCGGTGGAAAGCAGCTATGAGTGAAAAGGATTCCGGTAAAACTTATGAAAGAATGGATCCGATTGTTCCCGACAGGGGTGATCGTATTGACAGTAGTGCGGGTGCGCGCGAACAGCGACAGCGTTCGGGTGGTCATTCGGGCGCAAGTCGAGGCACTAAAAAACCGGTAGACAGAGCTGCTGGCGGCATGTGGAAAATTCTGGTTTTACTGCTGTTGGTCGCATTTATTGGCTCTGGCTATTTTAGCTGGCTGCAATATCAGCAGTTAACCAGCCTGCAGGCGAGTTTTGACGAATTGAAGGGCAGGCTGGCCTCCACAGACGAGTCGTTAAATCAGTCTGGTGCGGCCCTTGCGGTCAAACTGGGCGATCATGAAAAAGAACTTGCCAAACACTGGTCGGAGATTAAAAAGCTCTGGGGTGTGTCCAACGACCGCAACAAAAAGGCGATTGCGGATAATGCCGAAATGGTGAAAGGGCTGAAGAATTCCGCGGTGGCTCGCCAGAGGGAAGTTGCCACCCTTGAAGGGCAGCTGGCTGCAATTAAGAAATCCATTGATACCGTTACCAGTGCTTCACTTACTTCGAAACTGGAAGTTGAGGAAGCAAAAGACCAGATGCAATCGCTGGTGGATCGCCTGAATCGCCTGGATCAGTCTATCAAACAGTGGCAGACGACGCTGACCCGACGTGTCAGTGAAAACGAGGAAGCGGTTGAGGCCATTGATGCCAATCGCCGCAGGGTTAATCAGGACTTGCTGCAAATCAAGCAGCGGCTAGGACAGCCTGCCGGTTAAACTTGTGTTATTGACAGTTCACCGGGTGCACCCATTAAAACATGAACTTTCACCGAGACTATTACTGAGAGAAAAATGACTCTGATCCGACAAGATGATTTGATCGACAGCGTTGCTGACGCGTTGCAATTTATTTCTTACTACCACCCGGTTGATTTTATCCGGGCGGTGAACGAAGCCTACGAGAAAGAACAGTCGCAGGCTGCCAGGGATGCCATGGCGCAAATTTTGATTAACTCGCGGATGTGTGCAACCGGGCACAGGCCTATCTGTCAGGATACCGGCATTGTCAGCGTATTCATCAAGGTGGGTATGAATGTGCAATGGGAAGCTGATATGAGCGTTGAGGATATGATCAACGAAGGTGTTCGCCGTGCCTATCAGAACCCGGATAACGTGCTGCGTGCTTCTGTCCTTGCAGACCCTGATGGTGCCCGTAAAAACACCGGTGACAATACCCCGGCAATGATCACCTACAAGCTGGTTCCCGGTGATACGGTAGAGGTGCACGTTGCTGCAAAAGGAGGTGGTTCAGAGGCTAAATCCAAGTTTGCCATGCTGAATCCGTCTGACTCTGTGGTCGACTGGGTGTTGAACATGGTGCCCACTATGGGTGCGGGTTGGTGTCCGCCCGGTATGCTGGGTATCGGCATTGGCGGTACTGCTGACAAGGCCATGCAGATGGCAAAGGAAGCATTGCTTGATCCGATTGATATTCATGAGCTGCAGGCCCGTGGTCCGCAAACCCGTGCCGAAGAATTACGGCTTGAATTGATGGAAAAGGTCAACAAACTGGGAATTGGTGCACAGGGGCTGGGTGGGCTAACCACGGTTCTGGATGTGAAAGTCAAAGATTGCCCGACCCATGCGGCAAACAAGCCTGTTGCGATGATTCCCAACTGTGCGGCTACCCGGCATGCCCATTTTGTGCTGGATGGTTCCGGTCCGTCATTGCAGACACCACCGAACCTTGATGATTGGCCCGAAATAGCCTGGGAGATTGGCGACAGTGTGCGACGTGTGGACCTGAATAGCATCACCAGGGATGATGTTAAACAGTGGCAGCCGGGTGAAACGTTGCTGCTCTCCGGCAAAATGCTCACAGGCCGTGATGCCGCCCACAAGAAAATGGTGGATATGCTGGCAAATGGGGAACCGTTGCCCGTTGATCTGGCAGGCCGTTTTATCTATTACGTTGGCCCGGTTGATCCGGTCAGGGATGAAGTGGTTGGACCTGCTGGCCCCACTACTGCGACCCGAATGGACAAATTTACCCGAACCATGCTCGAACAGACCGGTTTGCTGGGTATGATTGGCAAGGCCGAGCGCGGTCCAGTAGCCATTGATGCGATCAAGGATAACGAATCCGTGTATCTGATGGCGGTGGGTGGAGCCGCTTATCTGGTTTCCAAGGCTATCGTGAAATCCGAGGTGGTTGCTTTCCCGGAACTGGGTATGGAAGCGATCTACGAATTTGAATTACGGGACATGCCGGTTACTGTTGCTGTCGATGCTAAAGGTCAGTCAGTACACCAGACAGGCCCTCAGATATGGAAGGCCAGGATTGAAGAAGGTGCCATTGATGTTCAATAAAAGACCGTTTGTCACTATGTTAAAATGTGAATTGCGTCACACTTTTTGTACGTCTAGAATATGTGTGGATTGAAAATTTTTGAAAGGGTGGAGGCAGAGCCGAGAGTCGGACTCTGCCCTGCCCTATGGTCATTTGTTTATTTATAGAGAAGGGAAAAGCAATGAAAAAGTTAATAGGTTACGTAGGGATGATTGGTTTAGCTGCTGCATCGATGAATGCGGCAGCCAGTGATGGCAACTGGTATCTGGGTGGTTCGGCTGCGTCGTACTATCTGGATTCTGGTCGCGATCTGGCGGGTGGCGATCTGGAGTCAATCGATCTGGGTCCACAGTTGGGTTATTTACGGGACGATGGTATCGGTTTTGAGTTGAGCTATCTGACTGACGTTGGCGGTGATGATCTTGATGTTGTTGCACTGAGTCTGATCAAAATGCTGGCCGAAGATGGAATACGGCCATTTGTCTTTGGTGGTGTCAGCCGTTTCGAGCTGGATGGCAACACATTGGAAGATGAAACAACAGAGCAATTGCACTTCGGTGTCGGTCTGTCCAACATGCTTAATGACAACTGGGAACTGCGCGGTGATGTTCGTGCGCTATATGAGTTAAGCGACAATAATTTTGATGGTGCATTAACGGTAGGTGTTAACTACCACTTTGCGGAGCCGGTTGCAGCTGCACCAGCACCTGTTGCTGCCCCTGAGCCTGCTCCTGAACCGGAAAAGCGCACGATTACTGTTCGTCTGAATGTAGAATTCGAGTTTGATAAAGCGATTGTTCGTGCCATTTATGGTGATGAACTGGAAGCTGTAGCAAACGCTATGAAGGCCCATGAAGATATTGATCTGGTTCTTGAAGGACACACAGACTCGCGTGGTACAGATGCTTACAACCAGAAGCTGTCAGAGCGTCGTGCTGCTGCCGTCAAAGCCAAGCTTACCGAGATGTATGGTATTCCGGCTGGTCGCATTTCAACGGTTGGTTATGGCGAGAGCCGTCCGATTGCGGATAACGCAACGGATGAGGGCAGAGAGCGCAACCGTCGTGTGATTGGTGAAATGTCCTACTCCGAGATTGTTGTAGAGTAGTGGTGTAGCCTGTATCAAATAGAAAAACGGCGCTTTTAGCGCCGTTTTTTTTGCCTTTTGTACCGAGCCGGGTAGATAGCAGTTATTGTCCTGATCATTTTTCGGCTGAGTGCGAGGTGTGCAACGTCCCTGCGTTAACCTGTTGTTTCGAGTAAGATAGTGTCACAAACAGGGAAGGGTCTAATGATAAACACACTTTACTGGCACGATTACGAAACAACCGGGGCGGTGCCTTCCCGTGATCGGCCTACCCAGTTTGCCGGTGTTCGCACGGATGAAGATCTCAATATCATCGGTGATCCGCTGGTGCTTTATTGCAAGCCCGTCAGGGATATTCTGCCACAGCCCGTGGCGTGCCTCGTGACAGGTATCACTCCCCAGCAAGCTGAACGGGAAGGCGTTCCAGAAAAGGAGTTTATCGGGCGCATTCACGCAGAGTTGTCAAAACCGGGTACCTGCGGCGTGGGTTATAACAGCATTCGTTTTGATGATGAAGTAACGCGCTATACCCTTTATCGCAATTTCTATGATCCGTATGAGCGGGAGTGGAAGCAGAATAACTCACGCTGGGACATAATCGATATGATGCGCCTGGCACGGGCGCTGCGGCCTGATGGCATTATTTGGCCCGACTATGAGAATGGGTCGCCCTGCTTCAAACTGGAGGAACTTACCGCTGCCAATGGTCTGAGTCACGATGCTGCTCACGATGCGTTGTCCGATGTGCTCGCAACCATCGCACTGGCCAGGCTGGTGCGCGAGAAACAGCCGCAACTCTATCAGTACCTTTATAGCAACAGAAGCAAGCAGCAGGTTGCCGGGCTGGTAGGTCTTGTTCAACGCAAACCGTTTTTACATGTTTCCTCAAAACTGCCTCGTGAGAATGGCTATCTCGGATTGATGATGCCGCTGGCGCAGCACCCGGTTAACAAAAATGCTGTTCTTTGTATTAATTTGATGGGCGATATGAAGGCGTTGGTCGGCCTGACGTCGGAACAGATCGCGGAACGGGTATTCACCCCAGCTGATGACTTGCCGTCAGGGGTAGAGCGGTTGCCGCTAAAAGCTGTGCATCTCAACAAATGCCCGGTTGTGACCACGCCAAAGCTGCTTGATCCGGCTGCCGCTGAACGGCTTGGAATTGATATCGAGCGTTGTGAACAAAACTGGCGTTATCTGGAAGAGCAATTTCAGCGTCAGCCTGTTTTGGCCAGCAATGTGGCCGCTGCTTTTGCTGACAGGGAATTTGAATCAGTTACCGATCCCGAGCTACAGCTTTATGATGGATTTTTACCCAATGCTGACAAGCCGTTGTTGGCTGAAGTTCGCAATGCCAGTGCGGAAGAGCTGGCAAGTGGTGCTATTCAGTTTCAGGACAAACGGTATCAGGCGTTATTGTTCCTGTACCGCGCGAGGAACTTTCCGGACAGCCTGTCAGAGCAGGAGCTTGCACAGTGGGAAGAGCTCCGATTTCAGAGACTGACGAGTCCGGCTGAAGGTTACTTGACACTGGACCAGTACACCACCGAAATTGAGCAGCGCATCAATGCAGCTGATGTGAGTGAAAGAGACAAAAGTATTTTACTGTCGCTGATTGAATGGGGTGATGCAATACTGTAAGCCGGGTTAACGATCCCGCTGTACGAATATGACCGCTCTGTGACAACTTTCTTTAATGGGGCGTGGAAAGGGGCTAAAATGCCCGCGCAAAATGAGGTTATTCAACCCAACAATCAAGATCAAACTAGAAGGTTACTGTGGAATTCAAAGGGGCGCACATTCTTTCGGTCAGCCAGCTGGAACGGTCCGATATCGACAATATTTTCAGGGTCTCGGATCGCATGGTGCCCTACGCACAGCGCAGAAAAATTACCCGAGTGCTGGAGGGTGCGATTCTGGGCAGTATGTTCTTTGAGGCCAGTACCCGTACCCGTATCAGTTTTGGCAGTGCTTTTAACCTGCTCGGTGGTGAAGTAAGGGAAACCACCGGGTTTGAATCCTCGGCACTGGTAAAGGGTGAATCATTGCGCGATACCGCGAGAGTGCTGTCGGGTTTCAGTGATGTGATTTGTATGCGCCATCCTGCTTCAGGGTCGGTAGCCGAGTTTGCTGCTGCCAGCCGGGTACCGGTAATCAACGGTGGTGACGGCAGCAATGAGCACCCCAGTCAGGCGCTACTGGATTTGTACACCATTGAAAAGGAAATGCAGCAACGCGGGCGTCATATTGACGGTTTGCGAATTGCCATGATTGGTGACTTGAAATACGGGCGTACGGTGCACTCACTGTGTAAGCTGTTGATGTTTTACACGGGGGTCACGGTTTGCCTGGTTTCACCGGTGGAATTGGCTATGCCGGGAGATTTGGTGGATGCGATGCGCAATGCAGGCCTGCAGGTGGAAATAACAGACAAGCTCGAAGGCAGTATTTCCCATGTGGACATTGTGTACTCTACCCGAATCCAGGAAGAGCGTTTCCCCACACGGGATGAAGCTGATATATACCGTGGTCGCTTTCGGCTCAATCAGAAAATCTATACGGCGCACTGCGAACCCAATACGGTGATTATGCACCCGTTGCCGCGTGATTCCCGCGCCGAGGCCAATGAGCTTGATCCTGACCTGGACGGCAATCCCAACCTGGCCATATTCCGTCAGACAGATAACGGGCTCACCATACGTATGGCATTGTTTGCCATGATTCTTGATGTAGCGCATCTGGTTGACGATTATGCCCGTGAGGTACCCTGGTTTAATGGCCGTTAATAGGTCATAGCTGGATTGCGCAATATAACTAAAATAAAAAATATAATTAGAACGAGAACGGCATGACTGATATTACTGACTTCGAGGATATTCGACCCTATAACGACACAGAGGTCCGAACTGTTCTGGATCGCCTGGTGGAAGACCCCGAACTGCACAATGTGATCGTGTTGATGAAGTTTCCCCGGCTAAACAAGTGGTTTGGCGGTATCCTGCGATTCTTCGTAAGGCGGGCATTGCGCCGTACCATGGGTGGTATCAATACGGTTAGCCAGCTTCAGAACAAGATCAGCAAACAACTGGAGGGCTTGCTTCGACGGGTATGCGCTGAGGTAACCGTCTCCGGACTGGAACAGTTGGACGCCAGTAAATCCTATTTGTTTATCAGTAATCATCGGGATATTGCCATGGATCCCGCAATGGTGGATCTTGCCCTTCACCGCAGTGGCCGTGATACCGTCCGCATCGCCATTGGTGATAACCTGCTTTCCAAACCGTTTACCTCGGATCTGATGCGAATCAACAAGAGTTTTATTGTGCGTCGCTCTGTTGCCGGTCGAAGGGAAAAGCTGGCAGCGCTGTTACAATTATCCAGCTATATCAGACATTCGCTGATCAACGAAAACAGCTCAATCTGGATTGCCCAGCAAGAAGGGCGGGCTAAAAATGGCAAAGACAAAACGGATAAAGCACTGATTAAAATGCTGACGTTGAGCAAACAGAAAAGCGAGACTTTCAGCGATGCCATTGCTGACCTGAACCTGGTGCCGGTGGCAATTTCTTACGAGCTGGACCCCTGCGATAATGACAAGGCGAGGGAGTTGCACGCCATTCGTTCTGAGGGTGTTTACCGCAAGCAGGAGCACGAAGATCTACTGAGCATTTATCGTGGATTGGTTGGTGAAAAAGGGCATGTTCATGTTGCTTTTGGTACGCCGATCACCGGCCTCGATTCTGCTGACAGCGTCGCTACAGAGGTCGACCGGCAGATTTTCGATATTTACCGCCTGCATCCGACCAACATCATTGCTTATCAGCAGCTTTATGGCAGTAACAATACGGTTGACCAGTGGAAAGCCGGTATCCAGTGCAAAAACTGGCAGGCTATTGAAGATCGCTTTAATGACCGAATGGCGAATATAGATTCGGCATACCGGGATTTGGCAATTGCCAGCTATGCGAACCCGGTGTGTAGCCGATTGGATTCGCTGGGCAAATGACGACAGTTCTGGACGAATCGCTCAAGGACGAGATACAAAGCGCTTACAGCCGCTTCCTATCCTCCAATCAGCTGAAACCGCGTCTTGGGCAAAAGCAGATGATTGGATCGATTGCCCGCTCTCTGGCAAAAATTCGAGCAGATGCCGATGGCCACCGGATCCCTGAAGAAGGTGCCGGTATCTGTGTAGTGGAAGCGGGTACCGGCACGGGTAAAACGCTTGCCTACCTGCTCTCCGTTTTACCTTTTGCCAGATTCTGCGAGAAAAGAGTGGTACTCGCCACGGGTACAGTCGCGCTGCAGGAACAGCTGATTAATAAAGATATTCCATCGGTATTACAACATACCGGTTGGGATTACGACTTTGCCGTGGCTAAAGGTCGTGGTCGCTATTTATGTCCACTCAAGCTTGAGCAATGCCTTGATTCTGCGGATAACCGGCAATCCGGACAATTTCTGTTTGAAGACGAGTTGCTGTTTAATCCCAGCGAGCGCATTGTCGAAAATTATCGTTCAATGGATAAAGCGCTGAAGTCGGGTGAGTGGGAAGGTGATCGGGATAGCTGGGAAGCCGCTATTTCCGACATCGACTGGCAGCCGCTTACGGTGGATCGTCGTCAGTGTGCGGGGCGCCGCTGCCGACATATTCGTGATTGTTGCTTTTTTAATGCGCGGGACTTATTGGAAGACGCCGATTGTATTGTTGCCAATCACGACCTTGTGATGGCCGATCTAGCCCTGGGAGGGGGTGTCATACTGCCAGCTCCTGAGGAAACAATATACGTATTTGATGAAGGGCACCGGCTTTCTGATACTGCTACAAAACACTTCAGCGCCCACTGTGCACTCAATGCATCGCAGAGCTGGCTGCAAAAGTTGATTGCGCAAGTAGACGCGCGACTGTCGCTGGTGGTGTCGATCAGTGATATTGCCGCAGGGTTTGAGAAGCTGTCTGTTGCCGCCATTGCGTCAGAGAAAGCCCTGGCGCTGGCTTACCCGGTTTTTAATCAGCTAGTGGAAGACAATATTGAGCCAGGTGGTGATGACAGTTCTTTCTGGTGTTTTCCGAATGGTGACCCTGGCGATCAGTTGCGAGAGCTAGCCAATGAACTGGCGGAAACACTGGGTTATCTCGTTGCGCTACTTGAGCAACTCACCGACAGTATTGGTTCGGCAATGGAAGACGTTAATTCGGCTATTCCGCGTGTGGATCTGGAGCAGCTGTTTCAACTTGTTGGTATCTGGCAGGGACGGGCCGAGTCGGCACTTCGGCTCTGGCAATACTACGCCCAGCAAGATGATACTTCTGGCCCTCCTAGTGCTCGCTGGTTAACGCTTGAAGAAAACTCTGGCGGCGTGGACATTCGTGTGTCTGCGTCTCCCACCCGTGCGGCCAATATATTCCAGCAGAGATTGTGGCAGCGTTGTTACGGTGCTGTGATTACATCCGCGACGCTGCGCGCCCTGGGGGGATTTGAACGTTTTCAACAAGCGGCAGGCACCCCCGCAGAGGCTGATTACATGACGGTTGCGGGGGCGTTTGATTATCAAAATGCAGGGGAGTTGATTATTCCGGATATTGGCGCTGAGGGTAATGATGCTCAGGCCCATACGGCCGCAGTGATCGATTATCTCCGGAATCATATTGATGAGAGTGAAGGTACCCTGGTGCTGTTTTCGTCGCGACGACAGATGGAACAGGTTTACGAGGGGCTTCCTGCCGCGCTATCAGACAATATTCTGATGCAGGGACAGTGGTCAAATCAGAAGCTGGTTGCTCGCCACAAAGAGGCTATTGATGACGGCAGAGGCAGTATTATCTTTGGGCTTGCCAGCTTCGCCGAAGGGATGGACTTTCCGGGTGATTACTGTCGTCATGTCATCATTGCTAAATTGCCTTTCGCTGTGCCCAATGACCCTGTGCATTCGACACTGTCGGAATGGGTGGAAAAGCGCGGTGGCAACTCTTTTATGGAGCTGATGTTGCCGGATGCCTCGTTGCGATTAAATCAGGCTTGTGGTCGGTTGCTGCGCACTGAAACGGATACTGGGCGAGTCACCATTCTTGATCGACGCGTTGTGACAAAACGCTATGGGCAGCAGTTAATCAATGCGCTATCGCCATTCCGGAGACGGATAGATTGATGCCGTTGTTCCCGTTCAGTTTGTGGTCGGGAACAACGGTGTGCGGATAGCTAAACGGCACGGTAACGGCGCAATACTCTGCGCGGTTGAAATCAAAAGTGACGAATAGATTGTTTACAAACAGGCTTGAATTCAGATTTTTTAGGTGCTGTTTTTGGCGCAAGAATTCGGGTTTAGTGTGTATCTTTCCGTAGTTGAGCTGCGGTTTTGCAGCTATTCCCCTCTGTACGATGTTTTAAATTGATATGTTTGTTATTTGCTATGCCCGTGAATCTCTGGTAGAAAGTCTCTCGCACATAATTACCTATAAATATAACGGGAACGATAGTGTCGTATTCCAAGTCGGAAGTGGATTTGTACGTTGGACTGAATAAAAAGGGTAATGTTGAGGTCAGGCGTTTGCCATCCCGGGCAGAGTATTCGGAACAAACGCCCCGCGACCTGCCGGTTCAACTTGTAGCACAGGTTCATAAAGCACTGGTTCAGCTTCGGTCATTCCCCAATGGCCGACAACATCTGTTGTGGATAAGCCCGGGCATCAATGATCTGTATGAGGTCTCCCCGGAAGAGCTCGCCAGTGACCCTGTGCGACTGATAGAAAGGATTCACCCTGAAGACAGGGACGCTTTTCTTTCCCACTGGCTAAAATGTCAGAAAACTCCCACACCTTTTGATAGCGAATTCCGGGTGGTTTTGCCGGGAGAGCGTGAGAGTGTTTTTCACTGTCAAATGGCGCCGGAGCAGCAGACAGATAAAAGCATCATATGGCATGGTGTTGTGATTGATGTCTCTGAGCAGAAAGCTGACGAAACCAGAATGCAGATTGCCCGCGAGCTTTATCAGCACAATCAGCAAGGCTTGGTCATTCTGAGCCCAAGAGGAAAAATTCTCAACGTCAACGATACGTTTACCAAACTGACGGGGTTTACCCGTGAAGAATCTGTTGGTAAAACCTCAAAAATTTTGCGATCAAAACTCTACCCCCCCTCTTTTTATGAAACCATGTGGGCTTCACTGGAAGCTAATGGTCGCTGGGAAGGTGAGTTTAATGAGCGCCGAAAAGACGGAACACTGTGTCCACAGTGGTTAACCATTAGCGGTATTCATGACGCTGACGGGAAAGTCAGCCACTGGGTTGCGCAGTTTTTCGATATTTCCCAGATCAAGGAAGCTGAAGACATTATCTGGCGTCAGGCTAACTACGATGACCTGACAGAGTTGCCGAACAGGAGAATGTTTTTTGACCGGCTGGGGCAGGCAATTAAAACACTGCACCGCACCAATCGACAAATAGCCCTTTTTTCCATTGATCTCGATCACTTCAAGACAGTTAACGATACGCTTGGCCATGCCGTGGGTGATGAATTGCTGGTGCAGGCCGGTGTTCGCATTATGAAATGTATTCGGGAAGGCGATACGCTGGCCCGATTCGGGGGTGATGAGTTCGTTATTTTTATCGAATATTCGCGACTCAGTATCATCGAACGCATTGCCGGGAACATTCTTGAGGCCCTGTCCCAGCCCTTTGAATTAGGCCAGGAACGGGTGTTTTTGGGGGGCAGTATTGGTATTAGTGTCTACCCAAGAGATGCCGACAGTATTAACGGTATGCTGCGCTGTGCTGATCAGGCGATGTACGCAGCCAAACAGCGTGGGCGGAATTGCTTTGAATACTTTACGCCATCAATGCAGGCTGCGGCCCGACAACGGATGCAGATGATCAACGAGCTGCGTCAGGCGTTGGAGAAAGAGCAGCTATGGGTTGCCTATCAGCCGATAATTGACCTCGGCAACAGGCGGATTGTCAAGGCTGAGGCTCTGGTGAGATGGCAACATCCGGTGATGGGGGAAGTCAGTCCGGTTAATTTTATTCCGCTGGCAGAAGATACCGGTTTGATCATGGCGATTGGTGAGTTTGTACTCAGCGCTGTTGCGCAGCAGCTCGCTCAGTGGCGGGAAATGTATCCGGGGGATTTTCAAATCAGCGTTAATGTATCGCCGATACAACTGCAGAGTAACGATCGCCCTGTGTTTGACTATTGGGAACAGTGTATTGAGTCTCATGGCCTTTCCGGTTCAGACATTACCATGGAAATTACCGAAGGTTTGCTGTTGAACGAGCGACCTGAGGTTAAACAACAATTACTTGCTTTTCGCAATGCCGGAATCGAAGTGGCTGTGGATGATTTTGGAACCGGGTATTCGTCCCTGTCCTATTTAAAAAAGCTCCATATTGATTACCTGAAAATTGATCGCTCTTTTGTTCATCAGCTTGAGTCGGATAATGATAATATGGCGGTGTGCGAAGCCATTATTGTGATGGCGGGAAAATTGGGGTTACAGGTGATAGCGGAGGGTATAGAAACCGAACAACAAATGAGCCTGCTGAAGTCAGCAGGCTGTGACTTCGGGCAGGGGTACCTATTCTCAAAGCCTGTCAATGCGGAGAGTTTTGGTGAGTTGCTGGGAAAGCGGCAATTGTAACAAGTCAGCAGTAAAAATCGAACGATAGCAGAAGTGAATCTGTTTGCCGGGGTCTATGAAAGCTGGTGTTAGGTTACAGATTGACAGACTGGTTGAGTGTCAGATGGCCTATGCGACTGCGAATGGATTTCTCGATACTGTCGGCATCAAGTCCTACGGTTTTCAGTTGTTGGCTATGGCTACCCTGATCGACAAAATAGTCCGGCAAGCCGAGGTGTAGCACGGGTAGTGCAATATCCGATGCAGCCAGGTATTCGCTGACGGCTGCTCCTGCTCCCCCCTGAATGCTGTTTTCTTCAAGTGTGACGATTAACTGGTGGCTGGAGGCCAGCTGGTTAATCAGGTTTTCATCCAGTGGTTTAACAAAGCGCATATCGACAACAGTAGCGTTCAGGGCTTCCGCTGCCGCAATGGCTGCTGGTAATAGTGTGCCAAAATTCAGAATTGCGACCTGTTGGCCCTTGCGTTTGACGACCCCTTTACCCAGGGGCAACGCTGTCATTTCCCGATTGATGTCAATGCCTGTGCCTGTGCCGCGAGGGTAGCGTACGGCTGCGGGGCCGGAATGGATGTAGCCAGTGTAAAGTAACTGCCGGGTTTCATTTTCGTCCGATGGCGTCATGACGATCATGTTGGGAATGCAGCGCAGATAACTCAGGTCAAAGCTGCCTGCGTGACTTGCGCCATCCTCTCCTACAAGGCCGGCGCGATCTATGCCGAACAGAACATCGAGATTTTGCAGCGCAACGTCGTGAACGAGCTGATCATAAGCCCTTTGCAGAAAGGTGGAATAGATCGCGACGACCGGTTTGATTCCCTCGCATGCCATTCCTGCAGCGAGCGTGACAGCATGCTGCTCTGCAATGGCTACATCGTGGAATCGATCAGGGTATTGCCGGGCAAAATTCACCATGCCGGAACCTTCACACATGGCTGGAGTGATGGCAATCAGACGTTTGTCTTTTGCTGCCATATCGCAAAGCCAGTCTCCAAACACCTGTTGGTATTTTGGCTTTGGTGTCGCGGCTTTCAGTGATGAGGTGCTTGCTACCGCAATAGGCGGCTGGTGAGAAGGCTCAATCTTGTTAAGTGCGTGATAACCTACCGGGTCCTTCTCGGCCGGGGCAAAACCTTTGCCTTTACTGGTAATGGTGTGTAGCAGTATGGGGCCATTCAGAGATTTCAGATTGCGCAGGGTTTGCACCAGCAGTGGCAGATCGTGCCCGTCAATTGGGCCAATGTAGTTAAACCCCAGTTCTTCGAAAACGATACCCGGAGCAACCATTGCCTTCAAATGTTCTTCGGTTTTACGGACAAAAGCAGCAGCTGAGGGGACTGACCGCAGTACTTTCTTGCCGCCTTCGCGAATCGAATTGTAAAAGCGGCTGGACCAGATTTTTGAAAAGTACGTGGCCAGCCCGCCCACATTGTGGGAAATGGACATGTTATTGTCGTTGAGCACTACCAGTAGATCCGCTTTTTTATGGGCTGCGTGATTGATGGCCTCAAATGCCATGCCTGCGGTCATCGCGCCATCGCCGATAATCGCGACGGCCTTGCGCTTTTTGCCCTCATGGGCGCTGGCCAGAGCCATGCCCAGAGCGGCGCTAATGGAAGTACTGGAATGCCCTACACCAAATGCATCAAACTCGCTTTCACTGCGCTTTGGAAATGCGGAAAGACCATCGGCATGACGAATGGTCGGCATGGCTTCGCGGCGGCCAGTAAGAATCTTGTGCGGGTAAGCCTGATGGCCAACATCCCAGACCAGGCGGTCGTGAGGTGTGTTGTAGATATAATGCAGGGCGATGGTCAGTTCAACCACACCGAGACCGGCACCAAAATGGCCCCCACTTTTGCCGACACTGTAAAGCAGATATTCCCGCAGCTCATCTGCCAGTTTGGGCAATTGACTCTCGTCCAGTGCGCGCAGCTGCACAGGCAGGTCAACGCGGTCCAGCAAGGGGGTAGCCGGGCGAGTTAGCGGAATATTTGTGAACGTCTTAGCCATCATTGTGCCGTCAGGGGCGCCTGTACTACTCAGGTTCAAAAGCGGAAGCGGGTGATTTTACAATAAAAATACCTTCTGCGCGCTGGAAATTCGGTATCAGTGGTACTTTGGAGGGAGAGCTGTCAATGATCCCTGTGAACGATGTAATGTGCGATGTCCCGCAGATGGTTGGCCCTCTGATCAAAACTTTCCAGTGCCGTCAGACTTTGCTGGTAGAGTTGCTCGAGCTTAAGTTTTGCCTGATCGAGCCCGAGTAATGATACAAAGGTGGGCTTGTTGAGCGACTGATCGGCTCCCTGCGTTTTGCCAAGCACCTCGGTGCTGCTGATGACATCTAGAATATCGTCCTGTACTTGGAAGGCCAGTCCAATTGTCTCAGCATAGTGTCTCAGGTTGGTCAGTTGTTGAGCACTAGCGGTTCCGGTGGTGAGCGCCCCCATGAGGATGCTGGCAACGATCATCGCCCCGGTCTTCAGACTATGCATATTTGAAAGTTGTGACAGATCGAGGGTCTGGTGCGCGGCATTGATATCAATTGATTGCCCGGCCACCATACCCCTGCTTCCCGAGGCCTCAGCCAAGGTACGAACCAGGTTCAGGCTGATTTGGGGAGAGGTGTGTTGTAGTAGCGTCAATTGCTCAAACGCCAGTGATTGAAGTGCGTCACCCGCCAGAATGGCCGTTGCTTCGTCAAAGGCGATATGGCAAGTAGGCTGGCCCCGGCGAAGGGCATCGTCATCCATTGCGGGCAGATCGTCGTGTATCAGCGAGTAGGCGTGAATAAGCTCCACCGCATTGGCAACCAGATCCGAATCTGAATTGATCTCGCCAACGGCGAATGCTGAAGCGTAAACCAGCATGGGCCTGATGCGCTTGCCGCCCGACAAGACGCTGTAGCGCATTGCCGCGGCCAAGCGTTCATGTGCTGAGTGTATGTCTTGCAGGCAATGTTCGAGTGATCGGTTGGCTCTCTGCTGGGATTGGCTGGAGAAAGTCAAAAACTCAGCGTGCCCCATTATTGATAGCCTCTATTGAGCATCATCTTCTTGCTCCACTGGTGGTACTTGCCCCCCCTTTAATAATTCGACCTTCTGTTCTGCTTCAGTCAATGCCTGTTGGCAATCGCGGGTTATTTTGATGCCTTTTTCAAATGCTTTCAGGGATTCTTCCAGGTTCAGATTGCCCTGTTCCATATCCTCTACCAACGCTTCCAGCTCGTTGAGGCTTTTTTCAAAATCAATGGGCTTTTTGCGGCTGGCCATGCGGACTCCAGAATTATACGATTGCCAAGGAAAAGCAGGTGCAACCCTAACTGAGGTGTTCTCATGGGTCAATTATCCGGGGAGCTAAATTTTTCGTTGTAGGAAATATCCTACAACAATTGGGGGTGTTTGCTGATACCCGTCATCACGGTAAAGGACCATACTGCAATCTAAGACGTTGAAATACACGGATGTGTAACGATCAGGGAACAACAGGGATGTTCGATTGTTTTCAGGGTAGATCAACGTCTTTCCTATACTGCCTTTGGCTCCGCCATATTACTATGGCGGAGCTTTATTTTTTGAGAAATACATTTTCCAAAATGCTTGTCATATTTCTGATATTGACAGCAATACACCCAGAGTTATGATGAGATCTCATGCTATCCGGGGGGAGCGGCCTTCAACTGTAGCAATCACGCCATTGGGTTGGAATTAACACGATCCCGGTTGATCGGTATCCGGCGGCCTATCGTTGACCGAAAAGGCCTTCCTCTCTCGTCCTCTGCGGAAGATACCAAAATGTTTAAAGCGCCTGCGAACGGTTGGTTGGCAGGGGTTTTGCCTTTTTGTTGCCTGAACAAGATCACTGGAATGGTCGGGCTGACAGGAGCGTGTGCATGCAACCCAGAATCCTGAGACTCAATATGGCGGGACAACCCATCGAGTGGATTGACTGGCAGGAAGCGGTGTGTCTCTATGCGCGCGAACTGGTTGCCTGGTCATTGGGCGATGTGGTTAAAGAGGTACAGGGCGGACACTCCCGCCTTACCGGGAGCCGTTCGCAAATGTCGCTGCCCAGTATTGTTGCCTGTTCTGGCGCGCATCTGGCCAGGCCTAGGAGTCATTACCCCTTAAATAATCCGGCATTGTTTGCCCGGGATGGGAATCTTTGTCTGTACTGTGCACAGCCTTTCCCCTCGTCGGAACTGACTCGCGATCATATTGTGCCTGTATCCCGCGGAGGGGAGGACCGTTGGGAAAATGTGGTGACGGCCTGCCGACGCTGCAATCAGCACAAAGCAGACTGGTTGCTTGAGGAATCCGGGATGGAGCTGGTGGCATTGCCCTACCGCCCTAATAATGCTGAGTATTTGGCATTGACTAATTCGCGGCGGATTCTCGGTGATCAGATGGAGTTTCTGCGCAGCCAGTTTTCGAAGAACTCCCGCTGGCTTTAAGATAGAACCCTCAAGCGCCAAAAAGTGCTTGTGCAAAAGTTGCCGCGATCAGTACCGGGCAGCAGTAACGCACATAGGCTGGCCACACCTTCCAGAACAGGCTGTGTTCGACTTCCGGATGGCCGTTGCGGATTTCTTCAAGAACATGATCCCGGTGCCATACCCAGGCAGCAAAAATACACAGCATCAAACCGAGCAAAGGTTGACTGTATTCTGTTGTCACTTTGACTGTGAGGCTAAACAGAGTATCGAAGTTTACGGCGATCAGAGAGCTCATTAGAAAAATGATGCCGCCAATGATCCAGGTAGCAGGTTTGCGCTGCATGTTGCGGGATTCGATGGCGTATGCGACAGGTACTTCCAGCATAGATATAGAAGAGGTGAGTGCAGCAATGCTCATCAGACAGAAAAAAATAACGGCGACAAACACGCCCGTGTTGCCCATGTCGCTGAACAATGCAGGTAACACCTGGAAAATCAGGTCAGGTCCAGCAATCAGAGCCCCGGTGTGGTCATAAATCGTTACGCCTTGCTGTTGGGCAACAAACATGGCAGGCAGAATAAGCAAACCGGCCAGAAATGCTATGGATGTATCGATTAGCGTGACCAGCGCGCCCATTGCAGGCAGATTTTCTTCTTTTCTGAGGTAAGAGCCATAAATCAGCATGGTGCCAACACCCAGTGACAGAGAGAAGAAGGCCTGCCCCAGAGCGCCTATAAGCAGTGAGGGTTCGGTGATTTTGTTAAAGTCGGGTACCAGGTAAACTTTCAGACCCTCAATAGCGCCATCCTGAAACAACACATAGAAAATGAGTAATACCAGCAGTAATAGCAGGGCAGGCATTAATCGACCGGACCACTTTTCAATCCCCTTTTCTACCCCTGCGCCAATCACACTCGATGTTAACAACATGAAAATACCGCTAAAGAGAAGGTTGCGGCTGTCTCCAAACGCGGTTAACCAGGTGGCTGGTGCCTGAAGCCCCGCTACCTGCAGGGCCGGGGATAGCATAAATGCGATCATCCAGCCGGCAACAATACTGTAAAAGCTGAGGATTAAAGAAGCGGTGGTAATACCCCAGATTCCGGTCAGGCGAGCAACACATTTACTGCGTCGGGATGGGGAGATACAGTCCAGTGCGATAACCATGTTGGCTTTTGCGTGTCGGCCGATGATCAGTTCAGCCATCAGAGCCGGGTAGGCCAGACAAAAGGCCAGTACAAAATAGGTGAGCACAAAGGCGCCACCACCATTTTCTGCGGCTCTGGTAGGAAAGCCCCATATATTGCCCAGTCCTACTGCCGAACCGGCAGCGGCGAGAATAAACCCGCTACGGGTTGAAAATTGTCCGCGGGCAGAAGTCATCGTGTTCTCTCATCGGGGGAGCGTATAACAGCTGAAAGTTGTTCTGTATCTTTGATCTGCGTATCATCCGGCCATAATACCAATAAAAATACTATAGACAGGCAAAATAGGATGAAGGTATCGCGGTTTGGGTCGGTAATGGCCCTTGCGGTACTACTGTGGTGTGATGTTGTCTCTTTCGCAGAGGCTGCAACTCTGGATGAGCTTCTGGAACTCGATCTGGAAGAGCTTGCCCATTACCCGGTAGTGACCCCAACGAAAACAAAACAGCCACTCTCGGCTGCTCCGGGTTCGATCACGCTGATTACCTATGATCAGATCCGGCGCTCTACGGCACGTACCATCCCTGATTTACTTCGTCTGGTCCCCGGCGTCAATGTGCGTTGGAATCCGATGGTCCAGACTATCGATATTCGCAGCTTCGGTTCCAACCCTTTTACCAGCAAGGTTTTGCTGATGATCGATGGTGTCCCCTATAACTCCTGGAACAAGGGTGGTTTCCCTCAGCATCCGGGGTTTGATTTTTTCAATATTGAAAATGTGAAACATCTGGAGGTGGTCAGGGGGCCAGGGTCTGCTCTTTATGGTGAGAATGCCCTTAATGGTGTGATCAATATTGTGACACTCTCTGGTGACGAATTTCAGCAGACACGGGCTTCGGCCTATATTGGTGATCGCAATACGCGAACCTACAACGTTACCCATGGTGCGAAGCTGAATGAAGAGGCATCAATTTTTGCATCAGTACGCAAGAGCGCCGGGCAGTTGCCCTCTGAAATATGGTCAGATGAAGCCGATGCCAATGCCGACGCTTATGATCTGTTTGTGAAGGCAAAATACCAGGGCTGGCAGGCGAGCTATTACCGTCGCGATGACAGTTTCGATGGTTATCGGGATGTTGTGGTTGGACCGGGTGTTGCCCGCACGGCAGAAGATATCGATCAGCAAGTCAATATTTTCAGTGCGGCATTTGCTCATCAAGCAACTGACAAGAGCTGGAGCTTCGAGACCAAGGCTTCCTATTCAGACCGGGATGGCAGTCATTGTGCTGCCTGCCATGGCCCGCAGCAGAGCTCTAATTTTACCAAGAGCGCGGATCACGGCTACCAGGCTTTCGGCACTGCACAGTTAGGTGTTCATCGTGTAAAAAATCACGATTTTCTGATTGGAGCCGAGATTCGTCGGCTCTCGGCCGGTGATCATTCGCATGAATTTGAGGGTGCAGGCAGCCTCAATATGATGCACGGAAAAGGATTTGATCAGGGGGGTGACATCGTCTCCTATAACAAGCACGCGCTATTTTTTCAGGACAATATCCATCTTCTGGACAATAAACTCAATATTGTTGCTGGCGTTCGATACGACAGCAAAACATCCCCGATGCTCTTTGGCAGTGAGCTGTTCCCCCGGGTTGCCATTGTTGCCAGGCCAACCAGAAAACTGACACTCAGAGCTGGCTGGAACAGGGCTGCGCGTTACCCGTCCTTTACCGAGCTTTACCAGGCCTCCTGGTTTCTCTCGACAGAAGTGGCTGGTACGGCAACGCCGCTCGCCGTGTTTTCTCCCGGCGATGATCTTCAACCGGAATATATTGAAAGTTTTGAATTTGGTGTGGCTTACGATTTTACCAAACACCTGCAAGGCAGACTGGATTTTTTCCAAAATGATGTGGAGGATCCCATTGTGATTGCTTACCCATCAGCCCAGAGGCCGTCTGTGCTGGGGTTTGAAAATCATCCCAATGATGCCAGAGTCAGGGGGGTTGAACTGGCGTTTAACGTAGTACACAGCAGGGACTTGTCTGCTTTTGTTAACTGGGCCTACCAGCATAATCAGGAGGTTGGTGGTGGCACCGATAGTGCGGGCTACCCCCTTGAGTTTACTTATTCTTCCCGGCACAAAATTAACCTTGGCATGACCTGGAATCCCTCGCCTGCTATTTCAACGACTCTGGAAGTGAGCTGGCGCGACAAGTATCAAGTACCGGCTTTTTGGGCTCTGCTGGAGAACGGCAATGCACGGAAAAACACCTTTGACGGTTACGCCTACTTGAATTTTGGTGTTCAGTATCGACTGCCTTTTGTTGTCAGTGGCGGCAAAAGGCCCCTGACACTGAGCGTGCATGCCAAGAATCTGGGCAATAAGCGACCTCAGGAAACGTTAACCGGTATAGGTGGTCCGGTGCCCGGCCGCGAGTTTTTTGTGCGGTTAGAATATGACTGGATACTTTAGGTCTTTAGGCTCGGTAGCCTTGCAGGAGGTAATGAGAGGTGAGTGTGTCGTGAGAGAGGGGAATACATGATGTCTTTAAAGGGCCTCTGTCCGTGAAAAACCTGCCGCGATTATGGTCTTTGGTGGTTACTCGTTTTTGTGTGCTACGACGCATTTTTGTGCCTTGTCTGTTTTTATCCTGCTTCTGTGCTGAGGCTGATACCAATATCGAGAAGGAGCTTAAGGCCGCCTATCTGGTTCATCTAGTGAAGTTTGTCAGCTGGTCCGAACCGGTTGAAACGGGCAAGGTGTGGTTATGTTTCAACAGTCTTTCCCCGATTGCAAAATTCGAGGGTTCGATTCGGCAGCGTTCAGTGGGCAATGGTCGCGTAGCGGAAGTGCTGCTGGATCCGGCGCAACTGAATGATTGCGATTTACTATTCTGGGATGAAGCGGCGAATCGGGCAACTCCGGGGCTGCTTGCCTCTGCTCACCCCGGATTGTTAGTGGTTACAGACATTGCCGGAGGGTTCGGGAAGGGGGCAGTGCAGTTTTTTTCACGCGACCTCAAATTACGTTTTGCTGTTAATGAAGCAGTGCTGGATAAAGCCAGCTTTCAAATAAGCTCAAAACTACTTCGGTTAGCTCGGGAATTAAATTAGGGGAACGGATCTCGATCATGATTGGGCAACTCAGCATAAAATCCAAGCTGCTCGTGGTGAATGCCATAAGTGTACTGGTCGTTGTCTTCTGTGTTGGCGCCTATTGGATCGTGGACAGCTTCTGGAAGAATAAAGCCTATTTCGAACAACGTATTGAAAGTCAGGCCATGCTGGTGGTGAGTAATGTATCGGCAGCAGTGCTGTTTGAAGATGTCGAATCGACCTACAGCATACTGTCTGCACTGAGCAGCGATTCAGCGATTGTGTCGGCAAAAATAGTGACACCAAAGAAAACCCTGGCGGCGATTACGTTCGACGGTGATGACGAGCCGGAAGCGCAAGTATTTTTGTCGGGACTGTTTGATCACCAGCATCTTCGCCACTTTAAGTTTCCCATTCTTGATAACGGGCGCTCTGTCGCATCACTCACTATTACGGTTCATGACCGGGAGCTGCACAAGGCGTTCTGGCGTACATTCAGCTCGCTGTTACTGTCAACGGCAGCTGCGCTGATACTGGGCGGGTGGCTTGCCAGCCGGATTCAGGTCTTTGTGACCCGCCCGCTCAGGGCACTTTCCAGCGTTGCCCGAAAAGTGATGCAAACCAAGAACTATGCCTTGAGGGGAGAGCGTTATTACGATGATGAGCTAGGCATGCTGACCGATGATTTTAATGCCATGCTTGATATTATTGAGCGCCGTGACAAAGAGCTCGAAGCACTTGTTACCGAACGCACGCACCAATTGCAGGAACGCAATGATCAGTTGTTGCGGCAGGTGGAGGCCAGGCAAAAATCCGAGCGGTCACGCAGGGAAAGCGAGTTGCGGTTTAAGCAGGCATTTTTTAAAGCGCCAATTGGGATGGCCCTGGTTGACGCAGAGGGACATATTTTTCTGCGAAATCAGCTCTTTAATGAGCTCACCGGTGCGGGCCTTGATGAGGACGTTCAGCTGGAAAATCTCTGCATTTCAAGTAGTAGTGATGATTTGCGTCAACACTTCGACGCCCTTCGCCAGAACCGGCAGGACAGTTGTGAATTTGAAGTGGAGTGCAAGCTGAAAGGGGGGGAATTTTTTGCCGCCATTGTCAGTATGGCGGCCATTGTCGATGATGATCACTGTTTTCGCTATGCCATTTTGCAAATGCAGGATATTACCGAGGCTAGGGAGTTTTCCGAAAAACTGCGCTATCAGGCGGATCATGATGTTCTCACCGGGTTACCAAACCGGCGATTTTTAAGGCAGTCTCTGGAGTCCTTGATGGATGGCCTTTCTGCTGGGCAGGAGGGTGAGCATACACTCTGCATGCTGGATCTGGATCGCTTTAAATCGGTCAATGATGCCTGTGGCCATGCGGCGGGTGACGAGCTGTTAAAGCGGGTGTCGGGCATCTTGCTGGACAAGGTTCACTCGGATGATGTGGTAGCCCGACTGGGCGGCGATGAGTTTGCCATTTTGCTCTACAACTGCGATGTGCATCAGGCCCAGAACGTAATGGAAAAAATCCGTTCTGCTATTGAAGAGCTGGAATTCAAGTGGGGTGGTATCCCCTTCAGAATTGGCGCCAGCATTGGTGTGGCCCCCATTCTGGATGACGATAGAGATATTTCCCAACTGCTTCAGAAAGTGGATGTTGCCTGTTTCGCGGCGAAAAATGCCGGTCGCAATCGGGTGTATACCGTGGAACATGGCGATGTAGGCGTTATTCATCGGCAGGGAGAGATGCGTTGGGCCCAGCGTCTACATGAAGCACTTGAGCGCGAACAGTTTGTTTTGTTTACCCAACGGGTTGTCCCACTCCAGGAACCGGAGCGGCCAGAGCGGATTGAGGTATTGTTACGGCTTCGCAACACGGATGACAATTCTTTTATCCCGCCTTCCGCGTTCCTGCCTGCCGCAGAGCGTTATGGCTTGTGTACCAAGGTTGATCGCTGGGTTTTTACAAAACTTGTAGAGTATCTGAAACAGGAGAGGGTGATTGAGGATACGCGCAGTTACTGGGTGAACTTGTCGGGACAAAGTTTGGGCGATGACCACTTTCTGGCGTTTCTTGAAACCACTATCCGCAAGCTTGACCTGCCTCCTGGCAAACTCAATTTCGAGATTACCGAAACCGTACTGATCAAGGATCTGGTTCGGGTTTCCAGTGCCATGCGTCGCTTGCAGCAGTCCGGCTGCCGGTTTGCTCTGGATGATTTTGGCAGCGGCATTTCCTCTTTCGGTTATCTCAAGAACCTGCCGGTGGATTGCATCAAGATTGACGGTATGTTCGTGAAAGATATCCTCAAGGATGACGTCGATTTGATCTTTGTGAAATCGATCATTGATATCGCCAGAGTCATGGGAATCAAAACCATTGCCGAATTTGTCGAGAACCGGGAAACCGTTGAAAAGCTGACGGAACTGGGTGCCGATTTTGCGCAGGGGTATATTTATGGTTTGCCCAGAGAGCTGGAACTTTCAGCTCCATGATGTCGGCTTTTGGTTAACTGCGGACTCTGGCCAGATACTGATCAAGGGCGTTGGCAAAATTCTGTTTGTCTTTCTGCCCCAGTGCTGAAGGGCCGCCACTCACCTCGCCGGATGATCGCATGGTTTCCATGAAGTCACGCATATTCAGCCGCTGACGAATATTCTGTGTTGTATAAACCTCTCCTCTGGCAGTGATCACGCGGACCTCTTTTTCAATCAGCTCGGCAGCCAGTGGAATATCGGAAGTGATGACCAGATCACCTGAAGCTGCGTGTTGCACAATATAATTGTCGGCAACATCGAAACCGGGTGCCACCTGGTTCATCTTTATGAGAGGGCTGCGCGGCACGGTCAAGGCGTGATTGGCAACCAGTATCAGCGGTGTTTCTGTCCGCACGGCGGCCTTGAACAAAATTTCCCTGATAGCCCCGGGGCAGGCGTCGGCATCAACCCAGATTGTCATGGTTCCGGCTCGTTCATTCACAGCCATCTATGGTAAAGCCCCGCAGGGTGTTTGCCAAAGCCCTAATCGCGCTAAATAAAGAAAGTGAACATTGATTGATCAATTGCCGTATAATACGCGCCCGTTTGGTCCTACCACTTTGCGAATGTTTCGCAATTCGAACCCCAGGTTATCACTATCATGTCTACAGACGAAAAACTCCCGGCGTTTCAATCGCTCGGATTAGCAGCTCCATTGCTGAAAGCACTACAACAGCTTGGCTATGAAACCCCTTCACCGATTCAGGCGGAATGTATTCCATTGTTGATGGAAGGGCATGACCTGGTCGGGCAGGCTCAAACCGGAACGGGAAAGACCGCTGCCTTTGCTCTGCCTTTGCTGGGTCGTGTGAATGTGGGCAGCGCAGTGACGCAAATTCTGGTGCTGGCGCCTACCCGGGAGCTGGCGATTCAGGTAGCCGAAGCCTGCCAGAGTTATGCCAAGTACCTGAATAATTTTCATGTGTTGCCGATTTACGGTGGTTCAAGTTACAGCACCCAGTTACGTCAGCTGAAACGCGGTGTTCAGGTGGTGGTGGGTACGCCTGGTCGTGTCATGGACCATATGCGGCGTGGCACGCTGAAGCTGGATCAGCTCAAAGCCCTGGTTCTGGATGAAGCTGATGAGATGCTGCGCATGGGGTTCATCGACGATGTGGAGTGGGTACTGGGTCATACACCGGATGATTGCCAGATTGCTCTGTTTTCCGCAACTATGCCAAAAGAAATTCGGAAAGTTGCACAGAAGTACCTTAAAGAGCCGAAAGAAATCAAAATTGCCTCAAAAACGTCAACGGCAACCACCATCAAACAGCGTTATTTGCAAGTTAATAACAATGCCCAGAAGCTGGATGCCATGACCCGTATTCTGGAGTCTGAAACGTTTGATGGCATTATCACTTTCGTCAGAACCAAGATTGCCACCACTGAGCTGGCGGACAAGCTCAGTGCGCGTGGTTATGCCGCCGAAGCACTTAATGGTGATGTACCCCAGGCCCGCCGGGAGCAGATCGTTGCCCAACTCAAGGCAGGCAAACTGGATATTCTGGTGGCGACAGATGTGGCCGCCCGAGGACTTGATGTTGAGCGTATCAGTCATGTTATCAACTATGATATTCCCACCGATACGGAGGCCTATGTTCATCGCATTGGTCGGACCGGGCGGGCCGGACGCTCCGGCGAGGCCATTTTGTTTGTCAACCAGCGTGAGCAACGTCTGCTGCGTGCCATTGAGCGAGCGACCAAACAGTCCATCGAAAGAATGCGCCTGCCAAGCAGCCGTGATATATATGAAACGCGGGTAGCGAAATTCAAACAGCGTATCAGTGACACCATCAACAATGAAGATTTGGTGTTTTTCCAGCAGTTGATTGCCGATTTCCAGAAGGACAATGAAGTGACTGCAGAGACCATTGCTTCTGCACTTGCATTTCTTGCTCAGGGCAGCCAGTCGCTGCAATTGAAGGATATTCCCGAGCAAAAGAGTTCGAAACCGGTTGATGATCCCCGGGATCGACCCAGAAAACGTTCGTCAGATCTTGACGAGAGGCCGCGTCAGGATCGCCACGACAAATCTCGCACCCAGCACAAGGATTTCTCCGGTGTGAGCACAGAAGCAAAGCCGCTGAAAGACTTCCCGGAAGTGGACATGTGCCGTTATCGGGTTGATGTCGGCTATCAGCACGAAGTTAAGCCGGGCAACCTTGTTGGCGCCATTGCCAATGAAGCGGGGCTGGAAAGTCGTTATATCGGGCACATCGAAATTTACGATGACTTTAGTACAGTGGATTTGCCTGATGGCATGCCAAAAGAAATTCTCAAGGTTCTGAAGAACACCTGGGTTTGTCAGCAGAAGCTGAATATTACGCCGATGAGCGACACAGTCAGGGGCTCTAAACCAGAATTCAAATCTAAAGCCAGATCGGAGCCGAGAAAAACCAGGCAAAAAAACACTCAAAAGCCGGACAAGGGTAAAAAATTCTCCAAGTCTGACAAAAGAGATTAGTCTGCTTTAAATTGAGAAGACAAAGTGTTGCTGTCCCTAACCTGTGGTAATCACCCTGAAGTGGTGTTTCCACCAGCGGATGGTTAGTGGCACGGAAACATTCAGCAGAAAAGCCGCCAGCATCAGGGTGTAGAAGGCTTCGGTAGACATGATCTGGTGTTCAACGTAAGCAATGTCCATGACCACGAATGCCAGTTCCGCTCGGCCCAGCATGCCGAAGCCGATCATCCAGCTATCTGGCCAGCTGAAATGGCCGGTAAATTTTGCAGCCAGAGCCGCAGACAGAATCTGCCCTGCAAAGAGGCCGACAAACAGCAGTAAGGCAAATGGCAGAATGCCCAGTAATATCTGGCCGTCAAAAATCAGCTTGGTACCGAGGGTGACAAAGAATACCGGTCCTATCCAGGAAAAGGCCACGTTGTCGATAATCTGCTTGGCTTGCTCATAAAAATCAATTTCGCGGTGAGTGTGGAAATCAAAATACTCACGCTTGATCACCAGTCCTGCCATGTAGGCGCCAATAGCCGGATGAAAACCAAACTCATGAGCAAGAATACCTACCGCAACGGCCACCACGAGTAGCGCCAGTACGGTGTATTCCCCCCTTGCCATAGCCAGAACGTCGCGCAAATTGAAAGGGCCGATAAACGGGATTTTGCCAACCCAGCCTTCGCTGGTCGGGAACAGCCAGCCACCGATTAATGTAATCAGTAAAAAGAACAGTATCGCTTTGCCCATAATTAAACCGGTTCCGGCAATGGATACAGTAGCTTCACCGGTTGCCATTGGCACCAGAATGGCGACAAGTGCGAGGGAAGCAATATCGTCGAGCACTGCCGATGTCATAATCCCGGTGGCGGCGGGCGTTTTGCTAAGGCCCTCTGTTTTCAGGGATACCATGGTGAGCGACACCGCTGTGGCCGTCATCGCCAAGCCACAGAGCAGTGATGTATTGGTGTCTCCCCAGAAGTAAAATGTGGTGAAATAGGCGATGCCAAAGGGGGCAAGTGCACCGAAAAACGCAATGCCCCAACTGCGTTTGATACTGCTGAGAAAATTATCTGTATTCTCTTCAAAGCCTAGTGCAAACATAATCAGGATAATGCCCAGCTCGGAAAAGTCTTCGATAAATATGGGCATGTGTTCCGGTAGCCAGCCAACGTTAACCATTGCGGCGCCAAAAAAAAGATACCAGAGTACGGGGGTGAGTCGGGTGTGGTGTGCGGCATAGGACGCAGCAAAAACCCCAAGCCAGATAATGACCAGCAGTGTCAAATCGTGCATGATGAAGTCTCCATTTACCGCTACCAGTCTACCTTGATTTTACTGGTGGCGAGGTGATTTGAATCAGCAAACAGATCTTGCAGAGGGGTTGATTAGTGGCGATAAATCAGGCGTGTTCTATGAACATTGCAGGACATCTGGGAATCAACTCATTACCTGGAGGGGCGATATGATTTCAACCCTGATGATTTTTGTACTGGTGGCGGTATTATTTTCTTTTCTCTGCTCGCTGTGGGAGTCCGCCCTGTTGAGTATTACCCCAGCCTACGTCCAGCTTCAGCAAAAACGCCACAGCCATATTGGTCGCAAACTGGCGGCATTCAAGACCAATGTAGACAGGCCGCTGGCCGCGATCCTGACATTGAATACGATTGCTCATACGGTTGGAGCCATTGGTGTTGGGGAACAGGCATCGGTAATTTGGGCGGACAGCAATCCACTGATGACAGGTGTGGCTGTTCCCGCGGCAATGACACTGGTGATTCTGATCCTTTCGGAAATTGTTCCCAAAACGCTGGGGGCTAACTACTGGAAAGAGCTGGCTCCCTTTACGGTTAATTCGCTGGCTATACTGGTGGTGATACTGTCGCCGTTTATTGCCATGACAGAGTTGATGACCAGAAAACTGCGCAAGGACAGATCAGGCGGCATGTTCTCCCGATCTGAGTTTATGGTCATGGCGGAAATAGGTGCACGGGAGGGGGTGCTTGAAAGAGGGGCAACTGAAATAATCCGCAATTTACTGCGTTTTAATACCATCAGGGTTAAGGATGTGATGACGCCTAGGGTCGTAACCCGGACAGCGCCAGCCGACATGACACTGGAAGCATTCCACCAACAGTACCCGCAACTGCGGTTTACCCGTATCCCTGTTTACGATGGCGATAACCAGGAAGCCATCACAGGTTATGTTCGTAAGGATGATATTCTCAAGCAAATTGCCGATGGTAATGGCAATCGTCAGCTACAGATGGTCAGGCGCGATATTCTGGTTGTCATCGAGGCATTTCCCATCATCGACCTGTTTAATCGTTTTATTGAAAAGCGTGAGCACATTGCGCTGGTGGTCGATGAGTTTGGTGGTATGTCCGGGATTGTTACGCTTGAGGATGTGATTGAAACAATGCTCGGGCTGGAAATTGTTGATGAACTTGATCGCCAGGAAGATATGCAGGCCCAGGCGCGTAAAAGCTGGGAGCGACGGGCTCGGGAAATGGGGATTCTGGCGGTTGATGAACCTGCTGATACGAATACTGAAGCAGATAAAAACAAACCCGCACAGTAGTGCAGGTTCATAGTGAGGAATCGGTGGTATTAGCCTACCGTAATATAACCCATTAACCCGGTTTTCATATGCTCAATTACGTGGCAATGATACATCCAGCGACCGGGGTTATCGGCTACAAAGGCAATCCGGGCGCGCTCGTTCTTTGCCAGTAGAATAGTATCTGTGTGGTAGGGGATGATTTCCCTTTTGCTGGAGTCGAGAACAGTAAAGCTGTAACCGTGCAAATGGATCGGATGTGCGTGAGGTGTGGCGTTGTGAAGCTCGAAAATGTAACTTTTTCCCAGTTCAAGCTCGGCCAGTGGTTCCGGTATGCGCTGAGGACCAGCACCTTCCCAGGCCCGCTTGTTGATCATCCAGAAACGGTGGTTCACTTCACCGTCGGCGTTACTGGGGGAGAGGGCACCCTCCCACTCAAATACAAAGTGGCGGGTTTCTGCATTCTCAAGGTCGGGGCTGGCAATGGGGTTTAATGGCAAAGCAGGTATTTCAGTTCTTTTTGGCAGACCGGACTCAACCGTACGCAGCCGACAGATTTCAAAGTTAAACTTGCCCTTGCGGTCATAAATAATCACCTCTTCACCTGCCTGTTCAGGTGCAATGAGACCGAGGTCCAGCCGCATGCCTGCCCCGGTGGGCCGAACGTCCAGGGGGTAGGGCTCGGCAATGGCGTTGCCATCGTGGGCCAGTACCTGGCACGGGTAATCTTTAAGCGTGATGTTGTATACCCGGGTATTATCAAGATTGACAAGGCGAGCACGAATTGCGCCCCCTGCCGGAATTTCCACAACAGGTGAAATCGTTCCTTTTGTCGTTTCACCGTTCACTGTTTTGACGTTGCCCAGGGTGCCCATTCTGGCTGCCTGTCTCGGCGACGAAAAGGGCTTGAAGCTGCCATCCTTGTTCATGTGCCAGTCTTTCAGTTGCAGGATAATGTCGGCATCAAAAGGCAGGGGTGATTCCTCTTCTACAATCAAGGTTCCCACAAGGCCGCGGCTGAGTTGTTCCAGGCTGTTCACATGAGGGTGATACCAGAAGGTGCCGGCGTCGGGACAAATAAAATCGTAGACAAAGTTTTCGCCGGGCTTAATGGGTGGTTGGGTTAAAAAAGGTACGCCATCCATGGCGATGTCGATACGAATACCGTGCCAGTGAATGGTGGTGGGTTCCTTGAGCCGGTTGATAAAGTTGATACGGATACGCTTACCCTGTCTGGCGCGCAATACCGGGGCGGGGAAGCCGCCGTTGAATGACATGCCGGGGGTCGTTGTTCCGGGAAGGATCTCAAAAGGTGCTTCCTCGGCGATCAGTACGTAATCGTATTTTCCATCAGTGTCCTGTGCCAGGGTGATACGGGGTAAACTGGCCAGCGCCAGGGCGGAAAGAGAGTGTCGGATAAAGTCGCGTCGATTCAAAATCATAGGTTAATGGAGTCTCGTTGTTGACCGAATAAATAGTTGCCCACATGTGCAGTGATCTGCACGAATAGCCACTTCCACAAATAGCTACCCCCATAAAGTGAGGTGGTTATCCCAGCGCAACGCTGAATGGGTAAACAGGCTGCTCGTTTTCCGGGTTTCCGCATGAATCGAGATTATCTGCCCCGAGCCATTGCTGACAATAAACTGATTCCCTTGTCTGCTATACACTGCCCCTGCTACGTCGCTAAACGGAATGGTGCCCTGATGCTGATTATTTTCCATGTTCCAGATCAATATGGAGTGCCCCCGCGGCGAGGTGGTGATCGCCGTTTTACCGGCATCATCAATCGCGACACTGGCGATGTATTGGTTTTGCCCCAGCCAGACCAGCTCATCAGCCTGCATCGGTTGCAGGGATGTTTCACCCCGGTGGCTTAACACCAGCGGTAGCAGGGCGCTTTTTTCACCCTGGTACTGTACGCCCGCAATAACCTGATCGCTGGAGGAAACCGCCAGGTGACGAATGCTCATTTGAGGGTCTTCCGGCAAAAAATTGTCGATCATCTTCCCGCTGTGAGTGTCAAGATAACAGAGTGAGGATTGCATGGTGCTGATATTCAATTTCTCACGGCCCTTATCGGGGTGAGTCTGAATACCGCCATTGGCGGCCACCAGTGTTTTGCCGTCACTCATCAACTCCAGCTGGTGAGGGCCAATGCCACCACTGTTGAATTCTCCCAGTCGCTGCAGGTTGGTCGCATCATATACGCCAATAATGCCACGATTCTGTTGGTAGTTGTTTTCGGTTGTGAACAACAGGCTGCCGTCTCTTGAGAACACCCCGTGCCCGTAAAAGTGATAACCCTCCGGGCTTTGTACGGTTTTCAGCAGTTGACCGGTTGCCAGTGAAACACTGTACATTTCTCTGCCGGGACGACGGGAAAAAAAGATCGCCAATGGCCTGGCAGGACAAAAACTGACGGCATGGGCGCGCTGTGGAATGGACAGCTTGAATTTTTCTGTACCGTCAATATGCCAACCGCTTATCCAGTGCTGATCTTCTTTGTCATCACAGGCAGAGAGCAGCAACGGAGTGGCAAGGGTATGTTCTGACGCGCCATAGGCAACATTCAGTGGAGAAAAGTATAAATTCGCAGCGCTCGCTGCAGCCAGTGACAAAAAATGGCGGCGACTAATCTCCATCGTTGGAATTGAACCCCAGTTGTACTCCCATGGCAGGAGGTAATTCATTTTTCAGTGTGCCCACCAAGATCTTCAGGTCCTGATAAATCTGTTCAATGACTTGGCGTTGCTGTTTGTCGGTAACAGCGTCGAAGATAGCAGGAGCCTGCGAAACGGTTGTTAATACGGTATCAAATTGTGCGTTGATTTTTTCGGCCAGCACTTTCTGGTTACGGCTTCTCAGGTAGTCGTCCATGCCGTAACCAGTGCCGCCGCTATACAGCAATTTTGCGGCCTGTAAATTGGCCGCGACAGCCTGGGTAGAATAGCGGCTGCGCCAGGCCTCACTCATATAGGGGCGGGGCCGGTCACCTTTACTTTTATAACCCAGCGGTTGAGCCAGCTGCCCTCCTTTTGCGGCTTCGGTGGTGGCCACCAGTGCGTCAACCAGTGCAGCAATAGCGCTGTTACTATCCGTGAATGTCGGGTTCTGTTCACCGGGTTTCGTGAGAATGGCTGCATAGTTGCCCTGTTCCGGTTGCCAGGCCTCATTCAAACCGGCAGCCACCTTGTGCGTGTGCTGGCTGACTGCAATCAGCAGTTGGCACTGTCGCTGGCCTTTCGGGGTGCTCTGGTATTGATCGGGATGGCCGCCCTGTTCGTCAAACAGCAGGTATTCCAGCGCTGTTAACCCCTGTGTCAGAACACTGGCCTTTGCTATGCGCTCTACATCCAGGGCATCCTCTCCATCGAGTAATGCTTGTAGCTTGCGGCGGACCAGATTGTGTTTGTCCGGCCAGAACTGAATTTTCCAGCTTTGGTTATCGATGCTGATGGGCCCAAATGGAATGATCTTGGCAGCCTGCCACGCATTCATGGATTTGCGCCAGTTGTCCTGTAATTGCGCAAGGTCTTGCGCGGTTTTTTGTCCCTGTTGTTCACAGAACTGTTCGCTGCTGGTGACGAGCGCCTGGGTGCTGTCACTGAACCGTTGCAGTGCTGGCAAAATAACGTGCCGCGTAGTGTCGGTCAGCAGTTGCTGTTCAGGGGTGGGTTGCGTTTTGCAGGAAACAACCAGTAATAACAGGCAGAGTAGCCATATGGGTAGTGATTTCATCAATTTACCTTTAGAGAAAGTGCGCTTTTGAAACCGGTAACTTCAAAATTATATCGTTAAAAGCCGACCATAGAGGCACCCTAGAGCGATTGCAGAAATTGTATCAGCGCGTGACGCTCTTGCGAGTTCATGTTCAGTACCGCATCAGTGGCAGCCTCGGCTTCGCCCCCATGCCACAAAACGGCTTCCATCAGGTTGCGGGCGCGGCCATCATGGAGGAAATTCATTTCACCGGCAACCGTTTTGGTCAAGCCAATCCCCCAGAGTGGCGCAGTGCGCCACTCGCGTCCGGTAGCCATAAATTCCGGACGGTTATCAGCAAGCCCTTCGCCCATATCGTGTAACAGAAGGTCTGTGTAAGGCGCTATTTTTTGCCCGCTTAGCCAAGCGAATTGCGATTCTCCGGTAGTCATCTGGTCAATGTGGCAATTATGACAGCCAGCGTTGGCAAACAGCTTTTCGCCAAGCTTAACGTCGGGGTCGCTATGGTTTCTTCTCGCTGGAACGGCCAGATTGTGGCTGTAAAAGGTGACATGATCGAGAATATTATCTGAAACTTCGGGCTGTCCGCCGTTTGGAACAGCAGAGCAAATCGTTTGTTGTGTGGCAGTGCAGTTTTGAGTCGGGAACAGGGAGGTCGTCAGGCCCATGTCACCGCTAAAAGCTGCTGCATTTTGTTGTTTGAGCGAAGGTTGGCCTGCTTTCCATCCGAAACGGCCGACTACCGTTTTTTGCTGTTCGATATCCCAGACCCTGTTGATGCGACCGGAAATACCATCGCCATTGGCATCCTGTTCGTCCGCCAGAGCGAGCAGTGTTTGTTCGTCCACGGCTTGCAGCAGACCCAGACCAATCATTGCCGGTGCGATTCGTGCCGAGGTCATGACATTCGCATGAAGTTCACCATAATTCAGTTGATGCAGCTTTACCGTCGGTTTGCGTAATTCGATAGTTTCACCATCGCTGAATGCTTTGATGATGGTGGAATAATGAATGTCTATCTGACCTTCCGGTCTCACACCGGGAATGGCGAAGTCCTGTAACTGGCCACCGTAAACCGGTTCGGCAATAGCCCCATCGGTGATTAACTGTTGCTCCATTTTTTCCGTGGTCGCCGGAATGCTCAACCTTACCAGCATTGAAACTGCATTCAGGTCATTTTTACCGGGAGCATGACCGCGACCGTCTCGAATATGGCAGTTCTGGCAACCGTTGGTATTGAACAGTGGCCCTAAGCCGTCTCGCGCGGTAGTTGAGGCTGGTGCTGCAACCCACGGGTTGCGAAAGAAGCTGTTGCCAACGTGAAAGTCCATTTTTTTCATGAGCGGCATATTGCTGGCGGGTTGAGAAAAAGCCTGTCGATTGCTGCTGTGAATCGTGGTGTCACCACCGCTGTTAATGTGATTCATTGGTGCCTGGCCAGAATTTGCAGTGGCCGAAATGGTGGCTGACAAAAGAACGAGTGTTGCCAATTGCTGCATGAGCTGCGTGGAAAAACGCAGCTTCAGGTGCAGGTAAAGTTTTACCCTGTTCAGTGCTGGCAGGAAATGTTCCACGGTGTCGTTGTCATCCGGATCTGGTACTTCTAGACGAAGAAGGCCCCCGTTTCCGGGCGCCTTCTTCGGTGGCTTTCGCTTTCCCAACAAATGGAAGCGGCTGTCGTCATCAGAATTCGTGATCAGCGGTATCCGGGTTTAGATTTTCAATACCCAGTGTCAAAGCCACTTTCTCAATCAGCTGGGTTTGTGCAACCAGTGCAGCGATGGCTTCGGATACAATCTTGTGGCCCTTCGTATTGTGTTCGGCAATCATTTGATCAAATGCCGCTTCGCCACTTTCGGCACTGTTAACCAACGCCATCATTTTCTTGTCAGTTTTCTGGAAAGCTGCCTGCATGGACTTGTGTAGTCTGGCATCTTTTTTCGCGACCAGATTACCGATCGATGGGCCTTTGACTACGGAACCATCCACACGTTTGTATTCACCCGCGTAAATATTGCGAACACCCAGTGCATCGTAATAGTGAGAGTAATGCGTGTTGTCGCTAAAACAGTCGTGCTCATCCTCTGGCGAATTGGCCTCCAGAGCCACTTTCATCCGCTCACCGGCCAGCTCACCCAATGACAGGCTGCCCATACCGTACAGGGCAATAGTAAGAATCTCTTTGGTGTCTTTAGCCAGTAGTTGCTTGCGATATTCACCGCCTGGCTGCCACTGTGCTTCCATGTCGGCAAGATCACTGACCAGCAGTTCGGCTGCCGCTTTCAGATAAGCCGCCCGGCGGTCGCAATTGCCGTTGGTACAGCCTTTGCCTTGCACATAATCAGTATAGGAACGTGAACCTGCACCGGCTTTGGTACCGTTGAGATCCTGACCCCACAACAGAAACTCGATAGCGTGGTAACCCGTGGCAACATTGGCTTCACTGCCACCCAGTTCATTGAGACTGGCCAGCAGTTCGGGAGTAATGCTGCTGGCATCGATTGTATTGTCGCCCAGTGAAATAGTGGCATTGGCAATAATATTAATGGTTGCGCCGATATTGCCCATTTCAGAGGCATAGCTGTTGTCAACGTAATCAATCAGGCCTTCGTCCAGGGGCCAGGCATTGAGCTGGCCTTCCCAGTCGTCAACGACAGTATTGCCAAAACGGAATACCTCGCTTTGCTGATAGGGAACCCGGGCTGCTTTCCAGGCTGTTTTTGCTTCGGCCAGGGTTTTTTCAGAGGGTTTGGCTATGAAAGCGTCGAGTGTAGTTTGCAGGGCTTTGCCGGTGATCAGCGAGTCTTCGAAAACTGCGTGAGCGATGTTGGCATAGCTTTCTGCAACGGCGGTTTCTTCTGTCGCCTGAACGGGGAGTGCCGTGATCAGGAATGTCGTAGAAAGGGCGACACCGGTGGTTTTAAGGGTTTTAAGCATGACGAGCTCCTAGTTCGGTTGTTAAACCTTATTCATGTTCAATATGTTCAGTCAGAAAGCGGTGTTCAACTGGACCACCAGATTGTCGCTATCGAGGCCATCATAGTCTTCATCTTTCCAGTATTCGATACCGATACCTATGTTGTCAGTAATGGCTGTGGTGACGCCAAAAGAAATTCGCTCTTCCGGTAAAAAGTCCTCTGCGTCATCCGTTTCCTGGTAGGCGAGGGCCAGGGTCCAGTCGCCGAGTGCAACAGCCATTTCGGTGTGAAGAACTTCCAGTTCACGGTTAATCCAGGTAGTCGTTGGAATAGTGGATTCTTCTGCGCCCAAGTACTCCGCCAGAAAACTGAAGCTCTCAAGGTTGAGTGCTGCCCGCACGATATAAGCGCCTTCGGCTTCGTCAATATCGTCAAAGCCGTTTGCGGCGTTGTCCTCGATAAACCCGCCAAAGCCATCGCTGTCAAACAGATTGCTGGTGTAGTCGGCAGCGAGGTTAATGTTATCGTTGCCCCAGCCGATTGAGGCGCCAAAGTTTTCCAACGTGTCACTGCCGCCGTCGGCATCGCCGTTGAAAACGAAGACTGATGCACTAAAGCCCGCAGCTTCCCAGCTTAATAGCGCTGCAGTTTCGCGAGTTTCAGCGGCTTCCAGAACCAGTGTGTCATTGACCAGGTTGGTGTCAAAGGCACCGAAAGGGAGGTAGTCCTGGCCCAATGTCAGAGCGATGCCGGTGCCTGCCAGATCATCCAAAGTGATCGTAGCCACATCAATCTCCAGATCGGTATCGTCTTCTTCATAGAGGGCGACAATACTGGCACTGATGTTGTCAGTTAACTGTGCTTCCAGGCCAAGTTCTACCGTGGCTACCACCAGATCACTTGAAGAACCGTCCGTGTCGTGGTCACTATAACCGGCTTCCACCTCAACAACCCCCGACAGCACGATAGCATCTTTCAGCCTGGTGCTGCTTCTGACAACCTGTTGCAGGCTGTTGCCAGTCTGAACTGCCGGTTTTGGCTTTTCCAGTTCTTGAATGCGTTTGAGTAAAATTTCCTGCTGTTTGATCAGCATTTGGGTTTGTTTTTTCAGCGCCTCGATTTCGGCATTGTCAGCAAAAGCGGGTGCGGCGCCTAACGTTGCGATGATGATCGCGGCGAACGCCTGTCTGTTGGTTTTAAGCACGATTGATTTCCTTCTCAGAGAATAGTTATTGGTTGAATCAGGCGTGCATTCTATATTTAATGATAATAGTTATCAATAGCATTTATTGATGATTTGCTGATGTCTGGCATGCTTGCCGAACCTTCATCAAGCATCCTCGTGGGTATCTATCACCTGCAAAACAGGGTGTGTCAACATATTGATGGATGTATGATGGAGGCTTACCTTTGGTGGTTTGAAAATCGAGTAGAGCAGTGCAATGAAACACAAAGGCAGAATCGGCTTTGTCCGGCATGGAGAAACTTACGCCAATATTGATCGTGTGTGGCATGGTCATACCGATACAGAATTGACCCCGTCCGGTCTGCAACAGGCCAGAAAGCTGGGTAATCATTTTCACCACTACATGAAACCGGATGTGATTTATGCCAGTCCCTTGCAACGAGCCCGATTAACCGCCGAATCGATCGCCAAGCCATTCAATCTTGAGGTAAATCTTGAGCCGAGGCTAATGGAATTTGGTCTTGGTGATTGGGAGGGAAGAACCTTTGAGTCTTTAAGTGCTAAACCCAGTATTCTGGACAGACTGGCCTCAGAGCCCGACTTTACCGCGCCGGGTGGTGAGTCCCAGAATATAGTTAAGCGACGTATTGTGAGTGCAATTGAAGACATTGTATGCAGACATGAAGAACAGAATATTCTCTTTGTTGCGCATGGCATTACAATTGCTATTGCTATCGCACATTATGTTGAAGCCGATACCCGGCGTTGGGTGCAATACACCAAAAACAACACGGCTTTTTCCGAACTTTGCCTGAACACCAAGTCATTAATCAGCTTTAACCAGACAACACACCTTGAAGATTAATCTTGTTAAGGCGACGAAAAAGAGGCGTTAAACAGATAGATAATAAAAAACCCCAACGGTTATCCGTTGGGGGTTTTATTTGGGGTGGGGTCTCTTTAATTGATTATCTATCTATTTGATATTAAATGTAATAGTGATATATGTTTTTATAAATACCCCCATAAATACCCCCTGAGGATTGCTTATATACAAATGCCATTTGTCGGAATATGGTTGTGTATTCAGCTGCCTTCACTGATAATTTCTGCGGTGTGGGTAAATCCTAGATAACCGCGACGCCAGAGTAGCAAGTCCAAAGCTACAAAAGTATCGTAAACGCTCTGTAAGAGCGTCGGCTCTAGGGGCCACACTTTTTTTTGCCTAGAATAAAGTAAAAGGCTAATGGATCTGCCAAATAAAATTATTATTGCGCTTGATGAGAGCGGAGACCTTGGTTGGTCTTTTGATCAGCCTTATCGCAAAGGCGGTTCTAGTAGATGCTTGACACTTGCATGTGTCGAATATACGGCTGAAACAAAAAAACACCTTCCGAGATTTGTTAGATCCCTTTATCAGCGATTTTCTTGGGACACCTCCAAGGAAAAAAAGTGGGCAGAGATGTCTGGTATGGAGAGGGAATATTTTGCAACGGAAGCTGTAAAGCTAACAGAAAAATATCCTGAAATTAAGTACTCTGCAATTACATGTTACAAGCCCAATGTCATGGCGCATATCAGAGACGACGCAAACAAGCTCTATAACTACATGCTAGGTCTTTCAGAATTACATAACTGGAAAGACTACGAAACTATACACCTTATCCCTGATCCAAGGTCGATTAAGGTAAAGAGTGGTAACAGTATGGGGGACTATTTGCAGACAAAATTATGGTTTGATAAGAAATCTAAAGCCAAGTTGGTTGTTGCTCCGCAGGACAGCAGTAAATGTTACAGCATCCAAGTGGCAGATATGCTCGCAGGGTTAGTTCAGGCTCATTTCGAAGACGGTAATAGCAAAGCCTGGAAAAACACTTCAGGGAAGATCAGGCATAAAAAGCTATATTTTGATTAGACATAGTGGTTCCTTGTTTTTACAAAGCTATATACCGCCTACATATTGCTTGATCTATCTGGGTTTCAATCTCCCAGTATTTCTTTTGTAGCGGCTCAAATGTTTTCCAGTGCATTCCCTTTTTCTTTAACCAACCGTCGCCATCGTAATCCTCAAATATTTTATTACCAAGTTTGTGTTTCTTGCTAATCAGCCTGTCGAGATAACCTTCATTTTGTGAGCGGTAGGGTATCTGGTAGCAATGACGACAAAGGAACAGTTTGTCAGCACCACACAGTACACCAACCCTCCTGTTGCATCTAGGGCAGAGTAGCCACTTGCGTGAGCCGCCATAGTGGCAGGGTGTGTGATCAAGCCATATCGTTTGTTTTACAGGTTGCCACTCACCACCACCCTCCATGTATTTGAAACTAAGCTCTAACCGGTCATGGTAACTGGCGAAATTGATAGAGCCACTTGGTTCGCCTCCGGAAGTCCAGGATAGCGAGCCAGTCAGATAGTGTTTTTCAGAAGTGCTCAACCAGCGTTGTTTTCTCAGATAGCGAATATCTATTCTTCTAATCTCTTCAATAGTTGTTTCTTTGTCCCACCGATACCATGTGCCGCTACCTGGGCCACCCATTCTTTTTTCTCCTAAATCATTAGGTGAATTACACTTTTAATCTTGTATATTAACTTCCAGAAAATTGTTGGCTGGATTGACATACTTCTGGCTCATTACGGCTGAATTCTGTACGTAAACTTGTACAAGACCCCGTGCATTTCTACCGCTTTCCCATCTACTATTCGGGGGTTATACCTGAGTTTGGGTGCGGCAGACAAAGATACTCGACCAAACCCCCATCCTTTGGGGTGTTCTTCCAGCAACTTCGCGCTAGTAACTTCTCCTTGTATGGAAACAGTTACTTCGACAACCGCATAACCATCAACTTTTTCAGCTACCGCATTTGCAGGGTAAAGTGGATTGGGAACATAAATAGGGTAATAAGTGGTATCAGTACCGGGTGGGAGCTTTGAGTGATCGTACCAGGTGCCAGTTTGATACTGTTGTTTGGTTGGCGCACACCCAAAGGCCAAAAGTGTTAATAAGATAGCTACGGATATTCCAATGATGTTTTTCATATTTCTTCCTTAAAAATCTCGTCAATTTCGCGCCAACGCATCTTATCATCACCTGTAATCAGTCTAAATTAATAACATCCATATGGTATATATATAAAGGAGCCTAGTTTCTGGGCTAAGTGACTACCCTCAATCGTCCTAGTTTCTGGGGCGATGAGTACCTTCCTTTGGCATCTCTTTGATTCTGTCGTCCTAGTTTCTGGGACGAACCGTGCCTGGTTTCTGGGCATGGGTTTTTGTTAATTTTCAAACTGAATTTTCTTGGCGGTGTGCTCGTTGGCGAAACAGACAAGTCCTTACCTGGGCATTCATCAATGGCTAACCAAGTGAGTGCGTACAAGGCGCATCTTCCTCCAGGGTTTGTGAATCGGCCTTCTCTGGTCTGAATAATCATTCCCGCATCAATCAGCTTCTGAGTGTTGGCTTTTACCGTGTCTTTAGCCCCACACCCCCTGTTGCCAACAACAGAATGGGCAGTTGTCAGATCACCGTTGTTCTTGCCTTTGAATTGACTGGACAATTCGAGTAGTAGCTTCACAGCGCCACCTGATAAGCTCTGGTAATCAGGGTGTTTCATCACCACGCGAGGAATGCCAGCGAAGCCGCCAGGAGCATCGACACGCCCCTTGGCATTAGGACGCTTTCCCATATCACCGCTCCAGGCGTGTTACACGCTTGATACGCGGTTCTTCTCTCCACGGGTCGCTGGGGTTGCCTTCGCCCCTTAAAGCACGTTCCTCGGCCTCCTGTGGGTTGTCAGCAACTACAATGACAGGGGTGATCTGAGACTCCTCAACTTGCACTAGGTATCGGTCACTCATGCTGCTTCCTCCTGCCACTTTCCGGGGAAAAGCACGTAACGCGCGTTTCTGTGAATGTAGCCTTGTGCGGTTTCAGCAGTAGTTGTGATCGTCTTAATGTTTAGCCCTTTATCCCAGCGTAATTCGCTGATACGGGCGCTTGGGCGCAAGATGTCGTACTGCTCAACCAGCTCTATGGTTGTCAGGCCGTCGGGGTTGTCTCTTAAGGCTTTTTCGAGTCTTAGACACTGGCCTTTACTGGAATTATCATGCAGTTTCTTTAGTGATTTGGGGCTGCTCTTTGGGGTGGCCTTTTTGCTGTTCATGTCTCACCCCTTATGCAGATTCCGGGCTGTCAGCGTTATACAAACTTATACGCTGTTCTACCCATTCCATGATCTCACTTTCGACCCAGGCGGAAGCTCTGCCCCCTGGTACTAGCTTGCGCGGTTGAGGGAACAACCCCTTAGCCGCTAGTTGGTGAGCATGAGATCGGCAGATTCCTACGATTGGTTGAACATCTGACCACCTGAGCAGGCGATCTGGTGGTGTGGCTGTATTGGGCGGTTTGGGAGTGTGAATGTTTGTAGGCATGACTTATTTACCTCCATACGGTTAATGTCATGCCTATTCATTATTGGCATATTTTCTGAGTTGGCGAGTAATGAAAAGTGGAGGATACTTTTCCGGAACCATATTCTGGTTCTTTTATTCCGAATGTCGAAGCTGCCGCAGAACGGAAGCTTGTAATGCGTTTAAAGTATCAGTTCTTAATAAGTGCTCAGCTAATGGCTTGGTCACTTTTCTAACTCTTTCTCCAGTATCAATATCATATTCTTCGGGAAAAATTAACTTTCCCAGGCGGTGAAAAGGTATATTGACTCCCAGTTTTTTTGTAACTAAGAAAAGATCGATATAGGGCAGCACTCCTTTCGTGACCCACTCTTCCAAGTCGTCAGAACTAAAGCTAGTTTTGATGTTTTGAGAGCCCTTTTTATGATTCATTTCTAGCCTTTTCGATTTTAACCATATCGAAAATGATTCTTTTAGGTCATCATCGCTAGCCCCTAAATCTACGCCAACTTGAGCATGGTTGGCAGATCCTGAATAAATATCATTATCTATAAGAGCGGAGTGGTAACTTTTGAATATCTGTTCAGGACTTTCAGCAAAAGAAGCAGTAGAAAACATTTGTTCTCTTTCTTTAAAGAAAGGAGTTAGCCATTGCATATGTTTTTCTATGGTTTCCTTTCCATCATACATTTCCATAAGTGATAGATCATGTACGGCCTTATAATTCTCATTGAACAGCAGAGATAGCGGGTCAAACCCTGGTCTTTTTTCATCGAAATCTAGAGGTAGGGGGGAGAAAATCAAGGATGTGACTATATCGGCTGTACTTCCTAAGGCAGTTGAAAGGTCGTTGTTGTTGAAAGCTCTGTTTATTAGTGAGCGTATGCATAAGGCCCTGAACCACTCGGCCATCCCCATTGTTCTAATTTCTGAATATCTTTTTATGTCAAAATGTTTTTCCGTGGCTTGAAGGAATTCTTTTTTTGTTTTATCTCGGTTCATTCCAATTAATGCCCCTAGCAGCTTAAGTTGAAGCCCAAACCCAGGGCGGTGGGTTGCCGCCCCTTTCGCTCCGTCGAGCTAGGTTGGGTTGTTCAGTTTATGCAGTGCCAAAGTTTCCGGCAATCACGTTGCCATGTCTTGCCTGCTCTCTTAGTGAGTCTAGATAGTCCGCCCAGCGTTGCATCATTTCGGTACGCTCCTCAATAAAACTGGTGCGGTTATACGCTCTGCCGTTGGGGTCTTTCACTGCGTGGGCAAGCTGGTGCTCAATGATGTCTGGGCGAAACTTCAGTTTTTCATCCAGAATGGTGCGGGCCATCGCTCGGAAGCCATGACCGCTCATTTCATCTTTATCGATGCCCATACGACGCATGGCTGCTAATACTGCGTTATTGCTCATAGGGCGGCGCGGAGATCTGGCGCTGGGGAATACATATTGGCTGCGGCCGGTAAGGGGGTGGAGTTCTAGCAGAGCTTCTATTGCCTGTTTGCACAACGGAACCAGATGTTCAGCCTTGGTTTTCATTTTGTGTGCCGGTATGACCCACTCAGCGGCTTCTAAATCTATTTCTGACCATTCCGCATGGCGCAATTCGCCGGGGCGAACAAACAGCAGAGGAGCCAATTTAAGGGCTGTTTTAACGGGGAGGGTGCCTTCGTAGCCATCGAGGGCTAATAGCAGTGTGCCGACCTTCTTGGGGTCTGTGACGGCAGCCAAGTGCTTCTTCACGGGTTTTGCTAGTGCGTCTTTCAAATCTTGAGATGGATCGCGTTCAGCTCTACCGGTGGCGATGGCATATCGAAAAACTTTACCGGCAACCTGTTTTGTTCGTTTGGCTGTCTCTAATGCGCCGCGCGATTCGATACGTCTGAGAGTTTTTAATAGCTCAGGGGCTGTGATTTCTAAAATAGGGCGGTTGCCAATCCAAGGGTAAAGGTTCTTGGTTAACATCCACTCTACTTTTGTTTTGTGATTGTCCGACCATTCATGTTGGGTTTTTTGATACCACTCGATACCAATGGCCTCAAAGCTATTTGCAGATGATTCCGCTTGTGCGCGTTTCTGAGCCTGTTTCGCTGCGCTTGGGTCGATATTGTCCCTTAGTTGCCTTTTGGCGTTATCGTGCCTCTCGCGAGCTTCCTTGAGCTGTACATCTGGATATACCCCTATAGCGAGTTGTTTTTCCTTTCCTCCGAAGCGGTATTTCTGTCGCCAATATTTAGAACCATCTTTGCGGACGAGTAGAAATAGGCCTCCACCGTCGAAAAGCTTGTAATCCTTTTCTTTTGGGCTGGCATTTTTGATTTGTATGGCAGTTAGCTTTCCGTTGCTCATTTGGGGGTATCTAATTTTTTAGTTGCTCTAATGCCCCCAGAATGTACCCCTGTTGGGGGTAGATGTAAATAGACGTTAATGGTCGTTGCTATATCAATAGGCAATAAAAAAGCCCGTTTTACGGGGCTTTCAGATCAGTATTGTACGTTACTGTTCGTTGAATTGGTGGAGGTGGGGGGAGTTGAACCCCCGTCCGTCAGTCCGCTGCTTTTACCTCTACATGCTTAGTTTGGTCTATTCATTTTAGCCCTTCACAACCCGGCCAACAGGGTGCATGAAGTGGCGATTTCGGTAAGGTTTTAACGCGTCCACCCCGAACAAGTTTCAGCGCGATCTTATGAAGTATGACACCTGAGTGCTTCGCCGCTACCCGGAGGTAGATGAAGCGCTGGACGCATAAGCACGGCTCCAGTCAGATGGCGTTCTACTGGTGTTTAGGCAGCGAGCGCGTAGTTGTCGTCGTTGGCAACTATAAGTTTGCGACTTTGGATTTACGAGATTGGTCGCCATCTCGGCATGCAGTAAAAGTTTTGTAACCGGCGTCGAATCCAGTCACCCCCTTTTTCTTCGCTGGGTAGCTCTATGTTGCGCGGCGGTTCGGGTTCGATGTGCTCACGTATTGCGTATACATTCTGCGAATCTCGACTCTCGCGCCTTGCCTAAAACCACTTGGCTATGAAATCAATGTGTCTCGGTTATTTAACAGGGGAAAATAACCAGTACCTAATCCTGTATCGCCAGCATTCTAACACAGATATCTTGCGGGATTAGACATCTTGCAGGCGAATAATTCCCGGAAGTGGATGTCTTTTTACATTTTGAAGGATGTGCTAATTCAGGCATTTTTCATGATGCGCTGTTTTTGGCGCTCCCAATCCTGGTCCTTTTTGGCTTCGCGTTTGTCGTGGGTCTGTTTGCCTTTTGCCAGCGCTATTTCACACTTAACCAGATGTTTTTTCCAGTAGAGCGCTGTGGCGACGCAGGTGTAGCCTTTCTGGTTAACGGCGGCAAAAATTTTGGTTAGTTCACGCTCGTGTAACAGTAGTTTACGGGTGCGTGTTGGCTCGGGGTTAATGTGTGTCGACGCGGATTCCAATGGTGCGATATGTGCGCCTATTAAAAAGGCTTCGCCGTTTTTGAGGTGTACGTAAGTGTCTACCAGCTGACCTCTGCCCGCTCGCAGGCTTTTCACTTCCCATCCTTGCAGGGCGATGCCTGCCTCGAACTTTTCTTCCAGAAAGAAATCGTGACGTGCACGTTTATTGAGTGCGATGGTGCTGCTTTGCGGTTTTTTGTCGGGTTTTTTGGCCATGGGCGCGATTATAGAGAGTTGCGCTTTACAAACCTAACATTTGTCGCAAATTTGTTGCTGTTTTGTGTGGGGGGTAAATGCCGGTACAATTCAAACGCATTGGTTAAGGACACTACAGAATGTCGGACGATACGGGTTACTCAGAGCAGTCTACTTCCAATCGGGGAATGCATGGTTCATGGGCAAGCCGCTGGACGTTTGTACTGGCGGCAACCGGCTCTGCTGTGGGGCTGGGCAATATCTGGAAATTTCCCTATATCACCGGAGAAAATGGCGGTGGTGCTTTTGTGCTGGTATATCTGGGCTGTATTTTACTGGTTGGATTGCCGGTGATGATGGCTGAAGTAATGTTGGGTCGGCGTGGGCGACAAAGCCCGATCAATACCATGCGTATGATTACCAGTGAGGCGGGATTGCATGGTATCTGGAATGGCATAGGGTGGCTGGGTGTTGCCGCCGGACTGATGATTCTTTCATATTATTCGGTCATCGCTGGCTGGGCGCTGCATTACATTGGCGAGATGGCCCGTGGAGCTTTTCAGGGTGCGAGCGCTGCCAGCGCAGATTTGCAGTTTGGCCGGTTACTGGCAGATAGAGACACGCTGATATTCTGGCAAACGGTGTTTATGCTGCTCACGGTGGGTGTTGTGGCGGGAGGGGTGACCCGGGGGTTGGGGGTTGCTGTGCGAATCCTGATGCCGTTACTGTTTGTGTTGCTGGTAGTGTTGATGATATTTGCCTATCAGAAGGGTGATTTCGCCAGAGGGTTCAATTTTTTGTTCCGCTTTGATTTTGAAGCGCTGACTTTTAATGGCGTGCTTGAAGCGCTGGGGCATGCTTTTTTTACCCTCAGTCTGGGCATGGGGTCTATTATGGCTTACGGTGCCTACATGCCGAAGCATGCCAAAGTTGGCAGTACGGTGTTGACCGTTGGTATTGCTGATACCGTTGTTGCTCTGATGGCTGGTTTGGCTATATTCCCCATTGTGTTTGCGAACGCGGGCATGGAAGCAGCAGCAGGGCCGAGTCTGATGTTTGTCAGTTTGCCTGTTGTGTTTGGCAATATGACGGGAGGCTTGTTTTTCGGGACACTGTTTTTTGTTCTGGTCGGTGTTGCGGCCTGGAGTTCGGCTATCGCATTATTGGAGCCGGGTGTTGCCTATTTGATGGAGGCACGCGGCTTTCACCGAATTACTGCCAACCTGCTGCTTGGCGCTCTGGTCTGGGTGCTGGGGTTGGGAAGCCTGCTATCTTTTAATGAGTGGTCTGATAACAGGTTGGCCGGGTTCAATTTCTTTGAGTTTATGGATTTTCTGACAGCCAGCGTGATGCTGCCTTTGACGGGCCTTTTTATCGCGCTATTTGTGGGCTGGATGATGAAAAATGAACTTGTGCATGAGGAGTTGATTGATGAAAAGGGTTGGGTGCTTCTCGCGTGGCAGTGGGTGTTGCGCTATATTGCGCCACCGGCTGTATTGGTCATCCTTTGTCTGGGCGTATACAAGACTTTTTTCTGATGCTGACAACAATTAACCGCAGTGCTTTGGTGATGTTCCCGGCCGACAAAATGTTTGAACTGGTCAATGATATTGCAGCGTACCCGGATTACATGGACGGCTGTGTGGGTGCCGAGGTGCTGGAGCAGGGCGAGGCTTATATGGTGGCCCGCCTGGATCTGAAAAAAGGTGCGATTGCTCAGAGCTTTACGACTCGTAATAATCTGATTGCTCCGGGCAGTATCGGCATGAAGCTGGAAAGTGGGCCGTTCAAGCGACTTGAGGGTGAGTGGACGTTCAAGCCGCTTGCTGATAACGCTTGCAAAGTGTCGTTGGTGCTGGAGTTTGAAGGCAGGGGGTTGGCGACCAGCATTGCCTCGTCCAGTCTGTTCAGTAATGTGGCCAATAATATGGTTGACGCCATTTGCAAAAGAGCGGAAAAAATTTACCGATAACGCGATGAATGACAGTACCTCTACGAGTGACAATGCCGCTATGAATGACGAGAGCAAACCGGAACCGACAATGATAACTGTTGAGGTGGCCTATGCTTTGCCTCACCGCCAGAAAATTATTGCCTTGCAGGTGCCTGCAGGTACCACCGCGATGGAATCTGTAGTGCAGTCCGGTATTGTCGATGTATTCCCCGAGATCGATCTGGAGAGTGCAAAGATGGGCATCTTCGGCCAGGCGCTGGGTACTCGCGGCTTGAAGGAACCGAATGGATATGTGATGGAACCTCTGGACAGGGTTGAAATCTACCGCCCGTTAACGGCTGATCCGAAAGAAGTCAGGAAACGGCGGGCTGAAAAAGCGAAACAGGAGAAAGCATCTGACGATGCAAAAATGCCTGAGTTACCGCGATGATCAGATCAGGAGCTGCCTTTCGAGGCTGCGGGGGTCGTGGCGCCGGCAGGCACGAAGTCACCGCTGATGCGCTCCAACTGATCACCTGTGAAAAAAATGATCAATCGCTCTCGCACTTCCTTGCCTTGGTTATCCACCAGTGTGTAAACATAGTCCCAGCGATTCTGGTTGAAGGTATCGGCAATCAATGGCGTGCCCATAATGAAACGAACCTGAGCACGAGTCATGCCGGGGCGAAGTTTGTCAACCATGTCCTGTGTGATGATGTTGCCCTGTTGTACCACTACTTTGTGGGCGCCAGGAAATTTGAAATAACTACAGGCACTGACCATCGTGGTGAGTGTCAGGCAAATAACAATGCGTATGGCAAGGCGCATGATTGGGTTCCGGTTGACTGTGCGAACCGGGATAATACAGAATCCACCTACGACTGAGAAGGGGTTACTGATTTAATGAGTGATGAAAACGAAGAGTTACGTAATGCGGGGCTGAAAGTAACTGCGCCCAGATTGAAAATTTTACAGATTCTAGAGACCTCATCAGCGCGCCATATGAGTGCAGAAGACGTTTATCGGCATTTGGTTGAGGCCGGGGAAGATGTGGGTATTGCGACCGTCTACAGGGTGCTAACCCAGTTTGAGTCTGCGGGTCTGGTTGAGCGACACAATTTTGATAGCGGGCCAGCGGTGTATGAAATTGATCGCGGTGAGCACCATGATCACATGGTGTGCACAGAAACGGGTAAGGTCATTGAATTTCACAGTGACGAGATCGAGTCTCTTCAGGAAGAAGTGGCGGCCCAAAAAGGCTACGAAATTGTTGGTCACAGCTTGGTGCTGTATGTGAAACCCAAAGATTAACAGTTGTATTTTTACGATTATTCTTCAACCCATACTTTGCGAACAGGCTCACCAAAATCGTCGTAAATGGTTTTAAGTTTTGGTTGCGCCTTTTTACGAACGATTTTTTTGTCCGGGTGTTTCTTCTGTCGTTCGTTCAGCGCAGCCAGTACTTCCGGAATGGGGGTGCGCGGTTGCCTGGGTTGGTCAAATAGCTGGTGTATTGGGCGTTGAGCGCCATTGAAGTCCTCCCGACCACTGATGCCCCGGGGAATTTCCCTGATTTTGCCTCCCTCCGCCAGAAAATCATCAACCTGACTGTTCAGTTGTCTGCGGATATCCTGTTTCGAAGGTGGTTTTTTCATGGGTTGCTAAATAACAAAAAGAATCATCGGACAGTATAAAACAAAAAATCCGGCTTAAGCTGCCGAGTTGTGATGAATGGTTCGGTTTATGGCCCTAGAATGATTGCCAAACTGTTTCTACGTGTTCCGGGAGTGCAGAGTAGCGGCCAAGTTCAGCCCATTGCTGGCCAGGTTGGTGAAAGTCTGATCCGCAAGAGGCGAGCAGACCTTTCTGTTGGCATAGTCTGGCCATTTGGCGGGTAACGGCAGGTAGTTGTAGCCCGGAGCTGATTTCAAACCCCAGGCCGCCAACCTCAATGAAGTCATCACAAAGCTGCCCCAGCTTGGTATAGGTCAGTTTGTATTTTGCTGGATGAGCCAGTACGGCAATGCCGTTGGCCTCGCGAATCCAGTGTACGACATCGCGCAACGAGGGCCAGAGCTGTTTTACATCGCCGGCTTTTCCTGAGCCGAGATACTTTTTAAAAGCCAGCTTCAGGTCACTGACAGCGCCGGTGTCAACCAAGTGTTGGGCAAAATGAGGGCGACCGATAGTGCTGTTGCCAGCAATAGACGTTGCGCCTTCGAGCGTATTCGTAAAGCCGACTTTGGCGAGTTTTTCGGCGATTTTTTCAGCGCGTTTCAGGCGAATTTGTTGCTGATGGTTGACGGCTTCCAAAATCGCACTGCTGTTAAGATCGAAATTCAGGCCGACAATATGAACGTTGATGCCACGCCACTGTGTGGACAGCTCGATGCCGGTAATCAGTTGCAGGCGCTGATCATTGATGTCGAGCAGGTGGTAGGCTGCAGTGGTATCGTGGTCTGTAATAGCCAGGCAGTCGATGCCATTAGCTGCGGCGCGGGAAAGCAGTTCCTGCGGTGAGAGCTGGCCGTCGGAAGCGGTTGTATGGCAGTGCAGGTCATAGTGCATGGCGGCATTATACGTGTTTACTGTTCGAGAGGTTGTGTGGTGAATCGTTTGCTGGATAATGGTGATGGGTAAGCTCTTAAGGCCTGTACATCGGGGTGTCAGGCGAGTCATAAAAATCATTCGCAGTTGATAACGGAAACATCCACACAAAGCATGAATGTCCATCCGATTAATGACCAGCAGCGCCAGCAGGTAATTGAGGCCACTTACCTCTACCTTGATAAGGCAGAGCAGCTGTATGGCCGTAAGTTTGAACAGGTACCGGTGTTGTTTAATCTCAGGGGGCGGGCAGCGGGTATGTATGTCGTCTCGGGGCGGGGGTTAAGCATCCATCGAAAAATCCGTTATAACCCGTGGTTGTTTGGAAAATATTTTGAAGACAATCTTCGTGACACTGTGCCTCACGAGGTAGCGCATTACGTAACCGAGCAGTTGTATGGCAGAGGCAACGGGCGGTCGGGCTCCGGAGTTTTGCCGCATGGACAGGAGTGGCGGTCGGTGATGGCTGCGTTCGGCGCCGATGACAGTGTGACCTGTCAGTTCGATCTTTCCGGTATCCCCCGTCGTCGGCAGAAAACCGTCGATTATCGCTGTCATTGCCGGGAGCATCAGTTGGGTGTGCGACGGCACAATAAAGTCGAACGTGGTCTCGCCAGCTACCTGTGCCGTCACTGTGGTGAACGGCTGGTAAAGCAATGAACTGGCATGTCTATATTATTCGCGCCAGCGATGACTCGCTTTATACGGGTATTACAACGGATGTCGAGCGACGTTTTCAAGAACATCAGCAGGCGAGTAGCGGGATTAAGGGTGGTCGGGGAGCGAAGTTTTTTTATGGCAGGCAGCCGGTAGACATTGTTTATCAGGAGACAGGCCACGACAGGCGCAGTGCTTCACGGCGTGAGGCGGCTATAAAAAAAATGAGTCGCCAGCAAAAACAGCGTCTGGTTCTGGGCCAGAACGTACCGGGGAATGATGTCAGGTGACAGAGGGGTTCTGATGGCAGTGATTCACGAACATGATCGACAGCGTTTTGTAACAACGCTTGATGGTGGCGAGGAGGCTGTGCTCGAGTACCGTTTACTCAGCAGCAACAGAATTGATTTCTATCGCACCTATGTTCCGCCGGTCGGTCGTGGACAGGGACATGCGGAAGACCTGGTGAAAGTGGGGCTGGCCTGGGCGCGACAGCAGGGGATGGAGGTGGAGGCTTCCTGCTGGTATGTCAGAGCTCAGTTGTAAGTTTGTGATGTTCTTCTGAGTGCAGCGGCTGATGGTTTCTTATTCATACAGGCAGAGATAGCCGGTATCAACGTCAACTTTCAGGTGAAAGCTGTTGTTTGCTTCAATAACAAAACTTTCGCCTTCATTAAATGTTTGCCATTCGGTTGCGCCTGGCAACAGAACGGTTAATGCACCTGTGATCACTTTCATGGTTTCCCGTTTATTGGTGCCAAACTCATATTCGCCTGGCGCCATAACACCCAGAGTAGCGGGTGCTTTTGCGGTTTCGAAGCCAATGGAGGCAACATTGCCGCTGAAGTATTTATTGATAGTAAGCATAAAATATCCTTTTTAGAGGGCAGCTATATTACCTGCTGAAGGAGGGTTGTAAAATGGCTGTCCCCGGTTTTTTAAAAAACTGTGAATATGTTCTGAAATAAGCTAGCCGGGTGTCAGTGGTTTTCAGGTATACAGGTGGCGAATTGATCAATAACGGTATGACAGGTAAAAGAAACATTGAAGATTCTGAAAAGGCAAAGATTGTTGCTGAAACGGCAAAAATTCCCTGGACAGATTTACAGCGCTGGTTTGCCAGTGGCTCGGCTATTTATGTTGCCGGAGATCTTGACCTGATTGAAGTTGCCTGGCAGATGTCGCAGGACAATAAGCGGGCAGTGGCGCAATGGATGGAGTCGGGACAGGTAGGGCTGGTCAGTGACCAGCAGGCCGTCGACTGGCTGAAGGAGGATGCATTGCTCTGGGCTGCTGTGATCAAGCCATGGGTGCTCGTGCAGCTGGTGCCCGCAGAGCAATAATCGGTTACTGATTGCCTGCCTGCATTCTGGGGCGCCGCTGAATAATGACAAATGAATTCTGCGCGAGTCCGAAACGTTCAGCCCACAAAACGTTTCTCGCCGCTAATGGCCGTAGTCCTTTGCAAGCGTTTTCATTTCACCTGTTTTTGCCGGTCCGAATATTAAGAACCTGCACAGCTTATGCGAATAACCTGATTTGGTTCAGCATCAAGTGATAATGCCACCGCCCGGCGCGCCGCCGCCCATACCGCCACCTTGGCCAGGTACAACGATTTTTGATGCCTGTTCACGGCGCAATTGCTCAATTTCTCTGGCGGTGCGCTCGACAGCGGCTTCTGCTTCCGGCCCGAACTTTTCTGCTGCTTCACCGATACTGTTGGCATCCAGCTCAAAACTGATCGGTATTGCTCCCATGGGAGACATTACCTGGGTTGACCCGATATAGATAACTTCACGGCTGTTATCCTCTTCTCCGGTTGGTGTGACCGGTGTCAACTGGCGAATGGAGCCAATTCTCTGGTCGGTAAAAACATCTTCCCGATAGAGTTCGTCAGGGTTCATGCTGGTGTCTTGGGTTTGTTCATTCATGGTTGTATTCCCGATGGTTTTGCTGTTCAAGGACTGCTGACTTCTCTGTAGAGCCCTGAATTTCAAGAGCAGCACCCTAACAGATTTTTGGCTTATCGTCAGGGTCGTTTTCTGTGCAATCCAATGAGGTGGTGCTGGCAGCGTTGTTGTGGGGCTTTCAGGGTTTGGTTAGGAATTGTCAGAGTGCGAAGCAGGCGACACTCTGATTGCGATAGGCTTCAGCGACAACCATCATTATCAGGCGTATAAATTACCTTTCATTGATTGATCTGGTAAGGGTTAACCCTGGAGGGTAGGTCCGATGAAAAAACTGTACTGGCGCTGTCTTTCAGCTATGGGAGCAGGCCTTTCCATTGGTGGTGTCATGGCGATGCTGGTCTTGCCTGTCAATGTGGTTCCCAGCCTGCTTGCAGGTGTGGCTTTGGGCACAATAATGGCTGTATCGGAGCTTTCTATTGATGTCTAAAGCAGCAGCTGAATCGTAAACGCGGCAGAGTATAAAAAAGGCCACACCTTACATGCTGTGGCCTTTTTTGTTGCTCTGTTCGTTCTGAAATAACTTGCCAGGCGTGTGCTACCCGGTAAATTCTATCCGGCTGTGCATTGTCAGTGTGAGCAGCTGGGCCCGTGAATATGTCCGTGCTGGAGTTCTTCAGCCGTCGCTTCGCGCACATCTTCCACGGTTACAGAAAAGTTCAGTACTTTGCCGGCCAGAGGATGATTGCCATCAACGGTGACAGTCTCGTCAGAGACTGCGGTGATGACAACGGGGAGCGGGCCTTGATTGGTTTCCGCTTCAAAGCGCATACCGGGCTGCAGATCTTCAACGCCTTGAAAGGCGGAGCGAGGCGCTTCCTGAATGAGTTCCGGCTGAACTTCGCCATAACCTTCAGCTGGTTCAATGGCTACTTCCAGGCTGTCGCCAGCCGTTTTCCCTTCCAGGGCTTTTTCAAGGCCGGGGATTATGTTGCCATGACCATGCAGGTATTCCAGTGGCTCCTGGCCTTGCGATGAGTCGAGTTCGACGCCTTCACTGTCGGTGAGTGTGTAGTGAAACGATACGGCAGAATTAGCGGTAATAGTCATGGGGAGGTCCTGTGGAAAGTCTTGACGGGGTTAGTGTAATGGCGGATAGGCCCGGATAAGAGGTGTTTATTATGAGTGAACGTTGTGCCTTTGCCAAGTTTGTGACTGGACCTGGGTTGTGTCCGGTCTGGACAGTTTTGCTGACCAGATGATGATATCGGGTTCTGCAAGCTGATGGTTTGGCCTTGTCCTGATACTGGTTGCGAAGTCCTTACTTCGCCGTAGGGCTTTGAGTGACAGGGGGCGGGACTGGCTGCAGTGGGAGAAGTGACAGGTTTAGTGCTTTTAATAAAAAAACACTACAGGTTGTAGTGTTGGTCTGGTCAAAAGCACAATATGTTGTATATACTGGTTTTCGTGTTGCAGAGGCATACACGATTTACACAGGGTTGAAGGACAAGCAGGAACGTTGGGAAACACGAAGAATAAAGCCGGATTAAATCGAACAGCGCCTGTTTTGCCGCTAAGTAGAAACCAGGTAAGCAGTGCCGGGTATAAATAACCAGGCAGCAGCAACGAACAAAGCGTAATGGATAAATTGAGTAATTCGGGAGTATTGGTCACCGCTGTTCAGGTGAATGCTCCGGATGACGGTTTCCAGCTAATCAGCACCGACCAGCCTATAAACAGAACAACTTAAAAACAGGCAAGAACGCATACTATGTCTATTGAAGCATTGAAATCCACGTCAGAAGCACCAGCGATTGAAATCAAACTGCAAGCCGCCTCGGAAGATATCTGGGACAAGAAGTACCGTCTCAAGAATAAAGAGGGCAATCCGGTGGATGAAACCATCGATGCCACCTACCGCCGCGTCGCCAGAGCACTTGCGAATGTAGAGGATAAAGGCAAGCAGGATCACTGGTTCGAACGGTTTGTCTGGGCATTGCGCAATGGCGCCATACCTGCCGGGCGAATTATTTCCAACGCCGGTGCCCAGGAGCACAAACCTGCGACTTCCACCATTAACTGCACCGTGTCTGGCATTGTTGAAGATTCTATGGCCGGTATTCTGGAGAAGAACCTTGAAGCGGGTCTTACACTGAAAGCAGGCTGTGGTATAGGTTACGAATTTTCTACCCTGCGGCCGAGAGGCGCCTATGTTTCCGGAGCGGGTGCCTACACGTCCGGTCCACTGTCCTTTATGGATATCTTCGACAAGATGTGTTTCACCGTTTCTTCTGCAGGCGGGCGTCGCGGGGCGCAAATGGCAACCTTTGATGTCAGTCATCCCGATGTGGTGGATTTTATCCGCGCCAAGCGTGAGGACGGTCGCCTTCGACAATTCAACCTGTCGCTGCTGGTAACAGAAGAATTTATGGAAGCGGTTAAAAATGACGACGATTGGTCATTGTTCTTCCCTATTTGCGCGAAAGAGGCAGACGGCAATGAACTGCTGGACGAGAGCATTGTCTGGCATCAGTTCCCAACGACGGATGGTTATATCAGCAACGATAAAGGTCTGGTGGCCTGTCGTATCTACCGCACGGTCAAGGCGCGCAAGTTGTGGAATGTCATTATGACGTCCACCTACGATTATGCCGAGCCCGGCTTTATTCTGATTGACAAGGTTAATGAGCAGAATAACAACTGGTTCTGCGAAAACATCCGCGCAACCAACCCCTGTGGCGAGCAACCTTTGCCACCCTACGGGAGCTGCTTGCTGGGTTCGGTGAATCTGACCAAATTTGTATTAAACCCCTTTACCGATCAAGCAGCTTTCGACTGGGATAACTTTGCCGAAGTCGTCGCCGTATTTACCCGCATGCTCGATAACGTGGTTGAAATCAATGGCTTACCTCTTCAGGGGCAGCGTGAAGAAATCACCCGCAAGCGCAGACATGGTATGGGTTTCCTGGGGTTGGGATCGACTATGGCCATGTTGCAAACGGCCTATGGCAGTGCCGAATCACTTGAATTTACCGAGCGCGTTTCCCGTGAAATGGCGCTGGCTGGCTGGCGTGCCGGTCTGGATCTGGCCCGTGAAAAAGGGCCCGCCCCGATCATGGATGAAGAGTTTGAGGTCACTGAAGCCATGCTGCATCGCCGCCCCGAGCTGGCGCGAGATGGCATCGTGGTAGGCAGTAAGCTAAAAGGCAAAGTACTGCATGCCCGTTACAGCCGGTACATGCAGAAAATTGCCGAGGTGGACCCTGCGCTGGTAGAGGCGCTGGCGGAAGAGGGCTGCCGGTTTACGCACCACTCGTCCATCGCGCCCACCGGGACTATCTCGCTGTCGCTTGCCAATAATGCCAGTAATGGTATTGAGCCAAGTTTTGCACACCATTACTCTCGCAATGTGATTCGCGAGGGTAAAAAATCCAAAGAGAAAGTCGATGTGTTCTCTTATGAGTTGCTGGCCTATCGTGAATTGGTAAATACAAAAGCCATGCCGTTTGGCGAGTCGGATGAAGAAAGACTGCCAGACTACTTTGTTTCCAGTGAAAACATTCTCCCCAAACAGCATGTGGATGTGCAGGCCGCCGCGCAGAAGTGGGTGGACTCCTCAATCTCAAAAACCATTAACGTACCCACGGATTGTGACTTTGAAGAGTTCAAAGACATCTATATGTACGCCTATGATAACGGTCTTAAGGGCTGTACCACCTTCCGCTTTAATCCTGAGGCATTTCAGGGTGTGCTGGTAAAAGAGAAAGATCTTGAGAACACCACCTACCAGTTTACGCTTGAAGATGGCTCAAAAGTTGAACTTAAGGGTAACGAGGAAGTGGAGTACGACGGTGAAATGCACACTGCTGCCAACTTGTTCGATGCACTGAAAGAAGGTTACTACGGCAAGTTCTGATAGGTGTTCTGCTCAAGCAGCAGGCCGAACAGAGCTGACAGAAAAGGCTTAATAAAAACAGAATCCAGGTTACAAACATGACAGTAAAACTCGATAAAAAAATCGTCAGCTATAAAGTCCTGACACCATCCAATGACGACAGAATTCCGGAAGGTACCGAGAGTGCCAAAGAGCTGGAACGTGCCGTTGAGCAGATGGATGAAAACGTCAGTCGCCCGGAAGAGCTACACGGGGCTACGTACAAAATCAAAACCCCCATGTCCGATCACGCCATGTACATTACCATTAATGACATCGTGCTCAACGCGGGAACTGACCACGAGCAGCGTCGCCCTTACGAAATCTTTATTAACTCGAAAAATATGGATCACTTCCAGTGGATTGTGGCATTGACCCGGGTTATTTCGGCCGTGTTCCGCAAGGGTGGCGATTGCACCTTTTTGGTTGAAGAGCTGAAAGCGGTGTTTGATCCACAAGGTGGTTATTTCAAGAAAGGTGGCAGGTTCAGTCCCTCCATTGTGGCGGAAATTGGCGAAGCCATTGAAGACCATCTGATGAAGATCGGCCTGCTGGAAAACCCCGAACTGGGTGCCCATCAGCAGGCGATCCTGGCAGAAAAGCGCGCCGAATATGAAGCCAAATCGGTACCGGTGAATGCCACAGCAGATGCCAAGGACAATCCCTACCCGGAAAGCGCCCAGTTGTGCCACAAGTGTATGACCAAAGCGGTGATTCTGATGGACGGCTGCATGACCTGCCTAAGCTGTGGTGATTCAAAGTGTGGTTAAGCTGACACGGATTACCCGGTTACACTGCTGACATAGGTCAGCAGTGTGCTGGCTTTAATAACCGGGTGTTAAAGCCCGGTTTTTTTATGCCATAAACTGGTTCTTCAGAATAGATTCAATTCAATGCCGCAATAATGTTTTCAACCAGCTGCTCCGGGCCGGTTTTATCGCAGCTGACCGTAATGTCGGCATATTGCTGGTAGAGTGCGGTTCGCTCTTCAAACAGCTGCTCAAAGCTTTGCTCTGGCCGTTTGGCTATGCCACGGGTTTGGTGGTTGTTGATTCGTTCCTGAAGTGTCGAAAGCGATGATTGCAGGTAAACGATGCGACTAAACTTTGCCAGATGCGCCATGCCGTCTTTGCTGTAAACGGCACTGCCACCGGTCGCAATAACCGTGCTATTTGGCGCGGTTTCCAGTAGCACCTGTTCTTCAATTTGTCGCAGATGCAAATAACTGCTTTGGTCCAGAATCTGTTGCAGGGTTTTACCCTCGCGATTCTGAATGGCGATATCAGTATCCAGAAAATCCATTCCCAATTGTTTGGCCAGCAAGACACCGACGGTACTTTTTCCAGCGCCGGGCATACCAATTAATGCAATACAGTCTTTCATTTCTGTCCTTTTAACTGTAACCGTCTGCTAGGTCAGGCTCATTTTGACATACTCCATCAATCTTGTAGCCGCTTCAGGTGCCGATTGACGTTGAATCAGACTGATGCCAATAACCCCCAGCTTTGGCAGTTTCTCCGAGGGTTTCAAGATTCTCAGCGTTTCCGGTACAGTGCTTTTTGCCAGCACGGTGATTCCGAGGCCTTCGGCAATGGCTGCTTCAATACCGGTTAGGTCGGGAATGGTGTAAACGATTCGCCAGTCTAGCGCTTCAGCGGTTAGCTTTTCGGTTCCACGTTGTCGATAGATGCAGCCGTCGGGGGCCGCGATAAGCGACACCTGTTTCGCCGATGACGGATCGTAGTCCGGCCCGGCTACCCAGACCAGCTGATCTTTTTTGACCAGATTTTTACCGGCGCTGGCCGGGTCATCGTGCAATGCCAAAATCAGGTCGTATCGATTGGCTCGTGTTAGCAAGTGCTTACTCAAGTCGGAGGTGACTTCCAAAGTGACATTGGGGTAGGCCTGGGTGAAACGGCCCAGTATTTTTGGCAATAATGTTGTCGCGAATTCACTGGGAATGCCAAAGCGGATATTGCCGCTCACCGATGTTTGATTGAACTGGTCTATGGCTTCGTCGTTCAAGGCCAGAATTTGTTTGGCATAACGAAATAGCTGTTGCCCTGATTCTGTCAGCTCTATTTGGTTGCCATTGCGTGCGAGCAGTGTGCGATCTAACAGTTTTTCCAGCCTTTTTACTTGTAAGCTGATTGCGGGTTGCGAGCGTCCAAGTTTTTCCCCTGCGTGTGTAAACCCCTGTATCTCGGCAACGGTAACAAAAGTACGCAGTAAATCAGTTGGCAGGTTTTTCATGCTTTATGTCGGCGGAGTTAGGTATTTACATAATTAATGATGTGATTTTAACTATTAATTTAACAAATTGGTAATGGCTGGCTATTATGCTCGCCTCTGTACATCTCTTCCTCCTATGTTTCATGGCTTACGTGCTGGGGCAATTTATGTCTTCTGATGCAATTAGTGATTCTCTTAAAACAACGCCCCTTCACAGTTTTCACTCCGAATTAGGAGCTAAGCTGGTGCCGTTTGCTGGCTATGAAATGCCGGTGCAATATCCAATGGGTATCATGAAAGAGCACCTGCATACTCGCGCAGGCGCAGGCTTGTTTGATGTTTCTCACATGGGGCAGGTAGTCGTTTCAGGAGCAGGCGTTGCGCAAGCACTGGAGAAATTAGTGCCGGTTGAATTGGCCGCCTTGCCGGTTAATAAACAAACTTACGCGTTGTTCACGAACGATCAGGGAGGTATCCGCGACGATTTGATGATTGTTCGCTGGGCGGAAGATACCTTCTTTCTCGTGGTAAATGCCGCTTGTAAAGAACAGGATTTGGCTTACCTGCGTGAACATATGCAGGGTTTTCAAATTGATTATTTGGAAGGGCGTGGCTTGATTGCATTGCAGGGCCCTGCGGCAAAAGATGTGATGGCCGAGCTGGCCCCAGCCGTGAACGAGCTGGTGTTTATGGAAGGTTGCAGGGTAGCGATTGAAGGGGCTGATTGTTATATCACCCGATCGGGTTATACCGGTGAAGATGGTTTTGAAATTTCAGTTCCCGCAGAGCACTGTGAAGCGGTGGCACGCAAGTTGTTGAACTTTGAACAGGTAGAGCCAGTTGGCTTGGGCGCGCGTGATTCTCTGCGTCTGGAAGCCGGGCTGTGTTTGTACGGTCATGATTTGGATGTCACAACAACGCCTGTTGAGGCTTCACTGTTGTGGAGCATTAGCAAATCACGTCGCCCGGGTGGTGATAAAGCGGGTGGTTTTCCCGGCGCGGATGTTATTTTTAAGCAGATAGAAAATGGTGCAGATCGCAAAAGAGTCGGTCTTGCCATTGAAGGTAAAGCGCCAGTGCGTGAAGGTGCACAATTGGTTGATGCTACTGGTAATCAGGTAGGTGTGGTGACCAGCGGCGGTTTTGGCCCCAGTGCCGGATCACCAATTGCGATGGGCTATGTCAGCAGTGATTTTGCGGCTGCAGGCACCGCGATGAATGCGTTGGTGCGGGGCAAGCCTAGGCCGGTTACCGTATGCAAAATGCCGTTTGTAGCACAGCGCTATAAGCGCTAATTAAAGAACTATTGTTAGTCATGCTAAATAGCCTATACACCGTCTCGCACTGATCAGAATTATGTCATCGCGAACGAATGTAAAGCGATTCAATTAACCGGGATGGGTATTACCTGTTCATCAGTATTCAGTAGTAACAAACAAATTCGGAATTTTTGACATGAGATCACTGGCAGAGCTGCAAGCAAACAACGAATTTATTTCTCGTCATATCGGGCCTTCGGCGCAGGAGCAGCAGGCCATGCTTGGCACCCTTGGATACGACAGTATGGCCAGCTTTATTGATGCCGTTGTGCCGGAGAATATCCGTGATCGTTCCACACTGGCATTGGGCGATAGCATGACCGAACAGCAGGCACTGGCCGAATTACGTCAACTGGCGAGCCAGAACCGTGTAATGACATCGTTTATCGGTCAGGGTTATTACAACACGTATACGCCCAATGTGATTCTGCGCAATATTCTTGAAAATCCGGCCTGGTATACCGCTTACACACCGTACCAGCCGGAGATTTCACAGGGTCGCTTAGAAGCGCTGATAAACTTTCAGACGATGATCACCGACCTTACAGGTATGGACCTGGCGAATTCCTCTTTGCTGGATGAGGGCACTGCGGCGGCGGAAGCCATGTCATTGTGCCAGCGTATGTCCAAATCCAAGGGTAGCGTATTTTTTGTTGATGAAAACTGCCTGCCGCAGACCATTGCTGTTATTGAAACCCGGGCCGAACCCATCGGTGTAGATGTGGTTATTGGTAATCCGGAAGATGCGGCTAATCACGAATGTTTTGGTGTCTTGCTGCAATATCCCGGGGTGGATGGCAGTGTGACCGATTTCAGTGCTGTGATTGAACAGGCCCATCAAAACAAAGCCTTGGTGGTTATGGCTGCCGATATTCTCAGCCTGTTACTGTTGAAGTCACCGGGTTCATTAGGGGCCGATGTCGCAGTGGGTTCTACTCAGCGTTTTGGTGTGCCGTTGGGCTTCGGTGGGCCACACGCGGGTTATATGGCAACCAGCGAGCAGTACAAGCGCTCATTGCCGGGTCGCTTGGTGGGCGCTTCTCTGGACAGCCGAGGCAAGCCAGCGTATCGGTTAGCGTTGCAAACCCGCGAGCAACATATTCGTCGTGAAAAGGCCACCAGTAACATTTGCACCGCACAGGTGCTGTTAGCCGTTATTGCCAGCATGTATGCGGTTTATCACGGGCCAGACGGGTTGCGTAAAATTGCCGAGCGCACGCATCGGTTAACAACGGTCTTAGCCACCGGTTTGGCGCAGCTTGGATTTTCCATTGTCAACAAAGGCTTCTTTGATACCTTAACGGTTAATACGGGAGCTGATACCTCGGCGATTCATCAGGCCGCCAGAGAGCAGGGCTTTAACCTGCGGGAAATTGATGACAGCCGTGTGGGTATCTCGCTGGATGAAACCACATCGCCATCGGATGTAGAAAATCTCTGGCGGGTATTCAGCTCAGGCAGTAATTTGTCGGTTGCCGCTGTTGAACAAGGCGCAGAGAGCGGTATCGCTGGAAGCCTGCTGCGCGATGATCCGGTGCTCACTCACCCGATTTTCAATACCCATCACTCAGAAACTGAAATGTTGCGCTATCTACGTATGTTGGCGGACAAGGATATTGCGCTTGATCGCGCTATGATTCCGCTGGGTTCCTGCACCATGAAACTGAATGCAACGGCTGAAATGCTGCCCATCACCTGGCCAGAATTCTCCAATATCCACCCCTTCGCGCCGCAAGATCAGGTGCAGGGTTACCTGAAAATGATTGCCGAAGTTGAACAAATGCTTTGCGCATCCACTGGTTATGCGGCGGTATCCCTGCAACCCAATGCAGGGTCACAAGGTGAATATGCCGGATTGCTGGCCATTCGCGCGTATCACGAAAGTCGAGGACAAGAGCAACGCAATATCTGCCTGATTCCCGGTTCTGCTCACGGCACAAACCCGGCTTCTGCGCAAATGTGTGGCATGAAAGTCGTTGTTGTGAAATGTGATGATCACGGCAATGTTGATCTCGATGACCTTCGTCACAAAGCGGCCCAACACAGTGATGAGCTGGCGGCCATTATGGTTACTTACCCATCCACACACGGGGTTTTTGAAGAAGGCATTACAGAACTGTGTGATATTGTTCATCAATACGGTGGTCAGGTTTATATGGATGGTGCCAACCTCAATGCGATGGTGGGGTTGTGTCAGCCTGGCAAGTTTGGCAGTGATGTTTCCCACTTAAACCTGCATAAAACATTCTGTATTCCGCACGGTGGGGGTGGCCCTGGTGTTGGCCCCGTTGCTGTAGCTGAACACCTGGCTCCATTTCTGCCAAATCATCTGAGCCTGAAAAGCAGTAGCTCTGTGGGGGCTGTTTCGTCCGCCGGATGGGGCAGTGCCAGCATTTTGCCGATTACCTGGATGTACATAAAAATGATGGGTGCAGAAGGCCTTAAACAAGCCACGCAAGTGGCGATACTGAATGCCAACTACGTGGCTAAACAGCTTCAACAGGATTACCCCATTCTTTATACCGGTGCCAACGATTGTGTCGCGCATGAATGCATTGTGGATTTCCGGCCATTAAAAGAAGCATCAGGAATCACCGTAGACGATGTCGCGAAGCGACTCATCGATTTTGGTTTTCACGCGCCCACGATGTCTTTCCCTGTGCCCGGCACACTCATGATCGAGCCAACCGAGAGTGAATCCAAGTATGAGCTGGACCGCTTTTGCGCAGCCATGAAACAAATCCGCGAAGAAGTAGCTGCCGTTGAAGCAGGGGATTATCCTGCAGACGACAATCCGCTTTGCAACGCGCCGCACACCGCAGATACGGTCTCTGCCAACGAATGGCAACACGCCTATTCTCGAGAATCAGCGGCATACCCGCTCGACTCATTAAGGCAAAGTAAATATTGGTCGCCGGTTGGTCGCATAGATAATGTTTTTGGTGACCGTAACCTGATGTGCTCCTGCTTGCCGATGGAGAATTACCAGTAATAATTTGAGCGGCGTATCTTTATTGGCGCCGCTTTTCAGGCAAGGTTATCTAAAGGGCTTTTTGTGCCGGCATAATGCTGGCCAATCACATGAGTGTAAATCTGGGTTGTTTTTACATCATTGTGGCCAAGCAATTCCTGTACGCTTCTAATATCTGTTCCATTTTGCAGTAAGTGTGTTGCGAATGAGTGACGAAAAGTGTGGCAGTTGACCTTCTTCTTTAAAACCCCTGCTTCGTACACTGCCTTGCCAAGCGCTTTTCTTAAAACGGTTTGGTGCAGATGGTGCCTGCAAGTTACGCCGGTGATAGGGTGTTTGCATAAAGATGTGGAGGGAAAAATAAACATCCACTTAGGGGATCGATAAGCATTAGGGTATTTTTTGCCAAGCGCAAAAGGCAAAGAAGGCCCGACACCTTGCTCGTTATCCTGTTGCTGTAACTGAATAACCGCTTCAATAAACAATTCCAGCTCGGGAATCAATTTGTGGCTGAGTAATGTTTGCCTGTCTTTGTTGCCCTTTCCGTCCCTCACAGTAATTGCGCAACGCGATAACTCGACATCCTGCACACGTAAGCGTAGACACTCCGAAATACGCAGACCGCTGCCATAAAGTAACTCAACAATCAGTCGATTGCGGCCTTGCAGGCAGGCCAGGATTCTTGAAACCTCATCAGCCGTAAGTACAACGGGCAAGGTTCTTTGTCTGGTCGCCAGAGTAAAGCCCAAATCACCTAAATCCCGATTCAAAACTTTGTGGTAAAGAAACACCAGAGCATTCAGAGCCACTTTTTGAGTGTTTACCGCCACATGTCGTTCTGAGGCCAAGTAGCTTAAAAATGCTTTTACCTCTGGCCCGCCTAATTCAGAAGGGTGTCGTTTATTGTTGAAATTAATATAAAACCGAATCCAATACAGATAGGCTTTCTCCGTTCGGATGCTGTAACCACGTAAACGAATGTCTCTGCGAATAGATTCGAGAAAAGGGCTAGACATAAAACCTCCTTGTTTGAGTCTAAAAAATATACTGTTTATTTATACAGTTTATTACCCTGTTGTCAAATTCTGTGCTCGCTTTATACTGAGCCAATGCGCGTTATCATTCCCGAGAAAATTAAATTATCAGGAAAAACAAAAAGTTAGCGGTTCTGTCAGATGACATAAGTAGATCCCCTTATTTTAGATAACGAGACCCCCTCGCTTTGTTCTGGAAGGATTCGGAAATGTCAGAAAATATCTATAGTTATCATAAAGTTAAAGAGTGTCGCCGAATATCAAATTCGGCAAACCGCGCATGCGCGATATACAAATGTTATGGGGAAAAACGACAGGATGTTTGTGCATAAGGTATTGCATGCTATAGCGCTGACGACAATTGCACTAAATTCTGTGGCAGAAGATTCATGCACGAAAGATAAAGCTTTTGAAATCGCAATGGAGCATCTGCGTTTAAATCAAATGTATCTTGAGAAATACGAGCCATACAAACTGTTTGAAAGCTCGGCTTCCGATGCAACCTGGGCTGTATTTGGTGTCGGCGGAGTTCCAAAAGGAATGCTGGGCGGCGGTTCGCCTACAGTCATAATTTCATCTGAAAGTTGTGAGGTTGAAAAAGCATACTATGCACGGTAAACCCCATAACAAGTTGCAGCACTTTGGCCGCTTCGCGGCCCGGACCTTCGCAAGCTACGCTTGCTTCGGCCCGTGTGCAAAGCGTTAGTGTGCTTTGAGGGGTTTTTGTCTTTTTCAAAGTTTTTGAGCTCAGAGCTAAACGTGCCGTATGGTAAATTCAGGTGTTTACCGGTTGGCTCACACTCAAACGTGCAGTATGCTTTGGTTCATGAGTAAACGATATTAAGTGCCAAGGTTAGGCTATTCGAGACACATGGAAATGAGTGCAAAAATCCAACAATCAGTTTCCACTCATTCGCAAAGTTCACCTGCGTGGTTGTTGCCAATCCAAGCCTTCAAAGCCTCTATTTTAATTGCCTGCACTATCGCAGAATCCCTGAAGCTTCGGCAGTGCCTGGCGCACACTAACAAGCACATCAAAAACCGCTCCACTTCGTTGCGCTGGACGTCGCTGACGCTCCGCCTTTTATGTGGGCGTTAAGTGTCAAATATGAGCAGACATCAAGGTAAGCAGGAAGAACGAGAGTTCGAATCTGATCAACTGCCAGAAGAGTTCAAGTTATCTCGTTCTAAGATAATGTACATCGAAGATAAATCTGAGGGAATTGAAGGCGAAGCTCGAATCGGTAGGGTTTACTTTTCTAAGTCTGGTAAAACGCTCTATTATCGAGGTCTACGATTCCAAAGCTTAAAAGGTAGCGGTTTCAAAGCAAACTACTTCGAGGTAGAGTCTGGAGATCACTACTGGATTTCTGGCCCAAGAAAAGACAAAAATGATCGGTTATATGGCGGCAACCAGGGCGTAGAAATTGATAGGGATATATACGAAGAGTATGTGCAATACGTCAACACTTAACAATCCGCTCAAATGCGTTCCGGCCACAAAAAACCGTGGCCTCCACCGGACTCGCTACCGCTCGCCGTTTAGCGGGGCGTTAAGCATCAAGGAAAGTATGTGCCATGTATGACCCGACAATATCAATAGGAGCAATATTATGTGTTCTATTATCGGTATTACTAGCACACCGGCTGGCGAAGCGACGAGACATTGAAAAGGAATATAATTCCTCGGTAAAAGAATTTAAAAATTTACTGGTTCCTTTCTTACGTGAACTTGAGCATCCCGATGCAAACCCTGCTGTTTTGGTAACTCAGCATTTTCCAGAGCATGACGAAGCTGCAAGGAAACTAATAAATGTATTACCGTCTTCTAAATCTAAGAAATTCCAGGAAAAGTGGGCAGAATATCAGTTTCTATATCAGCAGAAAAAAAGTATGGGTATTGCAATTGCTATCGCCGCAGAAGTTGACGATTTATCAAAAGCCAATAATGTGGAGTATCTATATGAGCAAAATGCAAAAAGGCGCACACAGGCATTCGTTATAGTTAATGAAACTGTGCAGGTGCTATGAAATGCTTAACAAACACATCAAAAATCGCTCCACTTCGTTACGCTGGACGTCGCTGACGCTCCGCCTTTTATGTGGGCGTTAACTGCACAAAATGGAAATCATGAACTACCCGATTAAGCCAAAATCTACAAGCACGATGGTGCAAGGACAGTTTTGGTCTGTGCCTATTGGTGACGGCAGGTTTTCATGTGGTGTCGTGCTGGCGCTTGTTGAAAAAAGTGGCAAGAAAGATCCCAGAATTTTCTTGGCGGGGCTACTAGATTGGGTTGGTCCGTTGCCACCTAGCGCAGAAGAACTAGATAAATGCTCCGTTCTTGAAAAAGGTTTTGCTCACATAAAAACAATAACGGAAACAGGCGGTGCACTTCTCGGAAAATTAGAAATTAATCTAGGGTCTCCAGAAGTTGTCAGTGAAACTGACTCCATCAATACCTGGGGTTATAACTCAATAGTAAAAAAGGCGGCGAAGCATAATGTCGGCAGTTAACAAGCGGCTCCACCGGACAAATTTTACTGTCACCTTTTTTGTTCCAAAAAAGTCGCCACCAAAATTTTCTCGGTGAGCCGGGCGTTAAGCATCTAGGAGAAATTGTGCCAAAGAAAGTGTTAGAAATAGTAGCTTGGGGAACTGAAGGATCAGTTAAAGGGAAAAAGTTCGTTGCAACACCCAAAGACGGTTTCTACGCGCTTCACTCGGAAGAGCTTGCAGAGAAAATCGGTAAGCCCCTGAATTATGAAGCGACAAAAGTTTTTGTATCCACTCTAGAAGAGGCTGCGGAATTAATTCTACGAGGTGGCCACCATATTCGGTTGTTCAATGCCGAATTTGGCCAAGAGAATAAGCGAAAACCAAGTGAGGTAGAAATAGTTTGGGCATAATGCTTAACAAACCGCTCAAATTCGTTCCGGCCACAAAAAGCGTGGCCTCCACCGGACTCGCTAACGCTCGCCGTTTAGCGGGGCGTTAGCTGTAAAAGGAACTTATGAGCATCGAATATAAAATTGACCATCCGATAACTGTGGATCAATTCATATCGTTATTATCTGAATCCACTCTAGGCGAGCGTCGTCCAATTCAAGATCGCAAGTGTATAGAGGGTATGATCTCAAACAGCAACCTAGTGGTAAGTGCTTGGGATTCAGAAAAATTGGTGGGTATCTCTCGCTGCATGACAGATTTTCATTATGCGTGCTATCTGTCAGATTTAGCCGTATCTGTACAATATCAAAAAATGGGTATTGGTAAGCAGTTGCAGATTCTCACTCAAGAGCAGCTTGGGCCACGTTGCAAACTAATCCTTATTGCAGCACCAGCAGCCAATTCATATTATGAGCAGATTGGTTTTTCAAATAATCCACGCTGTTGGGTGCTTGAGCGTGATGCAAGTATCAACAGCTAACAAAGCCAAGCACAATCGCCCAATGCAAAAAGCCACATTGGGCTGGACCTCGCTACCGCTCGGCCTGTGTTGGCGGCGTTATGTGTAGTGAGTAGCTGACCATGTTTAGCCATATCATGATAGGAACAAATGACCTTCAAAAATCAATAGAATTCTATGATCGTGTCATGCCTTCATTGGGTTACAGCAGGCAATCAACTGGCGAAACCTTCGCTGGTTATGGCAATCCTGAAGACATTCACACGGGTAAAAATTGTTTGTGGATTGGTAAGCCATACAACGGAGAACCTGCTACTCCCGGCAATGGGGTTAATGTTGCATTGCTTGCTAGAACCAGAGGTCAGGTCAACGAATTTTATAAATCTGCAATAGCGGCTGGTGCAGCAGATGAAGGAGCTCCAGGCATTAGAGAAGAAGCGCATCCAAATTTTTATGCAACTTATCTGCGGGACCCATCAGGTAATAAATTAGTGGTTGTGTGTCATGAGTAGCGTCACACATAACAAGTTGCTGTTGTTCGCCGCTGCGCGGCTGGGACAGCCTACACTGCGTTTCGGCTGCCCCAAAGCAAGGCGTTGAAGCTGTAGAAAAACTCCTATAATCAAGGTGTTTTTGCTAAAATTTGGCCTCGGGAAAAGGATTTCATCATGCCTAATTTCAAGAAGTATAACTACCAACAAGACGCGATGGTGGTGATCAATTTTGAGCGTCAGCTGCAGCCCAACACCTTCGAGTTTACCCTTCATCATCTGATCGATACCCATATTGATCTATCGGCCTTTTACGACAAGTTCAACAATGATGAAGGCGGACGTCGCGCCTATGACCCGGCCATCCTTTTGAAGATCGTGTTGTTTGCCTATTCCAAAGGGATTACTTCCAGCCGCGAGATTCAGTGGCAATGCGAACACAATATTATTTTCAAGGCGCTCGCCTGCGATTTTGTACCGCACTTCACCAGCATTGCCAGTTTTGTCAGCCGCTACCCGGATGCTATTGAAGCGGTATTTGAACAGGTGCTACTGGTCTGCGATCAGCAAGGACTATTGGGCAACGAACTGTTTGCCATCGACGGCTGTAAAATGTCCTCCAATGCGTCAAAGGAGCATTCTGGCACGTTTGCGGAGCTGGAGCAGAAAAGCAACAAGTTGAGAAAGCGGATTCGCCAGTGCCTGGAAGCGCACCAACAACTAGACGGTCGCAAACGTGATGAGCGTGACCGCAAATGGCAGGTGACTCAGGAGATGGAAACCCTAGAGAAGCAGTTTAAGCGGATTGACCAGTTCCTAAAGACGCAACGCCCACGGAGGGGCCAAGGCAAACAGCAGAGAGAGGTGAAGAGCAATCTCACCGACAATGAATCGGCCAAGATGACCACCAGCAAAGGGACGATTCAAGGCTACAACGGGGTGGCCACGGTGGATAAAAAGCATCAGATCATTATCGATGCTCAGGCATTCGGCGCCAGCCAGGAGCAACACACGCTAAAACCGGTGCTGGAAACCATCAAAGAGCGTTACAAAAAGCTCAAGTTGAGTGAGGATATTTATCAGGATCAGGTCACCATAACGGCCGACACAGGGTTTTCCAGCCAGAGCAATGACCGCTATCTGCGGGAACAACAGATCAATGCCTATATTCCCGACAACCAGTTCCGCTCACGCGATCCACGCTTCAACACGCAGAAAGCCAAGTACGGCAAACGGCACCAGGATAGCGTCAAAGGTCTCAAGCCAGTGATTCCCGCCCGTGAGTTCGAGTTTAACGCCCACAGAAAAACCTGTACCTGCCCTGAAGGAAAACCGATGTGGATTCACCGGGAGACACCGCAAGCCAACGGCAATACTCAGATAGTGTTTGAAGGCCGCTTAACGGATTGCCGAGCTTGCCCTCGCAAGGAAGAGTGCTTGCGCAATCCATTATCAGCGGATCATCGTAAGGGGCATGGTCGTCTGGTGTCGTTTATGCTGAAGAGCAAGGACTCTGCGACAGAGTGGATGAAGCGCCGGGTGGACAGCCAACAGGGTAAAGTGATTTATGGCCATCGCATGTCAACGGTGGAACCGGTATTTGGCAACATTGGCACAAACAAAAGGTTAAGCCGTTTCTCGTTGCGGGGGCAAAAGAAAGTTGAGGGGCAATGGAAATTGTACTGTCTGGTGCATAATATCGAGAAGATTATGAACTACGGAGCGATAGGGTAATGCACAAGGTTATCCACACGCTTGCCCTGATAGTACGCATAAGGAGCGATTATGTTAAACAGATTGGTTAACGTATGAGCAGTCGCCAGGGAACGATAGTGGCCACGCTAAAACCTGACTGCAATTGCGTTTTTCTACAGGCTCGTTAAGTGTTTAAGGAAAAACCGTGCAAAAATTCGAGTACGATAATTCCATGAAGCAAAGAGGCGAAGTATTGTGTTACGCCTTCCATGCAGACTTGTTGGATGCTTCCGAGAAAGAGCTAAAATCATTTTTGGCTGTGCTATCACAATACTTTCCAACCGAAGGCAACCCTTGGGGCGGCAAACAGCCGCTCCACGCTGAAACATCGCTGTTAATCTGGAATAACGCATATTCAAATGTTTGTCGTCTTATTCAAGAGCGGAAGTCTGTGTCTCAGCACCGTCAAATAGTTGCCACCTCGGTACTAACGGTTGTAATCCTAGCTCTGACCTTAGCGTGGAGTATCTATCATACAGAACCCATTGGTGCGCCATTAACAGCCAAACCATCGCCACAAACAACCAATTCAACCAATACTGTGAATCCTTCATCGGTACCCCAACAAAATGCCAAACACAAATAAACACTTAACAAGTGCAGGAACCGAATATGACAAAACTGGCTGATAAGTTACCTCCAAAATGGCGCATAGAACGAGAGCTGAGTAATCCTGCACAGGTTTGGTTGAACCGACTGCTGTTCGATTTGCAATCACCATTGGGGCGCTATGCCAATCTGATCGGCGTGCTGGTCATTTTTGGCAGTGTGCTGCTGTCAATGGCTGGCACTATCCCCGGGATCTCGCAGAGAGCGCATACGGTTATCCAGGTGGTAGAAATTACCGTTACCCTGATGTTTATTTTGGAGTATTTTTTACGTTTGTACGCTGGCCGACAGCCAGTACATTATGCGCTCAGCTTTTACGGGTTGATTGATTTACTTACCTGGTTACCTTTACTCTTTTTGGGGCACGGTTTTCTCGCAATCCGCCTGTTGCGGATCATGCGCCTGCTCAAGCTGTTACGTTACCTACGTGCGCTGCGCCTGTTGTTTTCATCCATGCTTGAAGTATTTGATGTGGTATTCGTGGTGTTAGCAGCGATTATTATTCTGGTATTGCTTTCTGGAAATCTTATCTACTATGTTGAACCGCAAACCTTCCCCAATGCCTATATTGGCTGCTGGTGGAGTATTGTGACGATGAGCACGGTCGGTTATGGTGATATGGTGCCCGTTACGGTTATGGGGAAAGTAGTAGCAGCGTTTTTGATGCTCACGGGTGTCGCCATGTTTGCGCTGTTGACGGGGGTGGTAACCATCAAACTGGGTGAGCTTCTGAACAAGCGGAGTGCTTGTACTGATTGCAATCACCACATTTCTTCGGCCGATAATTTCTGTTCAAACTGTGGTAAATCTTTACGGGAGAAGGTGCATTTCGGTTGAGCTGTATGATCATATTTTCTGTTCAGATGAACAGGTGAAATCTGTTAGTTGAACCGCCGATAACAATGAGCACTCCCAAAAAATTATTCAACTTTTCAAACCACCTTATTTCGCTTGATGACACGGCTGATTCAGTAATAGCTGTATCCTTTTAACACAAGGAAGGGATTAAAGCCTTTTTTTGCTAAAAGCTACAAACGATAATGATTATTGTTTACATATGTAATGATAATCATTATCATCTCCGGAAATCCACAAACCGGAGACTCGTGCAATGAACAAGCAGGCCCTCTTTTTGACGCTATTGGCACTTCCTGTGTCGTTTACTGTGTTGGCGGATGAAAGAAAAAATCAAACTTCATCTCATCAATCTCAATCTGGCGCCATGGAAAATGTTGTTGTTACAGCCACCCGGTTGCCTCGTGAGTTGGGCGATATTGCTGGAACGGTTAGCGTTATTTCTGCTCAGGAGATCGAGCGCCAGGTAGCGAATGATCTCGATGATCTGGTGCGTTATCAGCCGGGTTTATCTATGGACACGGCGGGTCGTGGCGGTAATCAGGGCTTTATTATCCGAGGTATTGGCGGTAACCGTGTGTTGACGTTGATTGACGGTGTAAGAAGCAATGATATTTATGCTGCTGGCCCCGCCTCCTACGGGCGTGACGCGTTTGAGGTGGATGATCTTAAGAGTGTTGAAGTTATTCGCGGCCCCGCCTCAGCTTTATACGGCGCAGACGCGCTGGGAGGGGTGGTTATTTTAAATACCAAAAACCCGAAGGATTACCTGGCCGATGGGCGCGACACCTATTTTGCTTTGCGGTCACAGGCTTCCAGCGCTGATGAGCAGGGCAAGGTTGGTTTTACGGCGGCGACGCAACAAGGTGACTGGGGTTTTATTGGTCAGTATACGCGGCGCGATTTCCACGAAAAAGAAATCGAAGGTGATGGTGAGTTGAACCCGCAGGATGGTAGTTCTGATGCTCTACTGCTGAAAATGGTGTGGACTCCGAGTGACGTCCATCAATTGGGCCTCGCATTTGATGCGCTGCAAGAGGATGTCGATTATCAGCTCGACAGTGATGTGAGTGGCAGTGTGCTGGATTCTGTTGGACGCGATGAAACTGAGCGTTACCGCTTAAGCCTGAGCCACCATTGGCAGTTGGGTGCAGTATTTGCCGACCATATTGACAGTCATTTGTTCTGGCAAAAAACGGATGCAATACAAAATACCGTGCAGCAGCGAACCAGCTATTCGTTCCCTTTTGCGCCTTTTGGTACGGCGGCAATAAGGGACACCGACTTTGAGTTCAATCAGCAAGTGAAAGGGGGTGGCGCCACGTTGGTGAAATCGTTTGCAACGGGGTCTGTACAGCACGCAATGGTTTACGGCGTGAGTTACGAGTTGACCGACACCGAGCGTCCTCGTAACCGCTGTGAAACTGATGTGCAATTTGGTTCGCAGACTTGCGACATTCTGGCGTTTCCATTCTCTGGTGCCGAGTCGTTCCCGAACAAGACGTTCCCTGATACCGAAACCACGCGCACCGGTATCTTCTGGCAGGACGAAATGGTGCTGGGTGACAGCGGTTTTACCCTGATTCCCGGTATTCGTTATGACTACTATGAGATGGATGCCGACGCGGATAGCGCGGTTGGTATTGATGGTTTTCCTGTTGAGTCTGTTACCGAAAGCGAAGTCTCGGCAAACTTTGGCGTGATATATGACCTGACCGATGAAGTTTCGCTGTTTGCTCAATACGCTGAAGGTTTTAGGCCGCCAAATTTTGATGAAGCAAATCAGTCGTTTGTTAATCTCAATTTCAATTATGCCACCGTACCCAACCCTGACCTGAAGCCGGAAACCAGTCGCGGGGTTGAGTTGGGGGTAAAAGCCTCCCTTGAAAATGCGTTTCTGAGCTTTGCGATATTTGATAATCACTATGATGATTTCATCGACAGCCAGTTTGTGGGTATGGAAGGCGCTATCAGCCAGTTCCAGGATATCAATATTGGTGAAGCGCGTATTTATGGCGCCGAATTAACTGCAAATTGGCAGCTTGCTGATCACTGGCAGCTCAACAGCAGCATTGCCTATGCAAAAGGTGATGACGAGGAGGCTGATCGGCCGCTTGATTCGGTAGAGCCTTTAACCGGTGTGTTTGGTATTGCTTACAGCTCGACAGATGACACCTGGGGCGTGGAAACTACTCTGACACTGGTGCGAGAGAAAACCCGTGTTTCCAGTGACACCAGCGTTACCGCCAGTGGTTACGGCATTGTGGATGTCTTTGGCCACTATAACCTGACCAAGCAGGCAAAGCTGAAGCTCGGTGTGTTCAACCTCTTCAATAAACAATATGCACGTTGGGCCAATCTGGAAGGGCTGGATGCTGACAGCAGCAGTGTGGCGTTGGCGCAGGAGTCAGGCACAGAATTTCGGGTTGCTCTGGATTATGTATTCTGAGTCATTGGCTTCTGGGCAATGCTTCTGATGGGTTTTGCTATGAACTGCCTGAGTCGTATATCTGAATCATGACTTAACCGGATTTGCAGGTTATCTGCCTGAGAGCCTGCAAATTAATTTGTGTAATAAGGTTTTTACTATGGACGTGCTCTCTTTGGACATACAGGGTCTTGAAGAATTGATGTATCAATTATCAGACCTGTTTCTGGCGCCAGTGCTGGTGCTGCTGGTTTTACTGTTTGCCTATAGTCTCTATGCGCTGGGTGAGTTTGGCTGTCAGGTTTTACAGCGTCGTTATTATCGCCAAGCCTATCAACAGGCGGTGAGTGGAGTCGATGGCATAAACGCCGTCATTAAAGGTTACCCATTGGCAGAACATTTTTATCTGGCTCAAGCACCCGGTAAAAACAATGCGATATTGACGAAAGATTATCTGGATGTCGCTGCCTTGAAAGAGCTGGAAGCGGTGCGAACGGTGAGTCGTTTAGCCCCAATGCTGGGCCTTATTGCGACAATGGTACCCATGGGGCCAGCGCTTAAAAGCCTGGCGGATGGCAATGTACAGGGTATCAGTGACAATCTGATTGTGGCTTTTTCGGCGGTTATTTTCGGGTTGGTAATTGCTTCTATTACTTTCTGGATTGCCAGCATTAAAAAGCGCTGGTTGGCTACAGAGCTGGTCGATTTACTGCCATTGCTGAACAGTCAGGAAAACCCGGATGACGAGCCATTAGCGACCATGGAGAATGAGCGTGAAGCTGCTTGATGAAGACGAGGCAATCAACCCTGCGCTTTCCCTGGTTAATCTGGTCGATGTGTTTCTGGTGCTGATAGCAGCCCTGTTAATTGCCATTGCCCAGAACCCCATGAACCCTTTTCTGGAAGAGAACGTGACCGTTATAAAAAATGCGGGTTCACCGAATATGGAAATGATTATTAAAAACGGGGAGAAAATAGAAACCTATAAAAGCAGCGGTGAAATAGGCAGCGGTGAAGGCGTGAAAGCCGGTACTGCTTACAAAATGGCTGATGGCTCGATTGTTTATGTGCCTGAATAGCCTTCAGCTTTATGGCTTCTTCATCTCCACACTGAATTGATATTTGTTACTCATCTGATTGGCGAGACACCCTTAATGAAACTTATCCAGCTGGTTTTTGTTGCCGCATTTTTTCTATTGACGCTGACCTCCGCGCAGGCCAATGAAAAAAAAATTCTGTTTGTCAGTGCTGATCACAGCAACAAGGCCAAGGTGACGCTGATCAAACAGCTCGCAAAAGATGGGCCACTGAAAATCACCCAGAAATCTGAGCGGGATCTGGGAGATTTGTCGGAGGCAAAGAGTTTTTTCGAACAGTATGACCTGATTATTCTTGATGATGCTTCGGCCCGTTTTACACAGCAGAACTTTGGCAAGTATGCGCCGCTTATTAGCGCCAGCGAAAAACGGTTTATGCCTGTTAAAGCGTTAGATAACACGGACCTTCGCAATAACCTGACAGACGAGCAGGCGCAGGCATTGTTTGCCTATTACGACAACGGTGGAGTAGAAAACTTCAGCCGAATGCTGAGTTACATTCGCTATCGAATATTCTCCGGCGATTCCCGTGTTATTGGCAAACCGATTGTTTACCCGCGAGCCGGTATTTACCACCCTGAATATGACGGGCAAGTATTTGATTCTCTCAGTGGCTATCAGACCTGGTTAAACCAGAACGGCTCTGGCAAAGATTTGGGTGGTATGAATAGTCAGGTAAATGATCCGATGGTCATCGGCCTGCTGATTCCCCGTGCAGCAATTGAAGCAGGTCAGACGGAACTGGTTGACGCTACGGTAGCAGGCCTTCAAGAAAAAGGAGCAGATGTTTTTGCGGTATTCAGTGAAACCTGGACGCTATCCGATGACCTGATTGATCTGTTGCAGAAAAACGGCGAGACCGCTGTTGATGTGTTTATTAATTTTCGCACCATTCATTTTGCCAACCGCCGAAAGGCAGAGTTCGAAAAGCTCGGTAAGCCCGTTGTGCAGGCATTAACTTTTTTTGACGGCAATCAGCAGGACTGGGAAGCCAGTGAACAGGGCATTTCCCCCGGTATGATGGCCTTTACACTGGTGTTGCCGGAAACCGCCGGGGTGATAGACCCGACCATAGTTGCGGCGGTCAATCAGGAAACGGGCGTTACGGAAATTATCGATTATCAATTGGATTTCATGCTGGAAAGAGTGTTGAAACTGGCCGTGTTGAGCAAAAAGCCCAATCATGAGAAAAAAATCACTGTTATGTTCTGGGGCGACAAGGATCTCGGCGCTTCGTTTTTGAATGTGCCTGACAGCCTGCACACCATTAGTCACCGGTTGCATGACGAAGGTTATCGGGTTGAACCCTATGAGCATGATTATTACAGCGACCGGGCGGACAGAACACTCAACCCGTTTTACCGCAGTGTTGAGTTGGAAGAGTTACTGGAAGATGATCTCGCCGATCTGATGCCTGTGGCGCGATACCGCAACTGGCTGAAGACTTTGCCTGAAGAAGTTGTAGTTAAAGTATCTGAATTCTGGGGAGATCCCGAAGATAATTTTATGGTGGTGAAACGAGATGGGGAATACTTTTTTGTGATTCCAAGAATTGTTAACGGCAATATGCTGATTATGCGCCAGCCGCCGCGGGGTGATAGCAAAGATCAGGACCAAACCCTTTACCACACCACGACGGTGCCTATGAATCACTATTACCTGGCAGCCTATTTTTATGCTCGCGAAGTGTGGGGCAGCGATGCCTTTATCCATCTCGGTACACACGGTTCGCAAGAGTATTTACCCGGCAAGGAGCGGGGGTTGTCGCGCTACGATGGTGGTAATTTATCCATAGGCACGGTGCCAGTGCTTTATCCCTTTATTGTTGATGATGTGGGTGAGGCCATGCAAACCAAACGCCGTGGTGGTGCTGTGGTAATCAGTCATATGACGCCACCCTATGCGGCAGCAGGATTACAGGGTGTTACTGCCGATATTCACGAACTCATGCATCAGCATGAGTCGCTGGACGACGGTGGCGTCAAGCAGAAAACAGCTGCGCAGATTGTGGATACCTGCATTGAAGAGAGCCTGTGTAAGGACTTCGGTTGGGGGCGCAAGGCTATAGACGCTGATTTTGACGGATTTCTGGTAGCGCTTCACGATTATCTGGGTGAATTGGCGGCGGAGAATCAGCCGCTGGGGTTGCACAGTTTTGGCGAGCTGGCCGAGCACAAGCTGGTGATTTCTACTGTGGTGCAAATGCTGGGTGCACGGTTTATTGAACTGGCCAGCGACTTTGAAGTGAGCTATCCGTCGGTTGCGGACCATCACCATAAAGAAGGCGCGGAACATCATGAGCATGATGAAAACCACTCGCACGATCACGACAAACAGCCACAGCACCGTCACGATGATAATGGCCTCAGCAAGAGTGACAAAGATAGCGCCCCGATAAATCATACTGAGGATCACAGCGGACATTTTCATGAGGCTTCGTCGGCAGTAGAAGACCTGGGCGGTTATAAAACCGTGCGTGATTTTGTTGTTGGTGATGCCGATGTCGAACAATTGCCCGAGGCATTGCGCGAATTTGTGACTACGGGCAAACAGTATTACCAGAACATGCAGAATATTCAGGAGCTGGATAGCCTGGTGAAAGGATTGTCCGGCCTTTATATCCCGGTAAAAACAGGCGGCGATCCGATTCGCCACCCGGAATCATTGCCCACGGGTTTGAATCTGTATGGTTTTGATCCATCACGGTTGCCGACGAAGGCCGCTTATGAGCAGGGCGAAGAATTGGTGGAAGAAATGATTGCCAACTATTATCAGGAGCATAATCGCTATCCGGATAAAATGGCGTTCTCACTCTGGTCAATAGAGGCCATGCGCCACTACGGTGTGCTGGAAGGTCAAGCGATGAAAGCCATGGGCGTTCGCCCGGTGTGGAGTGATGATGGCCGGGTTGTCGATACCGAGATTATTCCCGCTTCGGAATTAAAGCGCCCCAGAGTGGATGTGGTGTTGTCTGCAACCGGGTTATACCGCGATGCATTTCCCAATGTGATGCAGCTATTGGCCAAAGCTGTTCAGCAGGTAGCCCAGCTCAAAGAGGACAACAACTCCCTCTGGGATAACAGTCAGCGCATACAGCAGCAGCTTATTGGTGAAGGTGCTGCCCAGGATGAAGCGCAGTATCTGTCCACGGTGCGTATCTTTTCCAATGCTTCGGGGCAATATGGTTCCGGCGTGGATGGGCCGGTGTTCAACAGCGATACCTGGGAAACCGATGCGAAGATTGCCGATAACTACTTGGCCAAAATGGGGTACGCCTTTGGTGCCGACAACAAGCGCTGGGGGCAGAAGGTCGACGGTTTATACGGCAAACAGCTTTCGGGCACGGATGTTGTGGCCTTCTCTCGATCGTCAAACCTGTACGGCATGATAACCTCGGATGATCCCTTTGAGTATTTCGGTTCGTTGGCCATGGCGGTGAGAAATCTGGATGGCCAAAGCCCGGAAATGCTGATCAGTAACCTGCGTGATGCCAATAAAGGGAAAATGGAAAAAGCCTCGACTTTTCTTGCCAAAGAGCTTCGAACCCGCAACTTCAATAAACGCTGGATTCAGGAAATGCAGAAAGAGGGTTATAGCGGTGCAGTGACGATGTCTGCCAATATTGCCAACTTCTGGGGCTGGCAGGTGGTGGACCCGAATATTGTGCGCGATGACCAATGGCAGGAGTTTTTTGAAGTTTATGTTGAAGACAAACTCGAGCTGGAAATTAACCAATGGTTTGAGAAGGTAAATCCTGAAGCGCAGGCGATGCTGATAGAGCGGATGCTGGAAGCGGTACGCAAAAATTATTGGCAGGCCAATAACGCCACGTTGCAGGCCATGATTGAGCGTTACCAGCAGCTAGTTACCGAACATGATTTGATGCCTGATAGTGAAACCTTGCGAGAGTATGTCAATCAACAGGCGGCCGGTTTTGGGTTGGAGCTGCGTTTAACGGCTCCGGTTGAAGCACCGGGTGTTAATTCTGAGGCAGCGCCGATTGAAGGGCAGCAGCTGGAAAAAGTTGAAGTATCAGAGACGGGAGATCAGCAAGACCTCACATTATTTTATCTTTTGTTTGCCTGTGTATCGATTATGTTAATCGGCGCTATTCGGCAAGCAAATTTTATTGACCGCCGTGCTTTTGGAAATTGCCAGTAGTCATGTTAGACAGATAATGATGAGCGTGCTGCACACAGTGAGAGCCCAGGCGTCAAAAGTGTGTCGCAGCCAGCGGGGAGCGTGCCTCAACTCCATAAACTGGAAGCCTACAATCCAGACTTTTATAAATGCTGTCACGATGATCCCCGCCGTTGCGAGCTGAACGTTCTCCTGACCACTCTGTGCGGTATGCCCCAGCCACCAGCCAACGCCCGTGGCTGTAATGAGTGCAATCCAGGCGAGAGTCATCGCATTGTGCACGAGGTTGCCTGTTTTCGTATTCACTATTGTCAGACCTTAGAGCAGATAGAGCAGGGCGAAAAGCACTACCCATAAAAGGTCTACAAGGTGCCAGAAAGTTGCGCCGTTCTCAAGGGTGCGAATATCGCGCTCGCGTAAGGTTGGGCGCCGACTGACGCTGCGAATAATAAAAAGTATGCCGATACCGATCAGAACGTGTAACAGATGAATGCCGGTAAAAACGAAGAAGTACATGTAGAAGTCGTTTGTTTCCGGAGTAATCCCCGCCTTGATTTTATTTCCCCACTCAAAGCTCTTGTTCGCAACAAAACTGAGGCCACACAAAATCGCCAGAGTAAAATAGCGACTGACTGCCTGATGGTGTTTGAGTCTGCATTTGTCTACAGCGACGGCAACGAACCAGGACCCGGTTAGCAGTAGCAATGTGTTCAATACACCAACCCACAAGTCGAGAGCGGCACGTGACTGTGCGAATATATTGGCCTGCTCTTTATGCCCGAGTGCGATGACGATAAAGAAAACAGCAAAGACAATGAGATCGCCAGCGACAAACAGCCAGATCCCCAGCTCGCCCGGAATTTTGACTGCTGGTTTGACTGGCGATTTGTTCGCAAATGTTCCGGCGTCAGGAGTATGGTTCATGAATACGCCTGTTTATTCCATTATCAACCGGTTTTGGTGTGAGTGGGTGTTCATGCCGACTCAGTATCGCCCGGCTTTGCCGCCTGCAGCATGGCAATCGACATGATTAAAATCCACAGGAAGAACGCGACAAATGGAATCCACAGTGCAACTATTCCGTGCCAGGAGAAAGGACCATCCTTGAAGAACAGAACAAGCTGGCCAGGTGCAAACAGAACAACGGCCCACAGGTTGACGTAGGCCACCCAGCGTGGAAAGGGTTCCCTGCCTTCCTCTGCAAACAGAATGGGCAGGGCAATGACAACACACCAGCCGCCGAAAACAGGAACAGAAAAAACGGCAAGAAAATAAGCCAGATCCGCGAACATCTGGACCAATGATGGGTGGTAAACATCCGGGCGGAATACCATCAGCGCCCATGCAAATGCTACCAGCAAGGCGACCATTGTGCCGCAGGCAGTGAACACAATCTGGACATAGGAAAAAACGGGATTGCTTTCAGCGCGCCGTGTCTGTGCGGCAATTCCGGCGCCAAAAGGACCAAACAGTGCGAACGACAGCATCAAAATAACAGAGCCGATACGGATTTCAAAAAGGTGTTCTGAAACCTTTCTGACGAATTCGGCAGGGGGCTCGCTGGCATTGAGCAATGGCGGTAGCATTCCTCCCAGGAAAACACCGCCGATGATAAAAAACACAATGGCCAGAAAACCTGACCATGCACAGAACTTCATTGATTTTCGGAACAGTTCGTCTCCGGTTGTGTTTATCATTATCCTCTCCTTTAGCATTTTTTAGTATCAGTGTGTTCGAGGTCTGATGTGCCACGGCTGGCGCCTCGAACGCTGGTTTTTTGAAAGCGGGCGCAAGGCTGACAGTTGATACCGATTTTTGTTATAGGCTGCTAACAGTCCTGCCAGGCAATCTTACACCACTGCAATCTGTTTAACTATTCCGGGCTGATGTTATGCTTGCAGCCAGAATGCGGTTGTCAGGCCCGGATTTTCGTAGCAGTTACCGACCAGCCAGGCATATACTGGCGACCGGATTAATCACTCATTTTACTTACCGTTTGGGAGCTATCATGTCTGACCGGGGTTGCGATTTTACAATGATTGTAATTGGCAGTGGGCCCGCAGGTGAAAGTGCCGCCATGAATGCTGTTAAACGTGGTAAACGCTGCGCTGTTATTGAGATGCAGCCCAAGGTGGGTGGCAATTGCACACACAAGGGAACGATTCCGTCCAAGGCGTTGCGGCAGTCAATCAAGCAGTTGTTGCGATTTTCCAATAACCCGTTGTTGAGTGACTATGTGCACCCGCGCTCCTATTCATTCCCAAATCTGAAGGGGGAAATGAAAAAGGTGATCCAGCGGCAGGTGGATATGCGGTCACGATTTTATTCCCGCAACGGTATTCAGCGCATGACCGGGCATGCCCGTCTGGTGGACGAACATTCGGTGTTTGTCACACTCAGTGATGGCAGTGAGGACGTGATTACCGGGGAAAGTATTGTTATTGCTACAGGTTCGCGCCCCTATCATCCGCATGACATTGATTTCAATCATCCTCGAATTTACGACAGCGACAGTATTCTGGATATGGAGCACACGCCACGTAAATTGCTGATTTACGGGGCGGGAGTGATTGGCTGTGAGTATGCATCTATTTTTTCCGGCTTGCGGGTGAAGGTGGACCTGATTAACAGTCGCGATTATTTGCTGGAATTTCTTGATGACGAGATTTCTGATGCGCTCAGTTATCACCTGCGGGATACCGGCGTCATGGTTCGACACCGGGAGGAGTACAGCGAAGTGATTGCTGATGACAAGGGCATTACCTTGAAGCTGAAGTCCGGCAAGAAGCTGAGGGCTGATGCCATGCTGTGGTGCAATGGCCGTATGGGGAACTCTGACAATATGGGGCTTGAAGCCTTGGGAATTGAGCCTGATCATCGCGGTCAGCTGAAGGTCAACAACCGCTATCAGACCGCCATTAAAAACATCTACGCAGTGGGTGATGTAGTTGGCTGGCCCAGCCTGGCCAGCGCCGCCTACAATCAGGGCCGTTCTGCCGCTGCAGCGGCACGAGGTAAAGAGAGCAACCAATTTGTCGAAGATGTAGCTACAGGAATCTACACGATTCCCGAGATCAGCTCAGTCGGCCGTACGGAACAGGAACTGACAGCGGCTAAAGTCCCCTACGAAATTGGCCGCGCTTTTTTCAAGGACACTGCCCGTGGGCAAATTTCCGGCAATATGGTGGGGGTGTTAAAGCTGTTGTTCCATCCGGAAACACACCAGATCCTGGGCATACATTGTTTTGGCGCAGAGGCGACCGAGATTATTCATATTGGCCAGGCTATCATGAATCAACCGGGTGAAAACAATACCATTGACTATTTTATTCGTACGGCCTTTAACTACCCAACCATGGCTGAAGCCTATCGCATTGCTGCGCTGAATGGGTTGAATCGTCTCTATGAGGATGGTTAAAAATGAGGCATTCAAATTGGGCGATAGGTAATGGTTGATGGCTTCCTCAGTTTTATCGTTTTTTGCTGTAACGCCGACGGTGGTCTTTCACCAAAACGGTGATGTTACGTTAGTCGGTATTTTTAAATGGTAGAAACTGTTTCGAGTGCTCAGTGTAGCGAGACACCTGGGAGGATTCCTCTTCAAGAAAACGGCCAATGGCTTTGCGAAAGCCTTCATGGGCAATCCAATGCATGGAGTGCGTATTGACTGGCGTGAATCCCCGCTGGATCTTGTGCTCGCCCTGTGCCCCGGGATCAAATCGCTGCAAACCGTTAGCAATGCAGTATTCAATGCCCTGGTAGTAGCAGGTTTCGAAGTGAAGGCCGTCGATCTCCCGAATGGCTCCCCAGTAGCGGCCATAAAGCGTGTTGCTGGATTGAAAGTTCAGGGCGGCAGCAATCGGTATATCATCCTGATAGGCCATCACCATAACGATCTGGCTTGCCATGTGTTTTCCTATCAATTGAAAAAATTCTCTGGTCAGATAACCGCCATGACCGCTTCGTTTGGCGTAAGTGGCCTGGTAAAATCGATAAAAATGCTGCCATATATCGGGAGTCAGCTGGTCTCCGGTGAGTATGGATAGCGATACGTTCTGCTCATAAACCCGCCGTCGCTCTTTGCGCAAATTCTTGCGTTGGCGTGATTTGAAGGTGTTTAGAAAGTGATCGAAAGATTGATAGCCCTGATTAAACCAGTGGTACTGGACACCGATTCGATCAAGTAATCCGGCTTTTTCAAGGTGCAGACTCTCTTCTTGTTCCGGGAATAATACATGCCATCCCGAGAAATTTTTCTGCTTCAGTTGCTGGGTAATAGCTTTGCAAAAATAATCACAGGCGGTGGCTGCTTCGAGATTGTTAGTGGCTATTCTGTTTCCTGTTGCGGGTGTAAAGGGAATTGCGGTCACCAGTTTCGGGTAGTAGGGTAAACCGTTACGCTGGTAGGCGTCGGCCCAACTCCAGTCGAAAACATATTCCCCATAAGAGTGGCTTTTCAGGTAAAGCGGCATAACGGCCACCAACATATCCTGATCAAATAACAGGGCATGAAAGGGTTGCCAGCCAGATTCGCCACCGACACTGCCGCTCGTTTCCAGTGCATCTAAAAACTCGTGGCGCAGAAACGGGTAGTCGATACCGGCCACGAGATTCCAGGCTGCAGCGCTGCAGTCGCTGATTCGATCGATAAAGCGAACATTCATTTGGTTGTCCTGGTGAGGGTTGTGGTCATATTGCGGGTATTATCCATATCCTGCTAAAAAGTTCGCCCGCTGTTTGGTTGAAAACAGTTTGAGTGACATCTACTATCCATTTCAGTAATACGATAGTGGTTGGTCGGCAGAGAACCTGAATCAGAAGCGCGATCACTGTTTAGGTACTGGAAAGGTAGTAAGGCTCGGTGTACAGAATAATAAATATATCAGGAGTTACATGATGGCTGCTTTCTTTGGTCCTGTCGAAATGGGTGGTGGGTATTTTGATATTGGTCTGGTGATGCTTTCCTACGGGGTTGCTGTTCTTGCTTCATTTACGGCCCTTTCGCTCAGCAAGCGTTATGCGGAATTGCGGGGTAGAGCAGCCTTTTACTGGTTACTGGCCGGCTCCTTTTCTATGGGGTTGGGTATCTGGTCGATGCATTTTGTCGGCATGCTGGCTTTCAGTATGGATATGCCCTTCTCTTACGATATTTCAATCACGCTTGCCTCGCTCTTTGTTGGAATGTTGTCTGCGTGTTGTGCCATTTATGCTTCCTCAGGGAAAAAAGTTGGCGCGGGTCGACTTCTTGGTGGTGGGCTGATATTGGGCTGTGGCATCGCCGGAATGCATTACACCGGTATGGAGGGCATGGTCATGCCCGCTGCATTGAGCTATGACCCATTGATATTTTCAATCTCTATTGTGATTGCGGTTGTGGTTTCTGTTGTGGCGCTCTGGATGATGTCCAGAATCAATCTCAAAACCGGTCAGGCATTCAGATTGAAAGTGGCCGCTGCTCTGATTATGGGCTTTGCGATTTGCGGCATGCATTACACTGGCATGGCTGCCGCGATCTATACCCCGATTCCAGACGCTGTTATGGGAGGAGCTGCTCACGGCCTTAGCCAGCTCGGGATTGGGTTGACGGTTGCCGCTGCAACGGTAGTGGTGCTGCTGATAACGTTGCTGACAGTTTATTTCGAGCGCAAGCTGGATGTTGAGAAAGAGGTTGCTGAACGGCTCGGCCAGGAAGTTCGAGAACGTACCCATGATCTGGAAGTTCAGGCTAAGAACCTCGAGCAGAGCAATGTGAAGCTTGAGCAGGAGGTGCGGGAACGGCAAGTAGCGCAGGAGGAGTCGACCAGGCTCAGTTATATTCTCGATGAATCTTCCAGCGAAATTTATTATTTTGAGGAAGAGGGTCTCAAGTTTTTGGGGGCCAATAAAGGCGCGCAAAGAAACATCCAGTTTAGCTCCGCTGAATTAAAAACAATGACCTTGCTTGACCTGATGAATGATTACAGCCGAGAAGAGTTTGATGATTCGGTATCCCCTCTGGCTTCCAGTAAAAAGGGACCTGCCATTTTTGAAACCAGATTCCAGCGCAAAGACGGATCAATCTATCTGGCCAAGGTGAATTTGCACCGTTCTTATGCTACCGAACCAGCTGTTTTTGTGGCCATTGTTGAAGATATTACCGAGCGCAAAAAACTCGAAGAGCAGCTTTCCCAGTCGCGAAAATTGGAATCCATTGGTCAGTTGGCAGCAGGGGTCGCCCATGAAATTAATACGCCTATTCAGTTTATTGGTGACAATATTCTCTTTGTGCAGGACTTTTTTGGTGATGTGAATCAGTTAATCGAGCCTTATGGCGAGATACTTCAATCAATTAAAGAGGGGGCGGGAGCTCTTTCGCCAGAGAAAATTGCCGAGCTGGAGGAGAATTTTGAAAAGCTCGATTACGAATATACGTCCCGGGAAGTTCCGAAAGCACTTTCTGACTCGATGGATGGCATTAAACGCGTAAGTGATATTGTCAGTGCCATGAAAGAATTTTCACATCCGGGGCAAGCGCAAAGTAAAACCATGACTCAGATTAACCACTCGCTGGAGACAACACTCACGGTCAGTGCTAATGAGTGGAAGTATGTGGCGGAAGTTGAGAAGCAACTGGACCCCGATCTGCCCATGGTGGAGTGCTTGCCGGGTGAACTCAACCAGGTTTTCTTGAATCTCATTGTCAATGCCTCCCATGCCATTGATGAGTCGAACAGTGATAAAGGCGTCGAGAAAGGCACCATTACGCTTGCCACCAGCAGCGATGATGAGTGGGTGGAAATCCGCATTAAAGATACGGGCAATGGCATACCTGCCGAAGTTGCCGAGCGCATTTTCGAACCGTTTTTCACCACCAAGGGTGTTGGCAAAGGTACGGGGCAGGGGCTCTCAATTGCACACAATATTGTGGTAACGGGTCATCAGGGGCAGTTGTTTTTTGAAACCGAGCAAGGGAAGGGCACGACGTTTGTTGTCCGTTTGCCTCGCAAACAGTCAGAGAATCTGGCGGTTGACTGAATCTTGCAGACGTCTGCGCATTGCAGAGCAGCAGAGCGGGCTATTGAGAAAAGTCTTTTTCGAAGACTACTTCCAGTCGGAGCACCAGTGATGCAACGCCGTGTCTGTCGTCATGCTGATCCTGTTTGACCCAGCGGTAGCCGGGCTGTATATCTGCAAATATCCAGGGCTGAAAAAGGTTCTGCCGATAGCGGATGCCAAGCCCGTAACTGTTGGTCAGGCCATCAGGTTGTGTGCTGCCATTCGCTGAAACATAATAGGATACCGCTTTTTTTTCAGTCAGGCGTTTTTTGAGTGCGAATCCGGTCACCCAGGAAACACCGGATTCCTCTTCTTCCCAGTTCACTTTGTTATGCCACTGGAACACCTTGTCGCTGTCCAGAATCTTGTCGAACTCCAGTCGTGCTCGATGTCCTAGCCCGTCTCCGCCACGGTAGTAGAGTTCGCTGCTGAACCGTCCAATCAGGGTGTCTTCAATCGGTCGTTCATATCGGTAACGGACAGCACCCTTGGGGTTCCCTGATGAGCGCAGACCGGCTTTCAGGTCAATGCGGTAATATTTTTTTTCACGCGCCCTGTACTGCAAGGCGATGTCGTCAGAGCTATCCCTGTCGTCCGCAATCAGGTCATCATCACTGGTTTGTTCGTCATCCGAAAAGAGCAGGCTGAGACGCTTGTTGATGCGAGGCAGGTGCAGTTTTCCGCGCAGTCCCAGATCGCTATCGAAATCATCGTCTTCATTCCAGCTGTGTTTCAACCGCAGGCGAAGGGTGGAATAAGCGGCTTCCTGTTCGGTGCGTTTGTCACCGAAAAAAGTGTCGGTCCACTGTGCAATATTGTCAGCGTGATGCACCACATAATCCCGGCTGCTGTGATACCAGGGTTTGCTCTCTGTGTCGGTGTTATCAGGATGCTCTTCGACCTTCTCTGTGTGGGGGCTTTTCTCCTGTTGCAATTGGGCAAAACACCGCGGTACAAAACCAGCGCTGAAAAGCAAAAAAAAGGCAGTGATCACCGGTATCAGCTTAGTGTTCATGTCGTGCTATCCAGAGATTAACCTCGTTAATGCTATCGCTCTGCGGGTGGTTCCACAAGCTGTGCCGGACAAGCCTCCGTATGCCCTTGATCGTTAGTCCGGTTCAAGCAGTATGAAATCTGATATTCTCTGCGTATGGTTAATGGGTATAAGGATTGTTGTGCGGGCTCTTATTCAACGTGTCAGTTACGCAAAAGTGATGGTGGCTGACTGCGCTACCGGTGAGATAAACCGGGGCATTTTACTGTTATTGGGTGTACAGAAAGGGGACTCTCATGTCGAAGCGGAAAAACTGCTGAAGAAGGTGCTGGACTACCGAGTATTTCCTGATGATGCTGGCAAGATGAATTGCAGTTTAAGGGATGTAAGGGGTGAACTGCTGGTGGTTTCCCAGTTCACTCTGGCGGCGGATACCCAAAAAGGCTTGCGGCCCGGTTTTTCGTCGGCGGCGGTGCCGGATGAGGCCGAGAGACTGTATGACTATTTTGTTGCAGAAGCCCGCAAGAGCGGTCTGCCAGTTGCTACCGGCAGGTTTGGCGCCGATATGCAGGTGAGTTTGTGCAACGATGGGCCGGTAACTTTTTTGCTGGAAGTTTGAAAAACTCTTTTCTTTCATCCAGCGCGCCGTAAGATCAAGCTACACTTTGAATTCTGTGGCCAGCTTTTTTGTTACCAGTTGTTTTTTCAGTCGAGCGTAAACGGGCATACCATTTTTGTAAGGGGGATAATCCTCTCCTTGAATCAATGGCTCCAGGTAATCACGACCAGCCTGAGTAATACCATAGCCGTCTTCCGTAATGTAGCTGGCAGGCATCATTTTTTCTACATTGGCAACCTCGTTCAGAGGGGCTTCACCAATGCGCCAGGAATATTCAGGGCCTTCATTGCGTTCGATAGTCACCATCACGGAGTTTTTACCCTGCAGGGCCAGCTCAACTGCTGCACGACCACTGGCATAGGCTTGTTCGACATCTGTGGCTGAGGCGATATGGCGAGCCGAGCGCTGCAGATAATCAGCCAGAGCCCAGTGGTATTTGTAGCCGAGTTTTGCCTTGATTATGCCTGCCAGCGTTGGTGCAACGCCGCCCAGCTGTTTGTGGCCGAAAGCATCAGTATGGGTTGATGCCGCAATAATCTCACCTGCAGCGTTCTGTGTGCCTTCCGAGGCGACGATAACGCAGTAACCTTTTTCCTTGACTGTTTGATCAACGGTCGCCAGGAATTTCTCTTCTTCAAACGGGACTTCCGGCATCAGGATAATATGCGGTGGATCTCCGGCCTGATCTGCGGCCAATGCACCTGCGGCAGCGATCCACCCGGCATGACGCCCCATCACTTCGAGAATAAATACTTTTGTGGAAGATTGGCACATGGATGCAATGTCGAGGCTTGCCTCTTTGGTGGACACGGCAACATATTTGGCCACGGAGCCAAAACCGGGGCAGCAGTCAGTCAGCGGCAAGTCATTGTCGACGGTTTTGGGTATATGAATGGCGTGAATGGGGTAACCCATCTGCTCGGAAATTTTTGAGACCTTAAGGCAGGTATCTGCCGAGTCACCGCCCCCGTTGTAAAAAAAATAGCCGATATTGTGAGCTTTGAATACTTCGATCAGGCGTTCATATTCTTCCCGGTTCTCTTCGTAGCTTTTCAGCTTGTAGCGGCAGGATCCAAAGGCACCCGAAGGCGTATGTCTGAGCGCCGCGATGTCTTCGGCAGATTCCAGACTGGTATCGATCAGCTCTTCACGAAGCGCACCAATAATGCCATTGCGACCGGCATAGACGGTGCCAATTTTATCGTTGTGTTCGCGGGCGGCTTCAATTACGCCGCAAGCGGAAGCATTAATAACGGCAGTCACTCCGCCGGATTGTGCATAAAAGGCGTTTTTCGTCGACATTGGATACATTTACCTGCGATTTCCGAGGCGCGCATGATACTGGATTTTTTCAATGAATTCACAGGCAACTTGAAAAAAGTGATTTTACGATATGGGATGGCATTGTCGTAGCAAAAAAACAAATGCAGACCCTGCAGGCAGGGGTTGCCGGTGGTGTGTTGGCACTAATCCAAATGGGTAATCGGGCAATATTACTGTCTTGTCATCAAAAATTGGTGCTAGAGACTTGCTTGTCACAGCCGTTCGGGTATTTTGTGCTGCACGAATAAAAGAGATTCTTCAATGCACATCCATATTCTGGGTATTTGCGGCACCTTCATGGGCAGCCTGGCTCAACTGGCGAAAGCCAGCGGGCATGAGGTTACCGGTTGTGATGCCAATGTTTACCCCCCCATGAGCACCCAGCTGGAGCAGGCTGGTATTGGTCTGATTGAAGGTTATGCGCCTTCACAACTCGAACCCGCCCCGGATCTGGTGGTAATTGGCAACGCGCTGTCACGAGGGAATCCGGCTGTGGAATATGTGCTGGAAAAAGGTATTCCCTATGTTTCCGGCCCTCAGTGGCTGGGCGATCAGTTTCTCAATGAAAAATGGGTGCTGGCGGTTTCCGGGACCCACGGCAAAACCACCACATCAAGCATGCTTGCCTGGGTATTGGAATACGCCGGTATGCAGCCCGGTTTTCTTATCGGGGGGGTGCCAGTGAACTTCGGTGTCTCCGCCCGGCTAGGTGAGTCGCCTTTTTTTGTGGTTGAGGCGGATGAATACGACAGTGCTTTTTTCGATAAGCGCTCAAAATTTGTCCACTATCGTCCGCGCACATTGATCATGAATAATCTGGAATTTGATCACGCCGACATATTTCCCAATCTGGCGGCAATCCAGACCCAGTTTCATCATCTGGTTCGCACGGTGCCGGGTAATGGATTGATTATTGCGCCTGCAAATGACAGGAATATACAGCAGGTGCTGGCGCAGGGATGCTGGAGTGAAACCGAGTTGACCGGTGGCACTTTTAGCCGCGAAGAAAATGAAACCACGAGTCGCTGGCAAGCCAACCTGTTGAAAAGTGATGGCAGCCATTTTGAAGTGATTTTCGAAGGTAAAAAAGCGGGTGAGGTAAGCTGGACGCAAACGGGTCAACACAGTGTTAATAATGCGCTGGTAACGATGGCGGCTGCACGTCATGTGGGGGTGACTGCGGACGTTTCTGCCGAAGCATTATCGCAATTTGCGGGTGTCAAAAGGCGCATGGAACACCTTGCAACTGTCAAGAATATTCGGGTCTACGACGATTTTGCACATCACCCGACAGCGATTGCCACCACGCTTGAAGGCTTACGGAAAAGTGTCGGTTCAGAAAAAATTATTGCGGTGATTGAGCCTCGATCCAATACGATGAAACAGGGTGTTCACAAGGATCAACTGGCCGCAGCTACTGCTGCAGCTGACTATGCGCTGTGGTTTCAGCCGGATAATATCGATTGGTCGTTGGCAGCGGTGGTGGGCAATGGCGCTGTGCCTGCTGAGGTGGTGGACGGCATCAATGAGCTGGTCAGCAGGACGGTTGCAAAAAGTGCTGAAACAGGCGCATCCCATATTGTTATCATGAGCAACGGTGGTTTTGGTGGTTTCCATCAGCAATTAATAGAGGCATTGCAGAATTCATGAAAAATCGAACAGTAACACTGGCGATGACCGGTGGCTCAGGGGCTCAGTATGGGTTGCGACTGCTGGATTGCCTGGTACAGGTGGGTTGCAATGTCCATTTTATGATTTCAAATGCTGCGCGCATTGTTGTGGAAACTGAAACGGAGCTCTCGCTTCCGGCTGATTCAGCGCTGGAGGATTTTCTGACAGCTAATTTTGATGCGGAAGATGGTCAGATCCAGGTATTTACCAAAGAAGACTGGTTTGCACCGGCAGCATCGGGCTCTGCGGCCGCCACTTCAATGGTAATTTGCCCGGCCAGTGGTGGCACTATTTCCGCAATTGCCTGTGGCGCCAGCAATAATCTCATTGAACGGGCGGCAGATGTGGCTATTAAGGAAAAGCGTCAGCTGATTGTTGTGCCGCGGGAAACACCGCTGTCCTCGATTCATCTGGAGAATATGCTGACGCTTTCAAAATTGGGTGTCACTGTGCTGCCAGCCATGCCAGGTTTTTATCAGAATCCGCAATCGGTGGAAGATCTGGTGGATTTTGTGGTGGCCAGGATTCTTGATCAACTCGAGATTGAGCAAGCGCTTTTGCCTCGTTGGGGAGACTGATAAATGGCGACTAATCGGGAGTTGCTGATTTTACTTGCGCTGGTGCTTGGCGTTATGGTCTGGTCGTGGATCGAACCGGCCAGTCGCAATATCTGGTGGGCAGAAGCAGTCCCGGTGGTGATCGCGATTCCCCTGCTCTGGTTTACCCGGCAGACATTTCCGCTTACCCGTATCGTTTACTATTTGATTGTCATCCATGCTGTTATTTTGCTGGTGGGTGCTCATTACACTTATTCCCGTGTGCCGATTGGTTTCTGGATGCAGGACATGTTTGATTTCAGCCGTAATCACTATGACCGTATTGGTCATATCGCTCAGGGCTTTGTGCCTGCGCTTATTGCCCGGGAGATTTTTATCCGTTATCGCCTGATTCGTGTTCGCGGCTGGCGCGTATTTCTGGTGATCTGCTTCTGCCTGGCATTCAGTGCTTTTTACGAGCTGATTGAATGGTGGTCAGCTGAAATCGGAGGCGATGGTTCTGTTGATTTTCTCGGCACTCAGGGTGATATCTGGGATGCGCAGTGGGATATGATGCTGGCCCTGCTGGGGGCGATTGCCAGCCAGTTATTACTCAGCCACTGGCACGACAGGCAACTGGCAGCAGTGACAGGCAATGATCGCGATTAGCCTGGCCTGCCATCCAGTCTTGGTTGTGTGAGTACTGGCCAGTAAACCACTGCGTAAATCAGGTAGCCTGCTACCCAGGCGGCGATGCTTAACAGGTACATATGTGTTGTATACCCTGTTGCCAGAGGTGCAACCAGTCTCACAACAGCGGCAATAGCTAAAGCGACATAAGCTCCTACAATCCATTGGCTGACAATCAGCATTCGTCCTGTGTGCCCGAGGGATACGCGGCTGATCATGGACAGAATCAGCAACCCCATGCCACCAACGGTTATACCATGTAACGCTGTTGTCAGCGTGATGTTAAACCCTAAGTGATAGCTGGCTAATAGCGCAAAGCCGACAATAATAAACAGGTAAGCCAGATGCAGAGACCAGAGCAGGGGGTTGTTGAGCGTTAACCAGCACTGCCAGCGGGCAAAGCGAAGAGTATGCGAAACAGTGGCAAGTATAAAACAACCGCCGACCAACTTGTTGGTGCCAATATCACCTGAGCCTAGACTGTAGAACAAGGGAATAACAACACTGCCGATCGCCAGCACTTCCAGCCAGACAAGTGGCTGGGGCTTTTCCGTTCGGGTGGCATTGGCAGTGAAAAACGGGATGACACGACCGCCGAGCACCGACATGATCAGGGCGATAATCAGTATTGCTGATTGGGTCCAGGGCAGTGAAAAATTGCTGCCATTAATCAGTTGGTAATGAGTGGTTGCATTTACCAGGGCCAGTAGTAATAGCAATGGCACAAAAACCAGGTTGCGCCACAATTTTGTTGTGATCACGGGATGGGCCAGCACCGCTGCAGCGGCAGGTAAAAACAGGCTATCGACAACAGCGATAACAATAGGAGGAAGAACGGGGGTGATCATGAGCAGTCTTCCGGTTGCCCAGAGCGCGAACAATCCCGCCAGGGGCCAGCCGGAAATACCCGGCAAGCCACTCCAGTTCTGCACGGCAGTCAGCAAAAAACCGACGATAATCGAGCAGACAAAACCGAACAGCATTTCATGCCCATGCCACCAGAACCAGCCGCCATAGGGTTGCATGTTGATGGCCGGGTTGCTGAGAAAGCTGCCCCAGATGATCAGGGAAAATATTGAAAACAGGCAACCGAACAGAAAGAAGGGACGGAAAGCCAGCCTGAAAAGCGGCACCTTTCGCTGTTCGGCCTTCAGATCAGTGATATTCAGCATTCAAAGAGCTCTTTTTGATGACGGGTAAAGCGCAAACAAGAGCCAATAGTATCGGATTTGTGCGGCAATGTTATTGATAAATAGCAATGATGTTTTAAAAACGCAGGTCTGTGTTTTTGGAAAAAGTGAAGAGCCTTGCTGCCGTTTTAAACAGGTGTTGGTCGGGAAGGGTTGTTATGCAGTGCCGTTCAGCGTTTCTTTGTATTTGTTCAGGATTGCTTCCATGTCATTTGGCAGCAAGCGAACCTCAAATAGTTGCTCAAGCTCACTGATCCGTTCCAGGCATTCAAACAGGCGGGTATCGTAATCGTCAGGTGCTATTGGTAACCAATACGAGTCCATGACTTCTTTGATTTCTTCCACCAGGCGCCCGGAATCAAGGCCGCGCATAATCGCATTTGAAATAAGGTTTGAGCCGGTGACACACCAGGTCAGGTCCCGTTCCAGCAGATTGGGTTCGGTATGACTTAGCTCAACAGCGGTAACTGTGCGGTGGGGAAACCCCCAGTTTTTCAGCAGGGTAGCGGAGATCAGAGTGTGATCAAAGCCAAACAGTTTTTCTTCAAGACTGCTCAGGGCACAGTGGTCATGCCAGGTTGAGATGTCGCACTGGCGGTATTGCTCCTGATAGGTCGCACTGGCAGCCAGCAGGCCAATATCCTGAACGAGCCCTGCCAGCAGAGCATCCTCTTTTTTGATATCAGTAAAGCGACACAGCCAGGCACTGACACTGCCAGACAACACTGAGCGCCGCCAGTAGTGCTCAAAGTTAATGGATGAATTAAAACTTTCTTGCAGGCCGCGCAAGGAGAGCCCAACCACCAGCGGTATGGTTGCACTCAGGCCAATAAGTGAAAGTGCCTGGCTGACATTGCTGACCGAGAAACGCGATCCGTAAAAAGCGCTGTTGGCCATTTTTACCAGAGCAGCTGATATGGCAGCATCCTGCTGGATGACGGTGGCTAACTCACCCAGTGACGACTGGCCATCGTCAACCATTTCCAGCACCGACGAGACTACGGTAGGCAAGGCGGGTAGATCCTCAACCGCGGTGAGTCTGGTTAAAACATCGTCGTCCATGATCTATCCATGTTATTTAATGGGTAAGTTGATTATGACCTTGCATTATGAAAGGTTATCTGAAAAACACAATAACCCTTGAGCGATTGTTGTAATGACTCTTTTCCCACTGGCCATGATGTCAGCAGATACCAAGAAATGATCGCAGGTTGCGCCCCGCCTCCAGGACTAGCTTTTGGCGCGACTCTCTTGACCCCCATGCGCAATGAGGTGTCACAATCAGATTGGGAATACCCGGGTCGAGTAATGGGTTGTGGTGTCGAGGCGGTTCTTCACTGAGTACATCTACGCCTGCTCCACCAAGCTTTCCGCGTCGTAATGCTGTTGCAAGCGCCATCTCGTCAACGATGCCGCCCCTGGCACAGTTAATCAATAATGCTGTTGGCTTCATCATTGCCAGTTCTTTGGCGCCAATCAGGTTTGTGGTGTTTGGTGTTAGCGGGCAGTGTAGTGAAAGCACGTCCACCTGTGATAGCAATTCTTCCAGAGGTACCCGGGAAGCGCTGCCCGGATGACGGCCGGGTAATCCGGCAATTTTGACGTGCATGCCAAAAGCGCTGGCAATCTTTGCCATACTGCGCCCCAGTTTGCCATATCCAACAATACCCATAGTGGCGCCTGAAAGTTGTTGTATCGGGTAATCCAGCAGACAGAAAAAAGGGCTTTTGCTCCATTGGCCATTAAGGGCCGCACAATTGTAATCAGGTAGCCGGGTGGCCAGCGACAGAATTAATGCAAAGCAGTGCTGTACTACAGAGGCAGTGCCGTAGCCGGTGACATTGGTGACGGTAATATTGCGCAACTGTGCGGTGGAGACGTCAATCACATTGGTTCCTGTAGCCAGTACGCCGATGTATTTCAGATTGGGCGCGGAAAGTATTTCCTGACGACCCAACACAACTTTATTGGTGAGTATCAGATCGGCATCGGCAATGCGTTGGGCAGTTTGCTCCTGTGTGGTGGTGGGATAAATTGTCCACGCGATGGGCAATTCGGCTAGTGCCGACAGATCAAGGTCAGCGGGTCTCAGGCTGTCGCAATCGAGGATTACCCCTTTCATTGATATTTATCTGCCTTTTTGTAGGTCAACCCGTTTGTCGTTGTGTGAGTAATCAGTTTTTATGGGCGGCACGTTTCATTATTTTGCCCTAACTTGATGATTGTCGATGACAGCCAGGCAACAGTGCAATAGGGTAACGCAAAACCCGCTATTCAGAGGATTTTATTATGGCCCAAAAAAATATTTCCCCAAAACCTGTTACAGAAAAACCCGGCATCGAGATAATTTATTGTCCGCGCTGCAACTGGTTACTGCGCTCTGCCTGGATGGCGCAGGAACTGCTGCATACCTTTGCCGATGATCTGGCTGCAGTGGCATTGGTGCCTTCGTCGGAAGGTGGTGTATTTGAGATTCGGCTCAACGGCGACTTACTCTGGGAGCGTAAAAGTGAGGGTGGATTTCCGGATGTGAAGGCCTTGAAGCAGCGGGTTAGGGACGTGATTGATCCTGACAGGAATCTGGGGCATCTGGAGCGATAAACCCCGCAAAGAGGATGCAACCGGTTCGTTTATTAAGGATAATGACAGCCGTTTTATTGTGCATGGAATGTATTAATGTCAAAACGTTTGCTTGGCGCTTACGAGGCACTGGTGCTGCGCCACCCCGCCATATCCCTGTTGCTGGTTATGCTTATGGCTGTGGCTATGGCGTTTGGGCTGCCTAACTTTAAACTGGACGCATCGGCTGATTCTTTAACGCTGGAGCATGATTCCGATCTCGATTATTTTCGGGAATCGCTACAGCGTTACGGCAGCAGTGACTTTTTACTGGTCACCTACACCCCGAAGACGTCGGATTTGTTTTCTGATCAATCGCTGACAACACTGAAAGCGCTCAGTGATGATTTGGCACAGGTTCGCGGGGTATCGAGAACAACCTCTATTCTCAACGTACCATTGCTGTACAGTCCGCAAATTTCGATTTCGCAGTTGAAGGATGAGCCGCGAACTTTGATGGATGCAGATACCGACCGTGTTCAGGCCAAACGCGAGTTTCTGGAAAGCCCGATTTACCGGGATCTGATACTTGGCCCGGATGGTCAGACAACAGCAGTGCTGGCTAATCTGGAGCTTGATCGTAAATACCTGGAGCTGGTGCGTCACCGCGATGCCTTGAGGCTCAAGCGTGATAAGGCAGGGCTGACCGTTGATGAACAGGCTGAATTATTGCGTGTCAGTCAGGAATTTCTCGATTACCGCACGCTGCAGGCGCAGCGGGATCGTGAGCGGGTAGCTCATGTGCGCGGCTTGCTAGACAAGTACCGTAGTGAAGCAACGCTCTTCCTGGGTGGACCCAGTATGATCACTGCGGACATGATCGAGTTTATCAAAAGTGACCTGCGCATTTTTGGTACAGGAATTGTGGTCTTCATTATCGTCACTCTGGCGGTGATCTTCCGGCAGTTGCGCTGGGTGGTTTTACCGCTGCTGACCTGTGTGCTGACGGTCGAAATGATGCTCGGTTACCTGAGTTGGATCGACTGGCGCCTGACGGTCATCTCTTCCAACTTCGTTGCTTTGCTGCTGATTATTACGCTTGCCCTGACGATTCACTTGATTGTGCGCTATCGGGAATTGCAGCAAAGTCTGCCGGATGCAGATCAGTTGATACTGGTACGCGAGACGGTTTCCTATATGGCGCGACCGTGTCTGTATACCGTGTTAACGACCATTGTGGCCTTTGTATCGCTGGTCGTCAGTGATATTCGTCCAGTGATTGATTTTGGCTGGATGATGACGATAGGCATCGTTGTGGCTCTGGTGCTGGCATTTGTAGTGATCCCTGCCGGAATGATGCTGTTGGGTAAAGGCAGAAATAACGATAGCGGTGACAATTCGGCGGCGGTTACGGTGTTGTTTTCCCAATTTACTGAGAAGCATGGTAATTGGGTGTTGCTGCTGGCTCTGGTTGCTGCGATTGTCAGTGGATGGGGTGTTACGCAACTCAAGGTTGACAACCGGTTTATCGATTATTTCCGTTCTGATACCGAGTTGTATCAGGGGTTGTCGGTGATTGACGCTAACCTGGGTGGTACAACGCCGCTTGATATTATTCTCAATGCACCGGCGGCTCCCGAGGTCAGTTTTGAACCCGCGACAGGTGCCGTTGAAAATGACCCCTATGAAAACAACCCCTATGGTGATGGGGATGATCCTTTTGGAGACGATGCATTTGCCGATGAAGCGTTTGCTGCAGAAGATGCCTTCGAGGAACAGGATCCATTTGAGGATGATCCGTTTGCTGACGAGTCATCGGTAAGCGGGGACACAGACAGGCAGGCAACACCGGTAGCCAACAGTTACTGGTTTACCGGGGCAGGTATTCAGGACCTCGAAAAGCTTCATCGTTATCTGGAAAGTTTGCCCGAGGTAGGCAAGGTCAGTTCTCTGGTGACGGTTTACGACGTTGCCAGTGATTTGATGGGACACAGGCTGAATGATCTGGAGTTGGCCCTGGTGCGTCAGAGCCTCACGGGTGGCAATGCCGAATTTTTGCTGGACCCCTATATTGACGATGCATTGAATCAGGCGCGTATCACATTGCGTACCCGCGAAACCATTGGCGATTTGAAGCGGTCCGAACTGCTCGAAAAAATCCGTCGCTTTGCGATCGATGAGGTGGGGTTGGCAGAGGGTCAGGTGCAGTTTACCGGGTTGCTGGTGTTATATAACAATATGCTGCAGAGCCTGTTCCGCTCGCAGATTTTAACTTTGGGCGCCGTTTTTCTTGGCATTATGCTGATGTTTCTGGTGCTGTTCCGGTCACTGTCCATCTCACTGGTGGCCATGTTGCCTAACCTGCTGGCAGCAGGTGTCGTACTTGGCGGTATGGGGTTGTTTGGTATTCCTCTGGATATGATGACTATTACCATTGCGGCCATTACGGTGGGGATCGGCGTGGACCACGCCATCCACTATATTACCCGTTTCAAGAGGGAGTTTGAGGTGGATGGTGACTATGTCGCCACCATGCATCGCGCCCATGCCAGTATTGGTCGTGCGCTGTTCTATACGGCAATAACCATTATTGTCGGCTTCTCCATTCTGGCGTTATCCAACTTTATTCCTTCGGTTTATTTTGGACTGTTGACCGGCCTGGCAATGCTGGCAGCGCTGCTGGGCTCCATGACGCTGCTACCGAAGTTGCTGTTAATATTCAAACCTCTTGGCAAGTAAATGAATATTCAGAACCGTGTAATAGTCATTACTGGTGCAGGGCGAGGGCTTGGTGAAGGGATAGCAGTCAACCTGGCTGAACGCGGTGCCAGGCTCGCGCTCGTCGATGTTTCCGATGAAGGTTTGAATAGCGTAAAGTCCCGATGCCAGAAACTCGGTGTGGATGTTCGCTGCTACCGGGCAAATGTTGCCAGTGAGCATGAAGTTGTGGCTGCTTTTCAGCAGGTAGTCAACGATTTTGGTGCTATTAACGGGTTGATCAACAATGCGGGCATTATTCGCGATCGACTGCTGGTGAAGTCTGAAGATAACCAGGTCGTTGCAAAAATGTCGCTTGCCGAATGGCAGGCGGTGATGGATGTTAATCTCACCGGAGTCTTTCTTTGTGGGCGCGAAGCTGCGGCGCACATGGTTGAGTCCCGGATTGATGAAGGTGTGATTATCAATATTTCCAGTATTGCTCGCGCTGGAAACCTCGGACAGAGCAATTATTCAGCCGCCAAGGCCGGGGTGGTTGCCATGGCGACCACCTGGGCAAAAGAACTTGCGCGTTACAATATTCGTGCGGCTGCTATTGCGCCGGGTTTTATCAATACCGATATGGTGAAAAGCATGCCGGAAAAAGTGCAGGACAAATTGGCATCTCTGGTACCTCTGGGGCGTGCAGGAGAGCCTGGGCATATTGCTGAAACTGTCGCGTTTATTCTGGAAAACGATTATATCTCGGGGCGTGTTTTCGAAATTGATGGCGGGTTAAGGCTTTAGATCATTTTGAGAAGCGTGTCTGAATAACGCAATAGCCTTTTCAGGCCGACTAACTTTCCAGCTGCTATATTGTCACAGTAGTGATGATTGTTTCGAGCAGGGTAATTGCCAGTGACAGTGCAAGGGTTGATCAAGGCCGTTATTCCGGGGTTGGTGGCGCTGGCTTTCAGTGCCGAGGCTGCGGTGGTCTATAAGTATCTGGATACCGGGGGCAATGTGGGTTATGGCGATCAGTTACCTGCCGGAGCGCTATTGCTGAAAGAAGTTGAAGTAGTCGACTCCCCGGGTGCAGGCAGCACCGGGGCTGAAAATCTGGCCGTTTCCAATGCGCTGATTGAGCAGTTGTCGAAAACTGCCGACCGGCTCAAGCGGGACCGGCAGGATCGCGATGCTGCGAGAATTGCGGAAGAAAAAGCCCGTATGGTGGCCACTCAGCCCACACTGCCCCCTGTTATTTACCGGGAAGATCACTATTATCCGTATTACCCTGGTTATCAAGGCGCAAAGCGCAGGTTCAGTCGCCGCTCCGATCCAGGTATTTACAAAAAGCCGACTTACCGGCGCCATGTCCGTGAGGATGAGCGCTCTCCCTCTGGTCGGAGAGCCTACAGTCGTTACCCCTACAATGGGCCTGTTCTCACGCCCCGGACTCCGGTGATAACGCCCTGATGGCACTTGTCCCGGTAACTCATGCTGTTTTTTATTTGTCGGGATTGCCCACCGGCAGTTGCGGATTTATGGAGCAGCCATCGGTATAATGCTGCTTTTTGAGTGCCGAGAATCATCAATGGATGTGAAATCCTATATGCAGCAGCTGGGGCAACGAGCCCGCGAGGCTGCCCGTGTTATTGCTGCAGCCAGCACGGAAACCAAAAATACAGCATTGCTGGCAATTGCCGACGTGTTGAGTGCCAGTCGCTCCGAGTTGATGGCGGCCAATGCAACCGATATGGCCGATGGTCGCAAAAACGGACTGGATGAGGCGCTACTGGACCGACTGGAATTAAACGATGCCAGAATTGATGGCATGATTGAAGGCTTGCAGCAGGTTGCCAGGTTGCGTGACCCTGTTGGCGAAATATCAGCTCTTGAGACGCGGCCCAGCGGTATAGAGCTAGGCAAAATGCGGGTGCCTCTCGGTGTGGTAGGCATTATCTATGAGTCCCGCCCGAATGTGACAATTGATGCTGCCAGTTTGTGCCTGAAATCCGGCAATGCCACTATCCTGCGTGGTGGCAGCGAAGCGATTCATTCCAATCAGGCCATTGCGCGTTGCATTGAACGGGGGTTGGACAAGGCCGGATTACCTGTTGCTGCTGTTCAGGTCATTGAAATCACGGATCGAGCAGCGGTGGGCGAGCTGATTACCATGACAGACTTTGTGGATGTGATTGTGCCCCGTGGAGGCAAAAGTCTGATTGAAAGAATCAGTGCTGAAGCCAGAGTGCCGGTGATCAAACATCTGGACGGCATTTGCCATGTCTACATTGATGACAAAGCCGACTTGAACATGGCCTTTGATATTGCCGTTAATGCCAAAACACACCGCTATGGTGTATGTAACGCGATGGAGACGCTGTTGGTTGCGGAGCCTGTCGCCAAAAGTATTTTGCCTCGATTGGCGCAAGCGTATGTGAAGCAAGGTGTTGAATTACGTGGTTGCGAAAAAACCCGCGCCATTATTGACTGCGTCGAAGCGACAGAAGAAGACTGGAGCACGGAATATCTGGCGCCGGTCTTGTCGATTAAAGTAGTAGCAGATATGGATGAGGCAATGGCACACATTGCCCGCTATAGTTCACAGCATACCGATGCCATTATCACCGGCGACAAATATCGCAGCGACCGCTTTCTTCGCGAAGTGGATTCCAGCTCGGTCATGGTGAATGCTTCCACCCGTTTTGCCGACGGTTTTGAATATGGTCTGGGTGCAGAAATCGGTATTTCTACTGACAAGATACATGCTCGCGGGCCGGTTGGTCTGGAGGGGCTAACGTCACAGAAATGGGTGGTTTACGGTCATGGTGAGGTACGTAGCTAACCGTGTCTATTGGTGTTTTCGGTGGTACGTTTGATCCGGTTCATATCGGTCATTTGCGCACAGCACTGGAATTGAAGGCGCGTCTAAATCTTGCTGAAATGCGCATGATTCCTTCGGCACAACCCCCGCATCGCGATACGCCATCGACATCGGCGGCGCATCGGCTGGCAATGCTGGAGCGGGCTGTGGCGGGTGAGCCTGGCATGAAGGCTGATGACTGTGAACTAAAGCGCACCGGCCCTTCGTACACAATCGATACCTTGCGGGCAGTCAGGGCCGAAATGGGCGCTCATGTGCCGGTGTACCTCTGTATAGGCATGGATGCGTTGTTGACGATTAACAGCTGGCAGCATTGGCGGCTGTTGCTCGATTTCGCGCATATTGTTGCTGTGGCGAGGCCTGGCTGGCTCCCGCCGGAAGAGGGCGATGTGGCGGTGTTTATCCGGCAACATCGTGAACAGCTGGAGTGCTTGCCGAATTCCGCCTGTGGCCATATAGCCATTGCGGAAATGACGCTGTTGCCGGTTTCAGCCACAGGCATTAGAGAATCCTTGAAACGGGGTGAATCTGTGCGTTATCTGGTGCCTGATTCGGTCATTGAATATATCAGAGAGCAGGGCCTTTACCGATAACGGTAAGCACTTTCATTCATCAAGGCTGCACAGGCCATTGGAAAAATCAGGAAATATATGAGTAAACAACTGACAGATATCGTCATTGACGCCCTCGAAGACATTAAAGGAAAAGATATTGTCACCCTGAATGTCAGCGATCTTACTGATGTCACGGATACACTGGTTGTTGCCAGCGGCGCTTCAACCAGGCAAGTAAAATCTCTGGCCGAGCATGTGGTGGAAGAGGGCAAAAAGGCTGGTTTTCGACCACTTGGTATTGAGGGAATGGATGGGGCTGAATGGGTGTTGGTGGATTATGGCGACCTGGTGCTCCACGTGATGCTGCCCGCTACCCGCGATTTCTACGAACTGGAAAAACTCTGGTCTGTCCGCCCGGACGACCATACTGCTACTGAAGAGTAACCCTCCAGTGCGATTAAAAATAATTGCCATAGGAACCCGTATGCCCGGCTGGGTAGAACAGGGCTTCTCTGAATACGCTAAACGGCTTCCCCCTGAATTGAAACTGGAAATGGTAGAACTGCCTCTTGGGCAGCGTGGCAAGGGCAGTGATCTTCAGCGTGCTATTGCCAGAGAAGGCGAGGCAATGATGAAGGCGGTTGACCCCCGTGACCATGTGATTGCGCTGGATGTTAAAGGCAATCCCTGGAATACCGGACAGTTGGCTGGCAAGTTGAGTGAATGGCTCGGCAGTGGTGATAATTACAGTTTGTTAATCGGTGGGCCGGATGGGTTGGCCCCAGAATGTATGGCGCGAGCCAACACTCGCTGGTCGCTTTCCAATCTGACGCTGCCCCATCCCCTGGTGCGAATTCTTCTTGCGGAACAACTCTACCGGGCCTGGAGTATCAATGTCGGACACCCTTATCACCGGTAGCGGCAAAGTACAGGGCGTCCTCGATACATCAGCCCGGCAGAAGGGTGCTGATAAATAAAGCTGATAACTCATTGTCATTCTGGGCATTTTTCCTACAATGGGTGCAGGCTTTATGAGGGGTTTCAACATGGATAACCGGTTGTTTTTTGTTTTGGGTGATTTGCTGGCCAACATTCTGGTGGGTGCTGTTGTCGGCTGGTTTGTCAGTCTGATTACCGGGGCAGGCTGGAATATGATAATCGCCATGTTTGTGATGATGTTTCTCGGTATGCTACTGGCTGGTGTTCTGTGGCTGCCAGCATCAATTTGTCTGGGCGCCATGGAGCTGATGGTGCCGCTGATGGTGACCGGTATGGTTAGCGGTATGGTGATTGGTATGTGGTCTGCCATGGCCCCGCTGGGAGCCGGTACTGCGTTTATGGTTGGTGCTGTCTGTGGCCTTGCCACAATTGTAATGATCTGGATTGTCAATCAACAGGTCAGAGGTGTTCAGCAGCTTTAAACAGGTTCAGTAGGAATCCGAAATATGGTTGATCTGATAACACAGAAGAAGTGGGATAAAGCAGCGCCAACCTTTGATTTGATGGCAGGCAGGGGTGCGGAAAAACGCTGGAAGCCTTTCAAGGATGACTTATTTTCTCATATGAGAGCTGATGCCAGGATTCTGTTTCTGGCACTGGGGACGGGGCTGGATATTCAGTGTTTTCCGGAAGGGCGCAAAATTGTGGCGCTGGATATAAGCCCGAAAATGCTTGAACAGGCAAACCCCAGGATTGCGCAGTACAACGGTGAGATTGACGCCCGGGTAATGGATGTACATGACATGGATTTTGAGGAACACAGTTTTGATCAGGTGTTTACTTCCTGTACTTTCTGCTCGGTTCCCAATCCGGTTGCGGCGTTGAAGGCCTTGCGCAAAGTGCTAAGGCCCGGTGGTGAGCTTTATATGTTCGAGCATACCGGCAGCCGATATTATCCCTTTAAAATCATGATGGACTTCATGACTGTACTGTCGAGAAAAATTGGCCCTGATATGAACCGGAAGACAGTTGAAAATGTTAAGGCCGCAGGATTTGACATTCATGAAGTGAATAACGTTTTTCTCGATGTTGTAAAAACAATCAAGGCAACAGCCTGATTATTGATGAACAATGATTACGCGCTAAAAGATCCTCAACGGGAATACCGGCTGTTTTTTGGCCGTCTCGGTTTTACGGTATTAATTGTTTTGCTGATGATAGGCGGCCTGATCTGGCGCTATGCTCATTTGCAGATTTCCCGGCATGCAGACTTCGTTACCCGCTCGGAGAATAACCGGGTGCTGGCGCGGGCAGTGCCGCCACCGCGTGGTCTCATATATGATCGCAATGGCTTATTACTGGCGGATAACCGTCCGAGTGTGAATTTGTCCGTCGTTGTCGAGCAGGCAGAGGACCTTGATACGCTGTTCGCAGAATTGAAGCTGTTGATCGATATAACCGATGATGACATCCAGCGTTTTCAAAAACAGCTAAAGCAACGTCGTCGACCCTACGAAACGGTACCTCTCCGGTTTAATCTTAGTGATGAAGAGCAGGGTATTCTTGCTGTCAATGAACATCGATTGCCGGGCGTTCAGGTGACAGCACAACTACTGCGTTACTATCCTATGGGTGAAAACCTGGCTCATGTGCTGGGTTATGTTGGCAGTATTAATGATAAGGAAATCCGGGAGCTGGACCCGGTTCGTTACAGTGGCACCCGTGTGGTGGGTAAAACTGGTCTCGAAAAATATTATGAAGATGATCTACTGGGCGAAGTGGGTTACGAAAAGGTGGAGGTGAATGCTCGCGGGCGGGTCATGCGCAAGCTGGAGCATATTGAAGCTGTTCCCGGCACGGACCTTCACCTGTATCTGGATTACCATCTTCAGAAAACGGCCATGGAAGCCCTTGGTGATTACCGTGGCGCGGTGGTGGCCATTGAGACAGCGACAGGCGGTGTGCTGGCTTTAGCCAGCAAGCCCGGTTTTGATACCAATCTGTTTGTTACCGGGATTAGCCATAAGCATTATCAGGCACTACTGACATCCCGGGACCGCCCCCTGTTTGATCGGGCCCTGCAGGGCCAATATCCGCCGGGTTCGACCGTAAAACCTATCTATGCATTGGCTGCGCTGGAGAGCAAAACCATATCGCCCGAATACACGATTTATGATCCCGGTTACTTCCAGCTGAAAGGCGAGGAACGTAAATATCGCGACTGGAAAAAAGGTGGCCACGGAAGTTCGATTGATCTGCATACTGCGATTGTGCAGTCCTGCGACACGCTTTATTACGATATCGGCAACAGAATGGGGATTGATTTGATTGCCAAATATGGGGCAATGTTCGGACTGGGTGAAAAAAGCGGCATAGATATGCCCTCAGAACGTGCCGGCATCATGCCATCGCGGGCATGGAAGCGCGGTGCTCGTGGTATTGCGTGGTATCCGGGTGACACGATTAACACCAGTATCGGTCAGGGTTTTACGCTGGCAACACCCCTGCAGCTGGCGGTTGCGGTTGCCGGACTTGCTACCCGGGGAAAGATGCGGGTGCCACGCCTGGTTAGACCGAATGCTGGATATGGCTCCGATAATGAAGAAGCCGGTGATGATCTGTCGGAAACAACGCTGGATATTAAACCGGCGAACTGGCGCTATGTGATTAATGCGATGGAGGATGTGGTACATCACCGCCGGGGAACAGCACAGGCCATCAATCGGGGGCTGGAATATCGTATTGCCGGTAAAACCGGCACTGCCCAGGTGATCGGTATAAAGCAGGATGAAGAGTATGACGCTGAAAAAGTCGCCATGATGAACCGTGACCACGCCCTTTTTATTGCCTTCGCGCCAGCTGATGAGCCGCTTATTGCTGTGGCCGTGCTGGTTGAAAACGGTGAACATGGTAGTTCGACAGCTGCTCCGATCGCGAGGAAGCTGATGGACGCCTATATGCAGAATTTACCGGTGACGGGTGTCAATCACTCAGAGGTTGATGATAATGCCGGGTGAATATGTCCACCGTATCAGACAGCCGGGGGCAGGTGTGTATCGCTCACGAGGCTGGAATCGCGTCCACCTGGATATGCCCCTGTTGCTGATGTTGCTTGTCTTTATGGGGGGGAGCCTGTTTGTGATTTATAGTGCCAGTGGGCAGAGCGAGTTTTACATGAAGCGTCAGATTACCTGGTATGGGATTGGCCTGCTGGTGATGCTGCTGACGGCCCAGATTCCGCCGCGCATGCTGGAGCGGTGGGCGGCGCTGCCTTATGCGGCGGGTATTCTGATGCTAATTGCAGTGGTATTTATGGGCTCCGGAGCCAAAGGCGCACAGCGGTGGCTTGACATCGGTGGGTTTCGTTTTCAGCCCTCGGAAATTCTCAAGGCGGCAGTGCCGCTTATGGTGGCCAGTTATCTGGGAGGCCGGGTTTTACCGCCCCGATTCAAACATGTTTTTTGGGCGTTGGTGTTGATTGCGGCGCCAGCAGTACTGATTGCTATTCAGCCTGATTTGGGAACCGCCATTCTGGTGGCGTCAGCGGGCTGTTTCGCATTATTTCTGGCAGGACTGCCCAAGCGTTATCTGGGATCATGCGGATTGCTGGTCGCAATTTTTGCACCTGTTTTCTGGATGTTTCTCTTAAGAGATTACCAGAAACAGCGTATTCTCACGCTTTTTAATCCGGAGGCGGATAAACTGGGGGCTGGCTGGAACATTATTCAGGCGACCACCGCTATTGGTTCTGGTGGAATACATGGGAAAGGCTGGATGCAAGGGACGCAATCGCAACTTGATTTCTTGCCTGAAAGTCACACGGATTTCATTGTGGCGGTGCTGGCTGAAGATTTTGGTTTTATCGGAGTGTTACTGCTTTTGAGTGCCTACTTGTTGATTATTGCGCGCTGTCTGTTGATCAGTCTGCGCGCGCAAACCATGTTTGGCAGGTTGCTGGCGGGCAGTATCACGCTGACGTTTTTTGTGTATATTTTTGTCAATATGGGTATGGTGTCCGGTATATTGCCTGTGGTGGGTGTACCGCTGCCGCTGGTTAGCTACGGGGGCACATCCATTGTCACCCTGATGCTCGGGTTTGGTATGCTGATGGCTATCAGCACAGAAAAAAGGAGAGGCCTCTGAAGTCAGAGGGACATAATGTGATGAGCGTAAATCGATTTGTTTTGCACGGGTTTGTTTGTCTGGTAGCAGCAGTAAGTAGCGATGCGTGGGCGGATTACAGAAATCACCCTCAAGGCGTGGTCTTTGCCCAGCGCATGGTGAGCGAACATGGTTTTGATCTGGCCGAGGTTGAACGGGTGCTCGCTGCAGCCGAGAAAAAACAGCCGATCATTGATGCCATGAACAGGCCTGCCGAGAAGGTAAAGCCCTGGAAAGACTACCGGGACATTTTTATCAGTGAGAAGCGCATTGACGAAGGTGCAAGGTTCTGGAATGACAACCGCGAAGCGCTTGCCCGTGCTGAAAAGCAGTTTGGTGTGGCGCCGGAAATTATTGTTGCCATTATCGGTGTGGAAACTTTCTATGGTCGAAACAAGGGCAGCTGGCGGGTGGTGGACGCGCTTTCCACGCTGGGGTTTGATTACCCCAAACGAAGCAAGTTTTTTACCCGGCAACTGGAAGAATTTCTGTTGCTCGCTCGCGAGCAGAAAAAAGACCCACTACTACTGACCGGGTCTTATGCCGGGGCCATGGGGTACGGGCAATTCATCCCCAGCAGCTACCGCAGCTATGCAGTAGACTTTGATGGTGACGGGTTTGTTGATATCTGGAACAGCTCCACCGACGCGATTGGCAGTGTGGCGAATTATTTTGCGGCTCACAAGTGGCAAGCGGGTCAGCCGGTAGTAACAAGAGCGCGGGTAACCGAGGGCTACGATCAGGAGCGCCTTAATCAGCTGTCATTGGCCAACACATTGAATGATCTGGAAAAGCTGGGGTTTGCGCCGGTGGATAAGCTGCCCGGTGAAATGCAAGCCTTTCCTCTGGAGCTGGAGGGAAATGGTGGCGTCGAGTTTTGGCTTGCGCTGCCAAATTTTTATACCATTACGCGCTATAACCACAGCCATTTGTATGCCATGGCTGTGCATCAGTTGAGTCAGCTTATTCTTGAGCGGGTGAATGGTCTTGCGAGCTAGACTTTCAAAACAATACACCATATTTGCCTGGCTGGGTTTGACCGCCTTGATGGCTGCATTGTTGCAGTCCTGCTCTTCCGGTGGCGGTTATGGGTACGGTGATGGTCCGCCACCAAAAGATATTGATGTGCGCAATCTTCCTGATGCGCAACCCAAAGTCGAGCCCATTACCAAGGCGGGTAATCCTGATCCGTATACTCAGTTTGGCAAGACCTACCGGCTGTTACCTGCCGGTGCTGTCTATAAAGAAAGGGGGGTCGCTTCCTGGTATGGCAACAAGTTCCACGGGCGTAAGACTTCCAATGGTGAAACCTACAGTATGTACGGCATGACGGCTGCCCATAAAACCCTGCGTATCCCCGCTTATGTCAAAGTGACGAATCTGGAAAACGGGCGCAGTGTCATTGTGCGCGTTAATGACCGGGGGCCATTTCACGGTAACCGGATTATTGATCTGTCCTATGCGGCGGCGAAGAAACTCGGTTATTCCGATAAAGGTACCGCCAGGGTCGAGGTGGAAGCCATCGACCCGAGAACCTTCAATCGTTATCAGGATAATGTGGTTGAGCAGCCCTCTATCGAAAAGGTTGGCGGGCCGATAGTCACGGCAGGCACTCCCGCGAAACCCGCTCAAACCGGTGTGGCGAGGGCTGATACCAGTCCGCTTAGAAGTGCACGCCTGGATGGTTACGATTTTCAGTTGCCGGGCAATACTTTTTTGCAGGCAGGCGCTTTCAGCTCAGAGGGTTCCGCACGGCAATTGCTTACCCGCTTGCAGAAAGTGACGGCCACTCCGGTCGTGATTCGTGAAAAGCAGCATCCCGAGGCGATATTCAAAGTGTTGCTGGGGCCGTTAACCGACAATATTGAGCTTCTCAAGCTGAGAAATCTGTTGCACAAGACTGAGAATATTCAGGCTTTTGTGGTCTACGATTAACGTGAGGTTTACTTACTTCATTTTTGAGTTCTTTATTCCAATTGCCAGAGAAATTGAAACTTGCCCTTAAATCTATGGTGTACAACGTGCTAAACTCCGGCCACTCTTCTTTCCTCTATTATCGACAACTGCCCTTATCAAATTGATCATGACTAAAAATACTCTTGTTAGCTTTTGCCTTGTATTGCTTGTTAATACTGCCGTTGCCGTTAACGCGCAAGTGCTGATTCCGGCTCCGCCGGAACTGGCGGCTTCGGCATGGATATTACTCGATGCAGACACGGGTAAAGTACTGGTGGAGCACAATGCGGATGAGCAATTGCCTCCCGCCAGCCTTACCAAAATGATGACCAGTTATATCGTCGCCGGAGAAATGCACAACGGCAAAATCTCCGGACAGGATCAGGTGCCGATTAGCGTTAATGCCTGGGAAATGGGCGGCTCAAAGATGTTTATTCGCGAGGGCACCAGTGTTTCCGTGAATGATCTGCTGCGCGGTGTGATTATTCAGTCTGGCAATGATGCAAGTGTTGCCCTGGCAGAATTTGTGGCTGGCAGCGAAGGTGCGTTTGCTGATGTCATGAACCAGCAGGCCCGTTTGCTGGGCATGCATGGCACCAATTACCTGAACGCAACCGGCTGGCCGGCAGAAGGGCATCTGACGACTGCGCGGGATTTGTCGTTGCTGGCGCGAGCGGTGATTATGGACTACCCCGAACACTATAGTATTTATGCCGAAAAATATTTCGAATTTAACGGAATTAATCAACCCAACCGCAATCGTCTGTTGTGGCGCGACAAGTCTGTAGACGGTTTGAAAACAGGGCACACAGAAGAAGCGGGATATTGTCTGGTTGCTTCCGCATTGCGTGGTGGTATGCGCCTGATATCCGTTGTGATGGGTACCAAAAGCGATGAAGCCCGGGCAAGAGAGTCACAAAAGCTGCTGTCTTATGGGTTTAGATACTTTGAAACAACACAAGTCTACGCTGACGGCGATGTTGTGGCCGAAAATCAGAAGGTCTGGTTTGGTAAGGAGGACGCCATTAACCTGGTGGTTCCCAGAGATGTTTATCTGACAATTCCGCGCGGTTCACAAAAAGATCTGGTGGCTACCACACATATTGATGGTGTGATTGAAGCGCCCGTGAATCAAGGGCAGGAACTTGGTAGCCTGACAATAACCTACAAGGGTGAAACACTGCTGGATATGCCACTGGTGGCAGGTAGCGAGATCGAGGAAGCAGGCTTCTTCTCTCGTTTATGGGATATGGTCATGCGCTTTTTTGCCGGACTGTTCAGTTAAACGGCATGAAGCGGGTAAACGTCATGTCGGGTAGTGATAATCCTGAAGCACCTAAAATAGAGTTTCCCTGTGAATACCCTATCAAGGTGATGGGTGATGCCGGGGATGAGTTGCACAGTCTGGTTGTTAACGTTATGGAGCGTCATGCGCCGGGTTTTGATCAAGCCAGTATTTCGATTCGTGACAGCAGTAAAGGTACCTACCAGTCAATCACTGTAACCATTATTGCAACGGGAAAACCGCAATTGCAGTCCATTTTTGATGACCTGAAAGATAATAAACTGGTCAAAATGGTGCTGTAATGCCTGCTGGGGTGCCGGAAAAAACGTCTGCACAAGCGGTTGAAAAGTCTCTGCTTATCCGTTATCTGGGTCTTTGCCACTACAACGATACATTCGAGGCCATGAAAGTCTTCACCGATAGGCGAAGCGACAGCACGCTTGATGAAATCTGGTTGCTGGAGCACTACCCGGTGTTTACCCAAGGGCAGGCGGGTAAGAGTGAGCACATCCAGAATCCTGGCGCTATTCCTGTCGTGCAAAGTGATAGGGGCGGACAGGTGACCTATCACGGCCCTGGTCAGATTACAGGTTACCTGTTGCTTGATTTGCGACGTATGAAGCTGGGTGTGCGCGAACTGGTGACACTGATTGAAGAAAGCCTGGTTGATACCTTGGCCCACTGGGGCATCCATGCATCCTCCCGTTCTGACGCGCCGGGTGTATACACGCAAGGTGGTGAAAAAATTGCCTCTTTGGGATTGCGAGTTCGTCGCGGGTGCAGCTATCACGGTTTTAACTTTAACGTGGATATGGACCTGGGTCCCTGGCACAGAATTAACCCCTGTGGATTGAACGTGCCGATGACGCAAATGCGCGATTGTACTCGGCAGACAATTATTCAGGGCGAAGTTGCGGAATATCTGGCTGCAATGCTGGTTAACAAACTGGGTTATAATTCCGTCAATGTGCAGTACCGGCCTCTGGTAGAGAATTTTTCGCCACAGCGTGACGGATGAATGAGCTTTTTTCTGAACTGTTTTTGCCGGAGCGTCTTTTCAGAGCAGGCGGCCACAAAATACCTGGCTAAAAACAAAAACACCGGACCTGAACCGTTTTATGATTGATTCTGATCTGACACCGCCAAAACGAACTCGCCGCTTGCAGCAGGGCGAAAAGCTACGTGATGCGCAGAAGGTGGAGCGTATCCCGGTAAAGGTCATTCCTGTCGAAAATCTTCAGCGCAAACCGGAGTGGATGCGAATTCGTATTTCAAATTCGCCCAAAGTGGAGGGAATCAAACGCATTCTGCGTAGCAATAAGCTGTCCACGGTTTGTGAGGAAGCATCCTGCCCGAATTTGCAGGAGTGCTTTAGCGGCGGTACAGCAACTTTTATGATTATGGGTGACATCTGTACACGTCGCTGCCCGTTTTGTGATGTCGGGCATGGCAAGCCCAATCCCCTGGACCCGGAAGAGCCGGGTCACCTCGCGTCGGCCATTGCCGAAATGGGTCTGAAGTATGTGGTCATTACATCCGTAGATCGGGATGACCTCAGAGACGGTGGTGCCCAGCACTTTGCAGATTGTATTCGCGAATCCCGTCTGCGTTCACCTCATCTGCAGGTAGAGATTCTGGTGCCGGATTTTCGAGGTCGTATGGAGTCGGCCCTGGATATCCTTACGGCAACCCCTCCTGATGTTTTTAACCATAATATGGAGACGGTACCGAGGCTGTATCGGCAGGCGAGACCAGGAGCCAACTACAAATGGTCATTGACGCTATTGCAGCAATACAAGGCTCGCAACCCTGAAGTTGCCTCAAAATCGGGTCTGATGGTTGGCCTGGGCGAGAGCAGGGAAGAACTGCTGGCGACACTGGACGATATGCGCGAATATGACATTGAAATGTTGACTATCGGCCAGTATCTGCAACCGTCAAAAGAGCATTTGCCGGTGGAACGGTATGTACACCCGGATGAGTTTCAGGAGTATGCGGATTACGCCTACAGTATTGGCTTCAAGCATGTTGCTTCAGGCCCGTTGGTGCGTTCCAGTTATCATGCGGATCAGCAGGCTCGGGGGGAGAAAGTCAGCTAACGGATGCGGTTGTCGATCGCAGGGTGTTCGATAATCCGATGCTGGTCAGCTGTTGCCAGCCGCACAAGCCGCAGCATGCTGATCAGCGCGCCGGAGATATGGTATTCCGCCCGTTGGATTTCCTGTATGGCAATGGTTTCACGCTCTTGCTCGGTCATATCCTCTACGTCACGATCAAAATCCGCATCCAGCTCTCTTAGCAAGGATTTCATGTCTTCTTGAAACTGCTCCATGCCTCCCGGCAGCAGATCGGTAGCTTTCAGCACCCTGATTGAGCCGCGAATAGTCATGCGGGCTGGCAGGGTGGCGAGATCGATAGATTTTGAAACCAGTTTTCCTATCATGTCGTGCTCCACAGGGGCTGCGTCGTCAATTTACAGCTCCGCAATTGCTGCAAGTTGCTGCTGCATTTTGCTTAACGCGTTTTTCGCATCAGCGAGTTTGTCCTGTTCTTTCGCTACAACAGCTTCCGGTGCATTACTCACAAACTTTTCATTGCTGAGTTTGCCGTTCAGCCGTTGCAACTCTTTATTGAGTTTGTCTATTTCCTTGTCGAGCCTGGCCTGCTCTGCGGCTTTGTCGATCAAGCCAGCCATTGGCACCAGTATTTCCATCTCACCCGCCAGAGCTGTGGCAGACATAGGTGCCTGGTCTTCGTTATTTAACCAGGAAATCGATTCGAGGTTTGCCAGTTTAGTCAGAAAGTGGCGGTTTTCGTTCAAGCGACGTTGATCCTCGGAGCCACCATTCTGGAAGAATACGGGCAGCAATTTTCCAGGTGGGATATTCATTTCTCCACGGATATTGCGAATGCCGACGATAACATTTTTTACCCATTCAATATCAGCCGTTGCAGTTTTATCAATTTTACTGCTGTCAGAAATCGGGTAGGGTTGGAGCATGATCGTTTCGCCCTCTTTCCCTGCGAGCGTTTTAATTCGCTGCCAGATCTCTTCAGTAATAAAGGGCATCAGCGGATGCGCCATACGCAAGATAGCTTCCAGCACGCGTATCAGTGTGCGACGTGTGCCTTTTTTGAGTGATTCGGCGGCCTCTTCATCCCAGAGCACTGGCTTAGACAACTCAAGATACCAATCGCAGTATTCGTTCCAGACAAATTCATAGATGGCTTGTGAAGCGAGGTCGAATCGGTATAGAGCAATACTGTCGGCAACGGTTTTTTCGGCTTCTTGCAGGCGGCTGATAATCCAGCGATCTGCCAGAGACAAGGTGTAATCATCGGTGTTGTTTTGCCCGCAATCATGATCTTCGCAGTTCATCAGTACATAACGGCTGGCGTTCCAGATCTTGTTGCAGAAGTTGCGGAAGCCTTCAATGCGGCCGACGTCAAAATTGATATCACGACCTGTTGAGGCCAGTGAATAGTATGTGTAGCGCAGGGCGTCGGTTCCGTAGGCGGCAAGTCCTTCGGGAAATTCCTTCCGGGTTTGTTTTTCGATTTTTTCCCGTAAATGCGGCACCATCATTCCGGCAGTGCGCTTCTGTACCAGCGTCTCCAGATCAATGCCATCGATCAGGTCGATAGGGTCGAGTACATTGCCTTTGGATTTGGACATTTTCTGTCCGTGACTGTCCCGCACCAGCCCGTGTACGTAGACGGTTTTGAAGGGAACTTCATCCATAAAATACAGAGTCAGCATGATCATGCGCGCAACCCAGAAGAAAATAATATCAAAACCGGTTACCAGCACGTTGGTCGGGTGGAACGTTTTGATGAAGTTGGCAATTTCCGGGTTATCGTTGGTGTTTGGCCAGCCAAGCGTGCCGAAGGTCCACAGCCCTGAAGAGAACCAGGTGTCGAGCACATCGTCGTCTTGCTTGAGTGATATGCTCCCTAAATTGTATTTAGTGCGAACCTCTTCTTCAGAGCGACCTACATAGACATTGCCTTTGTCGTCATACCAGGCCGGGATGCGATGTCCCCACCACAACTGGCGGGAGATACACCAGTCCTGGATATCGCGCATCCAGGAGAAGTACATGTTCTCGTATTGCTTGGGTACAAACTCGATGCTGCCATTTTCAACGGCTTCGATCGCTTTATCGGCCAGTGGCTGAGTTTTAACGTACCACTGGTTGGTCAGGTAGGGTTCGATCACGACGCCGGAGCGATCTCCGCGAGGAACTTTGAGTTTATGATCGTCTACTTTGTCCAGTAACCCTAAGGCATCGAGATCCGCGACCACTTGTTTGCGGGCATCGAAGCGATCCATTCCCTGATAGGTTTCCGGAGCATTACTGTTCAGTTGCGCATCGTCATTAAACAGATTGATCATGGGCAGGTTGTGACGTTGCCCGACCTCGTAGTCATTAAAGTCGTGCGCCGGGGTGATTTTGACGCAACCGGTGCCGAACTCTTTGTCTACGTAATCATCGGCAATAACGGGAATTTCACGATTAGCCAGTGGCAGAGTTATGGTTTTACCAATGAGGTGCTGATAGCGCTCGTCTTCTGGATGAACGGCAACAGCTGTGTCACCTAGCATGGTTTCGGGGCGAGTGGTGGCTACGGTAAGATGACCACTGCCATCAGTGAGTGGATATTTGAAGTGCCAAAGGTAACCGTTCTCTTCTTCTGAAATAACTTCCAGGTCGGAAATGGCGGTATGTAATTTGGGATCCCAATTGACCAGTCGTTTGCCTCGGTAAATCAGGCCATCTTCATGCAAGCGAATAAAGACTTCTTGCACAGCTTCGTATAAGCCATCGTCCATCGTGAAGCGCTCACGGCTCCAGTCAGGTGAAGCGCCAAGACGGCGCAACTGACGGGTAATGGTGCCGCCTGATTCCTCTTTCCATTCCCAGACTTTTTCAATAAATTTTTCCCGACCCAGATCGTGGCGGGATAATCCTTCTGCATCCAAAATTCGCTCTACAACCATTTGTGTAGCGATGCCTGCGTGGTCAGTTCCCACTTGCCACAGAGTGTTGTTACCGAGCATGCGGTGATAACGGATAAGGGCGTCCATGATGGCTTCCTGAAAGCCATGCCCCATATGTAAACTGCCGGTGACGTTGGGAGGAGGTATAGCGATGCTATAAGACTCCCCTTCACCTGAAGGCTTGAAGTAACCTTTTTCTTCCCAGGTTTGATACCAGCTGCTTTCTATATCTTGAGGACGGTAAGTTTTTTCCATTATTTCTGACTTATGCTGTAAGGGAGGATGGCTTTACGGACAAATTTGTTATCTGTCGTGATGGTTTTGGCCCACTGACAGGCTTCGGCCAAACGACACAGGTCCGGAATTATACTGATCCGACAATCGCTAGTCGATGGATGTATCGTTGTCGATAGCGATGCTCTCTTGCGGAGGCGGCGATGTTCTTCCTGCATCGATGACAGTGCGAATCTTTTTGTCCAGTTCCGCTCGCAGTCGGGATTCCAGCATGGGCAAATATTCTGTTACTAGCTGATCAAGCAGTGAATCGATGTTGGCGCGGGCGATGTCCGAGAGTGATGCCTGCGAGCTGGTATCCGGGGGCGTTGATTTTGAATCACAGGTATCTGTGAGGATGGGCACATCAATATCTGCGGGCGTCGCAGTGCTGAGGGTTTCCGCAATTTCTGCGGGTATGTTTTCGATATCTTCCAGTAGCGGTATGTCCTGTTGAAACTCAGGACCTTCATTGAGTACGAAGCGAAGGGAATCCAGTTCGTCGATGATTTCCTGAGGTGCTTTAACCGGTTCTGCCAGGGTTGGTGTTGATGATTCAGTTTCGCTGGAATCAGTCTGACCCTTAATATCGGTTTGCCCGGTATCTGAATCGGTGGTGAGGTCATCAGAAAACAGGTCTCTGGTGTCAATATTGCCGGTGCGGAAGCTGTTACTCATGGAATGAATTGACCTTCAAGTGGCAGCGTTCAGTGTACGGGCTGTTTGCTTAGGTCGTGGTACTGCAGTGGGTATCCGCGACTTTTGTAGTGCCGGTAAGCTTCACGCTTGCTGGTAATAACCTGCTGATCATCGTATACGATTTCAATCGCCTTCTCAAAGCGGCTGAACCATTTGGGTGTTTCTGGCTTCAGGCTTATCAGTAGCCCGTGATGTTCACCGGGTTCATCTTCACTGCTGATGGCAATCGCGTCGCCGGAATCGCTTCCCAGAGAATGCGGGATAAAAGCGCTGGATCTGAAGGACCAGAGCAGTTGGCTGAAGGCTTCTGCTGTATTTCTGTCCGTGTGAAACAATACGGACATACCCTGTTGCGCCGCTTTTTCGCCAAGCTGACATGCCAGCTTGAGCGCATCTTCGCGGCCGCCATTGATCCGGTAAAAGTTTATCTTGGTCATTTGCTAACGGGTTTGTCTGGCGATGCCTGTTTTTGAGAGATTTTCTCTATCAAATATGTGGCCAGCAGTGGCACAGGCCGACCGGTGGCCCCTTTTTTTGTGCCGGACTGCCAGGCCGTTCCTGCAATATCCAGATGTGCCCAGCGATACTCTTTAGTGAAGCGGGCTAAAAAGCAGGCCGCAGTAGAACTGCCCGCGTTACGACCACCAATATTAGCCATGTCCGCGAAATTACTTTTCAGCTGTTGATCGTATTCCGGCCATATGGGCATTTGCCAGGCTCGGTCATCAGCGATTTCTCCAGCGGCGAGTAATTCTTCTACGAGTGATTTGTCATTGCTAAACAGGCCAGTAGCGTGCTCACCCAGAGCGACGACACAGGCTCCAGTTAAGGTTGCAATATCGATCACTGTGTCTGGCTTAAAGCGGCCCACATACGTTAATGCATCGCACAGAATGAGGCGGCCTTCGGCGTCTGTATTGAGGATCTCAATAGTCTGGCCAGACATGCTTTTGACGATATCGCCAGGTTTGGTTGCAGTGCTACTGGGCATATTCTCTACAGCAGGAATAACCCCCACCAGATTGATGGGTAGTTCCAGCTCGGCAATAGTGATGAAAGTACCCAGAACACTGGCTGCACCACACATATCATATTTCATCTCATCCATCGCTGCGCCCGGCTTAAGGCTGATGCCTCCCGAGTCAAAGGTGACACCTTTGCCAACCAGAGCCACGGGCTTATCCTTCTTTTTGCCACCCTGATAGCTGAGTGTGATGAGTTTCGCAGGCTCGGCACTGCCTGCTGATACCGACAACAATGAGTGCATGCCGAGCTTATGCATTTCCTTTTCAGAGAGCACAGTGCAATTGATTTTGTCATTTTTCCTTGCTATTGAACGGGCCTGTCTGGCCAGATAACCGGGGGTGCATATATTGCCGGGCAGGTCGCCCAGTTCGCGTGCGACCTTCATGCCGCTGGCGACAGCTGTACCGATTTTCATTGCCGCTTCCACACAGTCGATATTCTTGCGGGATTCCAGCAGTATGGAAATCTTGTTGAGAGGGGTCGCTTTTTTATGTTTGTTCTGAAGCAGGCTGAATTGGTATGTTTGCCCGGAGATTATCCGACTTAGCTGCTGTGCCTGCCAGCTCAGGTCACGCTTGCTTACGGTGATGTCACCCAGGCAAATAGCGGCGTCTTTAACGGGCGCATTGACCAGTGAGCTGGCAACTGCGCTGGCGAATTTGGAAAATTCCTGCTCGTTGAGTGGGTTGTCGCCGGTGCCGACAAGTAACAGTCGTTGAGCTTGCAGTCCTGCAGGCTCCTGAATCATCAGGGTTTCGGCGAGTTTGCCCTTCAAATCCTGCTGTTTTATCAAGCGTGAAACCATGCCGCCAGTTGCCGAGTCTATATTTTTAGCCGCACCTGTCAGTTTGTTGTCTGATGGAACTGTCACTACCAGGCATGATGTTTTTTGAGTGACGGGCTTACGGGCATTGGCATTGAAAAGCATGGTTTCTCCGAAGACAAAGTAGTACAAAATCGTGGATAATGGGGTCAGTTTACGCGAAGCTTTTCGCCCCACCAACTGTTGAGAGCTAATTTGCTGATTTTTCGTTACATCGCCCGGGATCTGATTGCTTCAACAGTAGCCGTGTGCTCTGTCCTGCTGCTGGTGATAGTCAGTGGTCGTTTTGTCAGGTATCTGGCTGATGCGGCCACTGGAAATCTTGACTCCGGCATTCTGTTTGCGTTGATTGGTTATCGGCTGCCAGGTTTTGTTGAGTTGATTTTGCCGCTGGCATTTTTTCTTGCCATATTACTGGCCTACGGCCGGATGTACCTGGATAACGAGATGACGGTGCTTTCGGCGTGTGGCGTGAGTGACCTGAAGCTAGTGCTGTATACCATGTTGGTAGCGGTCGGAGTGGCAGGCATTGTTGCCTGGGTGAGTTTGTTTGCTGCCCCGGCAGGGTTGAGCAAGTCCGAGGCGCTATGGGATACCCAAAGGGCGCGCGGCGAGCTGGACAGTTTGCTGCCCCGCCAGTTTCACGCGTTGCAACAAGGGCGTGGCACTACCTATGTGGAAAGTATCGATAAACGTGGTGAAATGAGCCAGGTTTTTCTGGCCCAAAATAACGCTGGAAATGGCGAAACCCAGCAGTTGGTTGTGGTGCTGGCCGAGAGCGGTTTTCAGAAAAGAAGCAGCCTGGATGAAGCCGGTTATCTGGTATTGAGAAATGGTTACCGTGTACAGGGTATTCCCGGACAGGCTGATTACCAGATAACGCAGTTTGCCGAGCATGGTTTGCGGCTTGATAAGCCAAGGCTCTATAAACGAGCCCCGAAAGTCGATACGCTGCATACTCTTGAGCTCATAGGGTCTGATTCGGTTGAGCATCAGGCAGCATTTCACTGGCGTATGTCCGTTCCTTTTTTGGTGCTGGTTGTTTCATTGTTGGCAGTGCCCCTGAGTAAAACCAACCCCCGGCAAGGGCGTTTTGCCAAGATGTTCCCGGCGATACTGGCATATGTGATCTATGTTGTGTTGCTAAAGGCTGCCAGAGGTGCTTTGGAGGAGGGCAAGATGCCTATTGAGCTCGGACTATGGCCTGTTCATTGTCTGTTTTTGCTTATAGGGCTAGGAGCCCTTTCTTGGCCGATACTTAAACAGCGCAGCAGCCAGAAGCGTAATCAGCAATTGCTCCGGAGGCAAGAAACCTGATGCGGCTGCTATCGAGACATGTGGCCAGCTCAACAAGCGGGGCAGTATTGTTGGTGCTGATGGTAATTGTGGCGCTGGATGCGATTGGCGCAATCTATGACGGTTCCGGTGATCTGAGAAACAACTACACGTTTTTTCAAATGCTGAAATATGTGGGGCTGACATTGCCTGCCCGCATCTACGAGAACATCCCCATTTCAGCGCTGATAGGCTGTCTGATGGGACTTGGCGTGCTGGCCAATAACAGTGAGTTGACTGTTATGCGTGCTGCAGGGGTTTCGGTACAGCGCGTTGTCTGGTTCGTTTTGAAACCGGTTCTGTGGTTGGTATTGTTTGGTACTCTGTTTGGTGAATATGTGGTGCCTCATACGGATCAGTTGGCGCAAAGCCATAGAATGTTATTGCGCAGCGGTGTCACCGCGCAGGAGGCAGGCAGCGGACTTTGGAATCGTGAGGGCAATGAGTTCATGCACCTCAATGCAGTTTACCCCGGGGGCGTTCTGTTTGGGGTTACCCGTTACCGGTTTGATGAGCGGCGCCAGATACAACAGGTCAGCTTTTCAGAGCGAGCCAGCTATCAGGGCGGTTATTGGTTAGAAGAAAACGGGGTGGTGACTCACTTTTTACCGGGTAAAACCACTACAGAGAGTTTTGTTACCCGGCGTTGGGATACTGCGCTATCTCCAGACCTGTTGCATCTGGTGGTTATGCCGCCTGACTCCCTGGCAATCATGAGTTTGCATGGTTATATGGATTATCTGGATGATCAGGGGCGTGATTCCAAGGTCTATCGTCTGGCATTTTGGGAGAAGTTGCTGCAACCGTTGACTATTACCAGTCTGGTATTGGTGGCGATCTCCTTTGTGTTTGGTCCATTGCGGTCTGTAACAATGGGGTATCGGGTGTTTGCCGGCGTGATTGTCGGGGTCGTGTTCCGAATCACTCAGGACTTGTTGGGTCCGGCAAGTATTGTGTTTGGTTTTAGTCCGTTAATAGCCGTGCTGTTGCCTGCACTTGTGCTGGCAATAGTAGGGTTGTTGCTGTTGAAAAAGGCTGGCTAACCGATTCTCCCGCTGCTGTATTGTTCGGCGCGGCTGATGTTACGAGCTCTCTTGTTGTGTTCTTGTGCCGTTCTCTTTTGGTAGCAATCTGATTCGTGTACCTGTGAAAATATCCTGCAGGCTGTCGCCGTTTTTATCAAACCAGCACCACCAGAACCCGATACCACCGGCAATGATAAAGAGTGGCGCAACAATACACCGTTTGACACAAGTCATAACAGAAACTGGCCTGCTGTCGGTCTGGATGAGTTGCATGCGCCAGGATTTCATTCCCAATGTCTGTCCTCGACGTATCCAGCACCAACTGAAAAATGCGGCATAACAGAGGTACAGGCCGGAGAGAATCACAATCGATTCCATACCCTGTGGGGGTGCCATTGTATCCTCGCCTGAAAGTTTTCGTAGCAACAGGGTGACAACACCATAAGCAAAGCTGATGCCCAGCAGCAGTAACCAATCGTAAACCAGAGAGATAATACGGCGTAGCGGACCGGCGGTGGCACCCGGAGGGGTGTTGGTGTGGGTTGATGGTTCCAAAACTCGGCCCTGACAATGAGTGGGCCGTGAGTCTAGCAGAGCAACCTTAAAATTCGTAGGTCAGCCCAAAATTTATCGTGTCAGATGATACCCGGACCTTGTAATCCATTTCATTGACCCGACCGCCGCCATTAGAGTCAGGAACATAGTCTTTGTCAGCAAAATCAGTTTCACGTTTTCTGTCCCAGTATTTTTTGAAGCCGCGTTTAAATAATTGAGAAAAGGCTTTGCCACCCTCTATGGCATCGTTATCTTGGTGCTGGCTTAGCCATTGGTGGTTCAGTGTTCTCTGGGTGATGGACAAACGCTGGTCGCGCAGTTCAGCGGCACGTTCGGCAAGCTCATCGTTGGAAAGTTTCTTGTCAATCGGAGAGTGTGGGTTTGCGCTGCCCACAAAGTCATTGGGAAGAAAGAGTCCCTCTGCATGTGCAAAATGGGTTGTTGATAATAAAAGCGCGGCCACAATGAATTTTGCACTGGATTTGATAGAGAGGTGCCTGCTAGCGTGCAGGGTAAAGAAGTGAGCTTTGTTGATGTACATAACCGTAACCCCCATTCCTCATAGCAGTGTATATGCCTTTCAGTCGTTTGCCAGCTGGAGTTTGTGAAACTTAGACCTGCGTCATATAAACTAAGTTGCAAGAGGTTTAAGGCCTAAACTTATTCCTTGTAAATCAATAAATTGAAGGTAAAAAAAAGGCCGCCCAAGGGGGGAGGGCGGCCTGTCAAAATCAGGCCTATGGGGGATGGCCTGAAGCACTAGTTGCTCAAAAAGAGCAAGGGGGGGTAAAAAATCTCAAACTATGCAACGTGTTGTACAGCGGGTGTTGGCTTTTCAGCTGCCTCAGGTGCTGGCGTTTGGGGAGCCGGTGCTTTTTTCGCGGCCGACTTTGGTGTAACAGTTTTCTTCACGCCTGTTTTTTTAGCCGCAGGCTTTTTCACGGCTGCTTTCTTCGCTGGAGTCTTTCTGACCGGTGTTTTTTTGGCGGCAGCTTTTTTTGCAGCAGCCTTTTTGACAGGGGCCTTTTTCGTGGTTGTTTTCTTGGACCCTTTCAGCAGATTGGTTACTGCGGAAGTGAGTTCTTCGAGGCGCTTGCTTAAATCGTCGAGGGTTTCCTGGCGATCAAATTTTGGCAATTCGGGTAAAACCAGTTTATCGGCAACCTTGTTGCGAATTTCTTCAAGGCGTTCGACGATGTTGATTTTCAAGGCATCATCTTTCAGCTGCTCTGTTTTATTCAACAGCTTTTCGCCCTGGGTTTTCAGCTTTTTGCGACGGCTTTTCAGTTTGTCTGAAGCGTCTTTCAGCATGTCATTGGTTTCTTCGAGCTTTTCTTTTGCTTCCGATTCAATTTTTTCACCACGCTCGACCAGCTCGTCAAAAAGAGTGCGAGCCTGATCATTCATTTTGTCGTAACCACTCTGAACATTGTCCAAGCCTTGTCCGTAGGCGCCAAGGCCTGCGAGCCATATTTTTCGAGCCAATTCTTCAGTTTTATCAATAGCTTCTTTAAAGTCGCTCATTGAGATGTCTCCATTGAAAGTGTTTTGTTCTGTACTTCAATGGCAAGATATCGATAATTTTTAGAAAGCGCATACTAATAATCAGGTTTTTTTAAAAAAATATTTTTTTGCAAATATAATGGGCGCATGAAAAGACGTGAATTGATTTTGGTAGTAAGTCTGGAGCTGTTTAATCGCGAAGGAGAGGCAAATCTTTCGGCGGTGGATATAGCCAACGAGCTGGATATCAGTCCCGGTAACCTTTATTACCATTTTAAGGGTAAGGAGGAACTGGTTGAACAGCTCTTTGCCCGGTTTGAAGACGGTATGACAGCGCTGTTGCATGATCCCATCAACAGTCATGATGCCCTCGAAGACAACTGGCTGAAATTTTACATTCTTTTTGAGGAGATTTATCGGTACCGCTTCATCTATAGGAATCTCTTCGACATCGGTAAGAAATACCCTGGAATTAACCGTCGACTACACGCGTTGCTGGAGCTGAAGCACAGCTTTGTTGTTCATATGCTTCAGAGCATGGTGGCGAGAGGTGTGTTTGATGAGCGAAGTTTGACGGTTGTGGGGCTTGATGAGCTGGCGGACAGTATTTCACTGACACTGTCATACTGGATCAGCTACCAGCGCCTGCGGAGACTGGATACGAATCAGCACGATTTTATTCAAAGCGGTATTTTGCAAATTGTGGCACTATTAGCACCCTATATGGGTGACGTGCAACGGCAATTTATGGCTCGCTGCCACGAGCTCTACCAGCAGCAGGTTGTTGGTGAGTAAATTTCAATAATTTAAAGCCAGGAACACAACATGAGTGATATCAGTATTCGACGCAGTCATCATCTGCCTCCCGAAGAGATCCGTCAGAAAGCCGAACGGGTTGTGCGCAACCTGCAGGAAAAGCATGGGGGCGATTATGTATGGCAAGGAGATAAATGTGTCGATTACAAATATCCTGCGGTGAATGCCAGAGTAACTTTCGATAATGAGAGTTTAACCGTAAAGGTAGAGCTGGGGCTGTTTATGAAGGCACTTAAAACCATGCTGGAAGAAGAAATAACAAGATCTCTGGACAAACACCTGGCTTGAATTTCCGGCGTTATCTTTCGGGTATTGGTTGTGCCCCGAGGGACCTATAGGTCTTTACACTCACTGTGTTGCCGGTCTTTGAGAGACAGCCAGTCTTACTGCAGCGTGCTGCCTTAGTAGTAAATACCTGTAGGCTAGCAGTAATCTGTCATTATTCAGAGAGTCCCTGTGCTGACCTTGAATACCTGTATCAACGGATACGGGTGTTTCCTGGATTGAAGAGCCCGTTTTTGGGTTTCAGCGGGCCAGTACTTTTTCGACGGCTGTTTTAAGGTTCGCTACAGACCTGTCTATGTGATGCAACTTATCCAAGCCAAACAGACCGATACGAAAAGTTCTGAAATCTGCAGGTTCATCGCATTGTAGCGGAACGCCCGCTGCCACCTGTAAGCCCTGTGCAAGAAACTTTTTGCCATTCTGTATTTCAGGGTCGTCAGTATAGCTGACGACAACGCCCGGAGCCTTGAAGCCCTCTGCGGCAACACTTTTGAATCCGAAAGACTCCAGCATGTCGCGTACCTTCTTGCCCAGCGCCAACTGTTCCTGCTTGACCTTGTCAAAGCCATAGGCTTCCGTCTCTTTCATTGTATCCCGGAAACTGGTGAGAGCGTCAGTCGGCATGGTTGCGTGGTAGGCGTGACCGCCATTTTCATAAGCCTGCATAATTGACAGCCATTTTCCGAGGTCGCAGGCAAAGCTTGTGCTGGTGGTTTCGCTGACACGCTTCAAGGCTCGGTCATTAAGCATAACCAGACCGCTGCATGGTGAAGCGCTCCAGCCTTTCTGTGGGGCACTGATTAGCACGTCCACGTTGTTGCTTTTCATGTCAATCCAGAGAGTGCCTGAGGCGATACAGTCGAGAACAAAGAGGCCTCCTACTGACCGTGCAGCTTCACCTACCCGGGTGATATATTCGTCAGGGAGCAACATGCCGGACGAAGTTTCAACATGAGGGGCAAATACCACAGCAGGTTTTTCCTGCTGAATTTGCTTTACGACGTCATCAATGTCAGCAGGGGCAAATGCCGCTTGCGGATCGTTGCCACACGGCCTAGCTTTCATCACAATATGATCCTTTGTGATGTTGCCCATTTCGATGATTTGGGTCCAGCGAAAGCTGAAAAAACCATTGCGGATCACCAGGCATTTCTTTGCCGTGGCGAACTGTCGCGCAACAGATTCCATGGCGTAAGTGCCTCCTCCCGGAACAACAGCCACGGCGTCGGCGTTATAGACACTTTTCAGCGTGCCTGAGATATCTTTCATGACACCTTGAAAGGTGCTGGACATATGGTTAAGGGAGCGGTCAGTGAAGACGACAGAGTATTCAAGCAAACCATCGGGATCAATGTCGGGTAGTAATCCGGGCATAGCGGCGTCCGTAAAAAAATTGGCAAAGGCGCGGATTTTATCCCTCTCTCTTCTTAACTTCAAAGGCATTGGGGGTAAAACGAAGGGATTTGTTTCGATACATATTTGTTTGACATATCCCTTGACCGGTTTCAGAGTGGCCCCTATAATCTCCCGCCTTCAAAGCAGCCACCCAAAGGGCTGATTTGAAACGAAGCCGGAAGTCATGAGCCGGTGGGCTTCAGGGGGTACCAGCCTCCTCAACTTTTACAGTTGGAACTTTGTTGCGGGGTGGAGCAGCCTGGTAGCTCGTCGGGCTCATAACCCGAAGGTCGTTGGTTCAAATCCAGCCCCCGCTACCAAAATACTGAAAAGGCCTGAGGCGATTGCTTCAGGCCTTTTTTTGTTTTCATCGTATTGATCTGGATCTTATCGATCCGAAGCTTTTCTGATCGCTTCGCACGCGCCTGCCTGCTGCCATGACAGACAGCTATTATGCCTCCAGCTTGCCCGGCATGACTGAAGGCCATGTGTATCGGTTGCTTTCTATGAATCACGGCTTTTGATTTACATCAAAGATTAGCTGTTTTGGGTTTGGATATACGGCACAAGGTGTTGACAATGATTCTCATTTGCATATAAAGTGAGAATCGTTATCATTCAGGGTGTGTTATGTACGTTTGCTTGTGTAAAGGTGTGACCGATCGCCAAATCAGAAGTGCCGTTTATGACGGGGCTCGCTCGTTGCGTGATGTCCGAGGCAATCTGGGTGTTTCCGGTCAGTGCGGGCGCTGTTCGGCAGTTGCTAGGCAGGTTATCAGTGAAGCGCTGGTTGATGTCAATAATCATGCTGATTTTTACGAAGTTGCCTGAGATCCAGGTCTTGTTCTAACTCTTCTTTTTTATCTCCAGCCGATCTTTTGCTTGGCGTTTCCTGTACTCAAATCTATACTCTTTAGATGCCGTTTGCCGGTTTTTTTCTAATTCATAATGAAGTACAAGGACTCTGCCATGAAGGATAGTCAGGAAGTCGTTTTAGCCCTGAATAAAGTTCTAAAGTCTGAACTCACCTCAATTAACCAGTATTTTCTCCATGCCAGGATGTATAAAAACTGGGGGCTGGAGGCACTGAATCAGCATAGTTACAAAAAATCCATAAAAGATATGAAGCAGGCTGATAGTCTGATCGAGCGCATCCTTTTTCTGGAAGGCCTTCCCAATCTTCAGGACTTGGGGAAAATTTATTTGGGTGAGCATGCTGAAGAAATGTTGCAGTGCGACATGAAGTTTGAGCTTGAACAGCTGCCTGTTTTAAAAAATGCCATAGCGCTGTGTGAAGAAAAGCAGGATTACGTTAGCAGGGAGTTGTTGTCAGATATTCTGGAGTATGAAGAAGAACACATTGACTGGATCGAATCACAACAGTATTTAATCGGGAACGCCGGTATCCAGAATTATCTGCAGAGCAAAATTGGTGGTGGAGACTAATCATGAAAGGTAATGAACAGGTCATACAGGCTCTAAATGTGCTACTTGCCAGTGAGCTGGCGGCGATGGATCAGTATTTTATTCATTCGCGGATGTATCAGGACTGGGGTTTGAACAAGCTCTACGAGCGCATTGATCATGAATTTGATGATGAAAAAGGCCATGCAGCGAAACTGATTGAGCGTATTTTGTTTCTTGAAGGGGTGCCCGATATGACCACACGGGATGCCATTCATATCGGCAAAGACGTTCCGGCAATGTTGCAAAGCGACCTCGATATCGAGTATGCCGTTGCTAAAACACTGAAAGAAACCATTGCCCTTTGTGAAGCAGAGAAAGATTATGTTAGCAGAGAGATGCTCGAAATCCTGCTGGATGACACCGAGATGGATCACGCCTATTGGCTGGAGCAGCAGCTCGGTCTTATTGAGAAGGTAGGGTTGGCTAATTATCTGCAGGCACAAATGTAGAGGGTCGGTGGATATTTTTATCTGCTTGTTGTCTGTGATGGTCGATTATGGGTATAATCCGCGCCCACAACGGAGTGAGCTCCCTCGGAGACGGTTTTCGAAAGTACCACTCGCAGGTAGCAGGTCCAGCAATCGCTGAATCTCAGCTGTCAGACATCTGCATCGTGGAGATGCAAATCGAAAGGCCCCTGTATGGGGCTTTTTGTTAGGCGGTGAATTGTTAGGTGGTAAAACCCCACTCGGTTGATGGGCGCTGGTGTACAGGGCCCTTTTTGTTTTCCGGGGTTTGTTTTGAATTTGGTTCTGGCTGAATGATATTCGGTTGGTTGAGGGTGATTCTGTGGCAACAAGGCAGGAAGAGCTCAGAGTGTTGATTGAGCCTGCGGTAATAGCGTTAGGGTGCCAGCTCTGGGGGTTGGAATACCTGATGCAGGGCAAACAGGCACTGTTGAGAGTTTATATAGATCGTTCCGATTCGGGCGTTTCTGTAGAGGACTGTGAGCGGGTTAGCCGGCAGGCGAGCAGCTTGCTGGATGTTGAGGATCTGATTAAGTCGGAATATACCCTTGAGGTGTCTTCTCCCGGCTTGGACAGGCCTCTCTATACACTGGCACAGTTCGAACAGTATGTGGGTGAGGATGTCAGTTTGAAGCTGCGTTTTCCCTATGAAGGCAGGCGGAAGTATAAAGGTCGTCTGAGTGGTGTAGAGGGTGAAGATGTATTGGTGATCACTGATGGTCATGAATACCTGTTTCCCGTTGAAAGTATTGAAAAGGCCAATGTTGTTCCGCGCTTTTAGCGAATAACTGAGAGATACAAGCATGAGCAAAGAAATTTTGATGGTTGCGGAAGCGGTTTCCAATGAGAAAGGTGTTTCCCGGGAAGTCATTTTTGAAGCGATTGAGCAGGCGCTGGCAACAGCGACCAAAAAACGCTATGACGAAGATGCGAATATCCGCGTTGTCATTAACCGCAGCACCGGTGATTACGAATCTTTCCGCTGGTGGGAAGTGATGGATGACGACACGCTGGCAGAGCTGGGTACCCAGTTTACCGTTGAGGAGGCTCATGAAAAAGATACGTCTCTCAAGCCAGGTGATATTTACGAAGAGCAGGTGGAGAATATCGGCTTTGGGCGTATTGCTGCCCAAGCTGCCAAGCAGGTAATTGTTCAGAAAGTGCGAGATGCAGAGCGTGCACTCGTGGTGGATGAATATCGCGGACGTGAAGGCGAGCTGCTCAATGGTACTGTAAAGAAAGTTACGCGAGACCACATTATCATTGATCTGGGAAACAACGCTGAAGCCGTACTGCCTCGTGAGGAGCTGGTTGGTCGTGAAGTTTTTCGTATCAATGATCGTACCCGTGCGGTTTTGCAGAAAATCGATACTGAGGCCAGAGGTCCGCAGCTGCGCCTGAGTCGTTCCAGTAATGAAATGCTGATTGAACTGTTTCGGGTAGAAGTGCCGGAGATTGCGGAAGAAGTGATCGAAATTCGCGGCGCAGCCCGAGACCCCGGATCACGTGCAAAAATTGCTGTAAAAACCAACGATGGTCGAATTGATCCGGTTGGCGCCTGCGTGGGGATGCGTGGTGCCCGCGTTCAGGCTGTGTCTAATGAGTTGGACGGTGAACGCATTGATATCGTGTTGTGGGATGATAATCCTGCACAGTTGGTCATCAATGCGATGTCTCCTGCCGAGGTTGAATCGATAGTAGTGGATGAAGACTCGCGTTCAATGGATGTTGCAGTAGCGGAGGATAATCTGGCTCAGGCGATTGGTAAAGGTGGCCAGAATGTGCGCCTTGCTTCCGAGTTAACTGGTTGGAAAATCAATGTGATGACCGTTGAGGAGGCAGAGAGCAAGCAGGAAGAAGAAGCCGGTTCGGTGATCGAGTCATTCATGAAGTATCTGGATGTGGATGAAGATGTCGCCGGTGTGCTCGTTGAGGAAGGCTTTACCACGGTTGAAGAGGTTGCCTATGTTCCGCTGGAAGAAATGGCGGGAATAGAAGGCTTTGATGAAGAGATTGCTGAAGAGCTGCGAGCTCGCGCCAAAGATGCATTGCTGACGATGGCGCTGGCTTCGGAAGAAGAAATTGCGCAATCAGAACCAGCGGAGGACTTGCTGGGGATGGCTGGTATGGATGATGAGCTGGCACACGTTCTGGCTGCGCGAGGCATTGCCACCATGGAAGAGCTGGCAGAGCAGGCGGTTGATGATTTGCTGGAAATCGAGGGTATGGATTCCGAGCGGGCTGCTGAGTTAATTATGACAGCGCGGGCACCGTGGTTTGCCGAGACGGCAGAGGAAGAGTAAGAATTTGTTGCTGGGATGTGGATGACAACTCGCAGCGAATATCGAAAATTGAAATTGAGGAAAACTAATGGCAGAAGTTAGCGTAAGTGAACTTGCCAAAGTGGTTGGAGCATCTGTTGAACGTTTGTTGACGCAAATGAAAGAGGCAGGTCTTCCCCATAGCAGTGCTGATGACAGTGTTAGCGATGAGGAAAAACAAAAACTGTTGGCATACCTGAAGGGGTTGCATGGTGACAGTGCCCGTGAGCCAAAGAAAATCACACTTAAGCGCAAAAGTGTCAGCACGCTTAAAACCAGCGCAGGCCGCAAGACGGTCAATGTGGAGGTGCGCAAAAAGCGTACCTATGTGAAGCGCTCGGCCGAAGAAATGGCCGCGGCTGTTGAAGTCGAAGAGCAGCAAAGGGTCGAGCCGCAACCTGAGCCGGTTCAAAAAACATCCCTGGTTGATGATGTTGAAGCCAAGAGATTGGCGGCTATTGAAGCTCGGCGTGAAGCGGAAGAGCAGGCCAAACTCAAAAAAGCTGAAGAAGCAAAAAAGGCAGAAGCTGAAGATAAAGACAAAGTGAAAGTGTCTGAACCTGCTGCTCCGGCAGCAGCAGAGGAAGCAGATGCCGCTGCGAAGCACGCCAAAAAGCATTTCCGGCACGAAGCGCCAATGGCGCCAGATAAGGATGATGACGACAAACCAAAGAAAAAACGGGCTGTTAAAGGCGAAAAGCGCAAGAAGGCGCTGGTTGATCTTGAAGAGATTGACGATCTGGATGCAGAAACAAGCAAACCCCGCCTGAAGAGCGGTAAGCCGGTTGCCGTTAAAATTGAAAACAAACATACCTTCCAGAAGCCTACAGAGAAGAAAGTTATTGATGTAGAGATTCCTGCCGAAATTGTGGTTGCTGATCTTGCCCAGAAAATGTCCGTGAAAGCAGCGGTTGTGCTTAAAGAGCTGATCAAAATGGGCATGATGGTGACAGTTAACCAGTCGATAGACAGAGATACGGCGACATTAGTGGTAGAAGAGCTGGGTCATAACCCGGTGGCACGTGACGCCGACGCTGTTGAAGATGCTTTGGCTCAGGCGTTGCAGTCTCTTGGCGATAAAGAGAATCTGGTGCAGGCAAGAGCGCCGGTTGTCACGGTGATGGGGCATGTTGACCACGGTAAAACATCGCTGCTCGATTATATTCGCGAGAGCAGAGTCGCTTCTGGTGAAGCCGGTGGTATCACCCAGCACATCGGTGCTTACCATGTGGATACGCCTAAGGGTATGGTCACATTTCTGGATACTCCTGGCCACGCCGCGTTTACTGCCATGCGTGCTCGTGGCGCCCAGTCTACGGACGTCGTTATTCTGGTGGTGGCCGCAGATGATGGTGTGATGCCGCAAACCGAAGAGGCTATTCAGCACGCCCGTGCAGCCGGTGTGCCGCTGGTTGTGGCGATCAATAAAATTGATAAAGATGGTGCCGACCCTGATCGGGTAACCAACGAACTGTCAGCCAAGGATGTTATTCCTGAAGATTGGGGTGGAGATACTCAGTTTGTGAAAGTGTCTGCCCATACAGGTGAAGGTATTGATGAGCTGCTGGAAGCGGTTCTGTTACAGTCTGAACTGCTTGAATTAACGGCCCCTGTGGATGTGCCTGCAAAAGGCGTGGTGGTCGAGTCCCGCCTTGAAAAAGGGCGTGGTACCGTCGCTACATTACTGGTGCAGGCCGGAACTCTGAACAAGGGGGACTTTGTTCTGGCCGGAGAAAGCGTCGGCAAAATTCGCGCCATGAGTGATGAAGCAGGGCGTCCGGTTTCTGAAGCGGGCCCATCGATACCCGTCGAGGTGCTTGGCCTTGATGTGCCGCCGAATGCCGGTGAAGAATTTATGGTGGTGGCCGACGAGCGTAAAGCGCGCGAAGTGGCTGAACTGCGCCAGAAGAAAACGCGTGACGATCGTGCTTCGCGTCAGCAGGCAGCGAAGCTGGAGAATATGTTTGCCAGCTTTGAAGAAGGTGAGCGCAAAGTACTGCCTGTACTGGTCAAAACCGATGTGCGTGGCTCTCTTGAAGCAATATTGTCTTCGTTTGCCGATATTTCCACAGATGAAGTTGCTGTGGATGTAGTGGCATCTGGTGTCGGCGGTATTACCGAATCTGATATCAACCTTGCTATCACTTCCGGTGCTGTTGTCATGGGCTTTAATGTGCGTGCCGATACATCGGCTCGTCGTCTGGCAGAAGCGGAAGAAGTGGATCTTCGCTACTACAGCGTTATCTATCATCTGCTGGATGAAGTTAAGCAGGCTCTGTCCGGCATGCTGGAGCCAGAGCGCAGAGAAGAGATCGTTGGTATTGCTGAAGTTCGGGATATTTTCCGCTCTCCAAAACTGGGCGCTATTGCCGGTTGTATGGTGGTTGAAGGTACAGTTTATCGCAATAAGCCGATCCGTGTGTTGCGTGACAATGTCGTTATTTATGAAGGTGAGCTGGAGTCCTTGCGCCGCTTTAAAGATGACGTTAATGAAGTGCGCAACGGTATGGAGTGTGGTATTGGTGTTAAGGATTACAACGATATCAAGAACGGCGATCAGATAGAGGTGTTCGATATCGTTGAAATTGCCCGGGAGCTTTAAAACCGGGCAATGCCCGTAACGGGTTAATAGCGTATAAAGAGACGATAACAGTGCCGAGAGAATTTAACCGCAAAGATCGGGTTGGTGATGCGTTGCAGCGAGAGCTGTCGCAGCTGATTCGCGATGAGCTTCGAGACCCGCGTGTTGGGCTGGTAACAATTACTGCAGCCGAAGTGAATCGTGATTTATCAACGGCAAAGATATACGTTACTTTTGTTGACCTCGATAGTGATGAAGAGCGCCAGCTGGCAACAAATGTACTGAATGGTGCTGCCGGTTTCCTGCGCTCTCAGCTGGCCAGGGTCATGAAAATGCGGGTCACGCCGAGACTGCGTTTTATTTGTGATGATAGTGGCAAGCAGGGCTCATACCTGTCAGCATTGATTGATCGTGCTATCAGTGCAGATGAGCAGCGGCATCAGCATGCTATACCTGCTGATTCTGAAACGACAGACACCGATACGCCAGAAAACGGGAAATAGGTTTGGCTCGTCGTCGCAAGGGCCGTTCGGTCAATGGCATTCTGTTACTGAATAAGCCTCTTCAGATAAGTTCAAATGCGGCTTTGCAAAAGGTTAAATGGCTGTTTTTTGCGGCAAAGGCGGGGCATACCGGGAGCCTGGATCCTCTGGCTACAGGGGTGTTGCCTGTTTGCTTGGGAGAGGCCACCAAATTTACCCGGTTTTTACTGGATGCTGACAAGTGTTATCGCAGCACCTTCCGGTTTGGAATGGCTACAGCAAGTGGTGATGCCGATGGTGAGGTGCTTGGTCAGGTCAGTGCCGCAGGTCTCACCCAGGAACAAGTGGTGTCTGCGATGGGCTGCTTCCGCGGCGAAATCGAGCAGGTTCCACCGATGTATTCTGCCCTGAAATACCAGGGGCAGCCGCTTTATAAACTGGCCAGAGAAGGCATCGAAATTGAACGGGAACCACGGCCGGTAGTGATTCGGCGGTTTGAGCTGCTCGATTTCAGGCCGGGAGAAAGTGCCGAAGCAGATGTAGAGATTCATTGTAGTAAAGGCACCTATGTCAGAACACTGGCTCAGGATCTGGGTGCTGCACTGGGTTGTGGCGCTTATGTCAGTAAATTGCACCGAACGGCTGTGGGTCCGTTTGATGAGTCCGATGCAATTGCGCTAGATGGGCTGGAAGCTGTGCGTGAAGCAGGTACAGCCGAGAGTCTGGATCGGTTTTTAAAGCCGATGGATGCCGGAATAAGTCATTTGCCGGCGGTGTATTTACTTGAATCTGTTGCCTGGTATTTCCAGCAGGGGCAGCCGGTTTCCGTTCCGGGAGTCTATGATCTCGGCGAAGAAGGCTGTATAGTGCGCGTCTTCGCCGAAAGCGGGGCGCTTCTGGGCGTCGCCGAGATTATGGATGACGGTCGAATAGCGCCGAAAAGGCTGGTGGTTTACTAATCTGCTGAAAGCCTGTTTCGCTTAGTAGCGAATAGCGGGGCAGCTGTTTGAAGTTTTTAATTAGGGTCACTGTAAATATGCGCGGTTACCCTGAATCATTCACCGCATATTGGAGAAAAAGTCATGTTATCAGCAAGTGAAAAAGAAGCATTGGTTAAAGACCATGCACGCTCAGAGGGCGATACCGGTTCTCCGGAAGTACAAGTAGCCCTGTTGACCGCGAACATCAACAAACTGCAAGAGCATTTTGGTGATCATAAAAAAGATCATCATTCTCGTCGTGGTTTGATCCGCATGGTAAACCAGCGACGCAAGCTGCTGGATTACCTGAAAAACAAAGACGCTACCCGCTATACGGCGCTGATCGCCAAGTTGGGACTGCGTCGCTAAGAGTCGATAGCGGCTCCCCTTCTTCGGATCGGGAGCCGTTGTTCTTTATGCGTTTCTGTACTTGCCGGGCTTTACAGTTGATCGAGTTACCAATCTTCATCTTTGATGACTTTATCCGGGTGGCGATTGGTAACCCGAGCAGCTAAAGCTGGTATAGCGAAAGAGCGCTAACTTTAAAACCAGATAGGTAACATTATGAATCCTGTAACAAAATCATTTCAGTACGGTAACCACACGGTTACGTTGGAAACAGGGCGCATTGCTCGTCAGGCGACGGGCGCTGTACTGGTGTCTATGGATGGTACCCAGGTACTGTGTACCGTTGTCGCCGCTAAAACTGTTAAAGAAGGTATGGATTTCTTTCCTCTGGGTGTGCACTACCAGGAGAAAGCCTACGCAGCCGGTAAAATACCCGGTGGCTTCTTTAAGCGTGAAGCTCGGCCCAGTGAGAAAGAAACTCTGACATCACGGTTGATTGACCGTCCTATTCGCCCTCTGTTTCCCAACGGTTTTAAAAATGAAGTGCAGGTCGTTTGTACGGTCATGTCAGCAGAAAACAATATAGACCCGGATATTCCCGCCATGATCGGTACATCTGCGGCTTTGGCTATATCCGGCGTTCCTTTTAGCGGTCCTGTTGGCGCTGCGCGTGTTGGTTACAATCAGGATGCGGGCTACCTGCTTAACCCAACCTACTCAGAGCTGGAAAACTCCCAGCTCGACATGGTGGTTGCAGGTACAAAAGACGCAGTATTGATGGTGGAATCGGAAGCCAGTGAGCTGCCAGAAGATATTATGCTGGGTGCCGTTCTGTATGCTCATCAGGAAATGCAAGCGGTCATTCAGGTGGTGCAGGAGCTGGCTAGTGAAGTAGGTAAACCTGCCTGGGAATGGGTTGCTGCTGCCGAAAATACTGATCTTACCGCAGCGCTGCAAGCTCAGGTAGGCGAGGGTGTTGACGAAGCTTACCGGACTACAGACAAGCAGCAGCGTGTGACTAAAATTGACGAATTGCGCGCCGCTGCTGTGGCCGCTCTCGCCAATGAAGAAGCGGGTGTCAGTGAAGAAGATGTTCGTGATGCCTTCAAGAAGCTGGAAAAGAAAATTGTGCGTGGCCGCATTATTCGGGGCGAACCCCGAATTGATGGGCGCGACGGCAAGACGGTACGGGCGATTGATGTCGAAGTGGGTATCCTGTCAAAAGTTCATGGGTCGGCTCTGTTTACCCGTGGAGAAACGCAGGCCATTGTTGCTGCCACGCTGGGCTCCATGCGTGACGCGCAGATGATCGACGCACTTGAGGGTCGCCGCGATGATCCATTCATGCTGCACTACAACTTCCCTCCTTATTCGGTAGGTGAGTGTGGTCGGGTGGGTTTTACCAGCCGTCGCGAAATCGGTCATGGCCGTCTGGCGCGCCGTGGTATTGCCGCAGTGTTGCCATCAGCAGAAGAATTTCCGTACGCCATTCGCGTTGTTTCGGAGATCACTGAATCGAATGGCTCCAGTTCTATGGCCTCTGTTTGTGGTTCCAGTCTGGCTCTGATGGATGCCGGTGTGCCGGTGAAGGCTCCGGTAGCGGGTATCGCCATGGGGCTGGTTAAGGAAGATGAGGGTTTTGCGGTTTTAACCGATATCCTTGGTGATGAAGATCACCTGGGTGATATGGACTTTAAAGTTGCCGGTACTGCCAAAGGTGTAACGGCCCTGCAAATGGATATCAAGATCGAAGGCATTACCGAGGAGATTATGGAAATCGCTCTGGAGCAGGCATTGCATGCACGTCTGCATATCCTCGGTGAGATGAATAAGGTCATCGCTGCTGGTCGTGAACAAGTTTCTGAAAATGCGCCACGGTTTCACACAATGAAAATCGATCCGGACAAGATCCGTGATGTCATTGGCAAGGGTGGCGCTACTATCCGAGCTTTGACTGAAGAAACCGGCGCAACCATTGATATTGAAGACGATGGCAGTATTCGTATTTACAGTGACGATGCCGAAAGCCTCAAGGATGCTATTTTCCGTATCGAGGAGATTACCGCCGAAGCTGAGGTTGGCCGTATTTATGATGGCAAGGTCGCTCGCATTGTTGATTTTGGCGCGTTTGTAACCATCATGCCGGGTACTGACGGGTTGTTGCATATTTCCCAGATTGCACAGGAGCGTGTTGAGAAAGTAACGGACTACCTTCAGGAGGGTCAGGAAGTAAAAGTGAAGGTGTTGGACGTTGATGCACGTGGACGGATCAAGCTGTCTATGAAAGAAGTCGAATCAGAGGTGGCAGAACCTCAAGATGAAGCGCCAGCGGATGTTGAGAAAGTGGAAGCGGATCAATAATCCACGGTTGGTCTTTATATCAAAAGCGGGGCCATTGGCCCCGCTTTCTGTTTTTAAACGGTCATTCTGGCGCACGCATAACCCCCTTTTTGCAAAAGTGGGCTGAATGAGGGTTTAATTCGACGCGCACATAATCTCTTTTCTGAAACGCAATTTCTGTCGCTCTGTCAGTGCGTTCCAGTTTGCGAAAAGAGATTTATCTGAGCAAAAAGGGCAGTCGTGGTGAGGGCATTGAGCTGTGGGCGTATTATTTTCTGATCCAAGCCAAAGCCATTCGGGGGAGACCTGCAAAGCCTGAGCAATACTGATGATGCCAGATGTGGACCGGGAGCGGCCTTTTTCCAGCTTGGAAATCATTTGCTGAGTCAGTCCCGCCAGAGAAGCCAGCTGCCGTTGTGATAGCCCGGCCTGTTCGCGAGCGTATTTTATTCGGTTTGCCATTTTGTTCATTCGGGCATATTACAACATGTGTTGTAATTCGCCAGACAACTATAGTTGTAGTGTGATTTGGGTCACGTTATTATCCCGGTGTAACAAAGGAGTGTGGTAATGACACCGGTAGAAGCGCTGAGAAAAGCTATAAAAATAATAGGTGGGCAAACGGCAACGGCCAGAGCTATAAGCCGTAAAACGGGAGTACTTATTCGTCAGCAGCATGTCTGGAATTGGCTTAACCGCGATGGTGGAGTGCCTCCGGAATATGCCCCTATTCTGGAAGAGGTTACTCGAGAGATGGGCGTTGCGCTTACCCGGGAGCAACTCTGTCCGCAGTTCTATAATCCTCAATAAGTCCGTGTATCAAACGCTCCGCCTTTACCTGCAATACGTAAAAAATTAGTGAGCGCTCACAATCCAAATTTATCCGTTCGAATTCAGGTGGGATGTACGGTACTGCCGGGGGGATAAACCTGTCCACTGTCGAAAAGCTCTGGTGAACGAGCGGGGCTCTGAAAAGCCTACGATTTCGGATATCTGGTCGATAGACCGATCATGCTGGGTGAGTAGTTCGATAGCCACTTCTCTGCGAATGTTGTCCTTTATCCGCTGAAAGCCGGTGCCTTCCTTTTGCAGGCCGCGATACAGGGAAAGCTTGCCGATTCCCATCTTGTCGGCGAGCTGTTCGGCTTTTAGAAATTCGAGCCTGCGGGTGTTGCTCGCAACGATAGCCCTTTCTACCTGGGCTTCAAGACTTCCATCGGCGCCTGGAATCGTCATGATATCGACGGGGTAGTTTGCCAGAAATACTTCCCGCTCCTTGGCTGTCCTGAGTAATGGTTTCTGCAAGTAGCCCACATCAAAAACCAGGCGGTTGCTGGACTGGTTGAAATGTAATGGTCCCGGAAACATTATCCGCAACTCATTGCGGTGGGCTGGCGGCGGATGGGAGAAATGGGTTTCTCTCAAACGGATGGCCTCTCCGATATACCAGCTGGGAAATCGGTGCCATATTACCAGCAGGAATTCTGCCAGAAAATGTTGGTGATCCAGTGTCGGTTCAGTCAGAACAAGGCTGAGTTCAGCACTGTTGCCGCTGATCTCCAGAGATATTGTCAGATCATCGGTTAGCAGATTGTAGAGATCTATCGCCTTTCTGAGGACTTCCCCCAATACCTGGCAGTGGCTGAGCAGGTCACACAATGTACTGAATACACCGAATTTGCAGCGAGACCGGGTAAACCCCATAAACTCGTCATTGAGCTCTTGTTGAATCAGTCGAAACAGTCGGCCAACTTGATCCGTGTGGATACGTCCGGTGTTCTGAGTGATTGCTGTGGGGTTGATGCCTGCCCGGGCCAGTAAAGCGAGGTCATTGATGCCGTGTTGGCGGCAGCCCTCCAGAGAGGCATTAACATGATGCAGGGATATTGTAGCCATAACGCATAAAGAAGTGAGTTTATAGAGCCTTATTAGTAGTCTGTTGGCAAATATATCATGTTATATGAAATATTATGTGAGTTTTTAGGGGTAAATTGGACCTTGTGGGTTTGAATGTTCTGGGGCATATTGGCGCACCTGTTTGTCAGGCATTCCCGGATTCCTGAGCGTACCGATAACAAACCTTTAGAAGGCAGATGTAAAGATGACAGATTTCCCCAAGCGTACTTTGGACGAATGGTCCGAACTGGCTACCAAAGAATCGAAAGGCCGCTCACCCGATGACCTGGTATGGAATACCCCGGAAGGAATAGCCGTAAAACCTCTCTATACACCGGAGGATTTGTCTGGTATCAACGATTTGGATAGCCTGCCGGGGTTCGCACCGTTTAAACGTGGCCCTAAAGCGACAATGTATACAGGGCGCCCTTGGACGGTCAGGCAATACGCGGGCTTTTCTACTGCTGAGGAGTCTAACGCTTTTTATCGTCGCAATCTGGCTGCTGGTCAGCAAGGGCTTTCGGTAGCCTTTGATCTGGCAACGCACCGTGGTTACGATTCTGATCACGAGCGTGTTGAAGGCGACGTGGGCAAGGCCGGTGTCGCCATTGACTCGGTAGAGGATATGAAAATTCTCTTTGACGGAATTCCGTTAGATAACGTGTCTGTATCCATGACGATGAACGGTGCGGTATTGCCGGTTATGGCCAATTACATTGTCGCTGCTGAAGAGCAGGGCGTGACGCCAGACAAACTGGCTGGCACGCTTCAGAACGATATCCTGAAAGAGTTCATGGTGCGAAATACCTATATTTACCCGCCAGCGCCATCCATGCGGATTGTGTCTGACATTATCGGTTACACCGCCGAAAATATGCCCAAGTTCAACTCCATTTCCATTTCCGGCTACCATATGCAGGAGGCGGGTGCCACGAATGTTCAGGAACTGGCGTACACGATTGCCGATGGTATCGAATACGTCCGCACGGCCATTGACAGTGGGCTGGATGTAGACAAGTTTGCGCCTAGATTGTCATTCTTTTTTGCGATTGGTATGAACTTTTTTATGGAGATTGCCAAGCTGCGCGCTGCACGCATTCTGTGGGCGACGCTGATGAAAGAGAAGTTTAACCCCCAGGATGACAAATCATTGATGTTGCGCACACACTGCCAGACATCAGGTGTCAGTCTTACCAGTAAAGACCCTTATAACAATGTGATGCGAACCACCATTGAAGCCATGTCAGCAGTGCTCGGTGGTACACAGTCACTGCACACCAATGCGCTGGACGAAGCACTGGCGCTGCCTACCGATTTCTCGGCACGCATTGCCCGGAACACCCAGCTGGTGATCCAGGAAGAAACCGGTATTACCAAGGTAGTGGACCCTCTGGCAGGCTCCTACTATGTTGAATCACTGACTGATCAGCTTGTTAAAGAGGCAATGGTACTGATCGAAGAAGTTGAAGAAATGGGCGGTATGACCAAGGCCGTTGAATCCGGTATGCCAAAACTGAGAATCGAACAGGCGGCGGCATTGCGTCAGGCTGCGATTGACCGGGGTGAAGAGGTGATTGTCGGCGTCAACAAATACCAGTTGGCAGAAGAGCCGGAAGTGGAAATTCTCAATATTGATAACAGTGCTGTACGAGTTTCGCAGATTGCTCGATTGCAAAAGCTGCGTGCCGAGCGCGACAGTGAGGTCTGTCAGTTGGCATTGGATAAGCTTTCGGAGGCAGCGCGCTCCGGCGAGGGTAATTTGCTTGCCCTTGCTGTTGATGCGGCCCGTGCCCGCGCCAGTGTGGGTGAGATTTCTGATGCTCTTGAGAAGGAGTGGGGGCGGCACAAGGCGGAGCAGCGCTCTATCAGTGGCGTATACGGCTCTGCTTATGAAGGGGATGAAGCGTTTAAGGCGATCCAGAACGATGTGGAGGCTTTCGCTCAATCTCACGGGCGGCGCCCACGGATGCTGGTGGCAAAAATGGGGCAGGATGGTCATGACCGCGGCGCTAAAGTGATTGCGACCGCTTTTGCCGATATTGGTTTTGATGTGGATATCAGCCCGATGTTTCAGACACCACAGGAAGCAGCTCGCATGGCGGTAGAGAACGATGTTCATGTGGTGGGGGTTTCTTCGCAGGCAGCGGGTCATAAAACCCTGGTGCCCCAGTTAATCAGCGAGCTGAAAGCAGCCGGGGCTGAAGACATCATGGTTGTCTGTGGCGGTGTGATTCCTCCACAGGATTATAACGAGCTTTACGCTGCCGGAGTTGCCGCTGTTTATGGGCCGGGCACCAATATTCCCAAAGCTGCAAGCGAAGTATTGAAGCTGATCGGTGGCAATAACTGAGATCGGTGTGTGTCGCTGAAATTTGTGCGTAGATAACAAAAAATGAATGGGTCAGAACTAGGAGCCGGTAATGCACGAGATTATTGAACAGCTGGAAGCCAAGCGTAATGAGGCCCGCCTGGGTGGCGGTCAGAAGCGGATTGATTCACAGCACAGTAAAGGCAAGCTGACCGCTCGGGAGCGGATCGAATTGTTACTGGACCCCGAGTCATTTGAAGAGTGGGACATGTTTGTGGAACACCGTTGCACAGACTTCGGTATGGAAAAAACCACCGTTCCTGGCGATGGTGTGGTGATCGGTTATGGCACCATTAATGGTCGTCTTGTCTTTATCTATAGTCAGGATTTCACCGTGTTTGGCGGGTCGTTGTCGGAGGCGCATGCTGAAAAAATCTGCAAACTGATGGAGCAGGCCATGAAGATGGGTGCGCCGATAATTGGTTTGAATGATTCCGGAGGGGCCCGTATTCAGGAAGGTGTGGCATCACTGGGCGGTTACGCAGATGTTTTTCAGCAAAATGTACTGGCTTCAGGTGTTGTACCCCAAATTTCTATGGTTATGGGGCCTTGTGCGGGCGGAGCGGTTTATTCGCCAGCCATTACCGATTTTATTTTTATGGTGAAAGACAGCTCCTACATGTTTGTTACCGGGCCGGATGTTGTGAAAACGGTCACACACGAGGAGGTGACATCAGAGGAGCTGGGCGGGGCCCTGACTCACGCCAGTAAGTCTGGTGTGGCTGACATGGCGTTTGAAAATGATGTGGATGCTCTGTTGAAGTTACGCCGGTTCATGGGGTTCCTGCCAGCCAATAATCAGGAGTCACCACCGGTCTGGCCAACCGAAGACCCCGCAAACCGTACCGAGCTGTCACTGGATACACTGATTCCTAACGATCCCAACAAACCGTACGACATGAAAGAGCTAATAGTGAAGATTGCCGATGAGGGCGATTTTTTTGAAATTCAGCCAGATTACGCGAAAAATATTGTGATCGGTTTTGTGCGTATGGAAGGCTCAACGGTTGGGGTCGTTGCTAACCAGCCGATGGTGCTGGCGGGTTGCTTGGACATTGATGCTTCGCGTAAAGCTGCCCGTTTTGTACGTTTCTGCGATGCTTTCAATATTCCCGTATTAACCCTGGTTGATGTGCCTGGTTTTATGCCCGGCACCAGCCAGGAATATGGTGGAATTATAAAGCATGGTGCCAAGCTGCTTTATGCTTATGCCGAGTGTACGGTGCCAAAAGTCACGCTGATTACTCGCAAGGCTTATGGTGGTGCTTACGATGTGATGTCCTCCAAGCACTTGCGCGGGGATGTTAACTTTGCTTGGCCGACTGCCGAAATTGCCGTCATGGGGCCTAAGGGTGCGGTGGAAATTATTTTCAGGCAGGACATCGGTGATGATGCCAAGATCGCGGCCAGAACCGAGGAATATCGGCTCAAGTTTGCCAATCCCTTCATCGCAGGGAAACGGGGTTATATTGACGACGTGATTATGCCGCACAGCACACGCAAACGAATTTGCCGTTCACTGGCGATGCTGAAAGGCAAACAGCTGGAAAACCCCTGGCGTAAACACGGCAACATACCTTTATAAATCAAACTTGGTGGGGCCATCATCACTGACGCGGTTGCCGCCATTGTTGTCGAGCGTTGGAAATTCAAAAAATTAAAAAGAGACGGTTATGTTCAAGAAGATACTAGTTGCAAACAGGGGAGAGATCGCTTGCCGGGTGTTTAAAACGGCCAGAGCCATGGGAATAGGAACAGTTGCCGTTTATTCGAGTGCTGATCGTGATGCACTGCACGTGCAAATGGCTGATGAGGCTGTCCACATTGGTCCGGCTGCTTCCTCAGAAAGCTATCTGGTCATCGAGAAAATTATTGACGCCTGTAAACAGACCGGCGCTGACGCCGTTCACCCGGGTTACGGTTTCCTTTCCGAGAACAAGCTGTTTTGCGAGGCGCTGGATGCGGCCGGTATTACTTTTATTGGCCCCGGAGTTAAAGCGATTGAATCCATGGGTGATAAAATCACCTCCAAGCTGATTGCCGAGAAAGCGGGTGTGAATACCATTCCCGGTTATACCGATGTGGTTAAGGATGTTGAGCAGGCCCTGGATATTTGTGAGGACATTGGTTATCCGGTGATGCTGAAAGCCTCCGCAGGTGGTGGTGGCAAAGGTATGCGTGTGGCCTGGAATGCAGAAGAATGCCGCGAGGGTTTTGAGCGCGCAACCAACGAGGCTCGTTCCAGTTTTGGTGATGATCGGGTGTTTATTGAAAAATTCATTCAGGAACCCCGCCATATTGAAATTCAGGTGGTGGCCGACAGCCACGGCAATGTCATTTATCTGGGTGAGCGTGAGTGCTCCATTCAGCGCCGCCATCAGAAAGTTATTGAAGAGGCACCCTCACCGTTTCTGACAGAAGATGTGCGCCGAAAGATGGGTGAACAGGCCGTAGCACTGGCTAAAGCAGTGGACTACAAATCAGCCGGTACAGTGGAGTTTATTGCCGATGCACAGATGAATTTCTACTTTCTGGAAATGAATACGCGATTGCAGGTTGAGCATCCGGTGACGGAACTGGTAACCGGCCAGGATCTGGTTGAATTAATGATTAATGTCGCGGCAGGTGAAAAGCTGCCTCTCACTCAGGATCAGGTCACGCTAACCGGGTGGGCTATTGAAACGCGCGTCTATGCTGAAGATCCGTTCCGTAATTTTATGCCCTCCACCGGGCGGCTGTTGAAATACATCGCCCCTGAAGGCGAAGGTGTTCGTGTCGATACCGGCGTTTATGAGGGTGGTGAAGTATCCATGTATTACGATCCCATGATCGCCAAGCTCATCACTTACGGTGAGACTCGCGAACAGGCTACTGCGCGCATGGTAGATGCTTTGGATGGATACTATATTCGCGGTGTTAATCACAATATCAGCTTTCTGAATGCGCTGATGGTCCATCCCCGGTTTGTGGCCGGTAACCTCACGACCAATTTCATTGCTGAGGAATACCCGGACGGGTTCAGTGCTGATCTGGTGCCGCAGGATGAGCCTGCCATTACCGCCCTGGTCGCTGCGGCTGTTAACAAAAAGCTTCGTGATCGAAGTGCGATGCAGAGCGGCCAGATGCCAGGTCATAGCTATCGGCCACCTGAAGATTGGGTCGTGATTATTGATGGTCAGCATATGGCGGTTACCATTACCCGGGACGAAACCGGTTTTAATGCTGAACTGGATGGTACCGGTTATCGAATCGATACTCAGTGGCAGCTTGGTGGGCCATTGTTCAAGGCCTGTATTAATGGTGAAAATATTTGTGTTCAGGTGGATCGTTCCGGCTCCGAACTTGTACTTTTCCACCGGGGCGCAGAAAAACGTGCGCTTGTGGTAACCCCGAAAACTGCTGAAATGAACAACTACATGCTCCACAAAGAGCCGCCGGACATGTCACGATTCCTGTTGTCGCCAATGCCCGGTTTACTGGTTTCCCTGGCGGTTGCAGAAGGTGATGAAGTGAAACAGGGTGAGGAGTTGGCTGTAGTGGAAGCCATGAAAATGGAAAACAGCTTACGTGCACTCCAGGATGGTGTTGTACTGAAAATTTCTGCAGAAGTAGGTGATTCACTGGTTGTGGATCAGCCCATTATCGAGTTTGAGTAACCCGGTTGGCCACTTGGCATCAGGATTATGGATATTATTGATCTTGCCAGACAAATAAGAAGCGGCGACCGCAGGGCGCTTGCCAAGGGGATTACACTGGTTGAGTCCACCCGGGTTGATCACCGCAGTCAAGCAACGGAATTGCTTGAGACGCTGATGCCGGATACCGGCCATTCAATTCGTCTTGGCATTTCCGGCGTGCCCGGCGTTGGCAAGTCCACCTTTATCGAAACGTTTGGTAATCATGTTATAGCTCAGGGTCACAAGGTGGCTGTACTAGCCGTTGACCCTACATCTGCATTGAGCGGTGGCTCTATTCTTGGGGACAAGACGCGAATGGAATTGCTCAGTCGCAATCCTGATGCCTTTATCCGGCCATCCCCTGCGGGTAAAACGCTGGGGGGGGTGACCCGTCGCACCCGCGAAACACTGTTGCTTTGTGAAGCAGCGGGTTTCGACGTGGTGATTGTTGAAACAGTGGGTGTCGGTCAGTCTGAAACGGCTGTGGCTGAGATGACCGATATGTTTCTGTTGTTATTGCTGCCTGGCGGTGGCGATGAATTGCAGGGTATCAAGCGCGGTATTATGGAGCTGGCAGATCTGATCCTGGTGAATAAATCGGATGGGGATCAGCAGGCCGCTGCCAATCGAACGGTGTCCGATTATGCGATGGCACTGCATTTTCTGCATCCCCGGAGTAAAAACTGGAAGGCGCGGGTGTTAGCTTGCTCGGCCCTGCGGGAAGAGGGTATAGGCGAGATATGGGATACCGTGGAAGAATACCGGCAAGCCCTGAGTGCCGCAGGTGAAATCGACAGCCGTCGTGCTGCGCAATCCCGTGCCTGGATGTGGAGTGAAACTGCTGACTGCTTGTTAACAGATCTAAAAGAACACCGTCAGGTGAAAGCGCTGGTGGCGCAGCTTGAAGCGGATGTCACTGCGGGTAGATTGCCTCCCACTGTTGCTGCTCAGAAACTTATTAATGCATTCAAACAATCAGACTGAAAACTGTTAACAGGAATGATGATGATAGGACGATTAAACCATGTGGCCATTGCTGTTCCGGATCTTGATGCCGCAGTAAAGAATTATCGCGACACTCTGGGAGCGAAAGTCTCGGCGCCGATCGATTTGCCTGATCACGGTGTAACCACAGTCTTTGTTGAACTTCCCAACACCAAGCTTGAACTGTTACTGCCGCTAGGGGAAAACTCCCCGATTGCTGGATTCCTTCAGCGGAACAGTAGTGGTGCCGTACATCATTTGTGCTACGAGGTGGACGATATTATTGCTGCTCGCGATCAGCTGATTGCTGAAGGCGCCCGGGTATTGGGTGATGGCGAGCCTAAAATCGGCGCGCACGGGAAACCAGTGCTGTTTTTACACCCCAAAGATTTTTGTGGTGTGTTAACGGAAATTGAGCAGGTTTAACGTTGATCTGATTTCAGATCGTGATAGCTGCCCCGATTCCAAGGCCTCAGAAACCGCCAGCTTTTATTTCCACTGGCGGTTTCTGCTCAATACGGCAGGTACTATTTAGAGATTTCGTTGTGCAAATAGCTTGCTAATGCCGCCAGCTCATCTTCGCTCAGATTATCAAAGTTAGGCATTTCCCGATGCTTCTCGCTGCCACGTATCCAGGCTTTCAGTTCGTGCTCTGACTTCATAATCAACAGGGAAACCGGAATCTTCTTCAGGTAGTCACCACGTCCTGTACGCGGGTGGCATCTTGAACAGTTATCCATAAAAATCGCTTCGCCCGCGAGGACCGCAGGGTTTGGTTCTGGCCTTTGTTCGTCACAGCCAATCAGGGCAAATAAGGAAAGTAATGGAATAATCCGAAGAAGTTTGTGCATGGCACGCCTCATATTTTTTCTGAATATCATTTGGAGAGAATAAGTTAATGAGAAAGGATAATCCAGCGTCAGGATCAGTATATGCCTCTGATAGCTTCCATCACGTACGCCTTTAGTCTCCGCTGATGGTCCCGTCACAGAAAACCCCGCTAGGGCGGGGCTGTTTGTGTCTGACGCACCCGACAGGATGACTCACTGCGTTGTAGTTCGCCCTTCGGGTCATCGCCTGACGGCGATGTTGTCTCGCACGCAATGCGTGCTCGGCTCGAACCTCTAGGTGCTCATTTAGCCGCCGGTGGTCCAGCCACAAAAACCCCCGCTTAAGGCGGGGCTGTTTGTGTCTGGCGCACCCGACAGGATTTGAACCTGTGACCACCGCCTTCGGAGGGCGGTACTCTATCCAGCTGAGCTACGGGTGCTTTAAGGGGCGCAATCATATAGCCTGAGGACTGTTTAGTCTATTCCATCCGGGCGATCATCATGTAGTCTTCTGGCTTTGCTGGGTTAGCACACCGCGGCTTTACAGTTATACTGCCAGTCTTGTGAAATAAAAGGGGTTACGGTTTTGTGGCAGCATGTAGTTATTGTTAGTCTGGTGGCATTGTTATGGGGGTGCGCTGTGGTTGAACCACAACCGCAACCACAATCTCAGCCCGAAAAACAGCCCGAGATCGAGACTGTTGTTCATCCGATCGCGGAAGTTGAGAGCTGTCCGCCTGTGCCAGTGTGCGAAGTATGTTCTACCACGATTGTTTGTCCAAAATTACCAGTCAGGCCAATCGTCAAGCCCCCGCCGAAAGCGATGAAAAGTGGTGATTTACCGGTTGTTGGTGCTGTGGAAATGGTCACTCTGGTTGAACATAATCTGAAGTTCCGGGCCCGGATTGATACGGGCGCTGAGTCATCCTCCATTCATGCCAGCGATATAGTTCTGTTTGAGCGGGAAGGTAACAGATGGGTGCGTTTTTCTGTGCAGGGAGAAAAAGACAGTCAGCCATTTGTTTTGGAGCGCCCTCTGGTTCGCAAGGTGGCTATCAAGCAGCATGAAGGCATGCGTGAAAGGCGTTACGTCGTCGAAATGCGGCTGCGAATGGGTGACATCAATGAGAGGGTTGAAGTCACGCTGGCAGATCGCAGTGATCTGAAATATCCGGTGCTGATAGGTCGTAACTTTTTGACGGATACCGCTGTCGTGGATGTTAGTCGCAGGTATATACTTAAAGGCAATATACCAGCTACAGCACCTGCTGAAGTTGCCACTCAAGAGCAATAGACATGTCAATATCTGCTTCCCGTTTTCAGGTTTATCTGATAGCCGGTTTTCTTTTTGCCGCCGGTTGGTCGTTTGCGCTTTACAAAGCTTTTGTCATGGATTTTCCTCTATTGCCGGGGGAGTCCAGAGATGTGTGGACGGTTGAATCGAAAGTCAGTTTCGCACCCTCTGGTGGTCCGGTTAATGTGTCGTTAGCGTTGCCAGAGGAAGGTGTTGGCTGGGGCGTTCTCGATGAGCATTTCGCATCATCCGGGTTCAGTTTCTTTGTTGAGGGCGACAATTCACGACGGCGTGCGCGTTGGGAGAGACCGAGTCTGGAAAAATCGGCAATTTTGTATTACAAGGCGCAGATATACCAACGTGATGATGCCGACCTGCCCCCGCAGTTGGTATCGGAAGTTAATCCTCCTTACCTTGAAGCAGACCAGAGTGCAGCGATGGAGAGAGTTGTTAACAGGCTCAAGGAGGAAACATCCGGTGCTATCGAGTTTACTGCGAGTTTGCTGCAATTGCTTTTGCGGGAACAGCTGGATCAGGATGCAGCTTTTTTGCTGGCTGGTGACATGCTTCAAAAACAGAAACTTTCCGAGAGTCGCGCCAGGGTGGTGTTGATACTGGATGCACTGGCAACGGCCGGGATACCGGCCCAGCGTATTCGGGGTGTTTTTCTTGAAGACGGCCGTCGTCGCCAATCACTGGCTGAGCTGGTTGAAATATACACCGGCAATGAGTGGCTAGTGTTTGACCCGGCCACGGGAATACAGGGAATCCCAGAGAATTTTTTTATCTGGCAGCGTGGTGGTGACTCGATTCTGGATGTAGAGGGAGGGCGGCGCTCCAAAATTGAATTTGCACTGGTCAAAAATACCTTGCCAGCAAAGACAGTCGTGTTAATGGAAAATGAGTTTGAAGGGCAACCGCTGGTGGATTTTTCTATCTACTCCCTGCCTGTCGAACAGCAGGGAATGTTCAAAGGCATTCTGCTGATTCCGGTTGGTGCGGTGGTGATTGTTCTGCTTCGGGTATTAATCGGTATCCGCACGTCTGGTACCTTTATGCCAATCCTGATTGCATTGGCCTTTATGCAGACGACGCTCGCCGTCGGGCTGGCGATTTTTCTCTGCGTGGTTGGTGTCGGATTGTGGCTGCGTAATTATCTCAGTCACCTTAACTTGTTGCTGGTGGCCAGAGTGACGGCAGTAGTCATCATGGTCATTCTACTGATGGCAGTACTCAGTGTTGTCAGCTACAAACTGGGACTTGATCAGGCCTTGTCTGTCACCTTTTTCCCGACCATTATTCTGGCCTGGACAATTGAGCGCATGTCCATTTTATGGGAAGAGGAAGGCGGACATGAGGTACTAATTCAGGGTGGCGGCAGTCTTTTTGCAGCTGTGCTGGCATTTCTGGTGATGACCAGCCGCCTGGTTGAACACCTCACGTTTAACTTTCCGGAGCTTCTTTTGTCGGTGCTTGGTGTGGTTCTGATACTGGGTAAATACAGTGGTTATCGTTTGTTCGAGCTTTACCGTTTTCGGTATCTCAATGATGCAGCCGCGGAACAAAAAAGTGCCCCTCGCCCGTAATGAAGTTTATTTCGCCAAAAAAATTGCGTGAACTCGGTGTGCTGGGTATGAACCGTCGCAATGTAAATTATATTGCCCGTTGCAACCCTCGCAGCCGGTTTCCGCTGGTTGATAATAAGCTGAAGACCAAACATGTTGCCCAGGAGCACGGCATGGCGGTGCCGGAGTTATATGGTGTGGTCAGTTTCCAATATCAGATTCGCGACTTATTACAATTGCTGGACGGCTTGGAAAGCTTTGTTATTAAGCCTGTTCAAGGCAGTGGTGGCAAAGGCATTCTGGTGATTGCTGCGCGACGCGGTGAAGAGTTCATTAAATCGACTGGCGGTGTGCTGAGTTTTTCAGAGATCAAACGCCACGTTTCGAATATTCTCAGCGGGCTCTACAGTCTGGGTGGACGTCCGGATACAGTGATGATAGAAGCGCTGATTGATTTCGATGAGTATCTGGTTAATTACAGTTATGAGGGCGTTCCGGATATTCGGGTGATTGTGTACACCGGTGTGCCCGTGATGGCGATGCTACGCTGTTCAACACACGCCTCTGATGGTAAGGCAAATCTTCACCAGGGAGCGGTCGGTGTAGGGCTGGACATTGTCACGGGCTGTAGTCGCTATGCTGTGCAGAATGAGCGGCGAGTCAGCCGTCATCCTGATACAGGTTACTCTTTTGAGCACCTCAGTATTCCTCACTGGGAAACGATCCTTGAGCTTGCTTCGGGTTGTTACGAAATGACTGGGCTGGGTTATTTTGGTGCAGACCTTGTGCTGGATCGCAATCGCGGGCCGGTTATACTGGAGTTGAATGCCCGCCCCGGTCTTGCCATTCAGATAGCTAACCAGGCGGGGTTGCGGAGAAGGCTGGAAATGGTTGATAAACAATTGCAACCGAGCATGAACAAGCATGCCAGAATCGCGCTGTCAAAATCCCTGTTTGCCCATTAATTTATTCCTGATAATGAGGGTAAAAGTCCGGTGTACTCGTTTCCGTTGTTTGCCGGAGTCGTTATAATGGGCGCGAAAATTCCTGGGAATGAATATAAAGTCACAGGAACGTACCTATCAAGTTTTGGAGACAAGTATGCGTCCACTTAAGAATATGGTTGCCGCCCTTTCTGCTTTGGCCCTCGCTGCCACGTTGATTGGTTGTGGTTCAGACACAGAAGAACTCAAACTGACTACCAAGCAGGAACAGGAAGTTGCTGAGCGTCTGTCTCCTGCTGGAGAAGTTGCCCTGGAAGGTGAAGTTGCTTCTGTCGCGCCAGCAGCCTCAAGCAGTGAGCCTCGTAGCGGACAACAGGTGTATGATACCAAGTGCTTTACCTGTCATGCTTCCGGCGCAGCTGGTGCCCCCAAAATGGGTTCCTCTTCGGACTGGTCTGGCAGGCTTGCCCAGGGTGTTGATGCCCTTTATAGCAATGCCATCAACGGTATTCGCGGCATGCCTCCAAAGGGGCTGTGCATGGACTGTTCCGGTGATGAAATCAGCGCGGCTGTTGACTATATGCTGGAAAACAGCAAGTAATTCTTTTTTGATAACATCGCAACCGCGCGCCTGAGAAGGCGCGCGGTTTTTTTATGCAGCAGAGCAGGGAAGGTCACTGCGGGATAACAATGAGTTTTACTTGACTGTCTACCCTTCAAAAAAATTTAACCTAGTATACGGTTTTTTTCTGATACTCTGCGTCGTTAATCCAATCCTGTTTCCTTTGTCACAAATTTCCCGTATCGATTGTAAAAGGGTGTTCCCGCGTCAGACTCTGGTATAGCATGTCGTTTATGACAATAAAAACAGCAAAAACCTGCGCGTGCTGTTCCGGCTTTTTTATCAATTAGCGGTTTAGTAATGGCTAGCGATAACGTATTCAGTCAACAGGGGAAACTTTCAGCGCCGCTTTTGGTCTCGGCCATTACTTTTTGTGTGTTACTTATTCCGGCAACCATGCTGGTTAATTATCTGATTCATCGTTACGAGCATTCAATTATTGAAGAAACCAGCTACCGAGCCAATGCACTGGTTGCCAAGCTGGAAGGAAAAATCGACGCCAATATTGCTGTCGGGCGTGGTTTTGATGCTCATATCTCGGCGTTGGGCGGTTTGTCACAGGATGATTTGGCTGCACTGGCCGAGCGTCTGATCGATCCTGAATTAAATATACGCCATGTGGCATTGGCTCCTGACCTGATCATTTCGGCAGTTTACCCCCTGGCAGGCAATGAAGCGGCACTGGGGTTGGATTACCGAAAAAATTTGCGTCAGAAACAAGCCGCGTTGCGAGCAGTAAATTCCGGTGAAATTATACTTGCCGGCCCCGTTGAGCTGGTACAGGGAGGGGGGGAGCAGCTGGTTGCACGGGTTCCCATTCATCTGGCATCAAGCGATCTTTGGGGATTGGTCGCTATTGTCATCAATTTCGAAGAGTTGCTTGCTGATTCCGGTTTCTACTCTTTAACCGCCAAGTATGACCTGGCTATGAGGGGGCAAGACGGGTTGGGTGCCTTGGGTGCAACCTTTATGGGCAAGGATGTGCTGTTTGATCAACCTGCACACATTTTTGATATACAGGTTCCGGGTGGTGAATGGCAATTAGCGATTGCGCCAAAGCTGGGCTGGCATGCCCCGATGCCGGTATTGATCGCCTATTGGGTTATTGCCCTGGCAATCTGCCTGTTAGCCAGCTTTATTGTGTATTTTGTGCGCAAACAAGTGATAGAGAGAGTTGCCTATCTGCGAAGGCTTGAGGAATTGGCGACGATTGATCCACTGACGCAGCTTACCAGCCGCTTTCAGCTGAACAAGTATATTAGCCACCTGATAGACGAGTGTGAGCGTAATGATCAGGGTTTTTCTGTCCTATTTATTGACCTTGACCACTTTAAGGAAGTCAACGACGGTCTTGGTCACGCCATGGGTGACAAGGTTCTTGTCGAAATCGCTGATACTAATGGGTTCGAAAGTAAGCGAACATCATTTATAATGTAGGCTCCGTTCGCCAAGCTTATCGGATATTTACACACATGCGCCACGATGACGGTCGTAAACTTGATCACAAAACATTAGAAGCCATTCGCGTTCGCGCCGTTCAACGGGTCATGGATGGCGAGAGTCCAGAAGTCGTCATCAAAGCGCTGGGGATGAGCCGAGCACGAATCTATGAATGGCTGGCTGCCTACCGCGAGGGTGGCTTTGACGCGCTCAAGGCCAAGCAGATTTCCGGTCGTCCCAAGAAACTGAGCGGTGCTCAGATCCGGGAGCTGTATATCTGGATAACGACCTTTACGCCGGACCAGTTGAAGTTTGATTTTGCCCTGTGGACTCGGGGCCGAGTGCGTGAGCTCATCCGGCAAAAGTTCAACGTCCGGTTAAGCGATGTCTCGGTCGGTCGTCTGCTTCGAAACCTGGGGCTGACGCCTCAGAAACCCCTGCATCGGGCCTACCAGCAAAAGCCAGAGGCCGTGAAACAATGGAAAGAAGAGACCTACCCGGAAATTCGCAAGGAAGCAAAAAAAGTCGGCGCCACCATCTATTTCGGCGATGAAGCCAGCATTCGGTCTGATTATCACAGTGGCACCACCTGGGCACCCAGGGGTGAAACTCCGATCATCCGTAATACGGGCAGTCGCTTCAGCATCAATCTGATCTCGGCCATCTCGCCTCGCGGCGAGCTTCGCTTTAAGACCATTCAGGGCAACATGAACACCGATGCGTTTCTTGGTTTCCTCAAGGCTCTGGTGCAAGACGTTGACAAGCCGGTTTTCCTGATCCTCGATAACCACCCGGTTCATCATGCTCGTCGGGTTCGAGACTATGTTGAGAGTCTCGACGGCAAGCTCAGGTTGTTCTTCCTGCCGCCGTACTCGCCGGAGCTGAATCCTGACGAGTCTGTTTGGGGCTATATCAAATACCATCACGTCGGTAAAAAGATCATTAACAGCAAAGAACAACTTCGGAGCACTGTTTACCGGCAGCTTCGACGTTTGCAAAAATTGCCACGACTATTGAAATCGTTTTTTGGCCATCCGGATTTGGCTTATATCTCCGGGTAATGTTCGCTTACTTTATTTCGAATTAGTAAGTTAAGGTCGCGTATTCGGCCTTATGATGTTTTGGGTCGGTTGGGGGGCGATGAGTTCATTATCGTGCTAAAGGACGTGACAAATCCTGCCGATATCGAAAAACGGGTGAGTTATATTACGGAAGGTTTCAGTAATGGCTTGATAGTTTCAGAGATCGATGTGGCGATAACGGCCAGCGTTGGTGTGGCGGTGTATCCTGGTGATGGTGACGATGCCGAGGTACTGATCCAGCACGCCGATCGCGCTATGTATGAAAGTAAACGCTCCGGTCGCAATGCGCTGTTTTTTTACGATGTGACAATGCGCAATGAAGCCGGTCGTTATCTGGAACTCACCAAGGCAATCAAGCAGGGCATTGCTCAGGGTGAGTTCCAGGTACATTATCAGCCTATTTATGATCTGAGGAAGGAGCAATATACGCGCTGTGAAGCCTTGTGCCGTTGGTATCACCCCGAGAAAGGGATAATTCCACCGGATCAGTTTATCCCCATCGCCGAGCAATCCGGTTTGATTTGTGATTTGGGCTTGTCCATCTCGAAAGATGTTTTTTCCTGTTATAACGATCTGAAAAAGCAAGGGCATGAACTGAACTTTTCGATTAATCGCTCTCCGCAGGAGTTTTATTCGCCAGGCTACACGCAGAACTTGTTGGAATCACTGAATGAATCCGGTGTACCTGCCTGGGATATTACGTTCGAAATTACCGAATCGCTCTTCATGACGGGAAATAAGGCGGTGACTGAGAACTTTGAGATTCTCAGACGGGGAGGTGTTAATTTTTCGATCGATGATTTTGGCACCGGCTATTCAGCGATAAATTATTTGCGCAAGTACCCGGTGGAAACGTTGAAGATTGATAGAAGTTTTATTGCTGAGCTGGGTATATCCGCACAGGCTGAAACGCTGGTGAAAGTGATTATACAAATGGCAAAAACCCTGGGTATTTCTGTTGTGGCGGAAGGTGTCGAAACAGAAAAACAGCTGGATTATTTACGAGATATGGGTTGCGACTATATACAGGGGTTCTATTTAGCCAGGCCAATGGATAAAGCGGCTTTTCAGGCATTTCTTCTGGCGCAGGATAGCAGCTCACATTCAGTTTGAATGCCTCCCGGTTTTTTTATGGGGAGCCGGTATCAAAACCGGATACGCCAATCAGATTACTGGGGGCAGGAAAACGGCTGTCCGACCAGCCATATTCCTGCTCTTGTGGTCATTACTTTTCAACAAAAGCCCGTTCAATTACATAATGGCCCAGGTTGCCTGCACGTGTTTCACGGAAATCTTTTTCGTCAAGCAGCTGACAGACATCTTTCAACATGGCGGGGCTGCCGCAGATCATAAAACGGTCATCACTCAGGGTTGGTGTGGGTAAGCCAATATCCCTGAACAGCTTGCCGGTTTTCATTAAGTCGGTGATCCGTCCGTTATTGCGGAAAGGTTCACGAGTGACGGTAGGGTAGTAGATCAGTTTCTCTGCTGCCAACTCACCAAAATACTCGTTGTTGGCTATCTGGCGGGTGATAATGTCCTGATATGCCAGTTCATTGACATAACGGCAACCGTGAACCAGTATGACCCTGTCGAAGTGCTCATACACTTCCGGATCTTTGATCACACTGAGAAACGGCGCCAGGCCAGTTCCCGTACTGAGCAGATAGAGATGTTTGCCTGGTAAAAGTTCGTCAACAGTCAATGTGCCGGTTGGCTTGCGGCCTACCAGAACCTGATCGCCCACTTTGATATTTTGTAACTTTGATGTCAGTGGGCCGTCTGGCACCTTGATACTGTAGAACTCCAGTTCATCTTCGTAGTTCGCACTGGCGATGCTATAGGCGCGCAGCAGAGGGCGTCCGTTGTCTTCCAGTCCCAGCATGGTGAAATGACCATTGCGAAAGCGGAATCCGCTGTCCCGGGTTGTTTTGAAACTGAATAGCGTATCCGTCCAGTGGTGAATAGCGGTGACAGTTTCATGATTCAAATTGCTCATCTCGGGATTACCTTTGTCTGGTTGAGTGGTTCAACAAATTCATGCTGGTCACTATAGATTTATCGTTGCATACCTGTAAAATGACTTATATCTATTTTGCTTATCGGTTTTTTCAATAATGAAATATACCCTGCGCCAACTTCAGGTCTTTCTTACCACCGCCCATACCGGCAATATCAGCCGTGCGGCTGAACAACTGGCCATGTCTCAATCGGCTGCCAGCAGTGCGCTCAAGGATCTTGAACAGCAGTTTGATATCCAGTTATTTGATCGCATTGGCAAAAAACTGCAGCTCAATGAATTGGGCAGAATGCTGCAACCCCAGGCAGAAGAATTGCTGGAGAGGGCTGAAGAGCTGGAATCATCGCTGGGGAAACACGCACAAAGTGGCCCTCTTAAAGTGGGCGCAACGCTTACCATTGGTAACTATCTGGCTGTCAACCTGATGGCGCAGTATATGGACACTGATCCGGCCCCGCAGGTATCCTTGCATGTTGCAAACACGGCAGAGATATCGGCCAAAGTGTTGAACTTTGAGCTGGATGTAGGGCTTATTGAAGGAGAGATCCATCATTCAGAGCTTGATGTCGTGCGTTGGCAGGAAGACGAACTGGTGGTTTTTTGCGCGCCTGATCACCCTTACGCAAATCGCCAACAGCTTTCGGACCAGGATCTTCTGGACGCGCGCTGGATTCTGCGTGAGCAGGGCTCCGGTACCCGGCAATCCTTTGATCGGGCGATGCACGGTCTTTTGCCGGATCTTCACGTGTTGCTGGAATTACAGCATACCGAAGCGATTAAACGTGCTGTTGCAGCGGGGATGGGTATCGGCTGTTTATCCCGAATTGCTTTAACCGATGCTTTCTCGCACCGACGCTTTGTTCCGCTAAGGGTGAAAAACCGGGATTTACACCGTTATTTCTATTTTATCTTGCACCGCCAGAAATATCGTGGTGCGGGTCTGGTTCGGTGGTTGGAGCTGTGTCAAAAATCAGCGTATTAGCTGATCAGCTGTTTGGGGCAACGACGCTTTCCGAAAAGTGATTTCGCAGCTAACATTTTTACCCTTTACCCAAACAGCTCCTTCAGTGCCGACAGGGACGCCTGTCCTTTAGCTTGCGCAACCTCCGGGTTCGGGGTGCCAAAACCTTCGAGGATGATGTCCTGTTGTGGTAGCTCATCAATAAACCGACTGGGGGTGGTTTCAATAATTTCTCCGAACAGCTTGCGCTTGCCTGCCATTGTCATTGTCAGTGAACGCTGGGCGCGGGTGATGCCCACATAGGCCAGGCGTCGCTCTTCTTCCAGTGTGTTTTGTTCTATGCTGTTGCGGTGTGGTAGTAGGTCTTCTTCCATGCCGATCAGGAACACGTGGGGGAATTCGAGTCCTTTCGCAGCGTGCAGCGTCATAAGCTGAACCTTGTCATCGGCAGACTCTTCCTCCTGACGATCCAGCAGGTCTCTGAGAATCAGCTTGGCTATCGCGTCCTCAATTGGTGTTTCACGGTTGGCTGAAGTGCCATCTTCCTCGATTCTTTCCAGGGTGTTTTTCAGCTGTGCAATCAGGAAGTTGATATTTTCCATGCGCTTTTCTGCCACTGCATCACTGCTGGCGTTCTGATGTAGCCAGCCGAGATAATCCATGTCCTCAATCATTTCCCTTATAGCTTCAATCGGGTCGCCGTCGACACAGTTGCGTTCCACATTTGTCAGCCAGTTTTTGAAACGCAGTAAGCGTTCGTGATTCTGGGCGGGTAGCTGGGTTTTCAGTCCGTATTCGTCGATAGCACTCATCAGCGGAATACCTCTTTCCTTGGCGTATTCCCCCAGTTTTTCAAGAGTGGATGTGCCGATCTGGCGCCGTGGTGTGTTGATGATACGCAACAGGGCGTTGTCGTCGTCGGGGTTCACCAGCAGCCGCAGGTAGGCCATGATGTCTTTGATCTCGGTACGCGCATAAAATGAAGTACCGCCGCTGAGGTGGTAGGGAACATTTTGTCCCTGCAACTTGATTTCCAACAGTTTGGCCTGGTGATTGCCTCGATAAAGCACCGCAAAATCGCAGAAGCCGCAGCCCAGCCGCAGGCGCATATCGAGAATTTCATTCACCACCCGTTCTGTTTCGGCCTCTTCGTTGGCTGTACGGATTACCCGCAGGGGGTCGCCAGGGCCCAGCTCGCTCCACAGGGATTTATCAAATACGTGAGGGTTGTTGGCAATCAGCTGGTTGGCTGAGTGCAGTATCCGGGCAGTAGAGCGATAGTTCTGTTCCAACTTGATGACATTCAGGTTGGGATAATCGCGCTGTAACTGTTCCAGGTTTTCCGGGCGGGCACCGCGCCAGGCATAGATTGACTGATCGTCGTCACCCACCACGGTGAGCGAGCCTCTGATGCCGGTAAGCAGTTTGACCAGTTCGTACTGGGCGAGGTTGGTATCCTGATATTCGTCCACCAGCAGATAGCGAATACGCTGTTGCCATTTTCTCAGAATGTCGGGGTTGTCTCTGAACAGTTGTACAGGTATTAAAATAAGGTCATCAAAATCGACAGCATTGTAAGCCCGCAACGCTCGGGCATAGTGCTGGTAGACAACGGCCATTGCCTGCTCTCCGCCGCTTTCAGCATGAGACAGGGCGGTTTCTGGGGACCAGAGTTCATTCTTCCAGTGGGAGATCTGTTGCTGCACGCGATCCAGATGGTCGGTATCAAGGTCGGAACCGCGAACCATTAATTCCTTTAACAGTGCTTTGGCATCTTCCCCGTCAAAAATCGAGAACCCGGGTTTAAAGCCCAGCAGCCGGATTTCCCGGCGAATAATGTTGAGCCCCAGGTTGTGGAATGTGGAGACAGTCAGACCTTTTGCGCCTTTCCCTGTCAGCAATTTACTGGTTCGCGCTTTCATTTCGCGGGCGGCTTTATTGGTAAAGGTAACCGCGGCAATATGCCGTGGCTCGATGCCACATTGCTCTACCAGGTAAGCTATCTTGCGAGTGATAACACTGGTTTTGCCACTACCAGCGCCAGCCAGTACCAGCAGGGGGCCATCGATGTACTTCACGGCAGCTTTCTGTTGGGGGTTGAGTTGAGTCAAGAAGATTTCTGCCGGGTGATGAGTGATATTGAAAAACAGGCCGGGGATTCTAGCAGGCTGTTATTGATGAGTCAGGTTGCTGGCTGGAAAAATGTTGGGAAAAAATGCCGGGCCCGTCTCTCATCAGGCCCGGAGCTGTTCAAATCGTTAGAGGCTGGCGTTCACTATTTTGATCCAGGCATCGGTATTGAGAAAACCGTCAGTCCACGCGTTCCACTTTTCCGACAGGCCCTTTGCCTGCATTTCTTCAAGGCTCGCGCCGCTTGCTTTCATCTGGCGTACTTCAGCGGTTGTGCCCAGTAACATATCGTGGAAGGCAACTAAGTCCTGTTTGCTACCGATTGGGCCGTGGCCAGGGATGACCACTGTTTTGTCGTTCAACAGAGGCAGAATCTGCGCAATGGAGTTTGCGACAGACAGGACATTGCCCGCATTGTCCACATCGACAAAAGGGAAAAACCCGTTGAAGAACAGATCCCCCATATGCACAACGTTGGCATGTTTGAAAAAGACAACGGAGTCACCGTCGGTGTGGCCAACGCCGTAATGTCGCAACTGAATATGTTCACCATTGAGATACAGGTTCATGGTGCTCAAATAGCTCAGATTCGGCAATGCCTGTTCGGGTTGTGGCTCTGTGATCATATTGAAAAAAGGCACTTTCTGAGAGCTGGACAGCCGTTTGCGAACATTTTCGTGAGCCACAATATGTGCGTGTTCGCCGAACACAAGATTGCCCCCGGTGTGGTCGCCATGCCAGTGGGTGTTGATAATAAAAGATAGTGAAGCTGCTCCGCCAAACTGTTGCAGTGCCTTTTCGAGGGGCGGTGCCATTTCTTTATAGTCGTTGTCGATCATGACAATGCCATCATCACCTGTGAGTACGGCAATATTGCCACCTTTTCCTTGCAGGAAATGGATATTCTGGTTGATGGTGGTGACTTTGAAATGAGGCGTCTCGGGATGGTGGTCATCGGCATAGGTGCTGACAGTTGCGCTAAGGCACAGGAGCAGAGCAAACAATTGATTGGGGAGCTTCGTCATCTGATGATTCCTTGGTGAGATTGATACGTCCATTAATGGGTGGATATGTGATGGGTGAATATGGTCAGGTTGCGTTACTATAACGGAACTTTCAAGGACCGTGTTCTGATAATACCCCACAAATAGCTGTATGAGGTCAGGGCCGGGAAAGTGGCACTTACTGCAATGGCATCCATCAACATGTCTTGTCGCGAAAGTCCTTTGTAAAGGCTCATGTATGAACCTGTCATGGCGGAAAGAGATCGACCAAGGTGCATGTAACTGCCCTGAATAGTGATGCCTTGCCGGGTAATGGCAGTTGTCAGGTTCATAGCTTGTTCAATACGCTTTTTCCAGCCTTCCTCTCCCTCCTGTATCAGGTTGAACAGAAATGCCGGGCCTGGCGGCCTGATGTTGGCATCGGCAAAGGATTTTTCTACAACGTTCTCTATATCGCGGTGTTTCTCTGCGGCAAATTCCTGGTTGGCAGCCATAGCGATGATCTGCTTTGTAACACCTTTAGCATCACCCAAAAAAACGGCCAAGAGATATCTCACAGCTGGTAGCCACAGTTCGGACAGATCGACGGAGTTACCCCAGTCGATGAAATACAGATTAGCCTGTTTGTTCACCAGTATATTGCCCTGGTGCAAATCGCCGTGAAACTCCTGATGAATCAGACTGTGGGTCAGCAGGGCTCTCAGGTAGGCCCTGGCGACCTTGCGTCGGGTGCGCCGGGATTCTTTTCCGGATAATTGAGCAAAAGCCTTGTTCAAGCCGGTTGAGTTGTCGATAAGTTCCATTTCGATAATACGGTGCTGTGCACTGTAGACTTTCGGCACGCTCCAGCCGCTGGAAAATTTCGCCCGTTCAGCAAATTTGGATTGATTCAGGGCTTCCTGTTCAAAGTCCAGCTCTTCATTAAAGCCTTCAACGAAGATGTCGGTCTGATCCAGCCAGGATTTGAGAAACGGCGCCAGCTTGCCATGAGGTGCCCAATACTGACTGGTTAAAATAGCCACCTTGATGACGGTTTTGCCAATCAGAAACTCACGCTCCAGGTTGTGTCGTCCTACTTTAACAACCACCGGGGTCAGCAATTTATGCCTGGATGCCGGATTGAGTACGCGATGAGCCACGTAAACGGAAGCAATGGAACCGGATTTTAATGGTTTGCTGGCATCAAAATTGAAGTACCGCTTATGAGAGGGTTCGCCGAAGCACTCTCTTATCGCGCTTTCCACTTCCTCTGCCGACATAGGGTCGACATCTTCCTGAAATACCGCCAGTGCTGCTGAGATTTCATCCGGTAGAAGGTCAGAGTTTGCGGCGGCAACCTGAGCCATTTTAATAAAGAATGGGCCGAATTCTCGGACCATATCAGCAATAACAACAGCTTGTTGCTGGTAATCTTCAGGGTCAACATCAAGGAACTTGCGGATGTGCCGCAATGCGCGGATTTGTCGTCTGAAGATTATCAGATCCTGTCGGACTTCCCGGACATTACTGAGCACCTGGCCGAGTTGATCGGTTCTTGAGCTGCGAATATCTTTCAGCTGGTTAATGATTTTCACCAGCAGTGGTTCATAGGCTTCAACGATAATTCTGGCGATATCGATACCGATTTCGCCAATGCCGTTGAGCTCCGGCTCGTCGGCCAGCTCATTAAAGAACTGCCAGAACTCGTCGACAATGGCATCTGGTACCAGACCATTGCTGGCTTTCGATACCCGGTTTATTACCGAGCGAATAAGTTGTTCGGTTGACTGTTCATTCGGGAGCACATTCCATTCACGCATTTGGCTCGTGAAGTCTCTTACTGTGCTCATCGCCGGGTGTGTCGTCAGTGTGTCAAACAGTTCTGACAACACATCGTGAAGCTCTGCTTCTGTAATGTGTTCACGATGGTTTAACAGGACAGAAATTTTTGCTGCCGATACATAGATGCCGCTAAAACCCGAGGAAAACTCACGAGAAGCTTGGATGGTTTTTTTGGTCCGGTTAAGCAATGAGACCACAATACCTTTTTGGTCAAAGGGTTGTGGTGATACTTCGTCGGGTGATGGCGATGTCAAAATTCAATACTCCTGCGCTAACGCAATGGCTTGAGCATCTGTTTATTGATTATATTTACTTGTGGGCCAGCCTGGTTCCCGAATCGGGCAGAAGGCAAACGGTCTGTTTTGCCACGATCAAGAATAAACAGCCTTCCATAATCAGGCAAGCGATAATTTGCGGCTTAATTTAATGGTTCCCACCGATAGTTGTGCATAGCGAGCTGGCTTTTCAGCAACTCAAAAGCGCTGAGAACATCAGGCATAACGCCTTTAACGCCGACTTCATTGCGGGGCTGATCCATATCCATTCCCGGCAGGCAGAATACTTTGACCGTTGCATGTTTTTCGATAATTTTATCCATTACCGGAATAAGCAGATGCTCGTAAACACCCCTTACCAGCAGTGAGTACTCCCGGTATCTGCTGCTGTGCAAGTGCGGATAACGGTGATCCAGCACCCATTCCATCATGGTTCGTGCCATATCGGGAAAGCCGGGCATAAAGTGGTGATTATTGACACTGAAACCGGGAACACCGTTTACCGAATTGGGGATTAATTCTGCGTTTTGGGGAAAATCTACCAACTGGTATTGCCCCTCGGTTAAAGTGATATTGCGCTCTTTGGCCAGCACCTCCAACAGCTTAACGCCATCGGCATGCCGGGTTAATGGTACGCCAGCTGCCCGGGCAGCGGCTTCACGAGTCAGATCATCAGGTGTAATGCCGATGCCGCCAGTGCAGAATACCAGATCGTTGCTCGCAAAAGACTGCTGCAGGGTTTCGTCGAGAAGCTGTTTGTCATCGCCAATAATTTTCATCCAGTCGAGGGTCATGCCTCGTTCGGCGAGTAATGTCGACAGATTTGGCAAATGTTTATCTACCCGCCGTCCAGAGAGAATTTCATCTCCGATGATAATAAGTCCGGTGTGCATAGTGATACCAGCAGTTGATGACCGGTAACATTAACACGATTTATCCGGTGGTTTAACATTCGATAGGCAGCGACCACAGGTTGATAGGCTGGTCTGTTCAGTAATGGATTTGATAACAGGGCTTGTAGTTATTATCGGGTCGTTTCATGCGGTGCATTTCTTCGAAGGAATGCAGCAATTCGGCCAGTGGCTGCATAATGTTTTTTTCCCCTTGTAGCTGAAATGGACCGCCTTTTTCCACCAGGCGAAGCCCCTCTTCTTTGACGTTGCCGGCAACGATACCGGAAAGCGCGTTGCGAATATTCGCCGCCAGCATGTGCGGTTGCTGTTTGTTGTGTAGTTGCAGGTTGGCCATGTTTTCGTGAGTTGGCCTGAATGGTGCCTGAAATTCGGGGCTGATGGTCAGGCCCCAGTTGAAATAAAAGGCGTCATTTCTTTCCTCGCGGTAGGATCGGACGCTGCTGACGCCCTGTTGAATTTCTCTACCGACAGACTGAGGATCATTGACAATAATCCTGTAGTACTTTCTCACTTCATCTCCCAGTGTTGCGGCGATAAAAGCATCGATTTTGTCGAAGTATTCACAAGAACCCTCCGGGCCAGTGAAAATAAGAGGAAAGGGCATATTGCGATTGTTGGGGTGCAGGAGTATGCCCAGGGTATAAAAAATCTCCTCTGCGGTTCCCACGCCACCCGGAAAAACGATGACACCGTGACTCACCCGCACAAAAGCTTCCAGGCGCTTTTCAATGTCCGGTAAGATCACCAGATCACTGACAATAGGATTGGGCGACTCGGCAGCGATAATTCCCGGCTCGGATAAACCTAGATAACGGCTGCCGGGTAACCGCTGCTTGGCATGGCCCACCGCTGCACCCTTCATTGGACCTTTCATGGCACCAGGGCCACAGCCCGTACAGATATCAAGGCCCCTCAGACCCAGCTCGTAACCTACCAGTTTGGAATAATCGTACTCTTCGCGTGAGATCGAATGTCCGCCCCAGCAAACTACCAGCTTTGGTTCGGTGCCAGAGTGCAGAGTATTGGCGTTGCGCAAAATATGGAAAACAGCATCGGTAATGCCTTCAGATGATGCCAGATTGAATTTAGGGTTATTCGCAATCTCATTGTTGACGTAAAGAATATCCCTGAGCACGGCATAAAGATGCTCACCTATACCCTTAATGATCTCACCGTCGACAAAGGCGTTTGACGGTGCGTTCTTTAGATATAGGCTGACCCCCTTTTCTTCCTGAAGAATGGATATATCAAACGATTTATATCGCTCCAGAAGCTCACGCCCGTCATCCAGCTGACTGCCACAGTTCAGTACCGCCAATGAGCAGTTGCGGAATATCTGATACAGCCCTCCGCGGCTGGTATCAAGCAAATGACTGACTTCTACCCTGGATAGCACATCCAGGTGGTTACTGGGGTGAACAATCGCATTGGTGGTCTGGTATTCCATAGCTGAGTATTCCCAAGTTTATGGTTCTGCGCAATGTCGAGCAGGGATCATAAAACGAGCTGTTTTAAGGGCTTCTTTGCGTTGTTTTGCCACTGAGGTTACCAGCTTTCATCATGACATGAAAAATTTCGTTTTGCTCCATTACCCCATTAATTAATGCAGAACCCGGGCCGGTGGCATAAATGGCGACATCTTCTCCACCATGGGTTTCAGCGGCCAGGGGCACTATGGATTCGGAGTGAAACCCTTCCCCGGAAGTATCTACCTCCGAAAGATCGCTGCGTCCCTGCATGTTGATAGGCAGTTGATAAATGGCATCGGCCGTATTGTGATCAGGCAATTCACGAAAACCCCGGCCATTGACATAATTCAGCGTGGTGTACGGCATGCCGTCTGCAGCCCGGGCTTCGGACTTTTCAGGATTGCCGACATTATCGTTGCCGACAACCTTGCCGAGAATCGGGTTGCCGCGAGTGGGGTAGCCAGCAATATTAAAAACATGGCTGTGGTCAGCAGTCACAATAATCAGGGTTTCAGTGGGATCGGTAAGCTCATAGGCCACTTTTACTGCTTTTGCCAGTTCGATAGTATCCAGCAATGCCCGTTTGGGGTTGGTGGCGTGGTGTGCATGATCGATACGGCCACCTTCAACATGGAGAAAGAAGCCACGACGATTTTTCTTCAGCACATGAATGGCTTTTTCAGTCATTTCACTGAGAGAGGGTTCCCCACCAGTATCTGTAGCTCGGTCGAGCTCATATTCCATATGTGACATCTCGAACAAACCCAGTAAATGATCAGTTTTGGCAGGATTAATGGCATCAAACTGGATCTGGTTCCAGACATAGGCAGCATTACGGTAATTCTGCAGCCATTCGCGGGTCAGATCGCGGTTATCAAGCCGTTCTCCTTTGCCACCATCTTCCGGATCAGCACCCTTGGCGCCGGTGATAAAGCTGCGACGACCACCGCCCAGAGCAACCTCAATACCGTCAACCCAGGGAAAGCTGTTCTTGAAGCGCTGTGGAAATTCTACCAGCTGGCGGGCGATATCCACACAGTTACCAGGGTTTGATAGCTTTGTAGCATCGTGATCATCTTCAAAATCGCGGTCCATTATATGAGCGTAAGTGGCGGCAGGCGTGGCGTGGGTAATACGCGCTGTAGAAATAACACCGGTAGACATGCCTGCAATTTCAGCCAGTTCCAGCGCGGTTACCGTCTCATTGCCTTTTTGCGAGTCACAATCACCGCGAACAGTTTTCTGGTTGACACCGATAAGTCCGGCTTTTGTTTTTATACCTGACATCATCGCCGTCATGGTGCCTGCGGAATCGGGTGTTTGCTGATTGGTGTTGTAGGTTTTTGAAAGCGCGAGATGCGGAAATGTCTCGAAGAACAGTTCGTTCTCTTCGCCGGTCATACCCCGCATCTGCCCGTCCAGAATACGGGCGGCAGTCACGGTGGAAATACCCATGCCATCACCCACAAAAAGGATAATATTTCTGGCTTGTTGCTGAACGTTACCTTGAGCGGCAAGCGCAATATCGGTATTACGTGTGACAGCGTTTTTACCCGCCTCATACCAATATTCGGCCGTTTCAGGTTGTGATGCCTGCACGGTAACTGAGAGGGCCAGGTGAAGTATAAAAAAGTGTCGTATCTTCATTTTAATGTACTGGTTTCGATGTCAGATTGATTATGAACGGGTTGTTGGTGGGAACAAGCCCGATTTGGAAAGCCATCGTTCAGCGATTCTCCCGATAATATCGATCCTTGTCAGAAAAAATAACAGGCGAAAAGACGGGCTAATTAAATACGGTAACTCAAGGCTTCTGCAATATGGGCTGTTGTCAGTTTTTCGCTGCCCTCCAAATCAGCAATCGTTCGCGCCACTTTTAATATTCGATGAAACCCTCGGGCCGACAATCCCAGTTTGTCAATTGCTTGCTGCATCAGGTTTTTCTGTTTCTGATCGAGTTGGCAGAACTGTTTAATTTCGTTCGCAGACAGGAGGGCATTAATTTTTCCACAGCGTTCGCGCTGAACTTCTCTGGCTTGAATGACTCGTTGCCGGATGACACTGTTGTCTTCGCCATCGGTCTTGCTTTCCAGTAACTGTTTGCCCGGAATGGCCGGTACCTGTACTTGCAAATCAATGCGGTCAAGCAACGGGCCAGAAATTTTCTCTTTATAACGAGCAACTTGATCCGGGGTACAACGGCAGCGGTTACTGCCGAAATATCCACAAGGGCACGGATTCATTGCCGCAACCAATTGAAATTTTGCCGGGTACAGTGTTTGGGCCTGAATACGGGAAATCATGATCTCGCCGGATTCAAGCGGTTCCCGTAATACCTCCAGAACTTTACGGGGGAATTCTGGCAGCTCATCCAGGAATAGCACACCACAATGAGCCAGAGATATTTCCCCCGGTTTTGGATTGCTGCCGCCACCCACCATGGCAACGGCTGATGCAGTATGGTGCGGTGAACGAAAAGGCGGTTGGTAAAGGTTGTCTTTCAAGCCCTGGCCGGAAACGGAATAAATAGCAGCAACCTGTTCCAGTTCCTCATCAGTCAGCTGTGGAAGAATGCCGGGAAGGCGGCTGGCCAACATGGTTTTTCCTGTTCCAGGAGGCCCGGTAAACAGCAGGTTATGGCCTCCGGCAGCAGCAATTTCCAGTGCGCGTTTGGCCTGATGCTGGCCGATAATTTCGTTGAAGTTATTAGGCGTTAGTGAGCCATTGTCGGGAGAGGTAAACACGGCTGCTGGTAAGCGCTGATTGCCATTCAGGTGTGCACAAACTTCCAGTAAATGGTGAGCGCCATAGACAGTGGTCGAGCCAGCAAGTGCTGCTTCATTGGCATTCTCGATGGGTACAATCAATGAATGTTGCTGCTTACCACAGGCAATGGCGGTAGGGAATACGCCGTCTACAGACCGCAGTTCTCCGGACAGAGCCAATTCGCCGATACATTCGTAGAGCGCCAATGCGTCAGCCGGTATTTGCTCCGATGCTGCGAGTATACCCAGCGCAATAGGCAGGTCGAAGCGGCCACCTTCTTTTGGCAGATCCGCTGGCGCCAGATTAACGGTGATACGGCGAGCGGGGAATTCAAAATGGGAATTCAGCAATGCGCTACGCACCCGGTCTTTGCTTTCTTTAACGGCTGTTTCAGGCAGCCCGACAATCGACAGGCTGGGCAATCCATTAGAAAGATGTACTTCCACTGTGACGGGGGGGGATGCGATGCCAAATCTGGCTCGGCTGTGTACGATGGCAAGTGTCATGGACCCTCCCTGGTCTCAATGATTGATGCGGTTACCTGATTCACCCTCTGATTGGTGGCAGGGTGGTCAAGAGGTACTGGCGCTACGCATGTAGCGCTTGCGATATAGTGTTGGCTCCGGATTGAAACTTATTGGTCGGTATCCAGACGGGCTTCCAGCTCGGCTAATTGTTGTTCCAGTTGTTCAAGACGCTCGCGTGTACGGGTAAGAACGGCTCTTTGTGCATTAAATTCATCTCGAGACACCAGATCAAGTTTATCGAAGGCGACCTGTGCGGCGGCACGCATTTTATGTTGCAGTTCATTGTTAAGGGTTTCAGCCCCCGGGCCTAGTACATTGCTAAATTGCTGGAAGAACTGGTTGAACATCTGGTCTGGTCGCATGAAGGCTTGATTCCTGAAGATCTGTATTTCACAAGGATCTAATTCTAGCAAATCTTTTACTGTATAAGACCACCCAAGTAAGCGCTATTTCAGTGCAAAAACAAGATGCAGCACTATATTGGTGCAACTGTTTTTGCCCCTTTTTGGTGAATATGCCCGAAAAACGGATTGTTAAAGGGCTTTACGAAGTTGGCATGGCATATGCAAAGATCCTTGCGAGACTAATTTTAGTCGCCGATAAATTAACAAGTGGTTTGACATTTAGAGGAGAAAACCATGAAAACAATGAAGAAAGCTCTGGCAATGACGGCTCTGGCCGCTGCAATGATTCCTGCTGCTAACGCCGTAGAAGTAAGTGGTAATGTCACTTTAGCCACTGACTATAAGTTCCGTGGTTATTCGCAAACTGATACCAGCCCGGCAGTTCAAGGTGGGTTTGATGTCGGTTTTGACAGTGGATTCTACGTCGGTATGTGGGGATCCAATGTTGATTTCGCAAAAAGCCTTGAGCTTGATTACTACGCTGGCTATGCGGGTGAAATTAACGATTCAGTCAGTTATGACGTGGGTTACATTTATTACGATTACCCCGGAACGCCGGATGAGGATGATTACGAAGAGTTTTACGCCAGTATTTCCGTATCTGACTTTACTTTCGGTTTAGCGTATTCCGATGATTATTATTTTGAAACAGGTGAATTCTACTACGTTTATGCTGATTACTCGTTTGATCTGGGTGGTGGTTATGGGTTGGGTCTGCATTATGGCTTCAACAGCTTTGACCGCGACTCCAATAATGCTGATCCGGGTGACAACGTATTTCTTGCCGATGGCGATGACTATGCAGATTACTCGATTTCTCTTACCAAAGAGTGGGTTGGTCTTGAGTTTGGCCTGAGCTATGTCGATACCGATATTGATTCAAAAGAATCAGGTGTAGCAGATTCAGTGACTGACGGCAGCTTTATCTTCTCTATATCAAAAAGCTTGTAAGTTCCGGATGGTGTGTGGCCATTTTCCGGCCACACACCACTCCCCTAAAAGGAGACTCTTTATGAAAATGATTACTGCAATAGTGAAGCCGTTCAAACTGGATGACGTTCGTGAAGCTTTGGCTGCGATTGGTGTTCAGGGCGTAACAGTTTCAGAAGTAAAAGGCTTTGGTCGCCAGAAAGGCCACACAGAGCTTTACCGGGGTGCGGAATATGTTGTTGATTTCCTGCCGAAAATCAAGCTGGATTTGGCGCTGCCCGACGATCAGGTCGATGCTGCTGTTGAGGCGATAGTGAACTCGGCCAATACCGGCAAAATTGGTGATGGGAAAATCTTTATTTCTCCATTGGAACAAGTGATCCGTATTCGAACCGGTGAGACCGGTGACGAAGCCGTTTGATCCATCAAATTCTGACTGAACGAGGTTCGAAATGGAAAATAGTATTTTTGAATTACAGTATGCTCTTGATACTTTCTACTTTTTGATCTGTGGTGCCCTGGTTATGTGGATGGCAGCAGGTTTTGCTATGCTGGAATCAGGTCTGGTGCGTGCAAAAAACACCACTGAAATCCTAACTAAAAACGTTGCCCTTTACGCGGTAGCTTGCACTATGTACATGATTTGTGGCTACGCCATTATGTATGGTGGTGACGATATGACGTGGTTCCTCAGTGGGATCGTTGCTGACGGTGTTGCCGGAGCGGAAGAACCTGCTACCTATGCGCCATCTGCAGATTTCTTCTTCCAGGTAGTATTCGTTGCGACAGCTATGTCTATTGTGTCTGGTGCTGTTGCTGAGCGTATGAAATTGTGGGCATTCCTGGCTTTTGCTGTAGTCATGACAGGCTTTATTTACCCAATGGAAGGCGCTTGGACTTGGGGCGGCATACCAGTGTTTGGTATGTATACACTGGGTGATCTTGGTTTCTCTGACTTTGCTGGTTCCGGTATCGTACATATGGCAGGTGCTGCTGCTGCTTTGGCAGGTGTTTTACTGCTAGGTGCACGTAAAGGAAAGTACACTGCTGATGGTCGAGTGAATGCAATCCCCGGCTGTAACTTGCCAATGGCTACACTCGGTATGTTCATCCTTTGGTTGGGCTGGTTTGGCTTCAATGGTGGTTCGGTATTGGCGACTGCCAGTGTAGAAAGCGCAAACAGTGTAGCGGTAGTATTTATGAATACTAATGCTGCTGCCGCTGGTGGTTTGGTTGTTGCTCTGATCGTTGCCCGCTTTATGTTTGGTAAAGCAGATTTAACAATGGCTTTGAACGGCGCCTTGGCTGGGCTGGTTGCTATTACTGCTGAGCCTTCAACACCTACGCCACTACAGGCAACGTTGTTTGGTGGTATTGGTGGAGCTCTGGTTGTATTTAGCATCGTTACTCTTGATAAGCTAAAAATTGATGATCCCGTAGGTGCAATCTCTGTGCACGGTGTTGTTGGTTTCTTGGGTTTGATGCTGGTTCCGATCACAAATCCTCTTACTGAAGATGGTGGTTCTAGCTTCTCTGGTCAGCTGATCGGTGCTGCGACTATCTTTATCTGGGTATTTGTTGCCAGCCTGATTGTCTGGGGCTTTCTGAAAGCTGTTATTGGCATTCGTGTTACTGAGCAGGAAGAGTACGAAGGTGTTGACCTTGCAGAATGTGGTATGGAAGCCTATCCGGAATTTACAGCCGGAAGCTGATTGCAATACTCAGCGCATAAAAACAGAGGGCATTGGCCCTCTGTTTTTTTTGTACCTGGATAAAGTTGAGTTAACTCAATTTCAGGAAATCTGTGTGCTGGCCGAGCGTGCAATTTGGTTGCAGAGCGTGTATCTTTGGCGCCTTATACTGCTGAATGTGCCTTGTGAGGACTGCTTTGAACAGTATTTGCAAAAGAAGATTTTTAGAAAAACATACAGAAGAATACAGGACTAGGAATCATGAAGCTTATTACTGCCATTATTAAGCCTTTTAAACTGGATGATGTTCGCGAAGCGTTGGGCGATATTGGGGTACAGGGTATCACTGTTACCGAGGTAAAAGGGTTTGGTCGCCAGAAGGGGCACACTGAGTTGTATCGCGGTGCGGAGTACGTGGTTGATTTTCTCCCCAAGGTGAAGCTGGAAATTGCGGCTGATGACGATATGGTTGATAGCGTCGTGGAAACAATTATTAAAGCTGCGAACACGGGCAAGATAGGTGATGGGAAAATATTCATTTCGTCGCTGGAACAAGTGACGCGTATTCGCACCGGAGAGACCGGTAGCGAAGCCATATAGCCTTGCCTGTAACATAACAGGGAAAATTCACTCGGATACCAAAAAGCTCTGCTTTTTGCGGTTGCTGATTTGTCGTTCTGTGTGAAACGAACAAGGAGAAGTCGCATGAAAACTATGACCTGTAAGCAACTTGGTGGAGCTTGTGACGAAGAGTTTCATGCAAACACTTTTGAAGAAATGGCAGGGCTAAGTAAAGCTCATGGTATGGAGATGTTTCAAAATAATGATGAAGGCCATCTCAAAGCAATGAATGAAATGCAGCAGTTAATGCAAGAACCCGGCGCGATGGAACAATGGTTCGAAAGCAAAAGGCAAGAATTCGAAGCATTACCTGAAAGCTAACCGGTTTTGAGAGTAATCGCACATAATAAGTACAACCGATTTGTGATTTGAAGTGCCCGAAAGGTTTGCGAAGATCATGTTTCGATGGTGTTAAATAAAGGGGAGCGGAAGCTCCCTTTTATTTTGTCAGCAACAGGACCGAAGCTGGCTGTCTCTGATATCAGTATTACGCGCATATCGACAGTTAAAAGCTCAGTCAAGAGCGTGTTGCATCGCCTGTTTGTCATAGCAGTTGGCAATAAACTGGTGACAATTGTCGAACGAGCTTAACCAGCTTTCTTCGACAATAAGTAAATCGGGGTGAGTCTTCTTCAGTGCCTGTACAAATAAGCCATCGGTATGGTCCTGCAGCTCTGTTTGTGCATCAAATAGTGGTGTACTGCCAGCGCCGCAGCTGGGTGAGCGGGACTTGACGATGTAGGCCACCAGGTTGTTTGGCTGGGCAGCGAAGTGTTCGCTGATGCGGATGAGTTGTCTGGTTACGTCCAGTTGGGGGTTTTCAACCCCGAGGGCAGAGATTTCTCCATGTGTTTCTATTAGCCGGACAGGTGGCCGTGGAATACCGAGTCCGGCTGCAGCTTCGGGGCAGAAGGGCAGCAGATTTAACCGGGGGGTCAACAGTTCATTGATCAATGGGTGGAACTTGTGATGGCCATCATAGCGAACATGCTCACCCAGCAGGCAGGCGCTGATGCCTACCTTTGGTTGTTGTACCTTGTCCGGGTTGAAGCCGGTGTCGGATAAATCGCTCATGTTTGATACCGTTATTCGCTGACAATCAGGTCAAAACTGACTTGGATGCTGTCGCTGAATACCAGTTCATCTGCAATGTAAGTGCCAGGCTGCGAACGCGACATAGCTACGGCAGCCACGCTATCTGACATTTCCGCTTTCATGCCGCCGTAAACCGGGTTTCTATGGTGATAATTGATTGTGATCACCGGGCCAAGCGCTGTGTCATAGGCTGCTGCAAGAGCCCTGGCTTTGGTTTTGGAATTTTCGATGGCCAGTTGGTGTGCCTGTGCCTGGTATTTGTCCGCTTCACTGTGGTCATAACTGATTTGGTCAATGCCTTCCAGTCGGTTTTCCAGCGCTTTGTCCATTACATCTGTCAAGTCTGATAGCTCGTATAAGGTCACTGTCAGGGTGCGTGTTGCTTCATAGCCCTTGAATTGTCGGCTGCCTGAATAGTGTTCGTAACGGGGAGATACTCTCAGGCTGGAAGCAACAATATCCTTTTCTCTGATGCCGATTTTTTTCAGAACAGCGAGAAAATTATTCACCCGGTCATCTACGTCTTGTTTGGCAGCCTTTCCTGACTGATGGTGGGCGCGGACACTGAGATTGATCACAGCCATATTCGGTTTTACTTTTACTTCGCCAAATCCATTGGTGGATATGGCTCGCCGCTGCAGATCATCGTGGGCAAGGGCAGGGAGCACCGACAGGTTGGCTATGAAGAAGAGGGAAGCAAAGATCAGGTGGGTAGTTTTTCGCACGATAACGCTCCATTGTTTTATTGCAGTCAGGTTAGAGTGATAGTTGTCGATAAAGTTGCTCTGGTATTGGTTGCCTGCCGGACGCTACTGTGATTTTTTGTTGGCCCGAGGGTGAGCGTTGTCATAAACCTTGGCGAGGTGCTGAAAATCAAGGTGAGTGTACACCTGGGTGGTGGAGATATTGGCATGACCTAAAAGTTCCTGAATGGCTCTCAGGTCGCCACTGGATTCAAGCAGATGACTTGCAAAGGAATGGCGTAGCATGTGGGGGTGAACCTTGCCATGCATGCCCTGTCGCACACTGAGCTGTTGCAGGCGGTCCTGAATGGTGCGGGCAGAAATACGCTTTCCCCGTTTGCTGACAAACAGGGCGGTATCGTCGGCATTCACTATTTCCCTGCGGCGCTGTAGCCAGATGTTTACGGCTTCTACTGCGTGTTTGCCGACAGGCAGGCTTCGGGTCTTGTTGCCCTTTCCTGTTACGGTCATAGTCTGGCCCCGGAGATCAATATCGCCAATATTCAAGCTGATCAATTCGGCAAGTCGCAACCCTGACGAGTAGAATAACTCGATGATTGCATGATCCCGGCAGTCAATCCAGTTGCTGGCAGGCAGTGAAACGAACCGGGTAACCTGATCTACATCCAGAGTTTTGGGCAGTTTTTTCGGGCTCTTTGGCGCCTGGATACCGTTGGCAGGATTGGCGATAGTCCAGCCATTTCTCAGGCAAAAATTGAAAAAGGTTCGCAATGACGATAACCAGCGTTGCAGGCTTCGTCCACTCAATCCGACGCGGTGTAATTGTGCCAGTGACTGTCGTATATGGTGACTGTTGATGTCGGCAGCGTAGAGCAGGTTGTTCGACTGACACCAGACCATCAGTTTGCTCAGGTCGCGTTGATAACTCTTAACGGTATGTGAGGAGAGTTGCCTTTCGCTGGTCAGGTGTTCAGCAAAAGCGGTACAGGCCTGAGGCAAAAGTGGTGAATGGGTCATGAGATTGGCGGTTCGCAGTTATTGTTGCGAAAACTTTTGCCGGTCTGGTACGAGTGTTCTTTTTCGGGATATGCGTTTTTCAAAGCATTTTCGGCATGATGCGATTAAGAATATCAGCAATATAGGTAAGAAACAGAGTGCCCATACTGCTGCGATAGTACTGCGGATCACTGTGGCCGATGGCCAGGATGCCAAAAGTAGTGCCATGACTTAAAGGTACGGCGGCAACGGAGCCAATCTGAAAGGCATTTTCGCCAAACAGGAAGGCCATTTCTTCCTGGCGGATAATGCCGCAGATAGCGCGGTTGGTCCGCAACAGGGCGCCAATCTGGTTCTGGGCCTGATCGAGTCCCACAACCTTGGCGGTACTTTGGGGTATTTCGTGTTTGTCGCCCAGCAGTAACAGGGAATAATTTTCTATCTGGTAGTCCGTACCCAAGCTGTCATAAAGTGTCTCTACTACGCTGTTTAAATCCTGTGCTTCCAGCAGGCGCAGAACCAGTCGTTTGGTTTTTTCGAACAGTTTGTCGTTGGCCCGCGCTGACTCCAGCATATTGCCGAGCCGGGAGCGCATTTCAAGATTGCGTTCCCGTAACACGGAAACTTGACGTTCAATCAGGGATACCGCTTCGCCGGATTCATGGGGCAGGCGAATATTTTCGAGCAGATCCGGGTGGTCTTCAAAAAACCCCGGGTTTTCCTGGAGGTAAGTGAGAATTTGTGCTTCTTGTAACTCCGCGGCACTGATGATGGTTTTTTTATCTTTGCTCATATTCTTATTCGCCCATGAAAAACCGTGGTTGCTGGCCCGGTCATAATGACAGCTTCGCCCTCTCCGGGCCAATGAATATCCAGGCTCCCTCCTTGAAGGTTTACCGTCACTGTAGAGTCTAGCAGGTCTTGCAGCCTGCCCGCTACCACCGCTGCACAGGCACCGGTACCGCAGGCAAGGGTTTCTCCGGCGCCGCGCTCGAATACACGCAGGTTGATTTTGTTGCGACTGACAACCTCCATAAAGCTGACGTTCACCTTGTTGGGAAAGCGGGGGTGGTGTTCGATAGCGGGGCCAAGGGTTTCTACCTTCGCTGTGTCAGCCCTGTCTACCAGGAGGATGGCGTGCGGATTGCCCATTGAAACGGCGCTGATAGATAAAAGCTGGCCGTTGACCTCCAGTGGGTAGGTGATGGCCTGCTGATCGGCAACAAACGGAATAGCGGGAGGTGCCAGTACGGGTATTCCCATGTTCACTTCGACGCGACCACTTTGCTGCGTTTTGAGCTCAATCATGCCGGTGTTGGTTTCCACACGGATGATTTTCTTGCCGCACATACGGCGATCACGAACGTATTTTGCAAAACAGCGGGCACCGTTGCCGCACTGTTCAACTTCATTGCCATCCTGATTGAAGATGCGGTAACGGAAGTCGATATCAGGTTGTGTGGGTGGCTCTACGACCAGAACCTGGTCACAACCGATACCAAAACGCCGGTCTGCCAGGCGGCGGGCCAGCTCGGGTGTCATAGTGATATCCTGTGTCACCGCGTCAATGACAACAAAATCGTTACCCAGGCCATGCATTTTGGTAAAGCGCAATAACATGTCAGCTTTTTCCCGCTGTGGGTGTTGGCGCGTCCGGCAGAACAGATTCACCTTGCATCAAGTCCGCAACGGTTTCCCGCTGGCGCACGCAGTGCATTTGTGTTCCGTCTACTATGATTTCTGCGGCCCTCCCGCGGCTATTGTAATTTGAGCTCATGGTGAAACCGTAAGCGCCGGAGGAACCAACACAAAGCAGGTCACCTGCGGCAAGGGTTAGATGACGATCCTTGCCGAGAAAATCACCTGTTTCGCAAACTGGCCCAACGATATCCCAACAACGGATCTCTCCTTTTTGGGGTGCAACCGGATCGATATTCAGCCAGGCCTGATATAAAGCCGGCCGGATCATGTCGTTCATGGCGGCATCAACGATGGCGAAGTTTTTTTCTTCACCGGTTTTCAGATAATCAACGCGTGTTAGCAAGACGCCGGCATTTGCGGCAATGGAGCGGCCGGGCTCCAGAATCAATGTCAGCTTTCGATTGACAAGGCGTTGTTTGATTTTACCGATATAGTCAGCGGGGTGAGGTGCCTGTTCATCTTTGTAGCGCACACCAAGGCCGCCGCCCAAATCGATATGACGGAGCTGTATGCCTTCACTGGCCAGCTCGTCAATTAGTACCAGAACCCTGTCCAGAGCATCCAGAAATGGCGACGTATCAATCAGTTGGGAACCGATATGGCAGTCTACACCGACAATGTTTACGTGGTTGAGCTGGCTGGCTTGCCTATACACTTCTGGTGCACTGAGGATATCGATCCCGAATTTGTTTTCTCGCAAACCTGTCGATATATAGGGGTGCGTGTTGGCATCCACATCGGGATTGACGCGAAGAGATATGTTAGCCACTTTGCCTGCTTGCCTGGCGACCTGATTGAGCGTCTCAAGCTCTGGCTCCGATTCAACGTTGAAGCAGTGAATGCCTACTTCCAGTGCGCGGGCCATTTCTGCGGGTTGTTTGCCAACGCCGGAAAAAACGATCTTCGCAGGGTCGCCGCCAGCGGCCAATACACGCTCCAGTTCGCCAATGGAAACGATATCGAAACCGGCGCCAAGTCGTGCAAGAATATTGAGGACACCCAGGTTTGAGTTGGCTTTAACGGCGTAGCAGATCAGGTGAGGATAGTCGTCCAGGGCCTGCTCATAGGCGAGGTAATGCTCAGTTAGCGCTGCGCGACTGTAGATATAAGTAGGTGTGCCGAAGCGTGCTGCAACAGCGGTTAAGGGTACACCTTCGGCGAAAAGCTCGCCGCTGTGATAGTTAAAATGTGTCATGGCTTGTAAGGGGTATCAATCAGCTCGTTTTTTCAGAAGCAGGTTGCCCGGTTTGTTCTACCGGCTCCTCTTGGGGGAGATACAGAGGCCCCTTATTGCCACAGCCGCTAATTGATAAGGTGGAGCTGACAATCAGCAGCAGAAAAACCATTGTTAGTCGCATTGAAAACCTGCATTTTTGAATTCAAGAAATTGACCGAGAGTATATACTTGCGTACCTCATTGGAGAACCCTGAATGAACGAAAGTGAATTTAATCAGCGAGGCGATGAGCTGATGCTGGCGGTAGAAGAAGCGATTGATGCATGCGGTGTGGATATCGATTACGAAACCAGCGCAGGTGTGATGACGCTAACAATGGAGGCTGATGGTTCAAAGGTGATTATTTCCCGTCAGCCAGCCATGCTGCAAATCTGGCTCGCGGCTAAGTCCGGTGGTTATCATTTCGCCTTACAAAACGGAGTTTGGGTCTGTACTACTACCGCAGAAACATTCAGAGATTTGTTGAGTCGGGTCTGCACAGAGCAGGCCGGAGAGTTTGTTGCACTGGATTTTGACGATGAATAAAAATAACGAAAGTGTCGACTTGCCATATATCGAGCTTGAAACCGGTCAGCATCCGGATGCTGCTGTTATCTGGCTCCACGGCCTTGGTGCCAGCGGGCATGACTTTGAGCCAGTGGTTCCCGAACTGAAATTACCAGCAGATATGGCTGTGCGATTTATTTTTCCTCATGCGCCGGAAATTCCGGTAACCATCAATGGCGGCGCTGTAATGCCTGCCTGGTATGACATTCTGGAAATGAATATTGAGCGCAAGGTCGATATCGGGCAATTGATGGTTTCTGCCGATAGGGTGGAGCAGTTAATTGAGCAGGAAATTGGCAGGGGTATCGATAGCAGAAGAATTGTGCTGGCGGGGTTTTCTCAGGGTGGTGCAGTTGCCTATCAGGTGGCACTGTCCTACCCGAAACCTTTGGCTGGATTGTTAACGCTTTCTACCTATTTTATGACAGCGAACACGGTCGAGCTGAACCAGGCCAATGCCCGAATACCGATTCAGGTGATGCACGGCATCTATGATTCGATGGTGCAGGAACAGATGGGCCGCAAGGCAGTGGAGACATTGCAGGCAATGGGTTATCGGCCGGATTACAGGACATACCCTATGGAGCATCAGGTTTGTCTTGAACAGATCGCTGATATTTCCCGTTGGTTACAACAGGTGCTAGCGAGTTCTGGTGGTTAGGTCAAGCCAGCTCATCTGTCGCAATATGATAATTGGGGTCTTCCAGAACATTGACCTCGCACAGGCTGCCTGCGCGCTTCAGTAAGATCCTGCATTCCGAACTCAGGTGACGAATGTGCAGCTGCTTGCCCAGCTGGAGGTAGCGGTCTGCCAGTCCATCCAGCGCCTCAATGCCCGAGTGATCGCTGATACGTGATCGCTGGAATTCGATAACAACGTGATCCGGGTCGTTTTCCGGGTCAAACAGCTTTTTAAAGCTGGCAACAGAGCCAAAAAACACGGGTCCGCGCAGCTCGTAAACTTTATAACCATTATTGTCCATATAGCTTTCTACATGAATATGTTTGGCGTGGTTCCAGGCGAAAACCAGTGCCGAGACAATAACGCCAACAATGACCGCAATGGCGAGGTCGCTGATGACCGTGACGCCGGACACCAATACCAGAATAAAAGCATCGCTGCGCGGTATCTTGCCGATAATACGGAATGAGGACCATTCAAAAGTACCGAGTACCACCATAAACATCACACCTACCAGTGCAGCCAGTGGAATCATCTCAATCAGATCGGCTGTAAACAGAATCATGATCAATAAAACCAGCGCGGCACAAACGGCAGACAATCGACCGCGGCCACCGGAATTAATATTGATCATGCTTTGGCCAATCATCGCGCAGCCGCCCATACCGCCGAAAAATCCATTGACAATATTGGCGATGCCTTGCCCCCGGCATTCCCTGTTCCCGCGGCCGCGGGTATTGGTGATCTCATCAATCAGTGTCAGCGTGAGCAGTGATTCGATCAGGCCGACGGCGGCCAGGATGACCGAATAGGGCAAGATGATCATCAGGGTTTCCATTGAAAAAGGCACATCGGGCAGTGAAAACACGGGCAGTTTTCCTTCCAGAGTGACAGTGGCGACCTGTTCCGTGGGCACCATGTCGCGAACAAAATCGATCACATTGCGGGCATCAAGATCAAGGCTAATAACTAATAATGTGACGGTAACAATGGCAGCCAGAGATGCCGGGATGGCTGTAGTAAGCTTGGGTAGAAAGTAAATTATCGCCATGGTCAGCGCTACAAGCCCAAGCATGATGTAAAGTGTCTGGCCAGACATCCAGACCATTTCACCCGTGTGATTTTTTATGGTGAACTGGCCCAGTTGAGCGAGAAAAATCACAATGGCCAACCCGTTTACAAAGCCCAGCATCACCGGATGCGGCACCATGCGGATAAATTTTCCGAGTTTAAAAATGCCCGCCAGCATTTGTAAAATGCCGGTTAGTATCACTGCCGCAAACAGGTATTGCACACCGTGCTCGGCAACCAGGGAAACCATGACGACCGCCATAGCTCCTGTTGCACCTGAGATCATGCCAGGGCGACCACCAAAAATCGCTGTCAGCAACCCCATCATGAATGCTGCGTAGAGGCCCACCATTGGTTCTACGCCAGCGACAAAGGCAAAGGCCACTGCTTCCGGAACCAGTGCCAGGGCAACGGTGAGCCCCGACAGAATTTCATTTTTCAGATTGCTGGGAAGATAAGATCCAAGCTGGAACATAGAGTGGCCTTGGGGGATGGTGATGCGAAAAGCCGCGCATGCTAACAGAATGCAGATTTTTTCGCCAAAATTAATTGGGTTTCAGGTTGTCAGATGAATGTGTTCGGCGTGGCTATGGGTTATGTCAAGTGGAGATAACGGCGGTTATACGGAAGAATAAAAAATGGCGCAGTTAACAGCCTGTGAAGGTGACATTACAACGCTACAAGTGGATGCAATTGTAAACGCTGCGAAGCGATCATTGCTGGGTGGCGGCGGGGTGGATGGGGCGATACATCGGGCCGCAGGCCCAGAGCTTCTGGCTGAGTGCCGACGTCTGGGTGGTTGTGAAACCGGTAGTGCTAAAATCACTTCGGCCTATCGATTGCCCTGCAGGTATATTATCCACACTGTCGGTCCAGTCTGGCAGGGTGGCAATGCCAACGAGCCAAATCTGTTGACCCGTTGTTATCGCAGTGCGTTGATACTGGCTGTTGAAAAGGAGCTGACTTCAGTGGCATTCCCCTGCATCAGCACCGGTGTTTACGGGTACCCGTTCAAGGCTGCAGCGAGGCTCGCCGTTGATGCCGTGCGGGAACAGCTTGCGGAACAGAATACCATTGAAGAAGTCATTTTCTGCTGCTTTTCTCACAATGATTATTTGTTTTATCAAAAGCTTCTGGCTGTCTAACCCGGCTGGCTTGTCTCCGTTTTTTAGATCATTAACATGACGTCCTGGGAAAGGCTTCCGACTATTTTCTCAATAGTGTTGCCTCGCAGTGCTGCTTTGATCCCGGAACGGCGTTTGGTGCCAACCAGAATCATATCGGCATCCACTTTTTCAGCAACTTCAGAGATCACTTTTCCAGGCTCTCCTTGTTGAATATGGATGTTGTCGTTTTCGATTTTAACCATGTTGTTGATTTTGCCCCGATCAGGGAAGTTCATGGAATCGCTGTATGCATTGACCACATGCAGTTCAGCGCCGTATCGCCATGCCGCCCAAGAGCCGCGTTCGAGAATGCGCTGGTTCAGGTCATCGTAAGACCCATCCTGCATTTTGACTGAGACAAGAATAGACTTGCGTTTTGGTTTACCGCCCGGCCGCACTAGCAGGATGGGGGATTCACATTTTCTCAGCAACGCCCACTTTTCATCGCTGATTAACTGGTTGCCGGTCTGTTGATCGTAGAGCGGCAGCATGACCATGTCGGCATGCAATTCATTGGCAGTATTGAGTATGTTGGCAGACCATTCTTGCGACCAGCTGACGATCAGCTCGCTGTCAATGCCTTCGCTCTCGACGGACTGTTGCAGTTGGTTAATCCACGCCAGATTTCTGGTTCCGACAGAGCGTCCCGCGGTTACCAGCAGAACCAGATGCGACTGCTCTTCCGCTTCCCTGATTTGCGCATTGGTTATTGCTCGCTCTAGGGCGGGTTGCTCATCCCGGGAAGGATCGATAACGACCAGAATTTTCTCTTGCTTTTGCACAGTTTGTCTCCTGATTAGATCAATGAAAGAGCGGCCTTCTCACTCATGTTCATTGTAACGATTATGTCAGCTGCCGTTATGACTCAAATCAATCGCTAGCGGGGGATTTCCTTGATTAGTTGTCAAGCCGAAGCGTCGCCTGCTTAACGGCTTCGATGACCTGCCGGGGTGCCGTGCCGCCAATGTGATCCCGTGCGGCTACCGACCCCTCCAGAGTCAGCACGTCAAATATATCCTGTTCAATGGTGCCTGAGAATTGCTGCAGCTCCTTTAAAGACATATCAGAAAGATCCTTGTTCTGTGCGATGCCATAGGCGACCGCCTTGCCGACTATTTCGTGGGAATCCCGGAAAGGGATGCCCTTGCGAACGAGGTAATCTGCCAGATCGGTTGCTGTGGAAAATCCACGGCGGGCGGCTTCACGCATGCTCTCTCTTTTCGGCTTGATGGCCGGCACCATATCAGCGAAGGCCCGCAGGCAGTCCTTGACTGTGTCAACCGCATCAAACAATGGTTCCTTGTCTTCCTGGTTGTCTTTGTTGTAAGCCAGTGGCTGTGATTTCATGAGTGTCAGCAGCGAAATCAGGTGGCCATTGACGCGACCTGTCTTTCCTCTGACCAGTTCAGGGACATCCGGGTTTTTCTTTTGTGGCATGATGGAAGAGCCAGTGCAGAAGCGATCCGGTAAATCAATAAAATTGAACTGGGCAGAAGTCCAGAGAACCAGTTCTTCCGATGCTCTGGAGAGATGAACCATCAGCAAGCTGGCAAAAGCGCAGAACTCGATGGCAAAATCGCGATCACTGACAGAGTCAAGCGAATTGCTGGTAGCGGACTCGAAATTCAGTAGCTCGGCGGTTAGCTGGCGGTCAATCGGATAGGTAGTGCCTGCCAGCGCTGCAGCACCCAGAGGTGACTGGTTAACCCGTTTTCTGCAATCCTGCAGGCGGCCGTAATCCCGTTCAAGCATGGCGTTCCAGGCGAGCAAATGATGGCCGAAGGTGACGGGCTGTGCAGTCTGCAAGTGAGTAAACCCGGGCATGATGGTATCAGCTTCTCGCTCGGCCAGGCCCAGAATGCCTCGTTGCAAACGTTGCAGTTCCAGTGCTATCAGATCAATTTCATCTCTCAGCCAGAGGCGAATATCGGTGGCGACTTGATCATTGCGTGAGCGGCCGGTGTGCAGTTTTTTACCGGTGATGCCGATTCTTTGTGTCAGGGCGGCTTCAATGTTCATATGCACATCTTCCAGCGCAATTGACCACTCGAATGTACCGGATTCGATTTCCGAGAGAATCCCGGCAAGGCCCTGTTTGATGGCGTCCAGTTCTGTGTCTGTCAGCACCCCCGCCTTAGTGAGCATGGTGGCATGGGCAATGGAGCCTTGAATGTCGTGTTTTGCCAGGCGCTGATCAAAACTTACGGATGCGGTAAAACGCGCCACAAAGGCATCGGTGGCTTCGCTGAATCGACCACCCCAGGCGGAGTTGGTTGCGTCACGGGTGTCTTCGTTCTGATCGTCAAAGACGCCAGGCAATATTTCGTAGCGCAACTTTTTTTCCTGTAGCTCCGGGATTGGTTTGTCCTCGTCCCAGCGGGAAATAGCCTGTTTGGATATATCCAGGGCAGAGGCCAGTTCAGATTTTTTGCCGTTAAAGTGCGGCAACACTTCGCTTAATTTCAACATACTGAAAAGTAAACCATTGTTTACGATCGCGGTCAACCTTGTTTTACTTTTCTGCATTTTTTGTCGAATTGAAGGCCGGTATTTTCTGATGTTTTCATGCCTTTTAGCTTTGTTTTCGACGAATATGTTGATCGAATCATGGTGTCATGCTTCACTGTCGGCGCTTTTTTTAGACACAATAACAATAAGTTGAACAAGTAGAACTTACCAGTCGCCATGGAATGGCTGAGGCACCTGATAACAGCTTTTGGCAGAGGGGCATTGATGGATAAAGAATTTGAGAGTGTAGCGCGTTCCGCTTCTCCGCAAGACGGCTTTTTGCCCGATTTTTGTCAGGGAGAGGGCCTGTTGGCCGTCGTGGTGATGTCAGAGCTATTGGCGCTATTGATTGCTGTTGTCAATAGTGGTTTGCAGCAGTTTGACTGGGTGTTCTTTGCCAAAGTCTCCATGATGGCCTTGTGGATTTCTCTGTTAAGTGCTTTGTTGCTGTGTAAACTCCGGCCCTGGTTGTCGCAGCAGGATGTTACCAGGGCGGCTACTCTGGGTTTCATGGCAATTTTGCTAGTGGCTTTGCTTTGTGGTGCGTTTGCGGAGGCGGTGTTGTGGTGGTCATCTCCGGAATCGGTTGAATCGGCTTTTAATTTCTGGCGACCTGTCGAATTTCTCATTATCGCAGCTATTCCTGCGGGTATTATGCTCCGGTATCTGTTTTTGCAACAGCAGTTGCGGGTCAGGCAGCGAGCAGAGCTTGAGGCCCGTATTCAGGCGCTACAATCGCGGATTCGCCCCCATTTTTTGTTTAATAGTATGAACATGGTTGCCAGTCTGATCGGCTCGGATCCGGAAAAGGCAGAAAGGGTAATTGAGGACCTGTGCGATCTGTTTAGACACGCGCTGACGGATACACATGTATTGGTGCCCCTGCGGGATGAGCTGTCTCTCTGCCGACGCTACCTGGCGTTGGAAAAACTACGGCTGGGTGACAGACTGACGACAACATGGCAGATCGGTGATTACGGTGAAGGTGTGATGATCCCCTGTTTGACCCTCCAGCCCGTTGTGGAAAATGCGGTTTATCATGGTATTCAGCTGCTTCAGGAAGGTGGTGAAATTTCGGTTGAGGTAAAGCGGCGTGGTGACCAGATTGAAATTGTTGTGACTAATCCGCTGCATCGCGTCCAGCAACAGAACAAGGGCAATAAAATGGCCATGCACAATATTCGTGAGCGGTTGCATGCACACTTTGGCGGTAGTGCCCGTGTGACTGCAGAAACAACAGAAAATTGTTATATTACCCGCATTAAATATTCGGTTGCTCGGTAATAAACGATGATAAAAATAATGGTGGTGGATGACGAGCCGCTGGCTCGGGACAGGCTGACCCGGATGCTGGCCAATGTGTCTGACACGAAGCTGGTGGGGCAGGCGGGAAATGGGGAAGAAGCATTATCCGTTGCTCAGAAAGCCTCACCCGATCTGGTGTTTATGGATGTTCGTATGCCGGGGATGGACGGTTTGGCTGCAGCGCAGCATCTGGCTGAGTTGGAGCCGCCGCCGGCCATTATTTTTTGTACAGCATATGATGACTATGCCGTGGAAGCATTTTCTTCCCAGGCTGTGGGTTATCTCCTCAAGCCGGTGAAGCAGATAGAGCTGGAGCAGGCTGTGACGCGAGCGAAGCGCGTTAATAAGGCGCAGCTCGAGGAATTACAACAGGCGCCACAGTTGGCAAACGGTGATGGGCGCTCACATATCGCGTCGAAGACACGCCGTGGTGTAGACCTGATTGATCTTGCCAAGGTGCGCCTGTTTCAGGCGGACCATAAGTATGTCACGGCGTATCATACGGAAGGGGAAGCGCTGTTGGATGAAACCCTCAAGGATCTGGAAGAGGAGTTCGATGGTCGTTTTGTGCGGATTCATCGCAATGCACTGATCTCTCTGGGGCATATAGAGGGTTTGGAACGCAATACCGATGGGCAGTTTTTTGTCAGGTTGGAAGGGCTCGATATTCGTCCCCAGGTCAGTCGACGCCACGTGGCTCCACTGCGCAAGCTGCTGGATCAGTTATAGCGCTTGAATGCGTTCCAGGCAACCTCGTTACGGGAGTGGCTAACACTCTTTTTTATTCTGGGCTGTTATGATTTCAGAGCAGCAGATTTAACCCTTTTTGAGCCACTTTAACCTATGAGTCAACAATTACTGCGCATTGCTACCCGCAAAAGCCCACTAGCACTCTGGCAAGCAGAATATATAAAAGCTCGCTTGCTTGAACACCATTCGCAGTTGGTTGTAGAGCTGGTGACGTTTACGACCAGAGGCGACAAGATTCTGGATACTCCTCTGGCAAAAGTGGGCGGGAAGGGGTTGTTCGTGAAAGAACTGGAAAATGCCTTGTTGGATGGTCGTGCCGATATTGCTGTGCATTCGATGAAAGATGTTCCAATGGCGTTTCCCGATGGGCTGGGCTTGTCGGTCATTTGTGAAAGGGAAGATCCGACAGATGCTTTTGTTTCGAATCATTTTGACAGTCTTGAAAGCCTGCCTGAAGGCGCAAGGGTTGGCACCTCCAGTTTGCGTCGGCAGTGCCAGTTACGGGCACGGTTTCCCGAATTGCAGGTTCTTGATCTGAGGGGGAACGTGAACACCCGATTGCAGAAAATGGACGATGGGCAGTACGATGCAATTCTACTGGCATCGGCCGGATTACTGCGGCTTGAAATGGCTGACCGCATTCGTCAGCGTTTGTCTGCAGAGGATTCACTGCCTGCCGGAGGGCAGGGTGCAGTTGGCGTTGAGTGTCGGCTGATGGATACCATGGTGTTGTCGTTGTTACAACCGTTGCACCACCAGCCAACGGCTCAATGCGTATTGGCCGAGAGAGCGATGAACCAGCGACTGGAAGGCGGCTGTCAGGTCCCCATTGCCTGTTTTGCCCAGCGTCAGGAGCAGGCATCCGGCGATGTTGAAATCTGGTTGCGAGGGTTGGTTGGCTCTCCAGATGGCAGCGAAATTCTGCGTGACGAAATTCGGGGCTCCGAAGTCGAGGCCGAAGCGCTCGGCGTCGCTCTGGCCGAGCGCCTGCTGGCGCGTGGTGCAGACAGGATTCTACAGGCCGTTTATGGTGGCTGAGTCCGCCGATACAGTTTCCTTGAAAGGTATGGACCTGCTGTTGGTTCGCCCTGAGTCAGGCAATGACCAGTTTTCTTTAATGGCATCCGCGCAGGGAGCCAGTATTCACCACTATCCGGTCATGCAGATTGTTAATACGCCTGAGGCGCTTGACAATGCTTTATTGCAGCAGGCCGATGTGCTGGTTTTTGTCAGTCGCACAGCCGTTAATCAGGTTGTAGCCAGGCTTCAGAGGCAGGGCTTGCAGCTCCCTCCCCAGGCCAGCTGTTTTGCTATTGGCCGAAGCACAGCGCAGTTGCTGTCCGAGTTGAATATCGATGCGATAATACCGGATGGGCAACAGATGAGCAGTGAGGGTTTATTAAAGCTGCCTCAATTGCAAAATATGAGCGGTAAACGGGTGATGATCTTTGCTGGAGAGGGTGGTCGAGATCTGCTTGAAACGATTCTTTCCGAAAGGGGAGCTGAGGTGACAAAAATTGCTCTCTACCAACGCCAGAGGAGTACAGCCGCTGCCGGTGCCATTTGCGATGGGTTGCTGGCGAACGAGCTAAGTGCGGTGGTGGTACACAGTGGTGAGTTGCTGGAAAATCTGCTTTCCATAATATTGAGCTGTTCGCAACATCCCGCATTGATCAGATCGTTGCTCAAGTTGCCGGTTCTGGTGCCAGGCAACCGTGTGGCAGAACTGGCCCGGCAGAGCCAGTTTGACACAGTGATCGTGGCTGAATCAGCTTTGCCCGAGGACATGGTGTCAGCATTATTACGGTGGTACAGTAAGGATTAAAACCATGATAGGAATGACCGGTGGCTAAAGAAGAAAACCCCAGTGACAAGGCTGTGAAAGATGAAGCCGGGAAAGGGCAACCTGATAACGGTCAGGAAGCGCTTCAATCCGAGCAGGCAGGGCAAGCAGTGCCCGGCAAGTCCGAAGATGTTCCCGTTGGTGAGGGTTCGCTAACCTCGCAGTCCAAGGTTTCAGATGACATGGCCTCGGTAGCGGCAAGCGGGCCTGCGGTAGCACGCCAAAAATCGAGCGAGAAACTGTCGAAAAGCAAAGTCGATAAGAAAACAGAGGTGAAGGCATCCACTAAAAAAGCCGGTAATCCTGCTGTAACAAAAAAAACCAAACCCCGTCAGGACTCGTCTGTTGTGACGCCTTCTGTAACCGAAAAGGCCAAGCCGGGCCCGCAAGCAGGTTCGTCTGGAAACCATGAAACGGGTAAAAGCCAGACGCAAGAAAAGCCTGTTGAGCAGGCTGTTCCCCAAACCTCCGAAGACAAGCAGGGTACTTCAAACCAAAAAGATACCCCGACTAAAAAGGCCTCTAAAAGTGGTGGAATTTTCAGCGTGCTGTTGATTATTTTATTGCTGGCGGCCCTGGCTATGGGTGGGTACTGGATGTATACGCAGAGAGATCAGGGCGATGAATTGTTGCAGTTGATTAATCGTCAGCAGCAAACTGTCACCGCACTGGAGGCGATGCTGCGCGAAGAACGAATGCAGCGAGTGAAACAATCTGCTGTGCTGGAGGAAACGACCAATCATTTGCAGTTGAGACTCAATAGTCAGTCAAACAGGTTGCGAGAGCTGTCGACAACGACTCGAAATGACTGGCTGCTGGCGGAGGCGGAATATCTGATGCGCTTGGCTAATCAGCGACTGGTCACTGAGCGCAGTACTAAAAACCCTGTAGCACTATTGAATACGGCGGATGAAATACTGCGGGATCTGGACGAAGTGGATCTGTTTCCGGTGCGCAAAAGTCTGGCGGAGGATATCACGGTACTGCAGATGGTTGTTGATGTTGACAGGGAAGGCTTGTTTCTGCGATTGGGCGCTTTGTCGGATCAGCTCGTCAAGTTGCCTTTGCTGGATCGGAACCCTGCCGGTGAAAAAGAGCCGTCGCCTACAACGTCAGAGGATGAGGCTGTACTGGGCTGGCAAGGTAGGCTGTTGAGCAGTATGCAGCATCTGGTTTCGCAGCTGTCAGACCTGATTCGTGTGCAGCGCAGAGATAAACCTGTCGAACCTCTTTTATCGCAAGAAGAAGAACTCTTTGTGCGCCATAATCTGCGTATCCTGCTGGAGCAGGCACAATTGAGCCTGTTGCGGGAAGAGCAGGCAGTCTTTAAAGCGAGTCTGGATAAGGCCCAACACTGGGTCCGTCAGTATTTTCAGTTGAACGATAATGCCGACCGGTTAGTGACACAACTGGATGACCTTGCACAGCAGCCAGTGGTTCAGACGTTGCCTGATATCTCCGGTAGTCTTGAAGCGCTGAGAGAGTATATTGACAGCTGGCACAAACGCCGCAAGGTTTCACCGGCTGACTCCGAGGTTGGTGGTGATCGTGAGGTTGCGCCATGAGGCGACTGCTGCTGATTGTCGCATTGGTACTGTTAGTGGGCGGATTGATAGCCTGGCAAATGCAGTATGACAGTGGCTATGTGCTGATCTCTTATGGCAACTACAGCATTGATATGAGTATCTGGACAGCACTGTTAATACTCCTGCTGGCCAGCTTGCTGTGGCGGGCTGTCGGCGCGACGTGGCGGCTGATTCGGGCACCGGGCCAGGGTCTTCATTTGCACTGGTTTAACCGTGCAGAGCGTGGGCGAAAGCAAACAGCCAAAGGGCTACTGCAATTTATTGAGGGGCGCTGGGCACAGTCTATTCGCACATTAAAAAAGTCTGCTGGTCGATCTGAACTGCCTTTGGTTAACTGTCTTACTGCTGCTTTTGCTGCCCTAGAGCTGGGTGATTTTGAAGCGGCACGCAAACTGCTGCAACGAGCAGAGCAGATATCAGGCGGTGATATGTTTGCCGCTGATCTGCTGCGAGCCAGACTGTTGATCGCTGAACGCCATTATGAAGAGGCGCTGGCGCTATTAACCCGCTTGCATGAGGCTCAACCGAGTCACGTGCAATTGTTGAGAATGTTGGTAGAAGCCTATCAGGGATTACATGATTGGGGAAATGCCGAGAAATTGCTGGCTGATTGCCGTCGCTATCGCGCTTTACCCGAAGAACAGCTGGCGATGTTGGAGATCAGGGTTTATTCGGAGTTGTTGAAAGAGCAGGTTAGTAACGGGCAGGCCGGGCCCGAAATGCTTGTCTCACTCTGGCAGGAAATACCTTCGCATATGCGTCGGAGCCGGCAGATTATGGAGGTCTATCTTGATAGTCTCCAGCGGGTGGGGGAATTCAGCCGAGCAGAGCAATTGCTGAAGAAGATTCTTAAAAACGAATGGGATGACAAGCTGGTGAGACGTTTTGGCTTGCTTGGGAGTGAGGATCCTGCGACCCAGTTAAAAGTGGCCGAGGGGTGGTTGTCGGGTCATGCAAACAGTGCTGAATTGCAGCTTGCATTGGGGCGGATTTGTCAGAGAAATAAGTTTTGGGGCAAGGCCAGGGATTATTTTGAGTCATCTCTGGCGCTTGAGCCTCGCGCAGAAACATATGTCGAGCTGGCTCGATTAAACGCCCAGCTTGGCGATCAGGAGAAAAGTTTCCACTACTATAAAAAGGGGTTGTCGCAGGAGAAATCACTGGGCCAATTGTAACGTTGAAAAAGAAAATTTATATCTGTTTGACATAAAAAAGGCGCTCTTGATTTGAGCGCCTTGTACTGTCGGGTAGTGCGATTTCAATTACAGTTGAGGACCCGCATCAACAATATTTTGCGGCACTTCAAAGCTCTTGAAGTTGTCAATAAACAGTCCTGCCAGTTTGGCAGCCTGTGCGTCGTAAGCTGCATCATCACCCCATGTAGCTTTAGGGTTCAGGTAGCTATTGTCCACACCAGGAACATCATTAGGGATTTCCAGATTGAGAACAGGCAGCGTGGTTGTGGCTACGTCTTCCAAAGCGCCACTTTGAATCGCGGCGATAATGCCGCGGGTGACCGGGATCGGGAAACGGGAGCCTTTGCCTTCAGCGCCGCCAGCGCCACCCGTCCAGCCAGTGTTAACCAGATAGACTCGGCTGTCGAACTCTTCAATACGCTTCATCAGCAGTTCGGCATAAACCCCGGCCGGGCGAGGCATAAAGGGTGCCCCAAAACAGGTTGAGAACGCTGGCTGGATGCCTGATGCGGCGCCCATTTCCGTGGAGCCCACGCGAGCGGTGTAGCCACTCAGGAAGTGGTAGGCTGCAGCTTCTTTTGACAGGATTGATACTGGGGGTAATACGCCGGATACATCGCAGGTCAGGAAGATCACATTCTTGGGTTCGCCTGCACGGTTTTCCAGGCAGCGCATCTCCACATGTTCCAGTGGATAGCTGCAACGGCCATTCTCGGTGAGACTGGTGTCATCATAATCGGCGGTGCGGGATTCTTCGCTGATGACCACGTTTTCAACAATAGCGCCGAAACGGATGGCGTCCCAGATAACGGGTTCGTTTTTCTGGCTCAGGTTGATGGTTTTTGCGTAGCAGCCGCCTTCCATATTAAAGACAGAGCCTTTGGCCCAGCCATGCTCGTCGTCACCGATCAGATAGCGATCAGGGTCTGCAGACAAAGTGGTTTTACCGGTACCGGAGAGGCCGAAGAACAGGCAGGTATCACCGTTTTCTCCAACATTGGCCGCACAGTGCATAGGCATAACATCTTTTTCTGGCAGCAGGAAGTTTTGTACCGAGAACATGGCTTTTTTCATTTCGCCAGCGTATTTCAAGCCTGCAATCAATACTTTGCGTTGACCAATATTGATGATGCCGACTACTTCACTGTTGGTGCCATCTCTTTCCGGATCGCAGACAAAGTTGGCGGCATGGAGTATTTGCCACTTTTCCTTGTTGGCGGGGTTGTATTTTCCAGGGCGGATAAACATGTTGCGACCGAACAGGTTGTGCCAGGCAGTTTCAGTCGTCACTTTAACCGGAATATAGTGCTCTTGGTCCTGGCCGACGTGCAGGTGTGAGATAAAGCGGTCGCGCTCGGCAATATGTGCCTCTACCCGGTCCCAGAGTGCGTTGAACTTGTCTTGCGGGAATGGGCGGTTGACTGCTCCCCAGGCGATATCATCCTGAGTGCTGGGTTCTTCAACAATAAAACGGTCTGCGGGGGAGCGGCCGGTCCGCTCACCGGTAACGGCAACCAGTGCACCAGTATCAGACAGGCGACCTTCGCCCCGTTGAATAGCTTTTTCAATCAGCTCCGCCGAGCTCAGATCGGTGTAGGTTTTTACCGCAGAGTTTTCAATTTGCGTCATAGTGTTGATCCTGTCCTGTAGTCTTTGCGGGGGCACCGCTTTTGTTCACCGGATCTTCGAACTGCACCATATCGGAGCCCGGGTATTTAAAGGCGGGCAATTATGCCAGAAAATGATTGATTAGTGCAGCACTGGAGGCTGACCGAAAAAGATATTTTTAATATCTTCCTCGCTAAAGCGGTACGAATGCTGGCAGAAATGGCAATCCATGGTAACTTCGCCCAGTTCCGAGATGATGGACAACAGTTCTTCCTGGCCAATACTGCTCAGAGCCTGTCGGGTTCTCTCCATTGAACAGCTGCATTTGAACTGCAGCTCGGTTGAACCCAGAAGACGCAGTTGGTCCTGGTGAAACAGGCGAAATAACAGGGTTTCCTGGTCGAGATTGAGTTGCTCTTCAGCGGTTATTGTTTCGGCCAGCTGAGTAACATGTTGCCAAATTTGCCGGTTTTTTGCCTCATCTGCCTCCAGTTGCCTGGGAAGCGCCTGCAGTAACAGGCCTCCAGAGCGGTTCTGGTCCGCTTCGAGCCAGAATCGGGTGGGCAGCTGCTCTGATTGGGAAAAATAGTCTTCCAGGCATTTTGAAAGTGATGCGGATTCCAGTGGAACAATACCCTGGTAACGCTCACCTTGGGCCGGATCTATGGTGACAGCGAGATGTCCTTTGCCGATAAGTTGGCCAAGGCTGGCGTCGTCTGTAAAAATCGCAGAGTTGTCAAATTGCGCCAAACCTCTCAGTGCGTGATGTCGGGTGCAATCCACCATGATCATTGAGAGCGGGCCATCGCCACGTGCTTGCAGGGTGATGACTCCGTCAAATTTGAGTGTGGCACTCATGAGTCCGGCAGCAGCCAGCATTTCGCCCAGCAGATTCGCAATTGCCGGTGGATAGTTGCGATGTCGAATAATTTCCTGATAGCTTGCTTCCAGCGTAACGATGCCGCCGCGAATATCGGAGTGCTCGAAAATGAAGCGCTGTATTCTGTCTGCGTCTGATTTTATGTTTGCCATTGGTGATTTGCAGGTTGTGAGTACCGGGGCGCGCAATGTAGGTGAGATGCTTGCCTCTGTCCAGTGCCCATGAATGATAACGCTGCCTGTGAAGCGTTGCATTAACAGTCTGGGATTAGGTAGGCAGTCAACTATTATCCTGTTTGAAGCGGTGGATATGGCGACGCTGTTTTTTGTCGGGTTTCTGGCGCGGAGGCTGGAAACTATCCCTTGCAGCACGCCGTGTAGCAGCTTGCTCTTCTCTTGTGCGTCGGCTTTGTTCTGTTTCACGATAAAGTAGAGCCGCTTCGTTGGCGCTTCGGCGTTGTGCCGATAATGCAGTGACAACGACAGTTCTCTCTTCCTGGCCACGAGTGATTTTCAGTTCTGAGTTAACACTGATTTCTTTTGCCGGCTTTGCCCGCTGGCCGTCGATATGAATCTTTCCTCCGGTAATCGCTTCTTTGGCGAGTGCTCTGGTTTTGAAAAAGCGGGCAGCCCACAGCCATTTGTCCAGACGTATCTTTTTGTCTGAAGGTGTTGTGGTTGATTCATCGTGGTTGCTCGATTTCACGAGGTGCCGGGGCTGTTGTCGGGAAATATTTCGTTAAAGTGAGTAATGCTGGGGAACCGGTTGCTACTGGATGGTTGCTGCTGGCTATCCGGTTGCCGTATTCCCAGAACCTGGCTAATACCATATGCGCGGGCTGCTTCAAGGATGGTTTCAGAATCATCGATAAACAGGGTTTTGTCGGGTGCAAACTGTATTTCCTTTTGCAGTTTTTGCCAGAACAGCGGTGATTCCTTGGGATATCCGTATTGATGGGAAGAAATAATGGTATCCAGAGCTCCCTGAATGCCGGTGACCGAGAGCTTTAGTTCAAGGCTTTTGGGGTGTGCGTTGGTGACAAGCACTCTTTTTTTATTTTTTGCTGCGAGTTGCTGCAAAAACTCCTGCACGAAAGGACGCTCCTGTATCAGATGTTGAATTTCATCCTTGAGCGCCCGTATATCCAGTGAAAGCTCATCGGACCAGTATTCCAGGCAGTACCAGTCCAGAGTGCCGCGCTTTTCGTTGAATCGCTGATGGAGGTTTCGAATGGCTTGGTCGGGACAAACATTGTGATGGTCTGCGTATCGTTGTGGCAGGTGGTTAAGCCAGAAAAAATTGTCGAAGTGCAAGTCCAGCAAGGTGCCGTCCATGTCCAGTAATACGGTGTCAATGGTGTTCCAGTTAATGTTCAAAATACTGTTGTGCTCGTGGAGAGTTAAGTTCTGCTAAAGTGATTGTCTGGATGCAAAGGATTGTAGAAGAGGTATTAAAACGCAACACTGGATAAGGCGAAAGAATGAATTTTCATAGTGACAATGCTCTTGATCAGATCCCTGTTAAAGCGGTCTTGAAATCTGTGGTTGAAATCGCCCGCCAGGCCGGCGAGGCTATTCTCACGATTTATAACAGTGTTGAAAGCATAAATGTCACGATGAAGAGTGATAATTCCCCGCTTACGGCAGCCGATCTGACCGCTAACCGCATTATTTGTGACGGCTTGGGTGCTTTGTTGCCTGGTGTTCCGGTGCTTTCCGAAGAGGCAGAAATACCGGGCTATGAAGAGAGAAGCTCCTGGCGGCGGTATTGGCTTGTTGATCCTCTGGATGGCACGAAGGAGTTTATTCAACGCAATGGTGAGTTTACGGTCAATATCGCACTTATCGAGAATGGGGTGCCGGTCATGGGGGTGGTGTATGTGCCGGTAAAGCGCATTTCCTACTGGGGCGGGCAAGGGCTGGGTGCATTCAAGTGTGAGAATGGTGTTGAGGCGGCGATTCAGACGTGCAAGCTTCAGGATGGAAAGCCGGTAACAGTGGTTGCCAGCCGACGACATGGCGTTGACGCTTTGACAAAGCTGTTGGGACGAGTCACTGGCAAATTTAATTCAGTGGAAATCTTAAATATCGGCAGCTCTTTAAAATTATGCCTTGTTGCGGAAGGTGTTGCCGATTTTTATCCCCGAATGGCTCCGACTTCCGAGTGGGATACTGCGGCGGCGCAAGCAATTGTAGAAGCGGCGGGTGGTCGGGTTGTCGACGACAATCTGAGTGTTCTGCGCTACAACATGAAAGCAGACTTACTGAACCCCTACTTTTATGTCATAGGCGACACTGAGTATGACTGGCCAGGTGTGCTGGCGTGAAGTCTGGGATTGAGCGGCGAGAAGTCACTTTCTGTGTCGGGTTGCTGTTCCATGCATTTAAAAAATATCTTCCGGCAGCACAGAATTGTTTCTTTTGCTTCCTCCGGAGTCGGGGGCATCTTTTGACAGCTCAGGAACGTCCTCCTTGCGGAATATTTCAAAAATTGCGTTAGGGTCCGAAGGGTTGGCCCGGGTTCCGGTGGTCGGGTTTATTTTTACGGTAACCAGCCCCTCTGGCTGTAGTCTGATAACCTCGGGCTTGCCTTTTAATGCGGTAGCCATAAAGTCGATCCAGATAGGTAAAGCAGCAGAACCGCCGTACTCATTGCGACCAAGTGAGCGATTTTCGTCGTACCCGAGCCATGCTGTTGCAACGATGTGGGGACTGTAACCCGAAAACCAGGCGTCGCGAGGGCCATTGGTGGTGCCTGTTTTACCGGCGATATCGGCGCGTTTGAGCACAAGTGCTTTTTTGCCGGTGCCTTTTTTGATGACATCCTTGAGGATGTCATCAATGATAAAAGCTGCCCGCTCATCAACGACCCTGGGTGCCGCAGGTAGATCAATCGATGGTATGGAATGCGATTTTTTTATTGGCGCTGTTGTTGAAGGTGAGTTTTTTACAGCCGGTTCTTCGAGCGCCAACTCTGTTGCCAGGTCGTCTAGCGCGAGACCAAGAGAGTCGTTGTTCTCTTGAGTTGCAAGGTCCTCCAGTGGTTCTGCTTTCTTTTTGCAATCTCGACAGACAGTCAACGGTGTGGCGCGGAATAAAACGTTGCCATCTTTATCTGTGATGTGGCTAATAAGATAAGGTTCCACCTTGAAGCCACCGTTGGCAAGCACGGCATAACCCGTCGCGATTTTCAAGGGTGTGGTAGCATAACTGCCTAATACCAGAGACAGGTCTCTGGGCAGTGATGCTGCGTCAAAGCCGAATCGCTCCAGGCCATCGATAGCGCGGTTTACTCCCAGTGCACGCAGCAGGCGGATAGAGACCATGTTGCGAGACAGATACAGTGCCTTTCGCAGGCGGGTAGGGCCGTAGAATTTGCCGCTATCATTTTCCGGTCGCCAATAGCTTTCCAGAAGGTTGTCTTGAAAGACCACAGGTGCATCGTTGATTATGCTGGCGGCAGTGAAACCATTTTCCAATGCTGTTGTGTAAATAAAAGGTTTGAAGTTTGAGCCGGGCTGTCTCTCTGCCTGTGTCGCCCGGTTAAAGTTACTCTGGCTGAAATTAAAGCCGCCAACCAGCGCGCGAATGGCGCCGTCGTCAGGATTTAAGGCGACGATGGCCGCCTGAGCCTGTGGTAACTGAGCTATTTTCCAGCTGCCATCGGTTGCTGCCGTTACCCTGATCAGGTCTCCCGGCTTGAAGTGGCCCTCGGTCGATTCAATGGGCGCTGAGCGGCTATTTTGGGTACGGTACATGCGTAACCCCTTTAGACCATTTTCCCAGTTAACCACACCAGTTGCATTGCCAGCGAAAACAATGTCCAGCGATTGGGCGGTTACGCCGGATACAATGGCCGGTCTCAGGTTGTCGATACTGGAGGTTTGCCTGAGTACTTCCTGCCATTTCTCAGTGTTCGCAATGCGCTGTTCGGGCCCCCGATAACCATGCCGGGTGTCATAGTTAGTTACGCCCGACTGTATGGCCTGTTGGGCGGTGGCCTGTAATACGCTGTCCACAGTGGTAAATACCTGATAGCCATCGGTGTACGCCTGGCTGCCAAATTTGTCGAGTATCTCTCTGCGCGCCATTTCGGCAATATAGGGTGCATAAAGATCTGTTTTGTAGCCGTGATAGCTGGCCGATACCGGTTGATTTACAGCGAGCTGGAACTGTTCCGGGGTAAGGTATCCCAAGTGGTGCATGCGCTTGAGAATCCAGTTGCGACGTATCAGCGCCCGCTCGGGGTTAGCAATAGGGTTATAGGCGGACGGGGCCTTTGGCAGGCCCGCTATCATGGCGAGCTGCGCAGTGTTCAGCTGTTTGATGGATTTACCGTAGTAAACCTGTGCTGCGGCCTCGACCCCGTATGCGCGGTTTCCAAGATAAATTTTGTTGGCATACAGTGTGAGAATTTCTTCTTTTGTGAGCTCTTCCTCAATTCGAAGAGACAGGAGAATCTCATTAAACTTCCGGGTGAATGTCTGCGTGCTGCTCAAAAAGAAGTTACGTGCCACCTGCATGGTGATGGTGCTGCCACCGCTTTGGATCTCTCCGCTGACCACAAGCTGTGACGCTGCGCGAAGCAGGCCTTTGAAATCAACACCGTTGTGAGAGTAGAAACTGTCGTCTTCGGCGGATAATAGCGCCTGAATAAAAGTTGCCGGAATATCTTCAAATGAGATAGGTGTGCGCCGTTTCTCACCAAATTCGCCAATTAATTGCGAATTTTGTGAATAGATCCTCAATGGAATCTGTAATTTTACCTCTTTTAGGGTTTCCACCGTTGGTAATTTGGGGCTAAGGTAGAGGTATAACGATGCGCTCACAAGTAATGTTCCGCCTAATGACAGGGCGGACATCCAGAGAGCAAAGCGTTTAAAATGTTGGAATTTGATAATTTGATGCTCGGCTAAATTTAACGGATCGCCATTATAAGGCGATAAGATAATCATTACAGCACTTGCAAAGTTGCGCCAAATGGTTAAAGTTGCGCATTAGAAGATCTTCGTAACTATCGGGAAATAGAATAAAAATGGGATTTTTTGATTTCCTCAACAAGAAACCGAAAGCACTGCTGGGGGTGGATATTACCTCTTCAGCGGTCAAGTTGCTTGAGTTGAGCAGGCACGGAGATGGTTACCGGGTGGAAAGCTACCTGGTGAGACCGTTGCCGCCCAACACAGTGGTTGAAAAAAATATCAACGATGTTGAAGTTCTGTCGGAAACCATTCGCAAGGTGGTGGCGCAGTCCAGAGCCAAAGCCACCAATGCAGCAGCTGCAGTATCGGGGTCCTCTGTTATTACCAAAGTGATTGAAATGCCTGCGGGCCTCAACGATCAGGCTATGGAGACGCAGATAGCGCTGGAAGCTGATCAGTATATTCCATACCCCCTGGATGAAGTGGCTCTGGATTTTGAAGTTATCGGTGAATCCGAAAGTAATCCGGAGTTGGTCGATGTTCTGCTGGCCGCGTGCCGTCGGGAGAATGTGGATGTTCTTGCCGAGGCGCTGGAAATGGGAGGGCTGACCCCCAGGGCGGTGGATGTAGAAGTCTTTGCTGTTGAAAGGGTTTTTCAGCTGCTGCTTGATCAGATGGAAGATATGGATGGTCAGGTTGTTGCTATTGCTGATATCGGTGCGACCATGCTCACCCTCAGTGTGCTGGTTGATGGCAAGACGGTATATACACGGGAGCAGCTGTTTGGAGGCAAGCAGGTGACCGAAGAAATTCAGCGTCGTTACGGATTGTCCATGGAAGAAGCGGGGCAGGCAAAAAAGCACGGAGGTCTTCCCGAAGATTATGTTTCCGAGATTCTTGAGCCTTTTAAGGATGCGTTGGTTCAACAGATATCGCGGTCGTTACAGTTCTTTTTCTCTTCCAGCCAATACAATTATATCGATCAGCTCGTGCTTGCTGGGGGTGTTGCCGCGATGGAAGGGTTGCGGGAAGAGGTGGAGGAGAAGCTAGGGTTGCCAGTGATGGTGGCGAACCCGTTTGCCAATATGGCGGTTTCAAATCACGTGAATGCCGTTGCGCTTAATAATGATGCCCCGGCGTTATTGATTGCCGCCGGGCTTGCGATGAGGGGGTTGTAGTAGTTATGGCTAATATCAACCTGCTTCCCTGGCGTGATGAGCATCGCCAGGAGAAAAAGAAAGAATTTCTGGGTTTGTTGGGTTTGGTCGTGATTTTAGCGGCGGTTTTTGCTTTTGGCTGGAACCTGACAGCAAATGATCGACTTGATGACCAGTTCAGCAGAAATCAGTTATTGAAATCAAACATTGCTGCTCTGGACAAACAGGTCTCTGAAATCAAGGATTTGAAAAAACGCCGTCAGGACCTGCTGGATCGCATGGAAGTGATTCAGAATTTACAGGGTAACAGGCCTGATATCGTGAAGATTTATGATGAGTTTGTGCGCGCGGTGCCCGATGGTGTGTACTTCACAAAAATGGAACGCAAAGGGAAGGAAATATCTTTAACCGGATTTGCTGAATCCAATAACCGGGTTTCGGCATTGATGCGAAAACTGGACGAAGCCGGTAAATTCGTGGATCCGAACCTCACGGTTGTGGAGGCTAACCAGGCTCTGGGTGAGCAGGGCAGCAAATTTGAAATGCGCGTGAAGCTGGAGGATCCACAGCCTTCCAGTGTGGATGCTCAGGGAGGTGCTTAGTCGATGTCTTTAGCTAATTCATTTCAAGAGCTTAAAGAGCTCGATTTCAACGAGCTTGATGTAGACAGTATCGGTACCTGGCCTGCTGCTCTGCGAGTGTTGATTCTTGTGCTGGTTTTTGCGCTGATACTGGTTGGTGTGTATTTTTTACATATCAAGGATCTCGGTATTCAATTGGAAATCGCAAAAAGTGAAGAGGTAAGACTCCGGAAAACGTTCAGTGAGAAAGCCTTTCAGGCGGCTAATCTGGAGGCGTACCGTCAACAGATGGCGGACGTAGAAAAATCCTTTGGCGCTCTTCTTGCGCAGTTGCCAAGCGATACGGAGGTACCTGGTCTTCTAGAGGATATTACCGAGATTGGCCAGGGCAGCAGTCTAACATTTGACAGTATTACTCTGCAGCCGGAAAGGAGTTCTGACTTTTATGTGGAATTGCCTATCAGGATTATCGCGCGGGGCGGGTACCACGATTTTGCATCATTTGTGAGTGGTGTTGCCGGTTTACCGCGCATCGTTACCATGCATGATTATTCGATCGCAGCGGACGAGAAAGGCAATATCCTGAAGCTGCAAATTGAGGCCAGAACCTATCGTTATAAAGCTCAGGAGGGTGAGTAACCATGAATATTTATCGCCTTGCCTTGCTGGTCGCTGGTGCATTGCTGATTCAGGGTTGTTCGCAACAGGAGCACAGTGATCTCCACCAGTTTATGGCTGCTGAAAAAGCAAAGCCTGCTGGAGAAATAGAGCCATTGCCCACCTTCAGCGCCTACAAAACATTTAATTACGCCGCTATCGCGTTCAGAAGCCCTTTTGAGCCGCCGATGCTATTGGGCCCGGAAGAGAGTATCAAAGGGCGCAAAACGGTTGAGCCTGACATGAGCCGTAAAAAAGAGCATCTGGAAAGTTTCAATTTCTCAGCACTGACTCTGGTGGGTACGGTGACCAAAGACGGTGTCATGTGGTCCTTGGTCAACGATGGGCAGGGTGGTATTCATCGCGTCAAAGTGGGCAATTATATGGGCAAGAATCACGGTAAAATTGTGTCCGTCAGCGGTTCGAGAATTGATCTTGTCGAGATTGTTCCCGATGGGAAAGGCAGCTGGATTGAGCGCCCCAGGGCGCTGGCACTCCAGGAGAAAGGTTAACAGAAGGGATAGAATTGTGATGTGGGGAAGAGGCATGAAAAGGTATCTACAGAAAACAGTTATGGTATGTCTTGCCGCAGTGGTGGGGTTTGCGCCACTGGCATGGTCGCAGCCAGTTCAGCTGGAGGATATGAGCTTTGCCACGCTACCGGGCGGCCGCTTTGAAGTGAAATTGCAGTTCGCGGATACGCCTCCTGAGCCAAAAGGCTACACTATTGATAATCCGGCCAGAATTGTGCTGGATTTCCCGGGCGTGATCAGCCAGCTTGAACAAAAGAAATATGCGCTTTCATTTGAGAATGCCCGCAGTGCTGTAGTGTTGAGCACCGCAGACAGGACCCGGCTGATTCTGAATATGGCAAAACTGGCCCCTTACCAAACTTCAGTTGTGGGTAACACCCTGAATCTTGTTGTAGGCAGTGCGGAAGGCGAGGCGGTTGTATCGCGATCGACAGTTGCCAGTCATGTTTCAACAACATCAGATGTTGCAGACTCTTCCAATGCAGCCATTTCCAATGTTGATTTTCAGCGTGGCGAAACAGGCGAAGGACTGGTCAGTGTCGAGCTTTCGGATCCTTCTGTGAGTGTTGACATTACTCAGGTCGGTTCCGATGTGCAGTTGAGCTTCTTTCGGACGAAATTGCCCGAAGCCCTTGATCGCCGCCTGGATGTAGTGGATTTTGCCACGCCGGTAAAGGAAATCGACGCGAAGTATGATGGTTCAACAACGATTATCACAATTGATACTGTCGGTGAATTTGACTATCTGGCTTACCAGGCGGATAACAAATATGTTGTCAGCGTCAAGCCTTTAACGGTTGATGAAGTTGAAGAGAAGAAAAAGCGTTTTGCTTACATTGGTGACAAACTTTCCCTCAACTTCCAGGATATTGAAGTCCGTTCGGTGCTACAGCTGATTGCCGACTTTACGGATTTGAATCTGGTAGCCAGTGATACCGTGTCGGGCAATATTACCCTGCGCCTGAACAATGTGCCTTGGGATCAGGCACTTGAGATTGTGCTGAAAGCAAAAGGACTGGATAAACGTCAGGAAGGCAATGTTCTGATGGTGGCTCCAGCGGCGGAAATCGCCGAGCGCGAACGCCTGCAGGTCGAAGCAAACAAACAGCTACAAGAGCTTGCGCCATTGCGTACCGAATTTATTCGGGTGCGCTATGCAGACGCCAGAGAGTTGTTTGAATTGTTTGATGCAGATGAGGGCGGTTCCGGGGGTGGTGGCGACGAAAACGCTACGGATAGCATCCTGTCTGAGAGGGGGTCTGCCATTGTCGATGAGCGAACCAACACTATCATCCTGACAGATACGGAAGACAAAATAGCTGAATTCAAGATCCTGATTGAAAAAATTGATATCCCAATACGCCAGGTCCTGATTGAAGCACGGATTGTTATTGCCAATACCGATTTTCGCAAGGAAATTGGTACTCGCTGGGGGCTTCAGGGCGCGAGGAAAACCGGTAACGATCAATTCGGTTTCAGTGGAAGTCTGGAAGGCTTTGACGGTGAGAATAATCCATGGGCTATCTTTAGCGATAGTTTCCCTACACAACAGCCCTTTACTCCTGGCAGCGGAACCATTTTGGTTAATGACTCCACCTTGGGGGTTGATTTGGGGGTGACAAATCCAGCAGGTAGCTTTGCTGTTGAATTATTGACCAGCAATACCTTTGTTGACCTCGAGCTTAGTGCCCTGGAAAACGATGGCAAGGGTGAAATTGTTTCACAGCCAAAAGTGTTGACGGGTGACAAGCAGAAAGCTGTGATCAAGGCCGGTACTGAAGTTGCTTTCCAGAAATCGACTTCAAGCGGTGCCACTTCAGTTGAGTTCAAGGAAGCGGTGTTGAAACTGGAGGTTACACCGCAGATAACACCAGATAACCGGGTTATTATGGATCTGAATGTATCGCAGGACTCAGTTGGTGATCTCGTCTTTAATGGCCAGCCTATTATTGATATTACATCGATTGAAACACAGGCCCTTGTTGGAGATGGGCAGACTCTGGTGCTGGGAGGGTTATTCCAGATGCAGACAGTGGACGAACAGGAGAAAGTACCCCTACTGGGAGATATTCCTTTCGTTGGTCGCCTGTTTAGAAAAGATGTCGATGATATGGAAAAGAGAGAAATTCTGATTTTCATCACCCCCAAAATAATTGATGACGCATTGCTTGATTAGTAGTCAGTTTTATTAATGCGTAGAAGTTCAAATATCTTTCTTGTCGGCCCTATGGGGGCCGGCAAGACCACGATTGGCCGCCTGCTCGCAAAAAGTTTTAATCTGACGTTTGTGGATCTTGATACCGAGATAGAAGAACGCTGTGGAGCTGATATCCCATGGATTTTTGATGTCGAGGGCGAGTCGGGGTTTCGAAAAAGAGAGTCCCTGCTACTTGACGAAGTGACACAGCGATCTGGTATTTTGCTTGCGACCGGCGGTGGTGCCGTTCTGAATGAAACCAACCGGCGCCGTCTGAGTGAAAGGGGCTTGGTGGTTTACTTGTGCGCAACACTTGATCAGTTGGTAGACAGAACCAGTCGTGATCGCAAAAGACCGCTACTACAGGTGGATAACCCTCGGGAAGTGCTCGCCAAACTCTTGAAAACCCGTGACCCTCTTTATCGGCAAGTTGCAGACCTGGTTGTTCAGGCGGAAAGCCGCAGTCAGCAACTGGTTGCTCGCGAGGTTGAAGAACAAATACGTAGTCTGCTCGAGAATTAACGTCCGCATTCCTTTCTGTGTTAAATTTGCCCGTCGCGTTACATAGAGATATTTCCAAATCTGATGAGAATCCTGACCGTTGAGCTGGGTGAGCGCAGCTATCCTATTTATATTGGTGAAAACCTGTTGTCACGGACCGAGGTTTTCAAAGAGCACATAAAAGGTAATCAGGTGCTGGTGGTTAGCAATGAAACCATCGCGCCCCTGTTCCTTTCTACCCTATTAAGCCAACTGTCCGATTACCAGGTCGACACAGTATTGTTGCCCGATGGCGAGCAATACAAAAACCTGGAGACGCTGAATAATGTTTTTGATGCTCTGTTAGCAGGCAAGCACAACAGAAGCACCACGTTGATTGCTCTTGGTGGCGGTGTTGTTGGAGACATGACAGGTTTTGCTGCGGCCAGTTACCAGCGAGGGGTTAATTTTATACAAGTGCCAACCACCCTGCTAGCGCAAGTGGATTCTTCTGTTGGTGGCAAGACGGCCGTCAATCATGCGATGGGCAAGAACATGATTGGTGCTTTTTACCAGCCGCAAGCCGTTGTTGCTGATACGAAAACACTGGAAACCCTGCCTGACAGGGAGTTCAGGGCGGGTTTGGCCGAGGTGATCAAATACGGCCTGATAGCAGATGCTGATTTTTTCCAATGGCTGGAAAATAATATTGATCCCCTGTTGCGACGGGATACAGTGACTCTTTCCGAAGCTATTGAACGCTCTTGCAGAAATAAGGCGGAAGTGGTGGCGCAGGATGAACGGGAAGGTGGTATCCGCGCCATACTCAATCTTGGTCACACCTTTGGCCATGCGATTGAAACGGCGCAATCCTACAAGGACTGGTTACACGGCGAGGCTGTTGCGGCGGGTATGGTCATGGCTGCAGACTTGTCTATGCGGCAGGGTATGATCAATGCGTCAGATGTGGCACGTGTACAAGCGCTGATTGAACGGTGTAGTTTGCCTATCGCGGCTCCCACAGGAATGACTTCGCAAAAATTCCTTGAGTTGATGGCGGTAGATAAAAAGGTTCTGGACGGTAGTCTGCGGCTGGTTTTATTATCATCAATCGGGTCGGCTGTTATCACGTCCGATATTGATCATGAGCAGCTTCTTAAGACCCTGGAAAGCTGCAGAGAGGTTTAGTTCTACCCTGATTTTCATTCCGCCGGTTATTTGCCGCATTCCTGTCCCGCGTGTAAAATACCCGGCCTTTTGGCCTCCCGCCCTTGCGTACGTATGCTTTCGCAAGGGCTAATGTTTTGATTTTTAATAGAGTTTTGTTATGCCTACGGGTTTATACCGGTTAGACGAATTCAAAGATAACTGTGGTTTTGGCTTAATAGCCCACACCAAGGGTGTGGCCAGCCACAGATTATTGAAAACAGCTATTGAGTCTTTAACATGCATGACTCACCGGGGAGGTATTGCCGCTGATGGCAAGACCGGTGATGGTTGTGGTTTATTGATGCAGAAGCCCGACGGATTTTTGCGTGCGGTAGCCAGAGATCAGTTGGCGCTTGAATTGCCGGATCAGTATGCCGTTGGTGCCATTATGCTGAGTCAGGATCCTGCTCTTCAGGCGCGGGCGCGGTCGGTATTTGCCGAAGAAATCTCCAGACGGGGGCTGGAAGTTGCAGGCTGGCGCGAAGTGCCAACCGACAATAACTGCCTTGGCGAAATTGCGCTTGAGTCCGTGCCGGTCTTTGAGCATGTTTTTGTCAGTGGTCCTGAGCAGCCGGTTGAGGAAATGAATGCCAACCTGTTTATGGCAAAACGCTGCATTGAAAATCGCCTGCAAGATGATGCCTCGTTTTACATCGCCAGCCTGTCCACTAGCGTGATCAGCTATAAAGGTCTGATGATGCCGGTTGATTTGCCCACTTTTTATCAGGATTTGGCAGACGAGCGCCTTGAAACGGCAATTTGTGTTTTCCACCAGCGCTTTTCCACCAACACCATGCCACGCTGGCCTCTGGCCCAGCCTTTTCGGATGTTGGCCCACAACGGTGAGATCAACACGATTACCGGTAACAGGAACTGGTCTGTCGCGCGCACACCGAAGAGTATTTCTCCTCTCTTGCCAGACCTGAGCGAAGCTCTGCCACTGGTAAATCGCACCGGCTCAGATTCTTCCAGCCTTGATAATATGCTGGAATTTATGCTGGCTGGAGGCATGCCATTACACCGTGCTGTGCGGATGCTGGTGCCACCCGCCTGGCACAATGTTTTTGACATGGATCCGGCACAGCGCGCTTACTTTGAATATACGTCGATGCACATGGAGCCCTGGGATGGTCCTGCAGGCCTGGTCATCACCGATGGTCGTTATGCGGTTTGTACCCTTGATCGCAATGGCTTGCGGCCCTCACGGTGGGTTCTGACCAACGACGATATTATTACCGTTGCATCCGAAGTCGGTGTTTACAATTACAAACCCGAAGATGTTGTCGCCAAAGGCCGTCTGGGGCCTGGCGACATTATGTCTATTGACACCCAGACCGGCACAGTACATCACACGGATGAAGTTGATAGCCAGCTGGCGACGGGTAAACCCTATCGCCAGTGGTTACGGAAAGGCTCTCGAAAAATTGAAGCCACCATGGAATGCGAGTCTATTGCCATCGAGGGTGAAATGAGTCGCGATGTCGTGCGTCGCTATATGAAAATGTTCCAGATTTCTCTGGAAGAGCGCGACCAGGTGTTAAGACCTCTGGCTGAGAGTGGTCAGGAGGCAGTCGGCTCAATGGGCGATGATACGCCGATGGCAGTATTGTCGAAGAAACACCGTAATCTTTTTGATTATTTCCGGCAGCAGTTTGCCCAAGTGACGAACCCGCCAATTGATCCGTTGCGCGAATCGGTGGTGATGTCTCTGAATTGCGAGTTGGGTCGGGAACTCAATCTGTTTACTGAAACCGAGCAGCATGCTCAGCGTATTAATATGGGCAGCCCTGTGCTTTCGCCCAGGAAATACCATGCGCTACGAGATGGTGATCAGGGTTATCAGGTCAAAAAATTCAGTATCAATTATCGTCCTCAAGAGATGGGCCTGAAAGAAGCATTACTGAAATTGTGCGACGAGGTTGAGAAATCAATTCGCGATGGCATCTCGATCGTGATTCTGTCTGACTCGGATATCGATCAGGGCAAGCAGCCAATTCACAGTCTGCTGGCTACCGGTGCTGTTCACCACCGTTTGATTGACCAGGGTTTGCGTTGTGATGCCAATATTGTGGTCAGTACAGCTTATGCGCGAGACCCGCACCAGATAGCGACTTTGATAGGATATGGCGCCTCGGTGGTTTATCCCTATATGAGCTATCACATTCTCTGTGATCTTATTGAAACTGGCGAGCTGCTGTGTGATACCACAACAGCCTTTACCAACTACCGCAAAGGGATCAATAAGGGACTGCTCAAGATCCTCTCAAAAATGGGCATTTCAACCATTGCCTCTTATCGCGGTGCCCAGCTTTACGAAATCGTAGGCTTGGCTGATGAAGTAGTTGAACTTTGTTTTAAAGATACGCCAAGCCGCATCAAGGGTGCGGACTTTTCCGATATAGAAGAGGATCAATCCGGGTTGGCGAAAGATGCCTGGAGTAGCCGCAAGCCGGTTAATCCTGGCGGGCTGCTGAAATATGTGCATGGACAGGAGTATCACGCCTTTAACCCGGATGTGATCGCTGCTCTGCATGACTCGGTGCAGCACAATGATTACGCCGCATGGCATAAGTACGCCGAGCTGGTTAACAAGCGTCCAGTCGCGACGTTGCGTGACTTGTTAACCATCAAAAAAGGTATTGAGCCTGTTTCCTTGCAGGAAGTTGAGCCGGTCAGTGATATTATCTCGCGTTTTGATTCGGCAGGTATGTCTCTGGGAGCATTGTCCCCGGAGGCTCATGAAGCACTTGCTGAAGCGATGAATACACTGGGGGGAAGGTCGAATTCCGGTGAGGGTGGTGAAGATGTTGCCCGTTATGGCACCATCAAGGTTTCCAAGATCAAGCAGGTAGCTTCCGGTCGATTTGGCGTCACTCCGCACTATCTGTCCAGTGCTGAAGTTATTCAGATCAAGGTAGCGCAGGGCGCAAAGCCCGGTGAGGGTGGCCAGCTACCAGGCGGCAAGGTTAACGACCTGATTGCAACATTGCGTTATTCGGTGCCCGGCGTAACGCTGATTTCGCCTCCGCCGCATCACGATATTTATTCAATTGAAGATCTGGCGCAGCTCATTTTTGATCTCAAACAGGTCAATCCGAGTGCCTTGATTTCTGTGAAACTGGTATCGCGTCCTGGTGTCGGTACGATTGCGGCGGGTGTCGCAAAAGCCTATGCAGACTTGATTACTATTTCAGGTTATGACGGCGGAACTGCAGCTAGCCCTATTGCCTCAATCCGTTATGCGGGATCGCCCTGGGAACTGGGTCTGTCCGAAACGCACCAGACCCTCAGAGCCAACAATCTGCGTGGTAAGGTTCGCGTACAGACCGATGGCGGTCTGAAGTCGGGCCTCGATGTGGTAAAAGCTGCGATTCTGGGAGCAGAAAGCTTTGGTTTCGGCACCGCGCCAATGGTCGCTTTGGGTTGCAAGTATTTGCGCATTTGTCACCTGAATAACTGTGCTACTGGTGTTGCCACCCAGAACCAGAAACTCCGGGATGAGCATTACAAGGGTACAGTGGAAATGGCCATGAACTTCTTCCGCTTCATGGCCGAAGAAACACGTGAGTGGCTTGCCCGATTGGGTGTTCGTTCACTGGCTGAACTGGTTGGCCGTGTAGATTTACTGGAAGTGTTGCCGGGTGAAACCGGCAAGCAGCAGAAACTGGATTTAAGCCGGATTATTTATACGGATGAGCTCCTGCAAAGCAAGCCCCAAACCTGCCAGGTAGCAAAGAACCACCCTTTTGATAAGGGCGAGCTGGCTGAACGAATGGTGGCAGATATCCTGCCTGCCATAGAGTCCACCAGTGGCGGGGAATTTAGCTACAATGTCGTCAACTGTGACCGCTCTATTGGCGCCAGACTCTCTGGTGAAATTGCCAAGCGACATGGCAATCTTGGCATGGCTGACAACCCGATCACTCTGAACTTGACTGGCGTTGCCGGGCAGTCGCTAGGGGTTTGGAATGCGGGTGGTTTGCATATCTATCTGGATGGTGATGCCAACGATTACGTTGGTAAAGGCATGGCCGGAGGAAAGCTGGTACTGCGTCCGCCCCGGAATAGCCGGTTTGCTTCTCACGAAGCCTCGATTATGGGCAATACCTGTCTCTATGGTGCCACTGGTGGGCAGTTGTTTGCTTCTGGCTGCGCGGGCGAACGTTTTGGTGTGAGAAACTCTGGTGCACATGCTGTTATAGAAGGCGCTGGTGACCATTGTTGTGAGTATATGACAGGTGGTGTTATTACTGTCCTGAACACGCCCGGACGTAATTTTGGTGCTGGTATGACAGGCGGTTTTGCCTATGTGCTGGATATCCAAAACCGGTTTGTTGATCGTTACAACAACGAACTGGTCGAAATACGCCGGATCAGTGATGAGTCAACCGAGGCGCACCGTCATTTTTTGAGAGGCAAGGTAGAAGAGTTTGTTCGTGAAACAGGTAGCGAATGGGGCTCGGAAGTCCTTGAAAATTTTGATGTTTATACCACCAAGTTTTGGCTGGTTAAGCCCAAGGCCGCCAATTTGCATGGCTTGCTCGAAAGCTGCCGCGCCGCACCGCAGTAAGCGTGTGTTAAACGTACAGGTACAACTATGTCTCAGCGTTTAAACAATCATTTCCAGTTTGTCGAAGTGGGTCGTCAGGATCCACAAAAGAAAGATATGGAAAGTCGTACCCACAAGTTTGTGGAGATTTACGAGCCCTTTCAGCAGGAACAGGCTGCCAGCCAGGCGCATCGCTGCCTGGCTTGTGGTAATCCCTATTGTGAATGGAAATGTCCGGTTCACAATTACATTCCGAACTGGCTCCAGTTGCTTGCCGAAGGCAACATTATGGAAGCGGCAGACCTCTGTCATCAGACCAACTCCTTACCAGAGGTTTGTGGTCGTGTTTGTCCCCAGGATCGCCTTTGTGAAGGTGCCTGCACCCTCAATGATGATTTTGGTGCCGTTACTATCGGTAATGCCGAAAAATATATTACTGATACAGCCTTTGCCATGGGCTGGCGACCGGATGTTTCAAGTGTTGTCTGGACAGATAAAAAAGTTGCCGTTATCGGTGCTGGCCCGGCAGGACTTGGCTGTGCCGATATTCTGGCTCGCAACGGGGTAAAACCGGTTGTGTTTGATCGCTACCCGGAAATCGGTGGCCTGCTCACTTTTGGTATTCCCGAGTTCAAGCTCGAAAAATCCGTGATGCAGTTGCGCCGGGAAATTTTCGAGAGCATGGGCGTTGAGTTTCGTTTGAACACTGAAATCGGAACAGATATCACTATCGACCAGTTGATGGACGAGTACGATGCCGTTTTTATGGGCATGGGTACTTACAGTTATATGAAAGGTGGATTCCCGGGTGAAGACCTTCCCGGTGTGTATGACGCGCTACCGTTTTTGGTCGCCAGCGTCAATCGTAATATGGGGTGGGAGAAATCGCCCGAAGAGTTTATCAGTGTTGCCGGCCAGCGTGTTGTTGTACTGGGTGGGGGCGATACAGCAATGGACTGCAACCGCACCTCTATTCGACAGGGAGCAGTCAGTGTCACCTGTGCATACCGTCGAGACGAAGAAAACATGCCCGGTTCCCGTCGTGAAGTGAAAAATGCGAAAGAAGAGGGTGTAAAGTTTCTGTTCAACCGGCAGCCTGTGGAAATAGTCGGTAACGGTAAAGTAGAAGGTATCAAGGTGGTCACTACCGAATTGGGCGAACCTGATACTGATGGCCGTCGTCGACCAACGATTATTGAGGGCAGTGAAGAAGTGTTGCCCGCAGATATCGTATTGGTGGCGTTTGGGTTCCAGCCGAGCCCTGCATCCTGGTTTGCCGATCAGGGTGTTGAACTCAACAGCTGGCAGGGCGTTATTGCAGAAGAAAGCCAGACGTTCAAATTTCAGACCAGTAACCCGAAAATTTTTGCTGGTGGCGATATGGTACGCGGTTCTGATTTGGTGGTCACCGCTATCTGGGAGGGTCGCCAGGCTGCTGAAGGTATCCTCGATTATCTTGACGTCTAAAATCAGCCATTAATTAGGGCTAACGAATGGGATACTTTGTGCATGACTGAACTCAAAAATGACCGTTTTTTACGGGCGCTGATGCGTCAGCCGGTTGATGTCACACCTGTCTGGATGATGCGCCAGGCCGGTCGTTATTTGCCTGAGTATCGTGCCAGCCGTGCCGAAGCGGGCAGTTTCATGGATCTGTGTACCAATCCGGAGAAGGCGTGCGAAGTGACCTTGCAGCCGTTGGAACGTTTTCCTTTAGACGCCGCAATTCTGTTTTCCGATATTTTGACTATTCCTGATGCTATGGGGCTGGGGCTTTATTTTGAAGAAGGTGAAGGCCCCCGGTTTCGCAAACCGGTCAGGAACGAAGCCGATATTGATGCACTGACAATACTGAAGCCCGAATCCGAACTTCCGTATGTGATCGATGCAGTCAAGACCATACGCAGGGAGTTGAATGGTCGTGTGCCGCTGATCGGGTTTTCTGGCAGCCCCTGGACACTGGCAACATACATGGTCGAAGGTGGTTCCAGTAAAGATTTCGCTCGCTGCAAAACCATGGCTTACAATCAGCCGGAGTTGATGCATCAGCTGCTGTCAAAGCTTGCCGACTCGGTAATTGCTTATCTGAATGCTCAGATAGCGGCTGGTGCCCAGGCGGTACAGATTTTTGATACCTGGGGAGGTGCTTTGTCGCACAGTGCCTATCAGGAATTCTCCCTGCAATACATGCAACAGATTGTGGCAGGCTTAATCAAGGAACATGAAGGTCGCCCTGTGCCGGTCATTCTTTTTACCAAGGGGGGAGGCCAGTGGCTGGAAATGATTGCAGACACAGCTTGTCATGCCATCGGTGTTGATTGGACGACCCATATTGGTCATGCCCGTGAACGAGTTGGTGACCGCGTTGCCCTGCAAGGTAATATGGATCCCGCCATTCTCAGGGCCAACCCCGCAAGGATTCGTCAGGAAGTCGCCACTATTCTGGGTCAGTTTGGCGCCGGAGGAGGTCATGTTTTTAATCTGGGGCACGGCATAACACCAGACATAAACCCCGATCACGCGGGGGCTTTTATAGAAGCCGTTCACGAGCTTTCAGAGACGTATCACCGCTAAACGCCACTGTTTTCGCCAATTGTCGCCAGAAATAACCGACTGTTCCACAAATATTGCATTTGACCTGGTCAGAATTCACAGTATTCGAGTCGGGTAGTATCTTTGATACTCCCGGCACAGTTTTTTGCTGGTGTTTTGGACTACACTAGCAAATAGCTCTAACGGACTGAGGCTGCGCATTCCGGCAGTTTGGTGAAACACTTTGGGTATCAAGCAGGTCAAAATTTCGGCTTCCGATGTAGGTCTGGGAATGTTTGTTTCCAGTCTCGATCGCCCATGGTCGCAAACGCCCTTTCCAATTCAGGGCTTGATGATCCGTGATCACCAGGAAATAAAATCCCTTCAAGCCTACTGTGATTACGTTTATATCGATATCACCAAAGGTCGAGGGCCGATATCCGCTACAACCGGCGTCGCTCCTTCTGCTCGGACTATTCCTTCGAATGGCTCTCTGGATGAGTTGATTCGTATTCCCACTCGTCCCCGGACAGTGAAGAGTAAACCACTTGTTGTTAACCACAACACCTACCAATCCACCGCATCGTTGAAGGTTGAATCGCGTAAGGCCGAAAAGGTTTTGCTGAACCTGAGGGGTGCATTCACGCTGGCAGTAAAACAGATATCTAAGGGCAAGAACTTTGATTATCTGGAGTTGAAAAGCCATGTGGATGAAATGGTTGAAAGTGTGATCCGGTGCCCCGACGCTTTTACCTGGTTGTTGCGCCTGCGTCTGAAAGATCAGCACAGTCATGATCACAGTTTGCGCTCTTCCCTGTGGGCTGTTCAGTTTGCACGTTATATTGGTATGTCGAAAAGTGACATCAGCGCTCTTTGTTTGGGGACGTTGCTAAAAGATATAGGCAAACTCAAGTTAGGCAACGAGCTGCTGCGTAAGAAAAGGCGAACACGGGAAGAAGAGAAGAAATACCAACAGTTCGTTGAATTTGGCGTAGAGATGTTGCGCGAGTCCGGTAAAGTGGAACCGCGTGTTGTTGCCATTGTTCGCTATCACTGCGAACGATTTGATGGCAGCGGATTTCCAGAGGGTGTTGCGGGTGAAAAAATTCCGCTGCTGGCACGTATTGCCGGAATAGCCACAACCTATGATGCAGTCTCCAATCCGAGGGAATCGTCCGATCCGGTAGCGCCTTCCAGAGCCATCAGCCTGATCTACAATATGCGTGGCAGGGGGTTTCAGGAAGATCTTGTCGTTGAGTTTATCCAGTCTATCGGCCTGTATCCTACCGGCACAATCGTAGAGTTGACGACTGGCGACATTGGTGTGGTCATGGAACAATATGCCAAGTCTCGTCTAACGCCTCAGGTTGCCATTCTGAACGCCGACGCCGGGAAAAACTCCGAAGGCTATACGCTGATTGAACTGAAAGATGAAAATGCTGCCAGGAAAGCCCTGAAAGCACTGGGTTCCAGATCAGCCGGCTCGGTCTCAAAACTCGCGATAGCACGTGATCTGGAGCCTTCAGGGTTCGATATTGATCTCAGAAAAGTATCCGGGCTGGTGATGGATTGCAGCTACGCTAATGTGGTGGCGAATGTCTCTTCTGACAGCAAGTCGAATCCGGGTAAGGCCATCATCAGTAGCATTAAACAGCGCTTCCTAGGTGAACGCTCTTATAGCTAAAACGTTTATTCTGTCGCCCCGGTAACCTGGCGGGCCAGCTTTTCTCCCATTCGGGTTGTGCTGCCATGCTGGAAATGCGGTTGCCATTCCACGGCATCTTTTTCGAACAATAAAATGACTGTCGAGCCAAACTTGAAACGGCCCAGCTCCTCCCCCTTTTTCAGCGACACCGAATGACGATCAGTATAGGTAGTGGTCAAAGGCATTTGAGCGGTGTATTGGCCGTGCCATACGGTTTCTATGCCAGCTACCATCATGGCGCCTACCAGAATGACGGCACAACGCCCAGCGGGTGTATCAAAGACACAGACTAGACGCTCGTTTTTAGCAAACAGGCCGTCGATATGGCTGGCGGTGGCATTATTAACCGAATACAGCTTGCCCGGAATATAACGGCAGTAGAGCAAACGCCCTTCAATTGGCATATGCACTCGGTGATAATCCTGGGGTGACAAATAAATCGTGGTAAAGAGCCCTTCCTGAAAAGCATGGCTGTCTTGATCATTGGCACCCAACAGTGCTTCCACCGTAAAAGATTTACCCTTAGCCTGAAAAACCGCACCTGTGCTGATGTTACCTATTTGGCTGACAGCGCCGTCTGCAGGGCTGACCACAGTCTCAGGGCCACTATCCACAGGTCTTAAGTCGGGCTTTAACGCGCGAGTGAAAAAGGCATTAAAGTTCTCGTAATCGTCGGGGTTGGCGGATTCCGCTTCAGCAAGATTAATCTTGTAAACGCTAGAAAAGCCTTTTATTAGCCAGTTTTTTAGCCAGTGAATCCGCGACTCTGCCAGCCTTGCTCCCAAGCGGGAAAGCAGGTGCTGGGGGAGAATACGCTGTAACGCGGCAAAGCACTCACCCACATGATCGGTCGAATACTGGTCGGCACTTGCCTGACCTGTCGCTGAAGGCTTATTGCTCATTCGCCCATCTCAACAGGTGTATTTTCCAGATTGCCCCACTCGGACCACGAACCCGGATAGGCGGTGATGTTCGGGTACCCAAGCAGTTTTGCCACCAGATAGGTAAAGCCGGAGCGGTGGTGAGACTGGCAGTGTGTTGCAATTTGCTTATCCGGGGTTAAACCCAGCCCTTTTAAATATTCAGTGGCATCTTCGCGTAACCGAAGGTTACGATCTTGATCCATTAGCGAAGTCCACTCGCAATGGATAGCGCCGGGAATATGGCCGCCTTTTGCTGCCATCACTTTCTCGCCTGTGTATTCGCCGTGGCTGCGGGCATCCCATACCACGAAGTTGCTGTTATCCAGTTGGCGGAGTATGTCGTTAACGTCGCTGGTAGGAGTGGTATCGATATTCACTGTTCGCTCAATGGCCTGCCGGTCTGGAATTTCGTCCGTAACGGGAAACCCCTCATTAATCCAGGCCACAGCGCCGCCATTAAGGTATGACCACTTGGTGTGGCCAATCACATCCAATGTCCACAGAAAACGGCCCGCCCAGCCGCCGCCTTCATCGTCATAAGCAACAACGTGTGTGTCTTCGGTTATCCCTAGCCGAGATACCAGGGCTGATAGTTGCTCCTGCGTAGGCAGCTTGGCATTAGCCGGTGGTTCCGGGCGCATAATTTCCTGTGGCGAAACATGTACGGCCCCGGGGATATGCTTGCTGCTGTATAGCGCGTCACCGCAAAGATCTACAATCAGAATGTTGGAGTCTGAAAGGTGCTCTAGCAAGGTTTCTGGCTCAACAAGCATGGGTAAGGTTGATGCTGATTGTGTTGTCTCTGAGGGCGTCATAGCTTTACCGATAATAGCAATGTGAAGTTGTAGGGTGTATTAGCTTTTCAGCGCAGGATTGTAACATCGCCTTGTTCTAGGCTCTATTTGCTTGCTTTAAGTATTTTGATTCAAAGCAACTATTTAGATATGAGGCTGTTGACGATCAGCCAATAGCTATCGATTCGCTGCTGACTGATTCTTCCTTCAGCAACGGCAGTATTTATCGCGCAGCCTGGCTCTTGCCTGTGTTGGCAGTCCCGAAACTTGCACAGACCAAGAAAGGGCCGAAACTCAATAAAACCGTGGGCGACATTTTCCGGGGCCATATGCCACAACCCGAACTCCCGAATGCCCGGCGAATCGATCACATCGCCGCCATCAGGCAAGTGAAACAGTCGAGAAGTGGTTGTGGTGTGTGTCCCCTTGTCTCGTGCTTCTGAAAGCTCCCCAACGGCAACGGATATGTCGGGCGCCAAGGTATTGAGAAGTGAAGATTTACCCACGCCCGATTGCCCCACAAATACACTGGTGAAAGGCTTTAGGTATTGTGCGAGCGGCGCAACGCTGTCGGCATTTTTGGCAGAAACAACCAAAGTGTCATAACCCAGTTGTTGGTAACTATCCAGAAGCCCAATAAGAGTGTCTTCATCATCCAGTAAGTCGGCTTTATTCAAGAGCAATAATGTATCGATACCCTGAGTTTCTGCGGCAACCAGATAGCGATCAATTAAATTGGCATGTGGCTCCGGTTTTGGTGCAAATACCAGCACAATACGGTCAATATTGGCTGCGACAGGGCGTAGATCGCCCCTGTTGTCCGGGCGGCAGAGTTCAGAAGTTCGCTCGTTTACTGCGACCACCACACCTGTGGTTTCGCCGCTTTGCCAGGTGATCTTATCCCCGGTCACCAGTGGTTCCAGGTTGGCACGCAAGTGGCAGCGGGTAATCGTGCCGTCTTGCGCTTCAATATCGGCCTGTGCGCCGTAATTGGCCACAACAGTGCCAGCCAGTTCCGGGCCAAGAGAAGCGCTTTCTTCATGCAGCATATCCGCTGCATTGGTGTCGGCATTTTGCTGTTGCCGCGCTTGCTTTGCACGAATTCGACGTTTCTGTTGGGCGGTTAACCGACGTTTTGCCATGAATATTCAGTGATCTATAGGTGGCTTAGTGCGTCGCAAGGATATAGCATATGGTGAACGAGAGATAGAAGGGCCTCTCGCGACCCGTATGCTTGAAAGCGGGTTGGCAGCAACAGATCATTTTGAAAAGACCGCAGGGGATACAAACCAAATGGACATGCTTGAGCGATTGTTACAATCCCTTGACGGCTATATGCCGTTACTGACTGTCCTGGCTATCACCTGCATTATTTTATGGGTTGCCAACCGGTTACTCATGAGCCGAGTAGTGAACACCAGCACAGACTCACGCTTGCCACGCCAGCTCACTATGCTGGTTCTCACGGCGATTGGCATTATTGCCGTTATTCTGTCACTGCCAATCAGCGAAACCACGCGGGGTGAATTGCTCAGTTTACTGGGGCTTGTGTTAACAGGTGTTATTGCGCTCTCATCCACTACTTTCGTGTCGAATGTCATGGCGGGGCTAATGCTGCGGTCGGTAAAAAGCTTTCGGCTCGGAGATTTTATTCACGCAGGCGAGCACTTCGGGCGCGTCACCGAGCGAGGGCTGTTTCACACCGAGATTCAAACCGAAGACCGAGACTTGGTAACCCTGCCCAATCTGTTTCTGGCGTCCAGCCCCATTACCGTTGTGCGCTCCTCTGGCACCATTATTTCCTGTGAGTTGTCATTGGGTTATGACGTGCCACATCATGAGGTAGAACCATTACTTAAAGAAGCCGCCCTTAATTGCGAGCTGCAAGATCCTTTTGTGCAAATTCGTAAACTGGGGGATTTCTCCGTTACCTACCGAGTTGCCGCCTATTACCCAGAGGTGAAACACATTCTCACCATGCGCAGCAAACTGCATCAAAAAGTGTTGGACCAACTGCATGGTGCCGGTATCGAAATTGTATCGCCCACTTTTATGAATCAGCGCCAGTTCAACAGTGGTGAGCAGTTTCTCGCCACACCCAAACGGCCAGACCCTTTTGAAGAGCAACACCCACCACCCGAAGCGCTGATTTTTGATAAGGCCGATCGTGCCGAAAAAATTCATGTGCTGAAAAGCGAGGCCGAAGTGCTTGCCGGTGAGATAAAAACGCTTGAAGCGCAACTGAGCAAAGCCGAAAACGGCAGCAAGCCCGCATTAAAAGCGCAAATAGAAAAACGTAACAAACGTATCGAATTACTAGAAAAGATTGTTCATAAAGCCAAAGAAGAAACCAATGACTGACCTCAGTGCTAACACCAATAACACCCCTGATACAGGCAACCCACAGAAAGACCCGCTTAACCTGATCTGGATTGATCTTGAAATGACCGGCCTCGACACCGAGAACGATGTCATTATTGAAATCGCCACCATCGTTACCGACAAAAACCTTAACATCCTCGGCGAAGGCCCCATCATGGCCATTCACCAATCTGAAGAAACCATGAACGGCATGGACGAATGGAACACCAATCAACACGGCAAATCTGGCCTCACCGAACGAGTGCTTAACAGCACCACCACCCTGGCCGAAGCAGAGCGAGCCACCATTGAATTTCTCAGCCAATATATTGATGCCCGCCAATCGCCCATGTGTGGCAACAGCATTTGCCAGGATCGTCGCTTTCTCGCCCGTGAAATGCCAGTGCTGGAGGCCTTCTTTCACTACCGCAATCTCGATGTTAGCAGTGTGAAAGAAATCGCCCGCCGCTGGCAGCCTGAGCTACTCAAAGGCTTTACCAAACAAGGATCACACCTCGCCATGGATGACATCAAAGACTCTATCGAAGAGCTAAAGTATTATCGGGAAGTGTTTTTTAAATAAATTCAGAGGAACAAGGATGTTCAAAAAATCAAAAATCTCTCAAATTCTCTTAATTGATATTCAGTTAGGCGGATTTCTGTGTCTGTTTTCGACCCATAACGGACATTCATTTGGGTGGCTATTAGTTGCAGCGTTATACTGAGTGCGTGCTTCCGCACCACGGTCATTTCTAATCCGCAACTAAAACAAGGAGTTAGTTAGACGCGCAGGGTAGATAATAGGAACCCTAGCAATTTAGACAACGAGACTCTCTCGCTTTGTTCTGGAAGGATTCGGAAAATATGAAAAAACCTTATTTAAATCATGAAGTAACGAAATCATGCCGAATATCAATTTCGGCAAAATACGCATGCGCGATATACAAATGTTAAGCCCACAAAAGATTCTTAATAATCTAATTTATTCACCCCCCCATGCAGTCTCAATTATTTCTTGCAAGAAAAATATCCCTTCTCTTGCAAGCAAGCAGTTAGTCGGGTAGTCTCAGGAGAATTACGTATAGATAAGGAAATTTACAAATGACAACAAAGCTACACATCAACGCCTCTCAAGGCATTATCGATGTTGAAGGCGATATTGAATTCGTCGAAAAGGTCTATGCTGACTTTAAAGATCAGATAGAAGCTATGCTGGCTAATCCACCCAGCTCAGAAAACACTGATTCTGCAGGTTCATCAAATACAGCAGAAGTAAATAAACCAAAAACCAGTAAGAAAAAAGCATCTAAACGAACAGGCACTACAACTGCCAGTAAGCCAGCGGTACAAGCCTATAAACCCGCCATAGATAAGAATGTGCCTTTGCAAGGCCTTGCTGAGTTCTACGGTAAGTATCAACCTAAAAACAATAGCGAAAGAATTTTGCTGTTTTGTAAATTTTTGAAAGATAATGGTTTTGACCCTTGTACAGCAAACCAAATATATACTTGTTATATAAAAACAGACCCTAAAAACTTACCAAAAGCTTATCCACAAGCATTAATTGATGCCCGTGGTAAAGATAGGGGGTATATCGATTACGAAAAATTGGAAGAAATAACACTCTCCCACCTTGGTGATCACCACTTTCTTACAAAAATGCAGCCTGAAGATTAAATAAGGAAATTTAATTTTGCTAGAACTCAATGATTTAAAGACATGGCTACATAAAAAAGAAATAAGCCTGCCCGATAAACTGTTAATGGTTCTAAGTACCTTTGACAAGCCAGCTCAAGTAAAAGACATTACAGCTCAAGCGGCTAGTGCTGGTTTAAAAATACCTAAAAGAACAAACACATCGTCTATTCTAACTCGTACTAATGGCCTTGCCATACGAATACCCGAAGGCTGGGAACTGGCCCCATCTGGCGAAACCCATTTAAAAAATATTGGCATAAACAAGCTTGGTCCTGCTGCAGTAAATGTGGCTATAGAATTACGATCCGAGTTGCAAAACATTAGTAATACCACAACACGCTCTTTCGCCGAAGAGGCAATTAAATGCTATGAATACGAGCTATATAGATCTTCAATTGTAATGTCATGGTTAGTAGCTATCGATATATTGCACAAATATGTACACAAAAATCATTTATCAGATTTCAATAAAGAAGCAAAACGAGTAAATAACCAATGGAAGCCTGCAAGAACAACAGATGATCTTGGAAAAATGAAAGAAAGTGACTTTTTAGAGAGAATCTGTGCGCTATCCATAATTGGTAAAAATGTAAAAAAAGAGCTAAAGGACTGCTTGGATAGGAGAAATGCATGCGGTCACCCAAACTCATTAAAAATTGGACCCAACACAGTAGCACACCATTTAGAAATTCTGTTATTGAATGTATTTAAAGTGTTCTAAATTTAAAAAGGTAACGGCTTAACAAGTTAGTCAACAAGGACGCTCCTGTTGTCGTGTCTGTTACTAAATCGTCAACGTCTTCTAATAGGCGAAACCAGGTATAGCCCTTAGTGTTATTCTGAAAAGTTAATGTCCGAAAGTGGCCGATCACTGACCAAAGATTTATTATGGAATTCAACGAATGAACAGAAAACCAGTTCTAAGAGCCTTGTTCAGAGTTGCTATCGCGACACCTGTGTGGGCGCTGTTTTTGTATGCTGGCTCATTAATTCTAGGGTTTAATTTTGATTATGCGATTTTTATTGGAGGGTTACTTGGAATCGCATTTTCCAGCCCGAAATCAAACCTTGTATGGAAATTGATTCTATCTGAGTATGGACTCAATACTAGCGCCCCTAACACCAATAGTAAGGCAAGCAATACACAGGTACCGAGAAAACAATTATTGGCAAGTGGGGTGCTATATGACAAGCAGGAAGAAAAAGAAGAAGGGATAATTATTTTTACTAGCATCACCAAAAATGGCCTCATTTTATATGGGCCGCATGTGATTCCAGCATTACGGGAAATTGCACTTATTCCTTGGAAGGATGTGACTGTGCAGCGCATTAGTGAACGCACCCCAGCTCCAGAAGGGAAGTTAGTTGATCAAGTAGCGCCGTGGCTTGCAGATATAAAAATTCGCGGTGTTGTGCCAATACTCGAAATCCCTTGGAGCAAGGAGCTAGAGTTATACACAAACATAATTCTAAATCAAAATAAGGATGAACCTACGAACAGTGTAAATCTATCGGTGATGACCTAGCGTACTAAGTTTGTTGTATTATTCAGTGTCCGCTTCTGGCCGAGGGGCGATGCGCCCCTCCCGAAAATCTATACCTCAGTTTGTTCCGCAAGCTCCAAGGCATCGTCAACTTCAATTCCCAAATACCGAACGGTGCTCTCCAGCTTTGTGTGACCGAGCAAAAGCTGAATAGCGCGTAAATTTTTAGTACGTTTGTATATCAGGGTTGCTTTTGTTCGTCGTAAAGAGTGTGCCCCATAATCCAATGGGTTTAGACTGATTTCGGTAACCCAGATTTTGACGATACGGGCATATTGACGTGTCGAGATATGGCTTTTGCTGTTGGTTTGCCCTTTGAATAAATAATCGCTGCCAGAGAGGTTGCGATGGATATTTTGGTAACAACGGCTAATTTGAGGCCAGGTTACGGCTCAATGTTTTTGTTTGCAGGGGCTTATAATAAGTAATTTGAATATGACGTATGACTATACCAAAATGCGAGTTATTCTATTTTATAGGTCTGTATGTGTATTTTTTTATAGCGCTATATCAAGGTACGTGCTAGTCTCGTAAAAGTAGAATTTAACGTAAATTGATGTAGTGATATGGGCAACCAAGTTTCAACACGCCAGAGAAGGCTAGCCACCGTTCTACGGCATAGCTCGGGTACCATCCGAGTTGATGACGCTATGGATGCCTTGGGTTTAGACAGGTCACACGCGGCAAAGCTGCTAGCTGGCTGGCATAACCAGGGCGTTCTTCGGCGTGTGGCCAGAGGTCTCTATGTACCAGTCCAGCCAACTGCACTTGGAAAAACACAAGTTTTGGAAGATCCATGGATACTTGTGCCCGAACTATACAGTCCTGGCTATGTGGGTGGCTGGAGTGCGCTTGAACATTGGGAGCTGACAGAGCAATTATTCCGCTCTGTTTGCGTACTCACCAGTAAGCGTACCGCCTTTGGAAATGCTGAACATCAAGGCGTTAACTTTTTCGTTAAACATATCCCAGATGACCAGATTTTCGGGACAAAAACGATCTGGCGCGACCAGATTAAAATCAGCGTCTCTGATCCCTATAAAACAGTTCTCGACATAATTGACGACCCCTATCTCGGTGCTGGTTTACAGCATACCGTCGATTGCTTGAAAGAGTTCAAGCAGCTCTATGGCAAGCAAAGCGATTTCGACAAGCTATTGACCTACGCAAAACTAATCGGCAATGGAGCACTCTTCAAAAAGCTGGGCTTTCTGGCTGAAGTACTTGGTTTTGAGCAAACCTTCATTGATGAGTGCGCGAATAACCTTACAACGGGATATACGCAGCTTGATAAAACGGCAACCGACAAAAGCCTTGTGACTAGGTGGCGGCTATGGATACCCAAAGGATATAAATTTTGATTAGCAAAGACGAAATACTTTCCGTTGCTGATGAAACTGGCTTAACTCCGGCTGTTGTTGAAAAAGATTATGTGCTCGGCTGGTTGCTGGCTGCTATTCACCAAAACGCGGCATTTTCTGATAGCTGGGTGTTTAAGGGCGGCACCTGCCTTAAAAAATGTTATTTCGAAACCTACCGCTTTTCTGAGGATTTGGATTTCACCCTGAAAGATGAAAGCCATCTTGATGAAGAATTTCTAACGGAGCAATTTTCGGAAGTAGCGGAATGGTTGTACGAAGCCTGCGGTATTGAACTGCCTCAAGACAGGTTTAAGTTCGACATATACGGAAACCCAAGAGGTAGAAAGTCCTGCCAAGGCCGCATTTATTACGGCAGTTATTTTGCGAGTGGAAAAAAATCCATGCCGAAGATCAAGCTTGATCTGACAGCGGATGAAGTGCTGGTTATGCACCCTTCAAGGCAGCCCGTAATCCATTCTTATAGCGATGTGCCTGGCGATGGCATTCATGTGAATTGCTATTCTTACCCGGAAGTATTCGGTGAAAAAGTAAGGGCACTTGGCGAACGCGGCAGACCAAGAGATTTATACGATGTGGTCAACTTGTATCGAAACGATCAATTGCCTGCTCCTGCAGTGGTCAGCGATGTTTTGGCGCAAAAGTGCGCTTATAAGGAAATCGAAAAGCCAAAGCTAATCGATATGGATGATTACAGGGAAGCATTGACCCAGAACTGGGAGCCAATGCTGGCTCACCAGCTTCCTGCTCTTCCCGCATTTGAATTGTATTGGGATGCATTGCCAGAATTTTTTGAATGGATAGAAAGTCCAGAGACCGAAAGAAGAGCGGTACTCGGTGCAGTATCACGAGAAGGCAATATTTATCGTCCAGCCTATGGCCAGCTTAACTTAAAGGCTCTAAGTGGCCGATCCTTGGAAATAATTCGTTTCGCAGCGGGTAATAGATTGTGCGTCAATCTGGATTACACAGATAACGAAGGAAACCGAAGAACTCGGATTATTGAGCCATATTCACTACGCCAAGCCCAAAACGGCAATATTTTACTTTACGCTGCGCGAGCGGATAACGGGCAAATCAGGGCGTACAAGATTAATCAAGTCAATGATGCTTCTGTCGTCAACCAAACATTTATACCGCGTTACCAGATTGAGTTATCGCCAAGCTTAAATATTTCTCCTACGCAACATTCTGGAGGCGCATTAGCAAGCCTGGATATACCGAAAAGCTCTCCGGCAAGACCTAGAGTAAGGACAACCAGCAGAACGAGTTTTTCTAGCAGTGGGCCAACCTATATATATCGCTGCCCAGTTTGTCAGAAAACTTTTAAGCGAAAAAAGCAGGACTCCAGGCTCAATGCTCATAAAACAAAAGAAGGCTATCCATGTTCTGGAAGAGCAGGATATTTTGAGGAAACAAAATATTAGCTGTTGAACGTTTCAAACGCCCGCCCCTAGCCGTAAAGAAGAGGCTTTCGCCATCTCATAACCAGATATATCCGCAAATGTCTGCATAAAAAAAGCCCGCTTTCGCGGGCTTTTTTGTGTGATCCGAATGGTTGCTACAAAGTAACAACCATTCGCTGGGGTTGCTTATCCCAGCTGGTAGATCGATTTGTAACGCAAGTATGAGCCTAGTGATTCTGGCCCCAACTCGCGGCCAAGGCCACTGTCTTTTACGCCACCAAACGGTGCATTCAGATCTGGCATGTAGCCGTTGATGCCGATGGTGCCGGTTTCAACGCGACGAGCCAGGTCGTTGGCGTGATCGCGATCTTCAGACCAAATTGTTCCGCCCAAGCCAAAGTCGGAATCATTAGCGATGCGAATGGCGTCGTCTTCGTCTTTGTATTTGATAACGCACAGTACTGGGCCGAAGATTTCTTCTTGAGCAACGCGAGAGTTGTTGTCAACGTCTGCAAAGACTGTTGGTTTCACAAAGTAGCCGCGTTCGCGGTCTGTTTTACCACCACCAACAACAACACGGGCTTCAGAGGAGCCAAGATCGATATAGTTTTGTACGCTGTCACGATGCCCGGCAGAAGCCATAGGGCCGATGACGGTGTTGCGGTCCAGCGCTTCACCTACGGGTAGGTTGCCAACGCCGCTGGCAATGGCTTCTACTACCTGATCATATTTGCTGGCAGGTGCGAGAATGCGGGTACATGAGAAGCACGCTTGACCATTGTTTAGCACGGAGGTCATTGGCAAGCTTTGTATAACAGCGTCCATGTTGGCGTCTTCCAGAACGATGGCGGCTGACTTACCACCTAGCTCCAGTGTTACTGGACGCAGTAAGCGAGCACATTGTTCAGCGATGATACGGCCTGCTCCGGTGGAGCCGGTAAAGGCGACTTTGTCGACGCCAGGGTGCGTTACCAGGTGTGAGCCAATAGTGCGGTCGCCAGGAACCCAGTTGATGATGCCTGGAGGCATATCAGCTTCAGCGGCAGCTTCGGCCAAGATATAACTATCAAGCACAGTGCCAGACGAAGGTTTGATGACGATGGCGCAACCGGCAGCAAGGGCGGGAGCGATTTTGAAAATCGACAGTGCTACCGGGAAGTTCCAAGGAATGATGGCGCCCACTACTCCCATAGGTTCGCGACGTACAATAGTTGTCGCACCAGTGGGGGATGGGCGTACTTCTTCGTCGACCATGCCTTCAGCTAGTGCGGCGTAGTAGCGTAATACTCCTACTACGAACTCGGATTCAAGCGTATCGGCGACATTAATGGGCATACCATTTTGCAAGCTCACCGATTCAGCCAGTTGCTTGCCACGTTTTTCAATGGCATCAGCAAAGCGGAGTATGTGAGCTGCACGGCCTTTGCCGTCAAGGCCACCCCAGGCAGGGCTCTTCATGGCATCGCGTGCGGCGGCAACGGCGGTATCCATATCTGCGGTGTTACATTTTGGAACACTGCCGATGACTTCTTCTGTTGAGGCATTGATAATGGGTGAGCGCTGGTCGGAGCTAGGCGTGATCCATTGGCCGCCGACGAAGATTTTGTGGTGATCGAAGCTCATTGAGAGGTTTCTCCTATTAGTTTCAAGGCAGGGTATTGCTGCTGTGTAAAGTAAATTTATGGTTGTTCTTGTAGTTATAAGTAAGCATAAGTACTTTTCTAGTGTATTACTTTACCCTAAGCGATCAAAGTACGGCAATTAATTATCGTGGTTTAAGGCTTGAATATTGATTATGCGCAAGGATTGCAGTTTGTCTGCGTGGGGCGTTTGTGGTTTTCGTGCGAAAATTCGTGAATCCCTATGTGTTGCCGCAGGCCTTATATATTACGCGTGTTCTGCATGATGATTTGTTGTTGTGAACAAAATAACGCGCTTGATCAGCGAAATTGTCGGCTGTTCGGGTGCCGTTGCCGTTTGTCTTCTGGCCGGGCCAGTTTCAGGCTTTGATTTTCCGTTTTCTTTTTCTGCCGGGTTGTTGATGCTGCCCCAATGCCCAGCCCACATGTTCTCTGACTAGCTCAGATGAGTGGTTTTCCTGAGTTTGCAGCGCTTGAATTATGGCGTCTGACGTGGGTGCGTTACCTAATCCGATGGCTAGATTTCTCAGCCAGCGCTCGTAACCGATGCGTCTGATGGGCGAGCCTTCGGTGTATTTCAGGAACTCGCTTTCACTCCACCGGAACAGCTTTAGCAGCTCACTGTTGTCCAGTTTGTGCCGGGGAGAGAAATCCTTTTCGCTGGCAGGTGCAGCTTCTTTGTTCCAGGGACAAATTGCCTGGCAGTCGTCGCAACCAAAGACACGATTCCCCATCGGTTCACGGAACTCTTCCGGAATACTGCCTTTGTGCTCAATGGTCAGATAAGAGATGCAGCGGCGGGCGTCCAGCACATAGGGTTCAGGGAAGGCGTCAGTGGGGCATACTTTCAGGCAGGCCGAGCATTCACCACACTGATCGTGTTCGACAGGTTCGTCTACTGGCAGTGGCAGATTGGTGTAGATTTCCCCCAGGAAAAACCATGAACCCGCGTTACTGTTGATTACCAGCGTGTGTTTGCCCATCCAGCCTAGCCCTGCCTTAACGGCAAGGGGTTTCTCCATCACTGGGGCGCTGTCCACAAAGGGCCGTTGCACTACAGCTTCTCCGGGCACAGCCTTTTCAATCTCTTTAGCCAGGGTGGTGAGACGCTTGCGAATCAGTTTGTGGTAATCGCGCCCCAGTGCATAGCGAGAGATATAGGCGCTGGACTCATTCTTGAGCACGGCAATCAGGTTGTCGTCATTTGGCAGATAATCGAGGCGCACGGTTATCACACGTGTGGTGCCAGGGAGCAGTTCTGGTGGGTTGTAGCGTTTGCTGCCGTGCTCGCCCATCCAGCGCATATCGCCCTGATAGCCCTTGCTCAACCACTGGTTCAAGCGCTCGCCCGTTTGCTTCAGGTCAGTGTCGGTGATGGCAATCTGCTGAAAACCCAGCTCTGCCCCCCACTGTTTAATTTGTCGGGCGAGCTGTTGGTAATCTGTGGGCGTGGCTGTTTCTGGCATATTTGTTCGGGATGTGTTGGTTGCAGGCATTTTATGTTGAGGTAATTGCCGTATAATTTTGCCAGATCTTGATTAAGAAATTTGGACTTTTCACTGTGGCATCTAATTTAGCAGTAAATACCCCGTATGCATTGCCCTCAGGGTTGAATAACAAAGGGCTTTATAGCCCTGAACAAAGCCGCGAGCTGGACCGTATTGTCATTGAAGATTTCGGTGTTGCCGGTATTCGCCTCATGAAACGGGCGGGCAGGGCGGCTTTTGCCGAGATTACCGCTCGTTGGCCAGACGCACCGGTTACCGTCTTTTGTGGCTCTGGTAATAACGGAGGGGATGGCTACGTGATTGCAGCACTGGCCGCTGAACAGGGCCTTGAAGTGCAAGTAGTGCAAGTGGCACCCGCCAGTAAACTGAAAGGTGATGCGGCAATTGCTTTTAACTATGCTGAGGCTGCGGGCGTGGTGATGGTGCCCTTTGTCGAGTGCCTGCCGTTGCAGACAGGTGTGCTGGTGGATGCACTGTTGGGTACAGGGTTTAAAGGCGGTTCTTCCGGGCAGGCAAGAGAGCCTTTCGCACAGGCTATTCGCTGTATTAATCACAGTGGTTTGCCGGTACTGGCGGTGGATATTCCCTCCGGTCTTTCCGGGGATACCGGCGCTGCTGGCGATGTGGTGGTGAAGGCCGATGTGACGGTCACGTTTATTGGTATTAAACGGGGCCTGTTAACCGGTCGTGGCCCCTCGCTTTGCGGTGAGCTGTTGTTTAACGATCTGGAGGTGCCCGCAGATGTTTATCGGCGTGTTGACCCGGCAGCAGAAATGCTGGATCTGACGGATTTACTTGCTGCGCTTCCTGCTCGCAAGGCGGATGCCCACAAAGGTGATTTTGGTCATGTGATGGTGATTGGCGGTGACCATGGGTATGGCGGTGCGGTGGCAATGGCCGCTGAAGCGGCGCTGCGGGTTGGTGCAGGGTTAGTGAGTGTCGCCACGCGCCCTGAACATGTGGCGCCCATTCTGGCAAGGCGACCGGAGCTTATGGTTAAGGGTGTGGCTTCGGGCCAGGAGTTGGAACCATTGCTGGAAAACGGCCCTACAGTTCTGATTATTGGACCGGGGTTGGGGCAGTCGCCCTGGTCCGAGCAAATGCTGCAAAAAGCGGTCGCCAGTGGTTTACCTATGGTGGTGGATGCCGATGCGCTGAATATGCTGGGTAAGGGGTTGCTGGCGAGCAATGGGGGTGGGCTGGAAACCGATCACTGGATTTTAACGCCGCACCCCGGAGAGGCTGCCCGGTTACTTGGTGTCAGTAATGCGGAGGTTCAGGGTGACCGCTTCGCGGCTGTTCAACGATTGCAACAGAGGTTTAACTGCCCGGTAGTACTGAAAGGCGCAGGCAGTCTGGTCTGTACCGAGAGTTACAGTCCTGTGGGTGTCTGTATGGCGGGTAATCCCGGCATGGCATCGGGTGGTATGGGTGATGTCCTCAGTGGCGTTGTTGGCGGCCTGGTGGCCCAACAACTTTCTTCCGCTGAAGCGTTACCGTTGGCCGTTTGTCTGCACGCCGGGGCTGCCGACAGAGCGGCAGAAGTGAATGGTCCACGCGGACTGTTAGCGACGGATTTGATGCCACATCTGCGGGCCTTGGTGAATTCGCCAACATGAGTGTCATTACCCGCAGTATTTACGGTGAAGATGCCATGGTGCAGTTCGGCTCCGAGCTGGGTGCTGTGCTGCCCGATGGCATTCTGGTGTTTCTGGAAGGAGAACTGGGTGCCGGTAAAACCACACTGACCCGCGGTATACTGAGAGCTATGGGGCATGAGGGCGCTGTGAAAAGCCCCACCTATACGCTAGTGGAACCGTATAGCCTCGACGGTAAAACACTTTATCATTTTGATTTATACCGCATGGCGGACCCGGAAGAGCTGGAATTTATGGGTATCAGGGATTATTTGACGGAAGGGAACTATTGCCTGGTTGAATGGCCTGAACGGGGAGCGGGCGTTTTGACAGAGCCTGATTTACGCGTGAAGATTGAGGTTGCGGGCGAAGGTCGACGTGTCGTGCTGGAAAGTCTTAGCGAGCGAGGTCTGCTGGCGACAGACAGTTTGTCGACCTGATCCAGCTTGTCAGAGGCGGTGGCTCTGATTTGAAAAGCCAGGTGCGAATATTTATGGTGAGTGACAGCGCCACACAAAAATAGGTCATTAAGGGGAAAGTAGGGTCGGTGTCTAACGCTCTGAGCACAAAAACCGGGTGGAACAGAAACACGCTGGTGCCAAGGGTTTCCCCGTTGATCATAACGGCAGTTCTTGCTTTGTTATCTATTCCAGCTGCCTTTGCCTCAACGATTGAAGGCGTTCGCCTGTGGCGTGCGCCTGACCATACCCGACTGGTGTTTGATCTGAGCGGCCCGGTGGACCACAAGATTTTTCCGCTGAATAACCCTGATCGATTGGTGATTGATATTCCAAAAGCGTCTGCTCAGAGCCGTTTTGACAATATTGATCTGTCCAATACGCCTATTCAAAAGATTCGCAGCGGAACCCACAATCAGAAAGATTTGCGGGTGGTGCTGGATATGAAGGCATCGGTCAATCCGCGCAGTTTTGTGTTGAAGAGAAATGAGCAGTACGGAGATCGTCTGGTTGTTGACCTGTATGACCGCACTCAGGAGACCGAAAAAACCCTTGAGGATATTGCTGAAAATCCGCGCCGAGATATTGTCATTGCGATTGATGCCGGGCATGGCGGGGAAGACCCGGGCGCCTCCGGACCTAACCGGATTCGAGAGAAGAAAGTGGTGTTGGCTATCAGCCAGGAGCTAAAAAAACTGGTGGACAGCAGTAAGGGCTTTAAGGCAACGCTGATTCGGGATGGTGACTACTACATCCCTTTGCGAAAACGTACGGAAGTAGCACGCAGCCGCAGGGCTGATTTGTTTATTTCTATCCATGCCGACGCCTTTAGTAAACCGCAAGCCAATGGTGCGTCGGTATTCGCCCTGTCGCGTCGGGGCGCCACCAGTGAAACCGCCCGCTACCTGGCACAGCGTGAAAACCGTGCTGATTTGATTGGGGGGGCGGGCAGTGTCAGCCTTGACGACAAGGACGAGATGCTGGCCAGCGTACTGCTGGATCTTTCGATGACGGCGACTTTGAGTAGCAGTCTGGATGTCGGGGAGGATGTATTGCGGTCAATTGGCGGTATCACCCGATTGCACAAAAAAAGGGTGGAGCAGGCAGGCTTTCTGGTGCTCAAGTCACCGGATATTCCTTCTATTCTGGTGGAGACAGGTTTTATCTCTAATCCGAGTGAGGCTCGCCGTCTTAATGATCACCACTATCAGAAAAAAATGGCCAGAGCGATTTTTAATGGCGTTAGAGGGTATTTTACCGCCAATCCACCCGCAGGAACGTTGCTGGCGGCACTTGCTCAGGAGCGTGGCAAGGAGCACATCATTCAAAATGGCGATACCTTGTCGGCCATAGCGTTGCGCTATAACGTCAGTGTGAACGAAATTTTGCGCCACAACGGCCTCAAAGACACGCACATCAAAGTAGGTCAGCGGATAAAAATACCGACATCCTGATTTAATTTATCAGTCTTTAATCATTCGAGAGTTTTATGCCACAGATTCATCTGCTTTCTCCCCGCCTTGCCAATCAGATAGCAGCTGGCGAAGTGGTTGAACGGCCAGCATCGGTTATCAAGGAGCTGTTGGAAAACAGTATTGATGCGGGTGCCACGCGTATTGATATTGATGTGGATGCCGGTGGAGTCAAGTTGATGCGTGTACGGGATAACGGCAGCGGTATGGAGAAAGACGACTTGCCACTGGCGCTGAGTCGTCATGCGACCAGCAAAATTGTCCAGCTTGATGATCTGGAAGCCGTGGCAACACTGGGTTTTCGCGGTGAAGCGCTGGCGAGTATCGCATCGGTTTCCCGGCTCGCTTTACTGTCAAATAATCAGCTGCAGGGTTCTGGCTGGAAGGCTGAAACTGAAGGGCGCGAGATGGAAGCGAGCCTGCAACCGGTGGCCCACCCGCAGGGAACCACCGTTGAAGTGCGCGACCTGTTTTTTAATACCCCGGCGCGGCGCAAGTTTTTGCGGGCTGAAAAAACCGAACTCAACCGCATTGACGATATTGTAAAAAAACTGGCGTTGAGCCACTTTGATGTAGGCTTTACCTTGCGACATAACGGCAAGGCATTGCGCTCATTTCCTGCTGCCGGTTCGCAGCTTGAACAGGAGCGCAGAGTGGCCGGAGTGTGTGGCCCCGCCTTTATGGAAAACGCCCTTTATGTAGATATGGAGGCGGCAGATTTGCGCCTTTGGGGTTGGGTTGGCTTGCCGACTTTTTCCCGCAGTCAGGCTGACTTGCAACACTTTTACGTTAATGGGCGCAGTATTCGCGACAAGCTGGTGACGCATGCGGTGCGGCAAGCCTATCAGGATGTGCTCTATCATGGTCGACACCCGGCTTACGTGCTTTTTCTGGAGTTGAATCCGGCTGAAGTGGATGTGAATGTGCACCCTACCAAGCATGAGGTCCGGTTCCGCGATAGCCGCACAGTGCACGATTTTTTATTCCGCAGCCTTTATCGCGCCGTGGCAGATGTTCGTCCCGGCGATGTGGCGGCACCGCTTCCTGTCTTTACCGGGCAGGCGCGCGCGGAGCAAACAGGGGTGGCTCCACAGAGCAGCTTTCAGCATGCTTTGGGAGGGTTACAGTCCCGGCCGTCATCTTTTCAGCCCTCAAGCCTTTCGCAGTCGGGCTCTGTCGGTGAGCAAATGGCAGGTTACCAGGCTTTGCATGGTGATGATGTCTTCGGCAACTCGGCTGCTACCCCAGCGGCGGGATGGGCTGTTGGCGTTAGTGGTACCGATAATGTTGAAATTCCGCCACTCGGTTTTGCCATTGCCCAGCTCAAGGGCGTCTATATTCTGGCGGAAAATGCCGAAGGGCTGGTGTTGGTCGATATGCATGCCGCCCACGAGAGAATTACCTATGAGCGCATGAAACAGGCTTTCGAAGCGCAGGGGATAACGTCGCAACCGTTATTGGTGCCAGAAACAATTGCCGTGAGCCAGCGTGAGGCGGACGGCGCTGAAGAGCACAGTGAGCAGTTCGAGAGTCTGGGGTTTGTGTTGCAGCGAGCGGGGCCCGAAAGCCTGCTGGTCCGTCAGGTTCCTGCCATGTTAAGGGAGTCTGACGTGGAACCGTTGGTGCGCGATGTTCTTGCCGATTTGCTCGAGCATGGCAGCAGTGACAGAATACAGAATCACCTTAATGAAATCCTGTCGACCATGGCCTGTCACGGTTCCGTCAGAGCTAACCGGAAACTGACTGTTCCCGAGATGAATGCACTGCTGCGTGATATGGAAATGACTGAGCGCAGTGGGCAGTGCAACCATGGTCGCCCCACCTGGACAAAAATCTCATTGGAAGAGCTCGACAAACTGTTTATGCGGGGCAGATAGTGGCCGAAGAACCGAATGCTTCGCAACCCGCTTCTTTTTTGCCTTTCAGACCGCCCGCCATATTCCTTATGGGCCCTACTGCAACGGGTAAAACCGATCTGGCGATTGCCCTTCGCGAATATTTGCCAGTTGACATTATTAGCGTTGATTCGGCGCTGGTGTATCGTGGGCTTGATATTGGTTCAGCCAAGCCTTGTGCGGTTGAACTGGCAAAAGCACCTCACCGGCTGATAGACATCTGCGATCCATCCGAGGCCTATTCTGCCGCGCAGTTTGTAACCGATGCCCGCCGGGAAATGGCTGATATTACTGCCAAGGGCCGTATTCCTTTGCTGGTAGGTGGCACTATGCTTTATTTCAAAGCTTTGCTGGAAGGGTTGTCGGACGCGCCAGCCGTTGATCCCGCTATTCGCCAGGCAATTGAGACGGAAGCAGCGCAAAAAGGCTGGCCTGTAATGCACCAGCAGTTGATGGAAGTTGACCCGGACACTGCAGCAAAAATTCATCCCAATCATTCTCAGAGAATTCAGCGAGCGCTGGAAGTTTTTCGTGCTACAGGGGTGCCGGTGTCAGTGTATCGCCAGCAGCATCAACAGGGGGGTGGCGGTGCTCCGATTGAGGATGATTACGAGATCTTTCAATTGGCATTGTTGCCCCATGATCGCAAGTGGCTTCACCAGCGTATTGAGCAGCGTTTCCGGCAGATGTTGGTACAGGGGTTTGAGGTAGAAGTGCGCGCACTGCTTGAGAGAGGCGACCTTCATGCTGATTTACCGGCTATTCGTGCTGTAGGTTACCGGCAAATGTGGCAGTTTCTGGAGGGGCATCTCAGCTATGATGAAATGCTGTTAAAAGGTGTTGCTGCTACCCGGCAGCTGGCCAAACGGCAGCTGACATGGTTGAGAAAATGGCCTGATTTGCAGCGGTTTTACTTGGATAATGAGGACGGAACGCTAATAAGCCCGAAAGAAATTTTAGATAATTGCTTGAAATTTTTGCATAAAGGATCCATATACAATAGGCAGGCCGAATAGTATCATTGGCTGCCCGTTTATAGCGGTTTTCTACATTGAAAAATAAGTTCAGGTCTTTTTCTAACTTGCTGTATTTTCAATGGTTTGTTTATTTTTTATAAAGGAGATCTAACATGTCAAAGGGGCATAATCTACAAGACCCTTTCCTGAACCAATTGCGCAAGGAGCGCGTGCCGGTGTCAATTTTTCTGGTTAACGGCATCAAGTTGCAAGGCCAGGTAGAGTCTTTTGACCAATTTGTGGTGCTTTTAAAAAATGCTGTCAGCCAGATGGTCTACAAACATGCGATATCAACTATCGTTCCTTCGCGACCTGTGCGTTTGCCAATGGCCACGCCAGGGCAAGAGGAAGACTCTGATCCGCACAATAGCTAGGGCATTTTATCTTCCGGAGATGCTGATTGTTTTTTGAACGACCGGAATCCGGTGAGTTGTCGGTGCTTGTCCATCTGGACTTGGCCAGCGAAAAAGAACCGGAAGATCCCAGAGAATTTGAAGAGCTGGTTCTGTCTGCTGGTGGCGATCCGGTCACATTGATTACAGGCAAGCGATTAACTCCGCATCCGAAACTGTTTATCGGTACCGGTAAGCTGGAAGAGCTTTGCTCTGTCGTTGAGGAGACTGGTGCCGGGTTGGTGATTTTCAATCACAACCTGTCACCGAGTCAGGAGCGCAACCTGGAAAAATCCCTGCAGTGCCGGGTGCTTGATCGCACCGGGCTGATTCTGGATATTTTTGCCCAGCGGGCGCGCACCCATGAAGGTAAGTTACAGGTGGAACTGGCTCAATTAGAGCATATGTCCACCCGGTTGGTCCGGGGCTGGACTCACCTGGAGAGGCAAAAAGGTGGTATTGGCCTGCGCGGTCCCGGTGAGACCCAGCTTGAAACTGACCGTCGATTATTGCGTGAGCGAATCAAATCAATTCTGAAACGGCTTGATAAGGTGCGTAAGCAGCGCGATCAGGGGCGCCGTTCGCGGCAGCGTGCAGACATTCCGACGGTTTCTCTGGTGGGTTACACCAATGCAGGCAAATCGACACTGTTTAATCGTATTACCGAATCGGAAGTGTATGCGGCAGACCAGCTGTTCGCTACGTTGGATCCAACCATGCGGCGCATTGAGCTGGCCGATGTGGGAACGACGATCCTGGCTGACACGGTGGGGTTTATCAGTCATTTGCCGCATAAACTGGTTGAAGCGTTCCGCGCTACGCTTGAGGAGGCCGCCAGTGCCAGTTTGCTGTTGCATGTGGTTGACGCGCATTCTGAAGATCGGCACACCCAGCTTGAACGTGTCGATGAGGTGCTGGTAGAGATTCATGCGCACCAGCTACCAACATTAATTGTTCATAATAAAATTGATTTGCTGGATGATGTTGCTCCCCGTATTGACCGCGACCATAACGGCAGGCCTGTGGCGGTCTGGTTGTCAGCGCAAACAGGGGTGGGTTGTGAACAGCTGTTGCAGGCTATTAGTGAGCTGCTGGCAGAAGATATTGTTCATGAAACCGTTCAGTTGGCGCCTGTGCATGCACGGTTGCGCTCTCAGCTTTATGAAAGCAAGGCGGTGCTTGCCGAGACTACGACTGAAACAGGGGCTGCGCTGCTTGAGTTAAGAGTGCCGCGCCGGGAGTTGCAGCGGCTCTTGAAATCCGAGGGTTTGACCATAGAACAGTTAAAAGTGGTTGAACAGACCGAAAATCAGAAAATTGCCTGACAGTCGACACGTCCATTGTCAGATTGCTGTGGTTTTTCCGTTGAGGCTTGCTACAATCAGCAGCCTTTCGCATAGCTAGAAATAACATTTTTAACCGGAGACAGATATGGCTTGGAATGAGCCCGGTGGTGATAGAGATCCCTGGAGTGGCAACAGCGGCGGCAATCGGAATGATGGTCCGCCTGACCTGGATGAAGTGCTGAAGAAATTCCGCAAGCGCATGGACGGGTTGTTTGGCGGTTCAGGTGGCAGTAAAAACAGTAACAGCAGTGGTTCAGGGAAGAGCCTGTTATTCATTCTCGTTTGCATCATTGCTGTTGCCTGGGGCTTGCTGGGTTTTTATCAGGTTGACGAAAAAGAGCGTGCCGTTGTACTCAGGCTCGGCAAGTATTTTGAAACGGTCGGGGCAGGTTTGCACTGGAATCCACCGCTGGTTGACAGCGTACTTAAGGTGCGGGTTACCGAGGAGCGGCAGTACACCACTACGCGAAGCCTGATGTTGACGCAGGATGAGAACATTGTTGAGCTGCCATTGACGGTTCAATACAACATCAGCGATGTGCAGGCTTTCGTGTTGCAGGTTAAAAACCCTGAAATCAGCCTTAAACATGCCACCGAGAGTGCTCTGCGCCATGTTGTGGGCAGTAGTACACTGGATCAAGTGCTTTCAACCGGGCGTGAGAAGATTGCTGAAGAAGTTAAGACGCGCCTGCAATCCTATCTTGATATTTACAAAACCGGTATCTACGTCAGAACCATTAACATTCAGGAAGGTAAGCCACCGACCCAGGTTAAAGAAGCTTACGATGATGTTATCAAGGCGCGGGAGGATCGTGAACGTCTGGTAAACGAAGCTCAGGCATACTCCAACGGTATTATTCCCGAGGCCCGAGGCCGCGCTCAACGCACGATAGAAGAAGCTAACGCCTATCTTGAGAAAGTTATTGCCGAAGCCGAGGGTGAGGCTCAACGCTTTGACCAGCTACTGATCGAATACAGAAAAGCACCGGAAGTGACCCGTCAGCGGATGTATCTGGATGCGGTTCAAGACGTGATGAGCAATGCTTCCAAAGTGCTGGTTGACGTAGAAGGTGGTAATAACATGTTGTATCTACCGCTGGACAAAATTGTCCAGCCACAGGCTAGTGAAGTGGTTTCTCCTCAAAGCCTTTCTCCCCGAGATCTGGAGAAAGTGGCTGAACAGGTGATCGACAGGCTTCGCCGGGAAACCAGTAATGTTCGTCGCAGAGATGTTCGATAGGAGGGCACAGGTGTGAATAGTCGATTTACTACAATAATCATCGGTGCCATCGTGGTTCTTTTGCTGGCGAACAGCACCCTCTATGTGGTGCAGGAAACCGAGCGCGCTGTGAAGCTGCGTTTCGGAAGCCTGGTGGATGACGATATTGCGCCAGGGCTGCACGTGAAATGGCCTATTGCAGAGGATGTACGCAAGTTTGATTCCCGCGTATTGACGCTGGATGCCGAGCCCGCAAGTTTTTACACAACCGAAAAAAAGCGCCTGATTGTCGATTCCTATGCAAAATGGCGCATTGCTGATGTGGGTGAGTATTACCGGGCCACCGGTGGTAATGAAGAAGTGGCCCACAACCGGCTTGCCAGCCGGGTCAACGACGGGTTGAGGAATCAGTTTGGGGCTCGCACCCTGCACGAGGTGGTTTCCGGTGAACGCGATATGCTAATGCAGAATATCACCAATGATTTGAATAAAACCGTGCGGGAGTCATTGGGTGTTGATGTGGTTGATGTGAGGGTTAAGCGAATTGATCTGCCTGACGAAGTCAGTGAGCCGGTCTATAGGCGTATGAAGGCTGAACGGGAGAAGGAAGCCCGGGAAACCCGCTCTAAAGGCTTTGAAGAGGCCGAGAAAATACGTGCTGATGCTGATCGTCAGAGTACCATTATCGAAGCCAATGCTTACCGTACCGCTGAACAACTTCGTGGTAAAGGTGATGCGAGAGCAACAGCTGTGTATGCTGACGCCTACAATAAGGATCCGGAATTTTACGCGTTCTTGCGTAGTCTGGACGCCTATAGAAAATCCTTTTCCAGTAAAAATGATGTCATTCTCGTTGACCCGAAAAGTGACTTTTTCCGTTATTTAAACAGCCGGAAAGGTGACTAAAGCGCCCTTGTGGTATGTCAATGCCGCACAAAAAGTGCGGCATTGATGATACGACAATGTTAGAATTGGCAAACCGGGGAAACCCGGTTTTTTGTTGTTTACTGTTGTCTTGAGAAAAAAGAAAAAAACAGGTGCACCTATGTGGGCTGATTTGGCAAGGGCCTTTTGTCTAATGCTTGTTCTCGAAGGAATTATGCCTTTTTTGTCGCCGGGGCGTTGGCGTAATATGGCCGGTATGCTGGCCAATATAGATGACCGTCATATGCGAAGGATGGGGCTTGTCAGTATGCTGATTGGCGCCGGAGCACTATATTTTTTGAAGAGGGCTGGCTTTTAATGTTGCCCTGGATGAGAAGGATAAAGCGATGACAGTGGTTGACCGCTGGTTATTACCGGATGGTGTAGAAGAAATTCTTCCTAACCGCGCACTGAAAATGGAGCGTTTGCGCCGAAGTTTACTCGATATTTACCACAGCTGGGGGTATGACCTGGTTATTCCTCCGATGGTTGAATTTTCCGAATCACTGTTGAGTGGCACGGGCTCGGACCTCGATTTACTGACGTTCAAGGTGACAGACCAGCTCAGTGGCCGCATGATGGGCGTGAGAGCTGATATTACGCCACAGACAACACGAATGGATGCTCACAGCTTGCGTCTCAAAGGCCCTTGTCGTCTGTGTTATGCCGGTACGGTACTTTATACCCGGCCGCGCAGCCCTTTACAGAGCCGTTGTCCAATCCAGATTGGTGTGGAGCTGTACGGAGAGGCCAGCCTTGCGGCCGATCTGGAAGTGATCAATCTGCTGGTGCAGACCCTACGCACGACTGGTATGAAAAAGATCAATCTCGATCTGGGTCACGTCGGCATTTACCGCAGTTTGCTCGAAGTTGCTGAACTGACCAAAGAGCAGGAGAAGGACCTGTTTGACCTGTTACAGCGCAAGGCCGTGCCGGAACTGGAAAGCTGGCTGGCAACAAACGTTAATGATCGCAGCGTTGGTGAAATGTTGCGACAATTGGTTGACCTGGCGGGTGATGTGACGGTTATTGATAAAGCCCGCGATGTTTTTGCCGAGGCTCCGGCGGAACTGGAAGTCGCTCTCGATGAGCTGGCTGAAGTGGTTACACAACTGGGTCGAACTGCTCCGGATGCGGAAATTTACCTGGATCTTTGTGAACTTCGTGGGTATCACTATCACACAGGTATTGTATTTGCTGCCTTTGCTCCCGGACACGGGCAGGCTATTGGCAACGGTGGGCGCTATGATCACGTTGGTGAGGCATTTGGTCGCTCTCGCCCGGCAACAGGGTTTAATGTCAATCTCAATGACCTGGCGGCATTGACGTGTACTGAGGGTAATGACTCAGTGAATACTGTCGAGGGTGGTATCTACGCCCCGGCGGGCTATGATGAAGGATTACAGCAAACCATTCTGGAGCTGCGCGCGAGGGGTGAAAGGGTGGTCTGCGGATTTGCCGGACAACAACCCGATTTCGTTGAATTGCACTGTAACCGTCAGCTGGTTTTCGACAACGGTGACTACCGGGTAGTCACTGTCTCCGAATAATTTTCTCATTTTCTGAAATTTGGCAAGTATTGGTAAAAAATATGGGTAAGAATGTTGTCGTGCTCGGCACCCAGTGGGGCGATGAAGGCAAGGGCAAAGTGGTGGATCTTCTGACAGATCAGGCCAGTGTGGTTGCACGTTTTCAGGGCGGTCACAATGCTGGCCACACCCTGGTAATTGATGGCAAGAAGACGGTTTTACACCTGATTCCCTCCGGTATTCTGCGTGATAATGTCAGCTGCTTAATTGGTAACGGTGTGGTTTTGTCGCCGGAAGCCCTGCTGAAGGAAATGCGTGAGCTGGAAGAGCAGGGTGTGCCTGTTCGCAAGCGTCTGCGGTTGTCCGCTGCCTGTCCTTTGATCCTGCCCATTCATATTGCCCTGGATCAAGCCCGCGAACTTGCTCGCGGCAGCGCCAAGATAGGCACCACAGGGCGTGGTATCGGGCCTGCGTATGAAGACAAAGTTGCCCGTCGTGGGGTGCGGCTCGGCGATATGATAAATCGAGAGAAGTTTCCCGCTAAACTAAAAGAAGTCATGGATTACCATAATTTCATGCTCACTTCATATTACGGTCAGCCAGCGGTGAACTACAATGAAACATTGGCGGCAGCGATGGCCTGGGCCGATGAGCTGGAACCGATGGTCGCGGATATTACCAGTCTGCTGCATTGCTCTCGAGAGTCGGGCCAGAACATCATGTTTGAGGGGGCGCAGGGTTCCTTGCTCGACATTGATCACGGTACGTACCCCTTTGTTACTTCTTCCAACACCACGGCTGGTGGCACGGCTACTGGCAGTGGGTTTGGCCCTCTCTATCTTGATTATGTACTGGGAATTACCAAAGCCTATACGACAAGAGTCGGTTCCGGACCTTTTCCTACCGAATTATTCGATGATGTCGGCAGGCATTTGGGCACCAAAGGGCACGAATTTGGTGCGACTACCGGGCGTGAGCGGCGTTGTGGCTGGTTTGATGCGGTGGCGCTCAAGCAGGCTATCCGTATTAACAGCGTATCGGGCATTTGTCTGACCAAACTGGATGTTCTGGATGGGTTGGAAACCATCAGTATTTGTGTGGGGTATCGCGATACAGATGGTTTTGATGTCGCCATGCCCAGTCATGCAGATGATTACCAAGGGTTGGTGCCTGTTTATGAAACTCTGCCGGGTTGGTCAGAATCAACGGTAGGTGCAAAAAATCTCGACGAATTACCAGCCAATGCACGTGCGTACATTAATCGTATTGAAGAAATTCTCTCAACGCCAATCGATATTATTTCTACCGGCCCTGATCGGGTTGAAACTATTGTATTGCGACACCCTTTTGAATAAGTGTGGTCAGTGGTAGAGTGTTTGCAAGCAAGTAGTGAGGCAGGCCCCGGATAGACAACCTAAATAAAGGTAGTTCTATGGAATATAAAAAATTATACGGCCAGATATTGCGCAAGCATCACCTGTTTTCAAATATGAGTGATGAACAGCTCGCCTCTTTGATGCAGTCTGCACTTTTAGTGGATTTGCCTCGGGGAAAAAAGCTGTTTATGCAGGGAGAGAGGGCTGAACGTTTCTACTTTGTTATTTCCGGCAAGGTGAAGCTGTTTCGTCTGATACCAGATGGCACTGAAAAAATTATAGAGTTGTTCGGGGCTGACCAGTCTTTTGGGGTTGCCCTGATGTTCAAGGATATACCGGAATACCCGTTGACAGCGCAGGCTGTTGAAGCAACCGAATTGATTTCTTTTTCCAATCAGGATTACAAGGCCCTTATTCGTGAAGATGGTGATCTGGCTTTTGATTTGCTCGGTGATCTTTGCGACAGGCTTCACGGTCGTCTTCGGGAAATAGAGATGTTGTCGCTGAAGAACTCAACCAACCGTGTTACCCGTTACTTTTTGAATATGCTGAATGAGAATGGTGCCGGAGAACCGGTATTTGAATTGCCGGTGGCCAAACACATGATGGCTGCCCAGCTATCGATTCAGCCGGAAACATTGTCCCGAATTTTTAATCGCATGAAAGAAGATTGTGTCGTTGATATCGATGGACGAAAGATCAAGGTGCTTGATTTGTCCGCATTAAAAAACTATGAATAGTGGGTTTTTCAATGAAAAAAAGCGCAGCCAAAGGCTGCGCTTTTTGTATCCGGATCAGGTTATTTGAGGCCTGAATAGTAGGCTGCCAAGTTAGCAATGTCTGCATCGGAAAGACCTTTGGCCATGGAGCCCATTAGTGGATCATTACGCTTTCCGTCTCTGAAATCTTTCATTTGTTTGGCTAAATAGCCTTCTTTCTGGCCAGCAAGGTTTGGCCACATATCATTGGTGCTGATACCGTTGGCACCGTGGCAGGCGACACACATGGCAGCTTTGGCTTGGCCTGCTGCCGCATCTCCGGCAAGTGAAAAAGAAGCGCTGGTGGACAATGCGACTGTGATTAGCGGAATAAGGATTTTTTTCATTGCGGGTCTCCATTCAGAATAATTCAGCCTGCGCCTTTGAAAACAGTGACAGGCAAGGCTTACAGGTACAGTTTACACATGGGTTATAAAGTACCTAAAGGTTAGCTGCGATTCTAGGTGAATAGTTTGTTATATCGATTGACGGTTATCAAGCATTTTGTTTTCTGCGGGTCCCCGCAATGCAGCAATGACAACTACCAGAAACAGAATGCCGCCAATAACGGCAACAAGTCCGCCGATCCCCATTGCGGCCATGCCAATAATTTCCTGAATACTATCGAGTTGCTGGGCGCTACCCGAAACCTTGCGTTTAACACCATGCCCTCCAGACCATGCCAGGGCGGTGATATGCACAACCTGCCCAATACCGTATAACCACGGCATCCAGTAGGCGAGCCTGGGGTGTTTTATCGGTTTGTTCAGCCGGGGTAGCAGTGCAAACACAACACCCATCAGTGCGAGCGTAACGCCGACAATAGAGCCGTGGTAATGGGCAGGTATAACCGTATTGGAACCTCTGATCATAAAACCCATCAATCCACCACCGGCAAAGAGAGTGATAGAACAGATCAGCGCTGCGCGGAGTGGTTTTTGTTGGTCGTTGAGTTTGGGGAATCGAAAGGTGCTGAAGAAAACCAGGACGCCGATAGGGATTGAAGCCAACCCGCCTTTGCGCATCAATTCCGTAAAACCCAGGATATGCTCGGTAGATTCCACTGGATGCTGATAAAGGAACGGCACCCAGGCGACGGGTACGGCTACCAGAAAAAACAGTATGATTGCCAGCCGGGGTTTTATTCGCAAGTCGTTACCACAGGCTGCTGCCAGAATGATCCAGGCCACCAACAGTAATATTGTGTTGGAGAACTGCATGACATGCCCTCCGCCCCAGAACAGTAGGTCGTAGTAAAATTCACCAGTGATCGAATCCGGAATTTTGTAATAGGCGATGGCTACGCAAATGACAGCCGTTAGTACACAGAGTGCAGACAGGCTCAGAGCAAAACGCAGTGCCGCCGTTGACGGGGTGTTTTCCGCTGAAGAACAACAGTTTGCCAGAAAGTATAGCGCCTGAATAACCAGTCCCAGTGACACGATTATCAGCCCGGTAAAAAAGAGCGGCTGTAAGATCACGGGTACGTAATTGTTTAGCAGTGGTTGGGCAGTACCAAAAAAAGGAGAAATACTGATCAGTACGGTGCCCACCACCGCCAGCCAGAATGCAGTTTTATTCCAGGTGGATTCCCTGGGTGCTCCAAAGACACTCCACAACATACCGGTACAGGCAAAAAACCAGATCACCACGGAAAGGTCCACATGCACGACCAGCGCCACTTTGAAAAAATTGCTGCCAGGCATCAACTCTTGCATTAATGGTGTTCTCGACAGTGCCAGTAACACTGCCAGCACACCCGCGGCTACCAGAGCGTAAACTCCCAGCCAGATCCACCCGATAGCAAGTGCTCGGGTGTGAGGTCGTAACTCTGGCAGACTATATGGCGTGCTCATGTTCAAATATCGGTCTTATAAAAGAGAGGCAATTTGATCGGCTATGGCCTGAGGGGTAGCTGAACCAGAATACATGGCCCTCACTTTGCCTTGCTGGTCTATCAGGTAAATATGGTCGTTGTGTAGAAATCCGTATTCCAGTGCGGAGTTGATGTCCTCTTTTTGATAAAGCACTTTGTACAGTGATGCGACCTGCTGCAGCTGTTGGCTGTTTCCTCTCAGCCCAATAATGGATGGATGAAAGTAAGACAGGTAGTGATGTAAGTGCTCCAGGGAATCGCGCTCGGGGTCAATGGTGACAAATAACGGTTGCAGGTCATTGGCCGCGTCAGGCAACAGCTCTAGCACTTTACGCATTTTTGCCAGTACGGTTGGGCAGACATCAGGGCAGCTGGTAAAGCCAAAATTAAGCAATACCACTTTGCCCCGGAATCGGGATAGAGAAACATCCCTGCCCTCGGTGCCAGGCAAAGTAAAGTCCCCACCCAGCCCTTCGAGAACGGGTAGCGGTTTTTGCGTATTTTCGTGTAACAGGCTGGATCCGATAACCGCCATCAGAAGAAGGGCCGCGGCAAGAGCAATAACCGTTATTCTGTTCAAGAGCAGGCTACCGCAGGCAGGAAGGTTTTTTGCCTGCGCAGGTTGTGGCTGATAAAAAGCGCGACAGTGAACAGTGCTATCGCTCCAGCCTGATGAGACGACGCCAATGCAACAGGCACATGTTGCAGTAGTGTGGTGATCCCCAACGTAACCTGAATCAGAAGAGCCGCGACCAGACAGTAACTCGCAGCACGCAGTTGAGCGCTCACATGGCTGCGGCAGATATGGATTACCAGGAGAAGACCCAGGGTCAGGATAAGGTAGGCCAGCATACGGTGGTTAAACTGAATGGTTGTGATGTCTTCAAATGCAGAAAGCCAGGCTGGTGCCATGCTATAGAGTCCTTGTGGAATAAAGGAATCTCCCATCAGCGGAAAGGTGGGATACGCAAGTCCGGCTCGTGTTCCTGCCACCAGTCCGCCGGATAGTATCATCAGGAATATCAGGCTGGTTAACAGGTATGAAAAATTCCTTAGGCCAGCCGGATACCAGCGTTGCTGGTGCTTGCCAACCAGACCGAAAGCCACCCAGAGAATATAGCCATAAATGAACACCGCCGCCCCCAGGTGAGCAGTAAGCCGATACTGACTGACACGGGGGTTGTCCACCAGTCCGCTTTTTACCATATACCAACCCAGCAGCCCCTGCAGCCCACCCAGCAGAAAAATGATGACCAGCTTATGGGTAAGCCCTTTTGGGATTCTGTGGCAGAAATAGAAAAACAGCAGTGGTAATAAAAACAGTACGCCAATAAAACGACCGAGGAGCCGATGAAGGTATTCGTACATAAAAATCATTTTGAAGCCTTCCAGGTCCATACCATGGTTGATTTTCTGGTACTCCGGGAACTGCTGGTATTTGTGAAAGGCCTGTTGCCAGTCTGCCTCATTGAGGGGCGGGATAATGCCAATCAGAGGTTGCCATTCCACCATGGACAGACCTGAGTGAGTGAGCCTTGTTACGCCACCGAGCAGAATCATGGTGAGGATGACAGTGGCGCAAACAAACAGCCAGAACGCGATCTGTTTATTGTAACGGTCTTGAAAATTAAACATTTTTTATGGATATCAATCGAAAGTTAACAGACATTACCGATAGCAATAGTAGGGCAGCATTCAGATTGTGAACCATGACTAAAGTCATGGGGATCTTAAAAACAATAATCAGTACACCCAGTAACCACTGCGTCAGCACAAGCCCTGCTACAAGGGTGGACAGGTGCGGCAGATGCCGCAACAAACTGCCTGCTGCGAGCAGTAATGTCATGCCTGTCAGCACTGCCGACCAGCGATGCATCTGATGAATTTCCAACGAACTGGCATCGAACATAACGCGCCCGGTTTTATCCAGTTGCAATTCGCGGAAATACCAGAAACTGCCACTACCGGTGTTCAGGTAATCTCCCGTTGCCTGACAGGAGAACAGAGCGTTGCAGGCCGAGGCTGCAAAATTGGCACTCAGCCAGGCTCCCAGAGCGATTTGCAGGATAAGCAACAACCCTGCCAGCTGCCACAGTAACGGCTGCCATTTGGCTATTTGCAGTGGTGTGTTTTCAGAACAGATCTGTTGACTCAATTGCAGGTAGAGCCACCAGCTGATTCCCGTCAGGGCGAGCCCGCCTAACAAGTTGATCACGGCGATAACGGGAAGTGTTTTCAGGTAGCTGGCAGGGCCAACAATGGATAACAGCACAATAACCCCCAGTAGCAGATAGGGCAGCGACTGATTGGCGTTTTTCATAGCCATGGGTTTGCGGCTTTGATGGATCAGTAGCAAAACCCCGATAACCAGAAGTGTGGCGACAGTGCGGTGTATCTGTTTGGCGACCATGGCAGGTGCTAATGCTTTCTGTGCTATATCTCCCGGTTTTTCAGCGGCAACATACTGGCCGATGACAGCGTAACAATCCGGCCAGGGCTGACAGCCAAGTCCCGATTCGGTATGACGAATGTAAGCGCTGAGTAAGTTGATCAGCACTGTAGCAACCAATACCGCCAAGGTGATTTTTGCCAGTGTTTTCTGCGGATTATCTGATGAGTTTTTTTGCATTATTCTTGATCTGTAAACTGGTTCAAAAACTGTTTTTGCCGTATACCTGTGACATTAAAAAGATAACGGAGAAAATTGTGGAAATAGTGCTTTTTACTTTGGTGGCGGCAATTCTTTATTTCTTTTCTGACTGGTTGCTGCGCCTGCTGGAGCAAAAAAGTGGCGTACCGTTTAAGCACAGAAATATTATTTTTTTCATTATTATTTTGTCCTCTAGCCTTATTTTTTTTGAGCTGCTGCAGCGGTTTTTGGCAAATGGAAGTGGTTGATCCCCATGGTGCTACAAAAGCGTAAATTGCTTCTCCTTTGAATCGAAATCGATGACCAGCACTTGTCCTGGTTTGAGTGTTACGGGCGTTTCCAGCTGATAGGGGAACGCCGCCATATCAATGTGATCTTTCATGCGAACCTTTAACTTTATGTTCCCCGCCGGAACGGACTTGCGAAAATAAATGGATGATATGCCGTCTTTATGCAGGCCTCTCGGTGGCAGTGCCTTGCTGTAGATCAACTCATCATCAATAAGCATGTCCAGCAGAAGCGGTGAACGTTCGCGTGGACAGATTTTGCTGATACGCATGTTCTCCGGAAGTTTGGCCATTTCATCTTTTGATCGTTCACGACATTCACCGAGAATCTTTCCCGAGTGTCGCAGGCTGAGTTTTATCATTGCCTGATTGGCATCACCTCGGTGATAAACCGGAGAATTTGAGAAATAGCCAATAAACACTATAAACAGGCCGAAGCAAAGTCCCTGACCGAGCCATGACTTCCAGGTTTTGTGGCTAGTCATACTGCTTTTCCTCTGGCTCAGTTACGGCCTGCACGTGTGTTGATATGGTGTCATCCTGATTAGAAATTGCCGCTGCCAGTTCCGATCGATACTGCGAAATGCCCTCTTGCAGGGCTCTTTCTTCTCCTTTGTTTGCCCACAACAATTTAACCTTCTGCTGGCCTGCTTTGGTGCGCAGGTGTGGCATTCTCTCACTGTTAAAGCGCTGCTCAGTCCATTCGCTGCCTTTGCGGAAATAACAGTTCTCGCCGCTGCAACCACTCACAATAACGCCGCTAACCTGTGGCTGACGGGAAACGTAATCGGCAAACGAAGGCGGTAGCAAGCCACTGCAAGGCAGGCTGATCACCGCTGTTTGGTCATCCTCAATGCTGTTGATATCGAGTGCGTGATCGCAGCCAAAAACCAGAATTCCCTGATGGCCGCTGAGGGATTCTATTTTCTGACGGGTCTCGTCACGCAGGTGATCCAGCGAGAAATCGGGAATTTCGATGCCAGACACTAATTCTTCCACATTGCGGAAGGGCGTGGCGGAAGGGCATGAGCCTGCACAGATACCACAGGCGGTACAAAGATCGGGGTCAACTTGCGCTTGTCGGTGCCCTTTTTTGTACTCGTGTTCAACCATGGTGATGGCTTCAAAAGGACAATCCTGAAAACACCAGCTGCAGCCGTTGCAGTTTGCCGGGTTGACCTCGGCCGCTTTTGATATGATTTTTTTATCGGGTGACAACCAGGGCAGTATCGCCGCCAGAAATGAAAACCCTACCAGCAGTGCCCAGACCTGGCCAAATCCGAGGATATCGAGCAGTGGGTAGACATTCATGTAAATCCAGTCGAGGTTGATACTGCTGACCACCGTTGACATGTCAGCTTTATTCATACTGATAGCAGGTTTGATTAACGATAAGACAAGGAAGGCCAGTAATGTCAGCCGGGCCAGGGTTTTTGGCGGACTGGTTCTGGGCATCTTGATTCGCTTGATGTGGATAAACATTCCTAGCAGCAGGAACAGGGGGAGTGCTATGTGCAGAAAAACCAGTAGCGAAAAGAACCTGTCGCTCAAGGTCTGGTTGGAAATAAAGTTTCGCGCCAGCGAATCGCCAATGGGTGGCAGCCAGCCGAACCACTCAGAGGTGGTTTCGGCAATGTACTGGGCGAACTGGTCCCACACCAGCCAGTAACCACCAATTGCCGAGGCAAAAAGCAACCACAGTAACGGTATGCCGCTAAACCATGAAAACCAGCGGGCAGCGCGAAAACGGCCCAGAGAGAATTCTCGTAACATGTGCAGGCTGACAGTGATTGCCATTGCCTCTGAGGCATATCGGTGCAAACTGCGTGCGATACCGCCCGCATACCACTGATGGTGGGTAAGTGCTTCCATCGATTCGAAAGCACCGTTGATACTGGTGTCGAAAAAGATAAATAGATAAAGACCTGTAATAACTACGATCCAGTAAAAGTAAAAGGAAAGGGCGCCCAGCTGATACCAGGGGTTTTGATCTTCCCCGAATAGGTGGTTAAAACCTTTCTCCAGTTTTTGCAACAGAGCCAGTGTCTGCGCCTCCAGCCGTCTTATCACAACCGGTTTCCTTTCCTTGCAGCGTTGCTGCTTTTCCATTCTCTGATCAGTAAAAAAACCATAAACCCACCCATTACCAATCCGACTACAAGGCCTACAAAAATGGAGTAATCAAACTGGTACGTATCCGAATAGGGGTCATACACGGTGCAGAACAAGCGGATTTTGCCGCCGATGTGTTGTAAGAACGACTGATCGGGCTGCTCGCCAAACACCAGTTGCTTGAGGGGTTCTATCAAGTGAGGCGTGTCGAACTGAATACCATAAACCTGGCGGACTACCACTCCATCTTTGTCCAGCAGTGATGTCTGGATGAGATGGTCAAAACCACTCGCTGAAGGAAAAAACTGAAACCCCAGTTGTTTCGAAAACGACGTAATGGTTTTTTTATCGGTAGCCAGAAAATCCCAATTATCTGCACGTACTGATTGCTGTTTGGCGAATATCCGCATGGCATCTGCGGTATCGTTATCCGTGTCAAAGCCGATGGTTACGACGTGAAAGCTGTCTTTGCCGAGCGCATTCCTGGCCTTACCGATGACCGTGTCCAGGTGTTTGGTTGTAGTGGGGCAAATATGATGACACGAGGTGTAGATAAGACTGATAACCAGAGGTTTTCCCTTGTACTCAGAAAGGTTTTTGCGAACGCCCTGACTGGTAAAAAACAAATAGTCATCTACTTTGTTACCGATGGCGGTTTGACTGATTTCCAATGCGTTAGATCGGTCAAATCCGTCAGCAACTGCTGCCGGGTGATCGGTGTTCTGCGCGAGTACAAGTTGCCAGTTTGCGGATAAACAAAAGACGATAAAAGGAATTAATAATCTCATTAAGTACTCATTTCTATTCACTGGCAAGCTAAAGCAGCGGGTCGATCATGGCAGCGATTAACAAAAGGGTTAACTGAACGAGAGAGGCAATAAAGCATCGTATGGCAGTTTTGGGGTTGGCATCATGAACCAGTAATACCCCTTTATAGATAAAGTAGGCTCCGCCCAGGATCGCGCCAGACAGATAAACCCAGCCCATGCCGTAGAAGCCTGGCAACAGTGAAACGGCAACCAGAATCAGAATGTTGACCAGAATGATTTTTGCGGCGGTCTCATCACCTTTTACAACCGGTAGCATGGGGACACCGGCCGTGGCGTAATCCTTGTGGAGTACAATTGCCAGCGCCCAGAAGTGAGGAGGTGTCCACAGGAATAGCACCGCAGCCAGCAGTAATGATGGCATATTCAGTGAGGGATCTGCCGCTGCTGCACCGGCAAGAACAGCAAAGCTGCCGGCGGCACCACCAATCACAATATTCCAGACGGTGCGTTGTTTCAGCCAGAGTGTATAAACGACGCCATAGACAAAAGCACCCATAAACACGTGAAATCCGCTGGCGAAGTTAAACATCCAGCACGCCATGCCAACCGATATCAGTAGCAGTGCGGCAATCAGCCACAGCCAGGATTTGTTGTGCGAGGCGGCACCGGTGACAAAGGGGCGGGATCGTGTGCGTGCCATGCGTGCATCAAGGTCGCGTTCTGCATATTGATTGAAAGCGCCAGCGGCAGCAGAGGCTCCCAGCACCGACAGTGCGAGTACCAGTACTTCAAGGCTGGAGAGTGATTTCCCGGGTGTGACTGCAAACCCCGCCAGAGCGGTAATGGCCATCAAAACCCCGATACGCAGTTTGAAAATATCGACTAGTTGGGCAAACACAATGTTTCCTGATACAGGTGGCCTATGCGAAAGTTGTTCCGGTCACTTGAAAAAGGGGGCGAAAGCCCCCTTTTTCACAACAGGGCCGTTAGCTCAAACCCCAGGTTTGTGACAGATACTTCCAGTTAATAAAGTAATACAGCGCGAATGCGACGAAGAATACAGCGACCAGCACCAGGGTTCCCGGAATGGTCCATGATGAAGTATTGGTTGCGTATTCCTCGTCTGAAACGGGTGGCACAATCATGGGGTCGCCCACTTTCTCGTTCTCGCCAATCTTTTTACCAAACAATAACGATCCAACCACGATCAGACAGAAGGCTGCGCCACCCACCACGGCGAGTATTACCGACATGCCATTGAGACTCATCATGGTTAAGGCAGCGGCAGAGAACTCGTAACCGCCGTCGGCGCTGGTAAACAGAATATCCCAGTGGCGGCGTGGTACACCCAGTGTGCCTGCACCCATCAGGAACAGCGCCACGCCAGTCATGCCCAGCCCAAAAATCCACGGTTGCCAGCTGGCCAGTTTCTTCCAGATCAGTTGTCGACGGAACAGGATGGGCACCAGCCAGTAGGTGATAGCCATAAAGGTGAGCGTTGTGCCGATCACGACGGTGGCGTGGAAATGGCCCGGAACATACATAGTGTTATGGATTAACAGATTGATTTGCTCTGCGCCCATGACCACACCGGTTATGCCTCCCAGTACGCCAAAGCCCACCAGGGATATAAACATGCCTGAGAAAACCGGGTTGCCCCAGGGCGCCTTGCGCAGCCATTCGAACAATCCTGCACTGAATCCACGGGCACGTTGTGCGTGTTCGATGGAACCGGGCACGGTAAGGCCGTGAACCATACTCGCCATCACTGCCAGATACATGGCATAGCTGGTATTGAAGATTTTCCACTCGGAGCTGAGGCCTGGATCTACCAGCAGGTGGTGAGCTGAGGCAATTTGCAGCACAGCGATATATAACAGGAATGCAAAGCGACTGACTTTTTCGGATAGCGGTTTGGCACCAAACAGGATTGCTGCAATCGCATACCAGATCGACACATGGGCGGCCACATTGATTTGCTGCGAAGAGTGACCAAATGCCCACCAGATTAAGCGATAAACACCCGCATCGATATTGCTGATAAAGCCGAGGTTCCAGAGTAGGGTGGGGATCAGGATAATAGCGCCTGAGGCAATAGTGAAAATTGCAATAATACAGGCCGTTAAAGCCCCAAATGTTACCAGAGGGATTGAACCTTCGTAGGTTTTCTCTTCTTTGGCGATCACCAGTGTGCCGAGGAAAATAAAGCAGTTAATCAGCGCACCAACAGCAAACAGAATCAGTCCGACGTAGAACAGTGCATCCGCAGGAAGTGGCACGTAAGACGTCATCATAACGCTGGAATTGCCTTTCACCAGCACGGCGTAATTATTCAGTACCGCGCCTAACACCATCAGCAGGAAGGCGCCCATCCCCAGCTTCGGAGTTGCCATTCGGCAGCCCAGTAAAATTGAGGAGGCAAACAGCAGGACTGCCATTTCAAAGAAGATGATCCAGAAAATCAGTACGTTAATGCCGTGTCCGGTCAGCACCTGATAAAAGGTATCAGGGGCCAGCAGATGCACTTCTGGCCAGCGTGTTAAACCGACTCCCAGGCCGAGGACGCCACCAACTAACAGGAATACGACAGCAGCGACTGCATGCAGTTTCATCAGATTTTCTGCCGGGCGGTGCCATTTCAGTCCGGTGTCCGGGCAGGTTCGGAAAATGTGAGTAGTCATGACTTCCCCCTATTCAACAACGTAAATCGTGCCCAGCATGTTGTGGTGCCCGATTCCGCAATATTCGTTACAAACAATGGTGTGCTCGCCTGTTTTGTTGGGGGTGACGGTTAATACCATGTCGTACCCAGGGAGTACCTGTACATTGAGATTGGTTGGCTGGAGAGAAAAGCCGTGTTGCCAGTCAATGGAGGCAACATGAAGCCGGTATGTTTCACCCTTCTTGAGTTCAAAGTGAGGCCACCATTCCCATAGTCTGCCTACCAGATAGATATCGGTGCCGGCTGGCGGTTTAACCACGGGTATTTTCCGATCGCCATCTGTTCGAACGGTATATTGATCAACCACCGCCTGAGCTTTTGCCAGATAAGCGGCGGGAGTAGTTTTGTAGGCTTCGCTGGAGAGGTTCTGTTCGCCGTAAATATGCCAGAACGGCATCATCAGAGTGAGAATGATTCCCCAAACGACAACCACAGATATCCAGAGCAGTTCGCCTTTTTCTATTGGTTCTTTCCACCAGATTTTCTTCGCTGGAGGTGAGATGCTTGACATGGTAGCTCCCCTTATACAAGTCCAGTTTTTATTTTTCCGCGTTAAGCTGGTTTCGAATTATTGCGAAATGGGTAATGAAATCAGTTCCATAATTCCCCAGACTATGTAGGTCAGGGTTGGTATCGCAATACCGATGAACAGCAGAATGAAAGGGTTGTCCAGCACCTTCTGCATAAGAGGAATCTCACCTGAACCGGGGTTCAGATCGTTATCTTCAGACATCGCTATCTTCCTTTTATTAATATAGGTAACCCCTCCTGAAAACAGGTAAGGCGATAACACTCTACTCTTTCCTCTGGAAAGATTGCTTGATGAAAGTCAAGGCGAAAAAATCGGCTCTCCTGAAGCAAAAAATTGCTGGTGATCTCTTGTTGATATTGATTGCCTGCAGGAGAAAAGAGCTGTAAACAAAGGGCGCCCACCATAAAAAAAGCCCCTGTGTTACAGGGGCCCAGTTTTTCAAAGGTAAGTCATCAAGGTAAGTAATGAGTTAATAAATATCCTTCATGGTGTTGGTGACATTGAATTTACCCGTTGGCGTGATCAGGCGCTTATCCTTGATCACTGCTTTCAGCTTACGGGTTTTGTCATCCACCACTACGATGGCAGATTCGGCTTCAGCACCATTCCACACCGAGAACCAGACTTCATCGCCAGCTTTGTTGTATTCCGGCTGCACAACTCGGGCAGGCCCCCGATCGGCAACACCGGCCCATTCCGCAATTGGCAACACTTCGTAACCGGCATCCAAATCGTCAGAATTGAAAACGGCAATGGACTGACTAATCTTGGTGTCAGGATTAAGTGGAGTGTCTACCCAAAGGTTTTTCGATTTTGGGTGAGTTTTGACGAACAGCGAACCACCGCCCTGACCTTTAAGTACTTTGGGTACTTTCCAGGCGTGTTCCTTATGCTTTTTAGGATCAGTGCCGATCAGAGTAATTTCGTCGCTACCCAGAGCACTGGTGACCCAGACCGGGCCGTAGGCTTTGGTGTTCAGGTTGGCTCCGCGACCGGGGTGGGGGATCTGGGTTGCGTCAATCAGCGCTTCCATTTCACGTTCCTTGGAGTCAACGACAGCAATCTTATTTGACTTGTTGGCCGCCGTCAGGAAGTAGCGTTTGGTGGAATCCCAACCACCGTCGTGAAGGAAACGGGCAGCTTCCAGTTCGGTCACCTGAAGGGCCTTTGGATCTTCATAGTTGACCAGCAAAATCTTACCGGTTTCTTTCACATTGACGATAAACTCGGGATGTTCATGGGAAGCGACAATGGCCGCAACACGTGGTTCAGGGTGATACTCCTGAGTGTCAACCGTATAGCCTCGGGTAGAGACGATCTTCTTCGGTTCCAGCGTTTCGCCATCCATCAGTACATACTGGGGCGGCCAGTAAGAACCGGCAATCGCATACTTGTCTTCGTAACCCTTGTATTTGGAGGTTTCCACAGAGCGTGCTTCTGAGCCAATCTTGATCTCGGCTACTGTCTGTGGTTTCTTCATATACATGTCGATCATGTTGATTTTGGCGTCGCGACCAATGACGAACATGTAACGGCCCGAGCTGGACGGGCGGGAGATATGCACAGCGTAGCCTGTGTTGATAATGGATATAATCTCTTTGCTGTCGCCGTCGATCAGGGCAACCTGGCCGCTGTCTCGCAAAGTGACGGAGAAAACATTTCCAATATCAAAGCTGCCTTGTGGTTTCTTGGGGCGATCTTCCGGTTTCACCTGTACTTTCCAGGTGGCCTTCATGTCTGCCATGCCAAATTCGGGAGGTTGTGATGGATTGTGTTGAATATAGCGAGCCATGGCATCAATTTGTGCATCGGTCATGTCGCCGGATGAACCCCAGTTTGGCATGCCGCCGGGCGTGCCGAACGCAATCAGTGCTTTCAGGTATTCTGTGCCGCGTTGCTGTGTGATGTCCGGGGTCAGAGGCTTGCCGGTAGCGCCTTTACGGAGAACCCCGTGGCAACCGGCACAGCGCTCAAAGTATATTTTTGTGGACTCACTCCACTCTTGCGGAGTAATTTTGGGGCCATTAGGATGCAGCGTCATGTCTACATCTGAGGCCATTGTGGGAGCACCCATGTAGCGAACTTCGGATCCGCTGGTGCCGGGATGATCTGATTTTTCTTCCGCACTTATTGCCCAGGGGCTGATAGTGAATGCGGCCACTGCAAATGCAGCCGTAATTGGTTTCAAGTGAATGGTCATTTTTGATTTCCCTTTTTGCCTTGGAGCGAGCCTTGGAATACACTTCTGAGTTGAATAACCCTCTTTTTAGTGTGGCCTTGTCGCGGGAAAACTGTGTTGATTAAAGTCAAGGATTTTAAAAGAGATCGCCGTAACCGGGGCGTTATGAAAGATTGGCTGCCTTTATCCTCGCGTTCGCTTCACGTTTTTCACGTTTTTTGCGTTTCTCGACCAATGGTGGACAGTTGTGTTCATCCCAATAGATAAGCTGGCACTCAAGGCAATGATGACATTCATTGTCAACAATTCCCCCGGTTGGCTTGATGGCATTGATCTGGCACCGCGCAGCGCAGGATTGGCAGGGTTTTCCGCATTCATTGCGGCGTCGCAGCCAGTCGAAAATCTTAAAACGACCTAAAATACTAAGGCTGGCACCCAGTGCGCAGAGGTACTTGCAGAAAAATTTCGAGTTGAATGCTGCGATAGTTAATAGTCCTGCAGCATAGGTTACATAGCCCCAGTCGCGCATAAATTTCATGGTTAAACTGGTTTTGAACGGCTCTACTTCGGCGAGTTTTGCTGCTGTTGAAAAAGAATCCATCGAAATGCCTACCAGCACGATCAGAATCAGGTACTTCAATGCCCACAGGCGTTCGTGAATCATGGGGCTAAATTCAAACTTAGGCATGTTCAGTCTACTGGCCAGATCGTGTATCAGTTCCTGCATGGCCCCGAAAGGGCATAGCCAGCCGCAGAAAACGCCTCTTCCCCAGAGCAGCACCGAAATGGCCACAAATGACCAGAGGAAGAAGGCGACCGGGTCGATCATTAAAGTGTCCCAGGTAAAGTTATGAATGATGGTTTGGATAAAGGCCAGAATATTCACAACTGATAGTTGTGCAGAAGACACGTAACCAATAAAGATAACGGTAAAGATCAGGAATCCGTAGCGCAAGCATCTGAATAAAGCTGGTCGTCTGACCAGCCAGTCTTGAAAAAGCAGGATCAAAGTCAGTAACAGTAGCGCGCCAACAATTGTCCACGCCTCGAATTTCTGACTTGCCCAGGTGTCCGCTCGCTGTTGCCAGCGTTGCTCAAGGGAAAGCTCTGCGTTGACTACATTCACCCTCTCTCCGGCGGTTGTATCCTGAACAGGCCATTGCAACGCGGCACAAACCTTCTCTACCGAAGACATGATGCTGCGATTAAGCACCATCGCCGTAATGGTGGCTCCGGTTATGCCATCAACACTGACATAGCCGGGGCGGTCCGAGGCGTTCACGCGAACCTTGTCGGTGCTTTTCAGATTCAAATACTGGTTGATGAAATGGCTTATGTCGGTCTCTTTTACGCCAACGACAAGAATCGGTTCTTCATGTTGCACTATTTTCAGTCCGGCTATCCGGGTATCAGGGGTTATCGCTACCAGTGTAGAAATGGGTTTTCCGGAGTAGGCCGGTATCGGGTTTATCTGACTGGTCAACAGCAGAGCACCGATGACCGTGTTGCCCTCCTTTATCAGCCGGTAACCCGGTTCCTGGGTCTGTGTTTCCAGCTCGCTGGCAGAGGGGAACCAGCCCTGAACGTCATCCAGTTGGAACTGATCGAGGGTATAAGCAGCATTCACGTTGCAGGCAAAGGCACAAAGCAGTAACGCCAGTTTCAGTAAAACCGGGATATTTCCTGTGCTCATTGGCGGGTCTCAGTTGTCATGAATCAACTGCGTGAAGAATGAACTGAATCCGCGCCGTTCCCCTTGACCGCCATCAAGAAAAATATGGTTTGCGGCCCTTAGACTCTCGTCATGTGGCGTAAGGTGTCAATTATCTGTGTGGTCGCTGCCCTCTGTGGTCAACCTCGGTGTCTCTATGGAGCCGGGAGTAGCGCAGATATAGATGCAGCGAGCAATGAACGTTTTCCGGTAGATAGAACACTGCTGGAAAAGCAGTGGGGTATCAACTGTGAGCAGGCCGTTGATCTTACGCTTGGTTGGCTGAAGTCGGGTACAGGTATGGAACGGGTGGCTCCGTTACCGATGCGAAGCCTCAAATATTGTGGGTTGTTATTCAATACGCCGGATACCGGGCGTTACCAACCTTGCCCGGATTATGAGTCTGCGTATCAACGATTGGTTGATATTCGACAGCATGAAAGCATCATGGACACCGATACAGAAGCGATTGAAATTTACTTATCAGATCAATGCCTGAGCGCTGGGTAAACAGAGGCAAGCAGGGAATATGTACATGAAAAAAACGATATTGGCAGTTACTGTTACATCAGCGTTGGTCAGTCATTTGGCTGGAGCATCAGTTCGATCAGATTGTCAGGATGCAACCTGTGTAGCGGAAAGTGCGAAGAAACCGGGTCCGATGACTGAAATACTGATTACTGGTACCCGGACGCCGAAGCCTTTGCTTTATTGTCCGCATGCGGCATCACTGATTACTTCGGAGGAAATAAGGTGGAAAGCTGCTGAGTCTCTGGCTGAAGTGCTTCGCGATGTGCCGGGCTTAACCATCACCGATGCCGGGCAAGCCGGTATGAAGCGAATTCGCATTCGCGGTGAAGATTCCTATAGAGTGGCCGTGTTGATTGACGGTCAGGAAATAACTGATCACCGGGGTGAGGGGGTACCGCTGACGCTGGACCCTTCCATGGTGGAAAAAGTGGAAGTGATCAAGGGTGCCGGGTCTGTGCTTTATGGGCCAAAGGCCATGGGTGGTGTAGTCAACTTTATCACTCGCAAAGGAGGAGAAAGACCTTTTCAGGTAACGGCCTCTACCGGCTGGGACTCTGCTACCGAGGGAGAGCAGTACTTTCTCAGTGGTTATGGTTCCTGGTCCGGTTTTGATTACCGGGTTTCCTTTGCCAAGGATCAGCAGGGTGATCGGGATACGCCGGAAGGAGAAATAGAGAATACTTCTTCAGCCAGTGACAGCCGCTCTGTTTATCTGGCAAAACACTGGGCAGGCAGCGAGAGAAGCCGCCATGAACTGGCGTTGATCTGGGATGATCACGACGCCTATTCGGAAGTTTTTGTGGAAGACGAGGTGCGATTTGCCTTTCCCTTTAACGAATTTGCGATGAAGATTCCACAACGTGACCGGGAAAAGGTCGGCGTTTTTTATACCTGGGACAACCCGTCTGATATTGTGGAAAAGGTGCAGGTGAATGGTTATCGACAGGTGAGTGATCGTGAGTTTGAAACCTATTGGTCTCAGGTGTTTGGCACTGAAAAGGAAACGTTTTCCCAGTCTGAACTGGTGACGGTTGGCGGATTGGCGCAAATAGACTTTCACCCTGCCGAAGGCCACTATTTGATTGCAGGCATTCAATATACGGATGATCAGGTGAAGCAGGACAGGCAGGAGTATTTGCATCTCAATCCATTTTTGACTCTGGCCACTGAAATATATGATGAAGCAACACTGGAAACCCGTGCGCTGTTTGTTCAGGATGAATGGCAACTGACGGATCGGCTGGCTTTGACTGCGGGCATTCGCCAATACTGGGTGGATGCCGAGCTGGAAGAAAGTACGCGTCCGGGACTGATTACGCCGCCCAAAGATGACAATGAGCTGATTACCTCGCTGGCCGCTACCTGGGAGTTGAGTGAGGGTTCGGTGCTGCGGGCAAGTTTTTCAGAAGGTTACATTTATCCGTCTTTATTGCAGTTGGCCATAGGTGGGGTGGCGCGGACTTTTGTCAATCCTGATCCGGCACTTGAGCCTGAAAAATCAGATACTTTCGAGCTGGGCTGGCGCTATAACAATGACAAGTTACAGTTTGATCTGACGGCATTTCAGACAGATGCAAAAAATTATATCGATCACGTGGCCTGTGACGCTTCCCCCACATGTATTGGTGGTACAACAAGAACACCTGCGGAAATCTATGTAAACATTGGCGAGGCGACAACGGTTGGCCTTGAATCCGCTGTTGAATATCGTCTCAGTGATGCGACAACTTTATACACGGCGTTAACCTGGTCAAAACGGGAAAACCGGTTTGATACTTTCGATACCGATGATTCCGGTTTACCGAGACTCAGTGGTATTGCCGGGATCAAATATGGAGGGCACCTGCACGGCGTTGGCAACTACTGGCTGGATGCCTATGCCCGTGGTGAAAGCAGTTCGGATGAAGAGTCCGAGCTGAATGTGGTTGATAAAAATGCTGGGTGGGTAACGGCCAACCTCTCAGCCGGTATCGAGTTTGGTCAAGATAACCATTTCCGTCTGGTCATGGAAATGAAAAACCTTTTCGATATTACCTATTCATCGGCGTCTGAAAATCTGCTTGCCCCAGGGCGCAGTATGCATGCAAACTTTGTAGTGGATTTTTAGTTCTGGCTGTGTATTTTAAGAAACGTTGCCAACGGGTGTGCGAGCAGTTGGTGTATGGGACGTAACCGGATTTTCTGAGGAGATATCAATGCAACCGCTACCTCATTTTTACCTGGTGGAGGCGAATGCATCTGCGACGGGCGCCTTGTCTGTGGCAGCCGATGGGCTTGCTGATATCGAAGTATCGCCACCTGTTCAGTATGGCGGCAGCGGAGATGACTGGTCACCGGAATCTCTGCTGATGGCCTCGGTAGCGAGTTGCCTGATATTGTCTTTCAGAGCTGTTGCCAGTGCGTCGAAATTTCCCTGGCTATCCATTGAATGCGAAGCGCAGGGTAAGCTGGATAAAGTCGGTAATGTCACCAGCTTTACCGATATCACCACAACGGTTGCGCTCACCATATCAGCTGATTCCGATGCTGAAAGGGCAGGCAAGTTGCTCGAGAAGGCCGAGCAGATTTGCCTGATCAATAATTCACTGTCGGCGGAAAAGCACTTTGAATACAGTATTGTGAGTAAGAACGGTACTGAGTAGCCGCCAGCACTTCCCCCCTCTTGTATAGATATTGCTAGTCGTTGGCTTTGACTGAAGCACGGGTATCTGCCTTACCCCATTCACACGTATAATTCCGTATGCTTTGCGGTGTTGTAGCCGTGTTTTTTACAGGGAATGGGTATGGAGCGACAGCTTTCGCCATCACAATTGCGTCAACGCATTCGAGCGGGTAGCTACCGGGGGCATACGTCGGGGCTGGCTGCGGGTTATGTGCAATGTAATTTGGTTATCCTGCCGGTTGCCTGGGCTGCAGACTTCCGGCAGTTTTGCAATTTGAATCCGAAACCCTGTCCTCTGGTGAGTGTCGGCAACCCCGGAGACTGGCGCATGCAGGATGTGGGTGAGGGTATCGATATTCGCACTGATGTGCCGATGTACCGGATCTTCAGGGAAGGTTTGCTGGTTGATGAGGTCAATGATATTAACCGGTACTGGTCAGATGATCTGGTGGTCTTTTTACTGGGGTGCTCGTTTTCCTTTGAAGAAGCACTTCTCGGTGCCGGTCTGGAGATTCGCAACATCAGTGAGGCTGTCAACGTTCCGATGTATCGCACGGATATCCCCTGTCAGGCAGCGGGACCTTTTCAGGGAAATATGGTGGTGAGTATGCGGCCATTTAAACCCGAGGATGTGAGTCGTGCTGTTGCAATATCACGCCAGTTTCCGGATGTTCATGGGGAGCCAGTGCATATCGGCGACCCCTCGCTTATTGGTATTGGAAACCTTAGCAGCCCTGATTTTGGCGATGCAGTGACGGTGTACAGCGGTGAGATTCCGGTATTCTGGGCCTGCGGCGTTACGCCTCAAGTCGTGCTGGAGCAGGCAAAGCCGCCCCTGTGTATTACCCATAGCCCGGGTGCCATGCTGGTGACAGACCTGGAAAATGGTTAACGCCGCATTTTTTTGTCTAAGGTATAAAGCAACGTAATGAAACCGAACAGAATACGCTGACGATCAATGACCATGAAACTCAAACTCAATTGCGATCTTGGTGAAAATGCAGCGCTTGATGGCCATGCGGTTGATGAGGTGGTGATGCCACACATTGATCAGGCTAATATTGCCTGTGGTTTCCATGCCGGTGGTCCCGCCGTCATGCGTCATACACTCGCACTGGCGGCACAGTATGACGTGCAGATAGGGGCGCATCCGGGCTACCCTGACCCGGAAGGGTTCGGGCGCCGCTCCATGGCCTGTTCCACGGCAGAGATCGTTGCCTTTATGCATTACCAGATGGCCGCTCTGGAGGGTATGGCACGGTCTCAGGGACTCGAGCTTGAATATGTGAAACCCCATGGCGCCCTCTACAACGATATGATGGCCAAACTCAATGTCCGTGAGGCTGTGTTTGAGGCTATCGCCAGTTACCACAAGCCATTACCGCTGATGATCCAGTCCACAATGGCTGCGGACGAGCATCGCCATGAAGCGCAAAAGCACGGTATTACATTATGGCTGGAGGCGTTTGCCGACCGCTGCTATGACGATGATGGCACACTGTTGGCTCGTGACAGACCGGAAGCAGTTCATACTCGTGAAAAAATGCTGGCTCAGGTTGAACAGTTGAAGTCGGAGGCAACAATTACCACGCTGAACGGACATGTTTTGGCTCTGGATGTGGATAGTCTTTGTGTGCACGGCGACAACGCTGAAAGTGTTGCGGTGATTCAGTTGATCAGGGAGCTGATGGCGCGTGAAGATTGAGGTGGCGGGTGAAAACGCCCTGATTGTCTACCTCTCGGCAGGGGGTGAAGAGAGAGGCGATTTATCTGAGTTTAGCCCCCGAACATTAGCAAAGATACAGCAGTTGGCCAGGCAGCTCGATCAGAGTATGGGTCCATTGCTTGTGGATTTGGTCCCTTCCTATGCTTCTTTGCTGGTGTTGTTTGATGCCAGCAAGACCGATCACCAATCGGTTGAAAAAATGGTGCGCGATGATTTTTCAAGGTTGTCGTCAGAACAGGATTCATCCGGCAAACTGGTGGAGCTGCCCGTATTCTATGGTTGCGCCGGGGGTAGCGAAGCGGGTCCGGATCTTGGCAGAGTAGCGGCGCGGGCCAAGCTGACTCCGGGTCAAGTGGTCGATATTCACAAAAGCCGCGAGTATCGGGTTTATGCCATTGGCTTTGCCCCGGGATTTGCCTATCTTGGTGAATTGGATGAGCGCATTGCTACCCCACGTCTGGAAACGCCCCGCTTGCAGGTGCCTGCGGGAGCGGTAGCGATTGCAGACCGCCAGACGGCAGTTTATCCGGCCACTTCTCCAGGGGGGTGGAACCTGATCGGCTTGTGTCCTGTGCCAATGTTTCATCCAGAGGCATTGAGCAGAGAGGGGCTGTCGGCGATGCCGGTTGCTGTTGGGGATCGAGTGCGCTTCCGGGCAATTGATAAAGCCGAATTTCTGCATCTCGGTGGTACTCTGCCTGGATCGACGGTTGTCTAACGGAAGCGGAGTTCTTTGATGAGTGGTTTAAAAGTACTGCGCCCCGGTATTCTCTGCCTGATTCAGGATCAGGGTCGGTTTGGGCAACACCGGTTCGGCCTGACCAACGGCGGACCTCTTGATATGACAGCGTTTAATTGGGCCAACCGGTTGTGTGAAAACGAACCGGGAACAACGGCTTTGGAGTTGTCGGTTGGTGGTCTGGTTTTGGAGGCGCAGCAGTCGGTCAGATTCGCCATTACTGGCGCTGCAGCGCCACTTAAAGTTAATGGCGAGAGGCGGGAACAGTGGCGAAGCCACCGGCTTCAGAAAGGTGATGTGATTGAAGTCGGGTATGCCTCTGTCGGGCTTCGGCTTTACCTGGCGGTGACGGGTGGTTTTCAGGTGGCCCCGCGGCTCGGAAGTACTGCAACAGTTGTGCGAGAGGGCATCGGTGGTTTGAATGGACAGGCATTAAAGGCGAATGACTGCCTTGATTGCCCGGAATTTTCGTCAGGTCGCAACTGGTTTCTGGCGGCAGCGCAGCAACCGGCCTACAGTATGACGGCAACCCTGCGAATGTTGCCCGGCTACCAGCATCGCTATTTCCCAGCCTCCCAGCAGCAAATCTTCTTTGCTGCCAGTTATGCGGTCAGCAACCACTGCGATCGTATGGGCTATCGGCTGGAAGGCCCGGCAATCAAGGCCGATATTGAGGGTATTTTGTCGGAAGGTATTTGCCATGGCGCCGTTCAGATTCCGGCAGATGGTCAACCCATTGTGCTGCTTAATGATCGGCAAACCATTGGTGGGTATCCGAAGATTGGTTCTGTTATCAGGTTGGATACGGACAGGCTTGCCCAAATGCGACCAGGTGGCACAGTCAGCTTTGAGTCGGTGAGTCTGGAGCAATGCCGTGTACTGAATGCAGAAGCACATAATCGCTTTAATGCCACTGAGCCACGGCCATGCCTGTAAATATTGCTATCAATGAGGCTGAAACACTCAGCGACCAGATAGAACGTTTGCTTGTCAGTCGCAACCTGCGGGGAATGGCAACAGTCCGCCCGGCCTTGCGATCCGGTTATTGTCTTCGGGCGGCCGAGCTGTTGGATAATTGCTGCGGCACGGTGATGATCGGCACTGGATTCCCGGTAAAGGATACATTCGAAACCGACGGCCCCGTGGGCGCCATCGCCCTTTATCGGGCATTGGCTGCGATTGGCAAGGAGCCAGTGCTGGCTTGCGCTACGCCGCTGGCGAGTGTGCTCGAGAATGACTTTCGTGTGGTACCGATTGCGGTGGGGGCGTCAACCCGTGACCGGCAGCAGGAAGCGGGTAAGTTACTGGAGCGTTATTGCCCTGCTGTGGTGATTTCGATTGAACAACCGGGGCAAGCGGTGGATGGAGGCTATTATAATATGCGGGGCGAATCGATTGCTCATTATAGCCACTGTTACGATGTTTTGATTGGCATGGCTCGCTGCCCCACGATTGCGATTGGCGATGGCGGAAATGAAGTTGGCATGGGGAACATACGGGAAGCACTTATGCAACTGGATATTATTCCCGCCGTTTCAACCTGCGACGAATTGGTGGTGGCGGATGTATCCAATTGGGGCTGCCATGCATTGGTGGTACTGTTAGGCTGGTTACGGGAGATTGATCTGCTGGCAGATTTCGATAACCGGGCCGAGTTACAATACCTGTCTGATCGTGGCAGTGTTGATGGCATTAGCGGGCAAAACACTTTGACTGAAGACGGTCTTCTGGCCGAAGATGGCGCGGATATGATATTTCAGCTGCGGCGGTTAACCGGTTTTGCCGGTTAGCGGTTCAGCAAAACACAAAGGGTACGAATGAGCACAGTTTTTCTGAACGGTAAGTATTTACCAATGAGCGAAGCGAAAATTTCGCCGATGGATCGGGGTTTTCTATTTGGTGATGGCATCTATGAGGTGATACCTTCCTACAATGGTCGGATAGTCGGGCTTAAACCGCATCTGGAGCGGATGACAAAGGGCTTGTCCGATGTGTCGATCGATTGTGAGATTGATCATCAGCAATGGCAGCAGATCTGCGAACAGTTAATTGCTCGAAATGGTGCGGGTAATCTGGGTATTTATCTACATGTGAGCCGTGGTGCAGACAGTCGGCGTTTCCACGCTTTTCCTGAGGGGGTGAAACCCACGGTATTTGCCTATACCTTTGAAATCGCACCAGAGCCTTTAGCAGATAAAAGCAAAACAAAGCGATACCGTGTGTGCACAACGCAGGATATGCGCTGGGAACACTGCGATATCAAGTCCACAGCGCTGCTTGGCAATGTACTGCACTTCCAGCAGGGGTTTGCACAAGGTTACGACGAGACCCTGCTGTTCAATAATCGCAATGAGCTGACTGAAGCCAGCGCCTGCAATGTCTTTGTGGTCAAAAATGGTGTGGTAGCAACGCCTCCCCTGGACAGTCAAATTTTGCCGGGTGTTACGCGGCAGATTCTGGTGGATATTCTGCGCAAGGACGGCTCAATTCCCGTGGAAGAACGGGTGGTTTCCATGCAGGAACTACGAGAGGCGGATGAGGTGTGGCTGACCAGCTCATCAAAGGAAATTGTACCCGTGATTGAGATTGACGGTGTGCCGGTAGGTGAAGGCGAGGTGGGCGATGTTTGGCTGTCGGCGCAATCATTATTCAGCGCACGAAAATATCATTATTGACTGTTTTTCGATTCGTCCTTCGGGATTGTCTGTGCTGTTAAGGAGCTTGAATGGCCCGTCCTGCAAAAGCGCTAATTAATCTGGCTGCGTTGCAACATAATTACCGCATTGCCTGCGAATTGTCCGGTACCGGGAAGGCGATGCCGATCATTAAGGCAAATGCCTATGGTCACGGTGCTATCGAAGTCGCGCGTGCACTTGAGCCGCTTGCGTCGGCTTTTGGTGTTGCCTGCATTGAAGAAGCGATGGAGTTGCGTGAAGCAGGCATAAATATTCCTGTGCTACTGCTACAAGGTGCCTTTTCTGCCGAGGAAGTTGAGTTGTCGGCGCAGCAGAATTTCTGGTTGATGGTCGCCAGTCAAGAACAGGCAGGCGTTATTTTAGAGGCAGCATTAGATACCGCTATTAAAGTTTGGTTAAAAGTTGATAGCGGTATGAACCGGTTGGGGGTTTCACCAAATCAACTGCAAACTATTTATCCTCGGTTAGTCGATAGCGCCAATGTGCAGTCGGATATCGTGGTAGCTACGCATTTCGCCTGCGCGGATGAACTTGATAATGATCTTACCCGTAAACAGATGGCACTTTTCAATACGGTGACTGATGGGTTACCCGTATCTCGAAGCCTTGCCAATTCTGCAGGAATGTTGGCGTGGCCAGAATCGAGAGCTGAATGGAATCGACCCGGGTATATGTTATTCGGTAACTCTCCGATATCTGAGTCTTCGGAAGGCGCGGCGCAAGCTGATCTAAAACCGGTAATGACTTTACAGTCCGCTGTAATTGCATTGCGTGATGTCGCTCGTGGAGCATCAGTTGGTTATGGCGGGAGCTGGTGCGCGCCGCGGGATTCTCGTATAGCCACGGTAACCATTGGTTATGGCGATGGTTATCCCAGGCATGCTCCCAGTGGCACGCCGGTGCTGATTAATGGGCAGCGCGCTGCTCTGGTCGGCAGGGTATCGATGGATATGATCACGGTTGATGTCACGGATTTGCCTGGTGTGCAGATTGGTGATGAAGTGATTCTCTGGGGAGAACAGCTATCCGTGAATGAGGTTGCTCACTGTGCGGGTACTATCGGTTATGAGTTGTTGACGCGGATGCCTGAGCGGATTCCTCGAATTTATAGGGGGCAGTAGTGGCTTGCGGATGAAACCTCCGGGTCCAGATATTGCAACCCGGAGGTCAGTCAGATTTTGACTGTTTAGAAGCTAAAGCCTACCCAAACCCAAAGCTTGTCAGTATCTACTTTACCCGTTGCTGTATCACCCGCATCGTAGGCGGCATATTTGATGCCTGCTGAGTAGTGCTTGCCGAATTTTTTCGCGTAGGAGATGTTGATCTCATCACCGAAGTCATCAATAGTTGCGGTGTCTTCGTCGGCTTCATAATCGTGATACACAACTGCCCATGCGCCACCAGCCAGTTTTCCGCTGACAGAAACGTAGGCATCTTTCAGGCCCTGGGCTGGGGTAGCCAGAAACTGATCAGCCCAGCCGTTAAATTTATGCAGCGTGGCCAGCGGTGTGGCAAAACCACCCATTCCGTCATCTGAACCCAGCACTTCGTAACCCAGTTTTGCGGTGATACCACTGACAGCTACGCCTGCCTCGACCAGCATATAGTCGGTATCAATATCGGTCGTTTCATTTTCCTGTGTAGCGTACTCAATGCTATACAAAAGTTTAGTACCTTCCGAGATATCAGCAGCACCGGTCAGGCTGGCGCCATAGGTATCCAGTTCTACATCAGCATCCTCATCTTCCAGCAAGTAGCTGTAGCCCACCAATTTACCAATAGCTGTATCGTAGGAAACATTAAACAGGTGATCTTTTGAATCAATGTCACGATCTTCTGCAAAAATCCGGTTGCGTTCATCAATGAATCCGTAATTTATCGTGAGTCCTTTGGCTGGTGTTGCTTGCAGGGTGAAGCCATCGAATGTCTGACGGTCCTGACGCCATCCTACGTGACCAACAAAGCGGTGGCCGTCGTAAGTGATAACCTGGCGCCCAGCCTTCAGCGTTAATGAATCTGTTTTGTACTGGATATAGCCCTGATCCAGCTCAGTGGTTTCAGGGTCTGCAATAACAGAGTAAGTACCGTTATTGTTGAGACCTGCCGCATTGAAATCCTCAACACCGGCAACAACGCGGCTGTCTTCTACTTCAATGGTAGCGGACAAACCGTTAAAGGTGCCTGTTGTATAACCGATACGGGAGCGGAGGGTAAGACCATCGGCGTCTTTCAGCGCATTATCCTGATCGACAGCCTCGTAGCGGAGGCGAAAGTCACCGTAGGCCTTGCCACTGGTAAGAGCTTCGGTAAATTCGTCAGCAATTGACAGTGATGTGAACCCGGTTGCGGCAGATACCACGGCAACACTCAACAAGCTCTTTTGGAATTTTTTCATTAATGACTACTCCTGAAGATAAATTTAAAAAGCGACCAAGATGGTCGAAAGTTGAATAGAACTTCCTTAAGCTGCCGCTGTTTTTTTGTCACCGGCGTTCTTTTTGGAAGAGGTGGTTTTTCGTGAGATGGTTTCGACTTTGCGCTGTTTCTCGTAAAGGAATGTCAGCACGGCGGAGCGCAAACGCATGTATTCAAGGTCTGATGCCAGTGAGACGCGATCCCTTGGACGCTCCAGCTCTACGGGCAGTATTTCTCCGATAGTAGCGGCAGGGCCGTTAGTCATCATCACGATGCGATCGGATAACAAAACGGCTTCATCAACATCGTGGGTAATCATAATCACGGTATTGTTTAAGTCGTTCTGAATTTCCATCAGCGAATCCTGCATATGGGCGCGTGTCAGTGCGTCCAGGGCGCCAAAGGGTTCATCCATCAGCAGTACGTCGGGTTGCATGGCCAGTGCCCGTGCAATACCGACACGCTGTTTCATGCCGCCGGAAATTTCATCGGGGCGTTTGTCCATAGCATGATCCATATGTACAAGTTTCAGGTTATGTTCAATCCACTCACGGGTTTCGGCTTTACTTTTTGACTTGCCAAATACCTGTTTAACAGCCAGCTCAACATTTTCGTAGGCCGACAACCAGGGCAACAGTGAATGATTCTGAAATACCACAGCGCGTTCCGGGCCCGGCTCGGAGACTTCCTTGCCGTTAAGAACTACCCCTCCACGGGATGCCTGATATAACCCTGCTACGATATTCAGCACGGTTGATTTGCCGCAGCCGGAGTGCCCGATCAAAGAGACAAACTCGCCTTTTTCAATCTTCAGGTCGACTTCTTTTAAAGCGGTAAACGGACCTTTGGGTGTATCAAACACCATATCTACGTGAGTGATGTCGAGAAATGTACTCATATTAATCTCCAGAAAACTAATTGCTGGCGGTTGTTGCAGGCTAGCGTGAAGCGCTGGCTTTGTCCCAGGAGACAATGCGCTGCATCTCCAGCATGCCGCGATCCAGCAGGAAACCGATGAAACCGATAACGACTACGGCAGCCATGATTCGACTCAGTGAGTCGGAACTGCCGTTTTGGAATTCATCCCAGACAAATTTTCCCAGCCCCGGATTTTGTGCCAGCATTTCTGCGGCAATCAATACCATCCACGCAATGCCCAGAGACATCCGCATGCCGGTGAAAATCATCGGGATAGAGGCGGGTAATACAATTTTTTGTACATGGCGCAGTGCGGGTAGGCGCAATACCCTGCTGACATTCACCAGATCACTGTCAATAGACGCAACGCCGACAGACGTGTTAATGACCATTGGCCAGATACAGCACAGAGTTACGGTAATCATCGAGTTCAGAAATGACTTTGGTATGATCGGGTCCGGTGTCGCATATAAGGCGCTAACGACCATGGTGACCAAAGGCAGCCATGCCAGAGGTGAAACCGGTTTGAATATCTGAATGATCGGATTCACCGCTGTATTCAGTGTCTTGCTGAGGCCTATGGCAATCCCCAGCGGAATGGCAAATACGGCAGCAGTGAAAAAGCCACTCATCACCGTGACCAGACTGGTGATGATCTGGTCAAGAAACGTTTCCTTGCCGGTATAGGCCCGAATTTTTGGTTCGAAGTTCGGGTCAACCGCCAGACGTTTGGCATTACGTGCCTCCTGTCTTTCGTAGAAAGCTTTTTCTTTTCCCCGTTCGGTGACATGTTCGTCATAGAGCGCGCCGAACTGCTCCCAGACCGCTGCAGGGCCCGGGAACTTACCGAGGGAGGTGTCAATGCTCTGTGCGGCACCACCCCACACCATCAAAAATACTGCGATACCGAGGAGCGGAATGCCCACAGTTTTGAGCGCATGCGATATAAAGCTTTTCATCATCTCTGACATAGCTGCCTTGTTTTCAAACTTGTTGGCGAAGGATACGGAGGTAATCATGGTGAATTTCCTGTAAAACCCTGGTGTTCATACGATGCCGGGAGGAAGACAAGCTTAGAGCTTGTCTCCACTTTTCAGGCCGATCGCAAATTTATCGATATAGGCATTAGGCTTGGTGCCGTCGTATACGATGTTGTCGATAAAGTGTGTCTGGGGGTCGCGAAAGCCATCTTCGCTGGTGAAGTCTGGGAAGTCCTTGGCATCAGCCAGACCTTCGTCGATCAGTGATTGAGCAGCTTTCGAGTAAATGTCCGGGCGGTAGACTTTAGCGGCCATTTCCTTGTACCAGTCATCGCTCTTGTCTTCAGCAATCTGACCCCAGCGTCGCATTTGAGTGAGGTACCAGATGGCGTCTGAGTAGTAAGGGTAGGTGGCGTTGTAACGGAAGAATACGTTGAAATCAGGCACATCGCGTTTGTCGCCTTTTTCATATTCGAAGGTGCCGGTCATGCTGTTAGCAATGACGTCGTAATCTGCGCCAACATAGTTGGATTGGGACAGAATTTTTACAGCGGCAGGGCGGTTAGCGTTGTTGTTTTCATCCAGCCACATGGCGGCTCTGATGAGCGCACGAGTCAGGCGAAGTGTCGTATTGGGGTATTTCTCGGCAAACTCTTTGGTGATGCCGAAAACTTTCTCCGGGTTGTCTTTCCAGATTTCATAGTCAGTAATCACCGGCACACCAATGCCTTTGAATACTGCTTGCTGGTTCCAGGGTTCTCCCACGCAGTAGCCGTAAATAGTACCGGCTTCAAGTGTGGCTGGCATTTGCGGAGGCGGTGTTACGGAAAGCAATGCATCGGCATCAATCTGGCCAGAGATATCCCCTTTGTGCGGCGCGTAATAGCCGGGGTGGATGCCTCCAGCGGCCAGCCAGTAACGCAGTTCATAGTTGTGAGTGGAAACCGGGAATACCATACCCATGTTGAAAGGTTTGCCTTCGGCCTTGTATTTTTCAACCACTGGTTTTAGTGCATCGGCCTTGATGGGGTGCACCGGACGGCCATCCGCCATTTTGGGAATATTTGGCTTCATTTGTTCCCAGATCTCATTGGAAACAGTAATACCGTTGCCGTTCAGATCCATAGAGAATGGGGTGATGATGTCAGCCTTGGTACCAAATCCCATCGTGGCAGCAATAGGTTGCCCTGCCAGCATATGCGCGCCATCAAGGGTGCCATCAATCACGCCGTTCAGCAGTACTTTCCAGTTGGCCTGTGCTTCGATAGTGACATACAGACCTTCGTCTTCGAAATAGCCATTTTCATAGGCAATGGCAATGGGGGCCATATCTGTCAGTTTGATAAAGCCGAACTTCAGCTCTTCTTTTTCTGGCCAGCCGATGTTTGCGGCATTTGCAGAACCGAGCGACAGGAAGGTCAAGGTGGCAACACACCAAGAGGCTATCTTTTTTATTGCAAAGGGGGACATAAAAAACTCCATGGCAGATTAAAAAAATGATCTGACCTGATAATTCAATATGCGTGCCAAGTGCCGGATTCGTCGCTGATAATGGGTTCTTTTTTTATCTTTATCATAAGGTTACAGATATTTCATTTTCTCTCTAAAAAAGAGAAAGTGGTTCGTGTTGGTTGCTGATGAGAATTTTTTTTGCACCGTAACGGAATTTTTTCGCACAAAAAAATCGCATTTAAGGCGCACCATTCTTGATTGCATGCACCACAACGTTGTACCGCTATGGTGCAGCCAGGTGATGATTGGTAAAAACTATCAGGAAAATTTTATAAATAAATTCTGATTTTATAAAAGCAGAGCGTGGATGTGTGAAAGATATCTCCGGGTAGGGAGGATGTCACAGTGGTTAATGTTGTTTGAGCAATTTGTGAATATGTTTGCGAATTTTTTCCGGTGTATCTATAGACCCGTAACGCCGTATAACGTTTCCATTTCGGTCGACTAAAAATTTGGTGAAATTCCACTTTACAGGTTCACTACCCAATAAACCCTTTGCTTCTTTTTTGAGGTATTTGTAGAGCGGGTGAGCATTAACACCGTTTACTTCTATCTTGGCGAAGAGGGTGAAATTGACACCGTAATTCAGCTCACAAAAATTTTGAATATTCTGATTGTTTGCTTTCTCCTGAGCGCCAAACTGATTGCAGGGAAACCCGAGAATTTCAAAGCCCTGATCGCGGAATTCGTCATACAGTTTTTGAAGACCTTTGTACTGTGGCGTAAATCCACATTGGCTGGCTGTGTTCACAATCAGCAGTACCTTGCCTTGATAATCAGCGAGAGACTGCTGCTCTCCACTGATTGTTGTGCAGTCAAACCCGTAAATTGCCTCAGACATATAATCACCAGTTTTTCATGGCCCCACCTTGTTGGTGCCACATCAGTTTGTTCTATCATAACCGGAATAACCGTTTAAGTTGCTTCCATCTGCGTTCATCTACTTAGCGTAATAAGCCCATGGTGCGGGTGAGCTGGCTTAGTCGAGCCTCCACATTGCTTTCTCGCCAGTAGAGTTCCGTGGCCTTGACTAGGATGGTTTTGTCCGGGAAGCGTTCGCGCATGGCCTTTTCAAACAGCTCGCCGTAGAGTGCCGTCTTTTCGCGGTGCTGGCGGCGCTTGGATTTTTTTACAGTAATGCCCAGGGATTGAAGCTGTCCTGTCAGGTCGACAACGTGAATCTCAATGCGATCGTCAAAGTGCTGGGCAATGGCGTAGTCTACCCGGCGGCGAGGTGTTATCTGGTATTCCACGAATACCTCGGTTTTGCCATCAGCCGAAACAAAGTGCTGATCCTTGCGCAGCATGCGGGCCTTGCGCTGTTTAACCAGACTGCGCCAATGAGCGGCCTCATTCATCGCTTTCAGCCAGTGCTCCATGGCGCCGATGCGAACGGCCAGCCTGCCACGTGCTGAGTTAGCTAACTCGGGGGTGCGATGGATAATCTCTTCAAGCTCATCTAACGCTCTTGCCAGATTGCGGCCAGATCTTGAATTGGCAACCCGATTCATGGTGTAGCGCAATCGCTGCCGCAGGTCTGATGGAATATCCTTGTTTTCCCAGGCAGCCTGTATCAGCAATGCGTTGAGCCGATCATCCATTTGGGCCGCTTCATCGGCTGTCATGTTGTGTTGCTGCTCACGCATGCGGCGGCGGAAGCGGTCATTGTCGTAAGCGTCGTGCATATGCATGTCATCAAGTCCGGCATTGCGCGCTTCTTTTATGCGCTGACGAGCCCTGCGGGTATGTTTTCTGCGCTGCACCATTTCCCAGGCATCATTCAGCCAACGCGGTGTCGCAACTCTGAAACTGGCGATGTCCAGGCCCAGTAGCAGGCGGTCCACAGCGTCCTGATTGGTGCCATCCCAGGTTTCACCGCTGACGATGATCCAGGCCATTTCAAAGGGCATGGCCACAATCTGATCCATTGTGGCGCTTAGCTGGTCGATAGTGGGAATTCGGGATAGCAGCACATTGCGGCCAGCCTCCCAATTAATGGATTGCACAGCCCTGATGGATGCCCGAACCAGTTGTTGTTGCTCGTGGGCGTTGCGCACGGGCACGCGTACTCTTTCCGGGCTGTCCCGACCAAGCCCGTTGTAAAGTGAAGCTGTCATATCACTTTCGTGTTGGTAGGCGCTCTCTCTTAACAGCTCGGCGTAGGCGTTGGCGGCAAAAAACTGTACCCGGTTATTGATCTTGCCATCGTTACCTTTTGGGTCGTTCAGCAGCGCAAAAGCCCTGTCAATATAGCCCAGTTTCTGGCGAATCAACTGTAGCTGATCCGACGGTGCCTGGCGTGCGGGTTGGCGGAAGTAGTCCAGGTTTTCATAAGCTGTTTTTAGGTAAGAACGCAGTTTTGATTCGTTGGCTTGTGTGGAGGAGAGATACACATTCAGGTATTGAACATTGAGTGTTGGTTGGTCTATTTTGGCCATTACCCTGATTCCTTCAGCGCGACGGGGCAATTTCAGGTGGCAGTTTCGAGGGGTTGGTCCAAAGGTGATGGTCAGATCCGGGTTTGAATCGTAGATGCCGGGGCGAGACGGGTTTCGGGGAATAACGCAGAGAGTCTCGTCGTATGGATGGGCATCCGGGTAGGGTAACGGATCGGTTTTTGTTTTTGGGTAGTGCATTTCGTGGGCGACCAGTTTTACAGTGATTTCGGATAGGCCGCTGTGGGTTAAATCGGTTACCTGAAGGGCGACAGCCTGATCCTCGCCAATATTCTCAATGGGAATGACCAGTTCCGATGCAGGCCGGTTGCCAGACATAAAACTGATCAGTGCATCTGGCCCATCCAGTAACTGGGTGAAATTGACTGCCTGATTGATTCCCAGCTCTGGTACAGTTGCCGAGATCAGCCATTCACCCTGTGGCAGGGTTGCAGGAACGTTTTCCTGGCGCATCTGGTTGATCGGCGCAAACCGGCCATTGGGTAACAAGGTAAATCTGAGTGCGGCCTCGCCTTCTGCATTGGTTTCTGTGCGGTAGTGTCGAGGTGCTATGCCGCTATTGCCGACAGTACTCGTAACTTGCCAGACAACCTCAGCATATGGCACTGGCTCGTCATTCACAGTGCTTACCCTAATGGTGGGAAAACCACGGGAATGAGGCAACCCCTGGGGGTAGTCAACACTGGCTGTGAGTTTTTGGTAGGGGTTGCCGATAACCGTTGCTTCGAAAATCTGACGATCGGGGAGTCGTGCTATTTCCGAAAATTGAAAGCGGCGATAGGGTGGTAATGTGAACCGGTCTTCGCTGACCATCGTGCAGGTGTCGGTAGCGGTGAGGCTAAATTCAGGCGCAACGGCTTCGCCAGAAATACGGTCAGGTGTTGTCAGCTTGCCTTCAAAGGCAATCCAGTCGGGTGACCGGCAGCCAATTTCTGCAGGGGAATTTTCTGCCGTATCTATCGGGCGGGTAGATACTTCAAATTTTATGTCATGACTGCTGTCGTTGAACTGAAAGCTAGTCAGTGCCAGTTGGCCGCGAGCGAAGCCGATGGCCTGATTTCCCGGCAGCACATGCACCAGTGTGCCGACCAGTTTGCCGTGGTGATCGGGACGAATATCGACAATATTCCCCCCTGGTGTCCACCATAAGCCGTAAAGAGTCTCTTCTTCCAGTGCATGACAGGATGTTGCAAAAACGGCTGCGAGAATTAATCTGGCGGTGATTTGCCGTTTTCGGTGTTTCACACATCCTCTCCGAGGGGCGCATCAATTATTCTGCTGGCCTCGGAGTTGACAGTAATGGAAAGCTCTCGCTGTTCTCCCTTGACGCGATAAGTGATGGTTTTTGTAATGGGTGTGGGCTGATAGCTAAACAGACTGTCGATATCGCTTTGTGAAAAGGGAACAGCTCTGTTGAGTTGATCGATGATCTGGGCGCCCAGTCGTTCCAGATCAACTCTGAGTTGCTGTTTTTTGTCATTGAGCGTGTTGCCGGGAGCATCGCCTTCCGTTGTGATGTGAACAGTGATTGATCCGGCGTGTAGTTGTATTCCCTCAGAAGTTGGTGTTGAGTGAACCTTAATTGTCGTTGTGCCCTGCAACTGGGCACTGGAACTTCCTGATTGCTCATAAATGTCATAGGTTTTGCCGTTGCGAACAATCGTATTCACTTTGGTATAACCCGCCGTGTCGATGGCTGTGGTGACGCCACCGAGCGCACCTGCTAATCCGCCGGAGCGCACCACTTCCACTTCTTTTCGTTCTGCCGAATCGGAAACCTGTTCCGTGTGTGAGGCGGTGACTTCAATTTCTGCGGGGGTGGTTGTCAGTTTGTAGGCGACGGTGATTTGTATTTCGGTCGGATCAGCCTGGGTGTAGGAAAAAGGTATGAGTAATAATAGTAGCAGGCCAAAGGAAAAAGCGTATGTGTTCATCAGTTTACCCCCAGTTTTCGGTTAACTACTCGTGAGCTGACTTCGACACTGATAGTGGGAGGTTTGCCACCTTCGATGGAAGCCTGTTTTGTCTGCCTGACCGTTGTGCGTTGCAGGTTTCGCAACTGTTCCTTTTTTTCGTCTGTGAGCGCCACAGAATTGCGTTCATTCGTAATGATAAAGTGATCAATGCTTGAGCTGACCCAGCGTTTATAGTCGGCCAGAATCCGGCCCTGTTGTTCCATGGTTACACTGGGGTCAAACCATGTCTGCGTCTGTTCTCTCACCGTAGGCCAGGGTGGTTTTTCCAGGTCCAACGCTACGTTGATGCTGCGGGTTACTGTGGCTTCGCCAGTGATGGTCATGAGGGACGATATACGTGCAATGACCGGGGCCTGCTTGACGAACTCATAGGTAATTTCGCCGTGTTCATTTTCCCGTTCTCGGCGTACAAATCCGGCGGCCTCCATTTGCTGGGTGACATGATTCACCCAGCCGACAATACTCCTTCCCGGGGGCACGTCCCGGCGAGGATCAACCGTGCGAACTTCATCTTCACCCTCTTTGTAGACTTTGCTGACTTCAATAGTGATAGGGTCCAGTCTGGCAACCATCGCCAGACGGGTGGATACAACCACTACGGTTTCGTTGTCGTTATGGTGATTGGCCCAGAGTGATAAAGAAGCGCAAACGCAAGTGAGAAAAATGGCTGCAGTGAAACGCAGCCGCCAGATTCTGTCCATGAGGGTTACCTGTATTTATAATTTCCGGCCTATCAAAGGCTAGCACATAAATATCGTGTTTCAAGGCCCTTGTGGGCTTAAAAGTGAGGGATGGCTTGTTACTACTCCGGAATTTTGACTGCCCGCCACTTTCAGGTTGGGATGGCGCTGGCTGAAGCTTTGATAACCCTGCAGAATTTTTTTGACCCGGGGTCGAAAGGTATTTCCCCATTGTATTGTCACTTTTTCGGATGAGTGCTGCCTCGGCATTGACGCTTGCCTGAAGTCGGTTGTTTGCTTCTTCGTTGCTAATGAAAGGGTAGATTTCCCGCCAAAATCAGTGGGAGAAGCATCACGCCGGTAATTTCAATGGTCTCATAATTCCCTCCTGTTTTGCCTATTCCGTTGGATATCACGATCTTGCTTTTCCCGAGGTGTCCGCATCAGGCGAATAACTTGCCGTATGCCGGTTGCGTTGCACTTTTGGGGTAGATACTGGTGAGATTAATATGGCCTTTGAGTATCTATAACATCAACTAATAGTCAATTAATAATTGACAGTGTGTTTAATTTAAGAATATAGTCCCCTGCCGCATCGAAGATAGAACAAATGTATCGGAAGTTTTGGTGTGCCGTTGCGCTCGAAACGAAGGGAAGCATTGGTGATGCGGATTGATAGATACATCTAAAATTACGGGGAACAAAACTATGAAAACGTTTAAGAAAAATGTTCTATGGGGTTCCATGATGATAGGGCTTGCACCGTTGGTATCACTTGATGCTACCGCAGCAGCGCTTGAAGAAATTGTGGTTACTGCTCAGAAAAGGTCCGAGAGTGCTCAGGATGTTGGTATGTCCATCAATGCGCTTTCTTCGGATACGTTAAAAGAAACGGGTATCTCAAATGCCAGTGACCTCGGTAAAGTGGTGCCGGGTTTTGTTTTTACAAAAACCCCTCGTGGTACGCCAACTTACGCTTTAAGGGGAATCGGGTTTGATGATAACTCGCTGGCTTCTGCGCCCACCGTTTCCATCTATCTGGATGAAGCGCCTATGGCGTATCCGGTCATGACCAGGCATATCGCCTTTGATCTGGCTCAGGTCGAAGTGTTGAAAGGTCCGCAAGGCATTTTGTTTGGTCAGAACTCCACCGGTGGTGCGGTTAACTTTATTGCCGAAAAACCAACCGATGAATTTGAGGCTGGCGTTGAAGCTAGTTATGGCTCTTTCGATACGTTTGAGACCAAAGGCTATGTGAGTGGTGCTCTTGCCGACAACTTTCGGGTTCGTTTGAGTGGTATGTTGATTCAATCAGACGAAGGCTGGCAGGAAAGTTATACCCGCAATGACGAGTTGGGTGAGCAGGATGTCTTTGCTGCGCGTTTTCTCGCTGAATGGGAGCCGACTGAAGACTTGAGTGTGAAATTTACTTTGCAGGGCTGGAAGGATGAATCTGACACCCAGGCAGGCCAGCTGATCGAAGCGCACCATTCGGTTGACGCAGGTGCTAACCCGCTTTACGACGCTTATCCGAGAGCAGGGAATGATGCCGAAGATGCCGACTGGGATGCGAATCCGGCGAACCCGCTTGAGCGTGATGATCAGTTTATGCAGTCTTCCATAAGGTTTGATTACAACCTTTCCGGCACCATGACGTTGACGTCAATTACCACCTATTCCGATTACGAACAGGATTTCTATCAGGATACTGATGGTGCAAACCTTCAGAATTTCACCCTGAGAAATGACGGTAGTATTGAATCCATTAGCCAGGAATTGCGTCTGAGCGGTGATATGGATGATATCAAGTGGGTAGTGGGTGTTAATTACACAGAGGATGAATCGAAAGACGATACCACCTACTTCTTTTCACAGAATTCGGTAGCGGCCTTTGGTATTGCAGAAGCGCTTTCAACAGCTGATCAGGAAGTAGAAACCAAGGCCATATTCGGTAACATTGCCTGGAGCATCGATGAGCAGTTCACGTTAAACGTGGGTATGCGCCATACGGAAGATGATCGTGAATACGAGGGCTGTACATCTGATACGGGTGACGGCACGATGGCCGCATTGTTTTCAGGCCTCTGGTTAGGTGTCGGTCCTGCTGATCCCGCCGCCATTCAGCCTGGCGGATGTACTTCAGGGCTTCTTCAGCCAGGTATGGATCCGTTGGCATTTGTGCCAGGCACCCCGGGCTTCTATGTCCCCGGGCTGATTAAGCGAGAGCTGGATGAGCGCAATACCAGCTGGCGGATTGGACTGGACTGGCAAGCAAATGACGATCTCCTGGTCTATGCCAACCTCAGTAAAGGTTACAAGTCAGGCAGTATTCCCGCTGTAAACTCCTCGACGGATGCTCAGGTTCACCCTGTGACCCAGGAATCTGTTTTGGCCTATGAGTTGGGTTTCAAGAGCACGTTGATGGATGGGGCCATGCGTCTGAATGGTGCGGCCTGGTACTACGACTATGAAAACAAACAGTTACGTGGCCGTATCTTTGACAATGTCTTTGGTTCTCTGGAGGCTTTGGTCAATGTTCCTGAATCAACCGTGAAAGGTGTTGAACTGGGAATGGACTTGTTGCCAACTGAGAATCTGACGGTGTCTTTGAATGTTTCCTATACCGAAACGGAAGTGGATAAAGGGCCAAAGTCTTCTGACAGTTTTGGACCTTTAGGTAACAATATCTCCTACGATGGCCTTTCCTTCCCTCACACGCCAGAGTTGCATATCTCTGCTCGTGCGCACTATGAAGTGCCTGTAGGAGATGCTCTGTTAGGGTTTGTTGACCTTAGTGTCGTACATCAGGACGAAACTACGGGTCTTTTTGCTGATAAGGCAGTACTTGCCAGCACTCAGATATCACCGGCAACTCGCCCAGGTGTCTTTGCAGACCCCGATATGTTCGATGTGGATGCCTATACCACTGTCGATGCCCGTATCGGTGTGAAGGCTGACGACCTGACATGGGAAGTTGCTCTTTGGGGCAAAAACCTGACAGATGAGTACTACTGGAACAATGCGACTCAGGGGCTGGATAATGTTTATCGTCTTGCCTCCAAACCAAGAACTTATGGTGTCTCATTCGCCTATAATTTCTAACCGCTAAGTAGTAAGCTCTTATAACCCCGATCAATTAACGTTGGTCGGGGTTTTTTCAGATAAGGGTGTTGATTTGACGAAATCCATAAATATAGCGATTGCCTTGATATTGGTTTATCTGGTTTGGGGTACGAGCTACCTGGCTATTCGAGTTGCTGTTCAAGAGATTCCGCCTTTCCTGTTTTGTAGTATCCGTTTGTTAATCGCCGCGCCATTGATGTTGGCGTTCGCATTTTGGCGTGGTGAAAAGTTACCGGCTTCCAGGAAAGAGTGGTTATTCATTTGTGGCACCGCCGTGATTATGCAGGTGTTTTCTAGTGGTTTTACAGCTTGGGGGCAGCAATGGGTGCCATCGGGTGAGACGGCCTTGATTATGAGTAGCTCGGCGCTGTGGATTGCCTGGTTCGGTTCGTTTGGTTCGGCTGGCGATCGGGTTAGTAAACTGACTTGGGCAAGTATTCTCCTTGGTCTTGCCGGGCTGGTTCTGTTGATGAGTTTCGGTCTGGCGGAGCAGGAAATCCCTTTCTACGGTTACGGAGCTATTTTGATTGCTGCTTTTTGCTGGTCGGCAGGCTCTATGGTGTTGCGTCGATACACAATTAACACACAATCGATTATGACAGCAGCGCTTCATATTATGGTTGGGGCTGTGCTTATGGGGGTGATTAGTTATGCTTTTGAACGTCCCGAAGAGCCTCAATGGAGCTCGCAGTCGATAACGGCATTGTTTTATTTGGCGTTTTTCAATTCATTTCTCGCATACGCAGCCTATTACTGGCTGATTCATGCAACACGTCCGGTTATCCTGGGTACTTTTGCATATGTTACACCTGCAATAGCCATTATGTGTGGGGTTTTGTTGCTCGGTGAAGTCTTGTCCGCCGAGCAGCTGTTTGGCTCTGCTCTGATTCTGGCTTCTGTATTTCTGCTGGTTTACTTTTCTCGGCGCTAGCTGTCCGATAACCCTTTATAGCAGCACAACTATCTAAGTAAGTTGCACCATTCGAACAAATGGTTCTATAAAATCAGTTGAAAAATGAACACAATGTTCATTATAATTTGACACTTATTCTAAATATAATCGGAAGTCTTCATGGCATCCAATGTTTCAAAAGCAATCAAGGGGTCAAAAAATGCATAGCACTAGTCCGAATATAATCTGGTTTAAAGATGAGCTGGCAACTGAATTGCCGACTGTTGGTGGTAAAGGCGCTAACCTGGGTCGCTTGACCGCGGCCGGTTTTGATGTGCCTCCCGGGTTTGTTGTGGGTACGGCAGCTTATGTCAGCCATATGGAAAACCTGCGTGAAATGATTTCCAACGAGTTGGCCACCGTTAATTATGATGACGCTGTTCAGCTGGACCAGTGCATGGAAAAAATTCGTGACTGGATTACCGAAGCGGAAGTTCCAGCATCGGTCGCCCGAGATATTGCTAACGCTTATGAGAAAATGGGCAGTGATCTTTATGTTGCTGTTCGATCTTCCGGTACTTCAGAGGATTTGGAGGGCGCATCTTTCGCAGGGCTTCACGATACTTACCTGGATATTCGGGGCACGGATAATCTGATAGACGCCGTTAAGCGCGATTGGGCATCCATGTGGTCTGCTCGAGCGACGTTTTACCGAAACTCCCAAGGTTTCGATCATTTTGAGTCATCCATCGCTGTTGTGGTTCAGACCATGGTTGAGTCGGAAGTGTCCGGTGTGATGTTCACCGGTAACCCGCTGAATGCGGCAACTGACGAGATCATGATCAATGCAAGTTGGGGGCTGGGCGAAGCCGTCGTGTCAGGTATTGTTACTCCGGATGAGTTGATTGTTCGCCACGGTGATTTGAAAATTCTTAACAAAACCCTGGGCTCAAAAGAAGTCAGCATTATTCGCAATCAGGAAACTGGCTTGGGTATTGCTGAAGAGGAAACAGCCGGGGAAAAGCGCGAAGCTTTCTCCTTGTCCGATACACAAATCAAGGAATTGGCTGCTCTTGGTGCCCGCATTCAGGACACATACGGCGAATTCCCGCAAGATATCGAGTGGGCTTATCAAGGTGGACAGTTTTATGTGCTCCAGGCCCGACCGATTACCGGTGTAGAGTTTTCCTGGGATGCCGATGTTACCGCCAGTGTGCAGGGCAATGACGACATTCTGGAATACGACGTCATCTGGTCGCGCACCTTCCCTGAAGAAATGTGGACCGGTGCAATCTCACCCTTGATGTTTTCCTGGCGTTGCTGGGGCTTGAATCAATGTCACAGTGTCGGTGTTCATGCCTATGGTTACCCCGAACTCGACTACACTTCAGGCCGTCTGTGGCGATACCACAAGGGCGTTTCTTATTACAACTGCAAGAACGACCTTGAACTGATTAAGCTGGCTGTGCCGCCTCAGTTGCGTCCGGCTATGCTGGAAAAGATTCCTGAAGCCTGGCATGAAGAAGCGTTAAATGCGCCGTTTGACTGGGAACGTTACCTCAACATGTTCCAGAAGGTGGAGAAAGAGCGCCCGGACATGGGACTCAACTGGTGGCGCGCAATTCGCGATGATTTTATCAATAATGAAAAATACCGTGAAGAGACTCAGCCTCTCTCTGTTGAAGCGCTGGGTGCTATGTCTGACTACGATTTACGTCAGTACATCGCCAAGGTTGTTCGCCTCGAGATCTCGTCTTATGACCCGCCCTGGAACGGACTGTTGTGGCACATGCGTGAATCGCTGGGCTGGACTAACTGGATACTGGAAAACTGGTATGACGGTGAACGCACCAACCTGATGATGACTCTGGTTACCGGCACCCGTGAACCCACGATCACGACTATCGAAAATCATCGGTTGTGGAAAATGGCTGACCTGATTTACAAGTCGCCGGAACTCACTTCATTGCTGAAACAGTACCCTGATGCCCGTTTCTTCGATTACGTGGAGCAGTGCATTAATGGACCGGAATTCAAGAAGCTACATGAGGAACATATGCGCCTTTCCGGTCACCGTGGCCACTCTGATCGGGATATTGAATTTGACCGCCGTGCTGACAATCCCGGCATTGATGTTGCTCTCTTCAAAGGGTTGATGGGAACGCCAGACCCTCTTATTCAGGAAGAGAAAATACGTGAACAGCTTGAAGAGACCATAGAGCATGTCTATCAGAATTTGCTTGCTCAGGAAAACGGTCTGGTGAAGGCGCAGCAATTCCGCTTCCTGATCGATTTCTCGCACAACAGCTTGCTGTACCGTGATAACGAGCGTGAGGTGATGGATTGGTCTACCTATGCCATTAAATTGGGTTACGAAGAAATTATGCGTCGCTGTGAAGAGCGCGGTGTCTTGAGCGAAGCCCATGATGGTTATTTCCTGACTCAAGAGGAGCTCTACGACGCTCTGGATGGTAAAGCGAATATGGCTCTGGCTCAGGCAAAGATTAAAGCACGTAAGAAGAATTTTGATGCCATTGACAGAAAAGTTGTTCACCCTTCCAAGTATATTCAGGCTGGTTTGGCAGCAAATGTGGATGCAGTTGCGCAACACGGTGACGGCGTATTTACGGGTAAAACGACCAGCACTGGCAAGGTTACAGGTGTTGCTCGTGTCGTGCGTGAACTGTCGCAGATTGGTACAGTGAACAAAGGTGAAATCCTGATTGTGCACTCTACAGACCCAGGCTGGACCCCCGTATTTATGTTGATTACAGGGATCGTGCTGGAAACTGGAGGCCTGATTTCCCACGGGGCGCTGCTGGCGCGGGAATATGGTTTACCCGGAGTGCAAATACCAGGCGCACTTGAACTGATACCGGATGGCGCCACCATCACGCTGGATGGTGATGCGGGCATGGTGATTATTCATGATGAAGATAACCCTTCTCTACAGGAAGCAGCAGCCTGAGTTTATTGAAAACACAGCCTCTAAGAAAATCCTCTCGACTTTACGGTAGCAGATTTCTGCTATCGTTTTTTTTATCAAGAAAGGTCATCTCAATGTCAGGAATATGTATAATCCTGACTGACCAGTTGGAAGGAGCGGTAGGCTTTGAATATCCCATCTAGACCTACGAGGCGAACACGTGCGAAACGCGGTGGCCAGAAGCCCTCTATTGAATCGAGGCTTTTGTCTGCTACTGAAAGGCTGTTGGAAAAAGGCAATACGTTTGCAGCGTTGACGATCGAGGAGTTATCCAAGGAAGCCGGAATTTCTCGCGGAACCTTCTATCTGCATTTCAAGAATAAAGGCGAACTGGTGACACGGTTGCTGGATCATTTTACCGAGGAACTTTCGGTGAATCTGGGCACTTGGACATCCAACGCGGATGCCGCTGAACGAAAGGATGTTTCGGATGCCGTGCGATCTATGGTGGAAACCTTCAGAAAGCACAAGGCTATTATTGTGGCTGTCAGAGATACCATGCCCCATGATAAGGATGTTGAAGAGATTTATTTCGGCATGATCAAAAAAGTCTCCGAGATGGCAAAAAAGTCAACTGGAACGATAAAAAAGCGTGGCAAAAGTCGCACCAGAACAACTGACGACGTCGCGGATGCTTTGGCTGTTGTTATTGCGCTTTATAGTACCTATATGATTGATAAGCAGGATGATAAATCCATCAAGAATACATCCAGGGCTCTTGGGTATATTTGCGAAAGTGCTATTTTTTCTGATGACAGCTAGGTTTGATTTCCATTTCTTGCCCACACCGATTCAACTGGTGTGAACAAGAAACGGAACGTGTAATTGGAACAAAAATTTTATTCGCTACGGAGATCAGCTCCCAGCATTCTTCTCAATGTACCGTCTTTATCCACTAAGTGGTGCTTGAATGCGCCAATGATATGTAGCAGTACGGCGACAATCATTACTTTGCCAATGATTTCATGTGTTTCATGGCCGATTCCGGCAAGAGGCTTGTTGAGTGGAAGCATTTCCTCCGGATTCTGAGGGTTTGGGTTCATGGCCAGCAGCTCAAGGCCGAAGATGTGTATACCATGACCTGCGGCGCCTGACATGATCATACCGGAGATCGGCATGATGACGGTTCCCAGAATCAATACCCAGTGAGTAATTTTCGCTAAGACCTGTTCGATTTTTTTGTAGCGGTTGGCCGGTGGTGGCCAGCCATTTTTAATACGCCAAAATACCCTGGCCAGGACCACGATGAAAATGATGACCCCAAAGGACTTATGAAGGGGGTAAAGGAAAAGCGTTTCTGTTTTTTCCATGTAGGTGCCAACGGCGAGCAGGCCGATAATGGATACACCCACTAGCCAGTGTAAGGTGACGGTTAAGCGACTGAGTTTTTCCTTTGTATCAAGCGTCATAGGTTTCTCCATTGCCAATCAGTGATAAATGCACGACACAATTATTTTCCCAAATGTGCAGGGCTTTCAACTGAAACGTAAGGTTTAGTCCACTCAGGATCACATATTTTTGTTGAATAAGCATGTTAAATGTCTAAGTATAGAGGAACTGTGCAATGGTATTTCAACAAATTTCAACAGTGAGTTCTGATCATGAGCAATAAACCCTGTGTCCTGGCAATAGATCAAGGGACTACAAGTAGTCGTGCGATTGTTTTTGATAACCAGGCGAATCAAATTTCTGTGGCGCAGCAGGAGTTTCCCCAGATATATCCCCATGAGGGTTGGGTTGAACACGATCCGGAAACTATCTGGCAAACCACCTTGGAAACCAGCCGTCAGGCAATGCTGGAGGCCGAGTCCAAAGGGTTTGAAATTGCCAGTATTGGTATTACCAATCAGAGGGAAACAACGGTTGTCTGGGAACGGAGCACAGGAAAGCCTGTTTATAACGCCATTGTCTGGCAAGACCGCAGAACGGCTGAAGCCTGTGGCGTACTAAAGAAGCAGGGCGCCGAAGAGGATGTACAGCAACGTACCGGACTGCTGATCGACCCTTATTTCTCTGCATCAAAAATCAGCTGGATTCTGGATAATGTCTCTGGTGCCCGGCGGGCGGCAGAACGAGGTGAATTGGCTTTTGGCACGATCGACAGTTTTCTTGTTTACCGGTTAACCGGTGGCAAATCCCATGTAACGGATGCCACTAATGCCAGCCGTACCAGTCTTTATAATATCGACAGTGGTAAGTGGGACGAAGAATTGTTAAGGCACTTTAATGTTCCCGCCCCGGTTCTGCCGGAAGTGTTGAATTGCGTGGATAATTTTGGTGAAACGGATCTGCCATTATTCGGCAAGGTTATTCCCATCACGGGTGTAGCTGGTGACCAGCAAGCGGCAACAGTCGGACAGTGCTGCTTCGAGCCAGGCTCCATAAAAAGTACCTATGGAACAGGTTGTTTTGTTCTGATGAACACGGGGCAACAGCTTGTTTTGTCAAAAAACCGCCTGCTGACAACGATTGCCTACCAGCTGAATGGCCAACCTACCTATGCTATAGAAGGGTCAATTTTTATCGCGGGTGCAGCTATGCAGTGGCTGAGGGATGGTATCGGGTTAATTGAAAAGGCCAGTCAGTCAGAGCAAATGGCCCGTAGTCTGTCTGGCAATAATGGTGTCTATCTGGTTCCGGCTTTTACCGGGCTTGGCGCTCCCTGGTGGGATCCCGAAGTGCGTGGCGCCATTTTTGGATTGACGCGGGGCACAGGGCCTGCCGAAATTGTTCGAGCCACACTGGAATCCGTTGCTTACCAGACGGCGGACTTGTTTGCCGCTATGGCAGAAGATGGTATTTCTCCCTCTGTATTACGAGTGGATGGTGGCATGGTTGCCAATCGCTGGTTCATGCAGTTTCTGGCAGATATTCTGGATATGAAGGTACAGCGGCCGGCGATGCTGGAGACAACAGCCTTGGGTGCTGCCTATCTCAGTGGTATTGGCAGCGGTGTTTTCGAAAGTTTTGAGCGGTTACACGCAGGCTGGCAAGCCAGAGAAGAATTCAATCCACAGTTAACGGCAAATAGTCGGCGGGCTTTGCTGGCGGACTGGCACGATTGTGTTGCCCGGTTAATCAACAAGCCTGGTAGTTTAGGCGGTTAGTGAGAAGAGAAGTGCGGTTAAGTCGATGAGTCTGAGAGACAGTAATATAGAAAAACTTGCCAGTGAAACTTTCGATGTCCTGATTTTGGGGGGAGGCATCAACGGTGCGGTCTCGGCTGCGGCGCTGTCTGCGAAGGGAGTCAAAGTGGCCCTGATCGATCGTCAGGACTTTGCATCAGGCACCAGTTCTCAGTCATCGAACCTCGCCTGGGGCGGAATCAAGTATCTGGAAAGCGGTGAACTGTTTCTTGTGAATAAACTTTGCAAGAGCCGCAACCACCTGATGGCAAGTTACCCTTCAACCGTGAAGGAAATTCGTTTTCTGACCACCATCGCCAAAGGGTTTCGGTTTCCGGTTTTCATGGTTTATCTGAGCACATTACTTTACTGGGTGATTGGCCGGTTTGTTACCAGGGCGCCCAGCTATCATTTTGTCAGGAAGCTGGAGAAACTTGATCCTGTCATTAATACCACCAACGCGCAGGGCGGTTTTGAATACTCCGATTGTTATCTCTATGATAATGATGCGCGGTTTGTCTTTAATTTTATTCGTACAGCAATGGATTACGATTGTATTGCGGCAAACTATGTCGAGTCTGAAAACTCGGTGAGGGATCAGGACACCTGGCTGACCCGGGCGGTGGATACGATCAGTGGTGAAAAAATCACTATCCGCTCAAAAGTTCTGATTAATGCCTGCGGCCCCTGGGTTGATCGATACAATAAAAGCATTGGGCTGCAAACGGAATATCGCCACCTGTTTTCCAAAGGGATTCATCTGGTGGTGGACAAAATCACCGACAGCAACCGGGTCTTGGCATTCTTTGCCAGCGATGGGAGACTGTTTTTTGTTATTCCGATGGGGCCAAAAACCTGTATTGGCACTACCGATACACAGGTTGATGAACCGGAAACCCGGGTAACAGATGCAGATCGTGATTTTGTACTCAGTAATGTGAATGCCTTGCTGGATCTGGATAGCCCCTTAACGAAAGACGATATTATTGCTGAAAGATGTGGTGTCAGGCCCTTGGCGCAGAAAGGCGGTGATGGGATCGCCGATTGGGTGAAACTGTCCCGCAAGCACCAGATTGAGGTTCACTCTCAAGACCGGCATTTGAGTATTTTTGGCGGCAAACTGACTGATTGCCTGAATGTGGGGAATGAAGTGACTGACCTGATTGCATCATTGGGCATAGATATTCCATACCCGGATAAGAAATGGTACGGAGAACCCGACAAGGAACTTCACGATGAGTTTTTGCATCAGGCTGAACTGATGAAACTGGATGCCATGACCGATTCCTCTTCATCAGAGCCTCTGACGACAAGGTTATGGCGCCGCTATGGGGTAAACGCTCTGGAAATACTGGAAGCAATAAGGGAAAACCCGGCAAGAAGCAAGTTGCTGATTGAAAATGCCGAATACCTCCGGGGTGAAATTGAGCTGGCTGCGCGCCGTGAGATGATTACCAAACTGGAGGATTTTCTGCGGCGGAGATCCAAAATATCCCTGGTTGTCCGCCATGAAGACTTGATTAATGCTCCGGGGCTTAAAAAAGCCTGTCAGATACTGTTTGGAGACCAGGCTGAAGAAAAACTTGCCGAGTATTGCCTGTCACACAGTGAGCCGGATAGCTGAAGCTATTTCGGTACGACCCTGTGTTGTATTCCTTTAGCCGTTATCCCTATTAACAATGTCGGGCATTCTGTTCACTTTCCATCAATCTTTATTTTGGGTAGTATCGTGCCGGGTATAAAATCGTGAGAAGCCATTGAAATCGGTTGTGGTGTGCAACAAGGTGCATTTGTTTAGTCTTCAGTCGTCTGCCAGTCACCGGCGGGGCATTGTTTAATGACATCCAAAAGAACCCAGGCTGAAAGAACCGAGCTGTCTGATAGCCGGATGTTGATGGCAGCGAAACAGCTGATTATTCAGCGAGGTACGCATAAAACAAGTTTAAAGGAAGTCGGTGAGCGTGCTGGATACAGCCGTGGCCTGGCGAGCTCCAGATTTGGTTCAAAGGAGAATCTTTTCCGGCATATAACAGCGCTGTACGAACAGAAGTGGAGGCAATACGTTTCTGAATTTACGGCAGGTAAAAAGGGGGTGGATGCATTATTGGCGAGAATAGATGCCGTGGAAGCTATTCTCAATAATGAGCCTGAAGAAGTACGTGCGGTTTATACTATCTGGTTCGAGTCGGTCAGTGATCATTCTTCGTTGCACAAGCAATTGCAGGAATATAACAGCCATGGTCGTGATCGATTGGTGCAAGTGATCCGGGAAGGCATCGATTCGGGTGATATTTCCAGCGACATCGATGCCGACTCCTGCACGATTGCGTATTTATCGCACATGTTCGGTCTGATTTATCAATGGCTGGTGTCTCCGGAAGATATTGATTTGGGTAAATCACTGGAAAACCTTAAAGGCTATTGCACATTTGTTTTGAAACCGGCTAATCAGGTAGGCAGGTAAAACCTGATTAAGCTTCATTGCGAGCAACTATGGCAACAAAGAGAACACAGGCTGAGCGTACAGAGTTGTCTGACAAAAAGATGTTGGAAGCGGCAACACAACTGATACTTGAACACGGCACACAGAAAACCACCCTGAAAGAGATCGGCGAGCGTGCAGGTTACAGTCGTGGTCTGGCCAGCGCCCGTTTTGGTACCAGGGATGGCCTGTTCAGTGTCATTATTGCCCGGCATCGTCAGCTCTGGGTGGAATACATCAGGGAGTACACCAAAGGGTTATCAGGTCTCGATGCAATACTCGCCAGAATTGATGCTGTGGATGCCATGTTCCGCAAGGAGCCGGAAAACATCAAGGTTATGTACCTGTTGTGGTATGAGTCAGTCAGTAAAGAATCGCCATTGCGCAGCCAGCTAGAGGCTTGCAACCGGGAGGGCAGGGATGCGATTGTACTGCTGGTAAAAAGAAGCATGGAAAACGGTGAGATCGCTTATATTGAAGCGGAATCCTTTGCATCCGCCTACATGTCTAATTTGTTTGGTCTGGTTTATCAGTGGCTTGTCTCGCCGCAGCAAACCGACCTGCGAAAGTCTATTGAAGCATTGAAAAGCTACTGCCGCTATATGTTACAGCCAGAGGGTTAATGGCCAGCCACAGATAACGTCTGCTGACTCAAACACATAAATTTCTTCATTTCCCTGAATCTTGTTTGCGGCGGGTCTGAAAACAGTCCAACGATGATATAAACATGGGTGCTAAAAATGACAGAATTGTTTCTTTTGGCAACACGGGTTTGCTTCCGGTTGGTTAAATGAAGAACTAATTGGGAGGCTGAAACAAAAAGCTTGCCTGCTGTAATAAGCTGGTCTAATGTCAGTAGGGTCGCAGCCAGTTGCTCTTCTTGCTGTTTTTTTACCAGTTGAACTGTGGATAGAAGAGGTGATATCTTCGGCGGACCAGCACATATTACACAGAATAATAGCGCTGGCCAGAGAGATAATAGTAATTACAAATAATAAAGAACCAATCAAAAAATCACTAATCACTAGAGGGGAATCATGATGAGTGAACTTTTTAAGAAAAAACCAATAGTCGCCGCGTCGCTCCTGATGCCTGCATTGTTGTTTGGCTCTGCCACAACGCATGCAGCTTTGGAAGAGATTATAGTAACGGCACAAAAGCGTGCCGAGAGCGCCAATGAAATCGGCCTCTCTATTACCGCTTTGCCCGGGGACAAGCTGGCAGAGCAAAAGCTGACCAGTCTTGAAGAAATTACTTCCGCAGTGCCGGGGCTAACATTTGCTACCAGCCAGCAAAATACACCTATTCTGACATTGCGGGGGGTCGGGTTTAACGAGAGCTCGATCGGTGTTTATCCGGCTACCAGCCTGTATGTGGATGAAATTCCGTTGCCTTTCCCGGCGATGGCTTCACACAGTGCTTATGACCTTGAACGCGCGGAAGTGCTGAAAGGCCCGCAAGGTGTATTGTTTGGCCAGAACTCCACTGGCGGCGCGATTAACTTTATTGCTGCCTAGCCTACCGAGGAAGCCTCGTTTGGTGGGGATGTCAGTTATGGCACTTTTGACAAGGTTGAAGCCAACGGTTTCGTCAGCGGTGCGTTGAGCGATACTGTGGCTGCTCGTCTTGCATTCCAGCGGGTTCACTCCAGTGACTGGCAGGAGAGTGTCACGACCAATGAAGAAAATGGTAAAGAGAACTACACCGCTGCTCGACTCTTGTTGCGTTTTGAGCCCAGTGATACAGCAGAGATCAATGTGAATATTAACGGCTGGTCGGACAAGTCTGATCCGCAGGCATTGCAGATGATTGCTGCCACACCCAAGCGGTTTGATCAGGCGCCAGGCAATGCTGCAACACAGTTTGCGGTGCCCTTTGCCAAAAAAGAAGGTGAATCTGCCGACTGGTCGTCAGATGACGAGCCTGCAGGTGATAAGGATTTCATTCAAGCGTCTGTTCGTGGTGACTTTGAACTTAATGACAGCATGACGTTGACAGCCCTGGTTGCCCATAGCGACTATGAGCAGAACCAGACTCAGGACGGAGACGGTTCTCCTCTGGTGCTTGCCGGGTTTATTCACAACGAGGCTGATATTCAGTCGACCTTTGCTGAAATTCGTCTGGCTGGAGAGACTGACTCCATGCGTTGGGTGGTTGGTGCCAACTATGAAGACAGCGAGACCTCAGAAGATCAGCTGCTTCGTTATACAGATAACACAACATATCGTCCGCAGACTTTATATATCAATCAGAATGGCTCACTTCTTGAGCAGGAAATAGAATCCTATGCTGTATTTGGGAATATTGATTATGACCTTGCTGAAGATTTAACTCTTAAAATTGGTGTGCGTTATACCGATACCGAAATTGATGCTTTCAGCTGCAACTATGCATCAGAGAATGCGCCTGGAACGATTGATACTAGCGGGTTTGGTAGTAATGTGGCCGCGCTTTTCAACATTCTTGGTGGTGTTACTGGGACTCCTGAAGCCATAGGATTAGATGATTGTTTCACCCTTAATGGACTCCCTGGCGTGGGTGTGCCCGGGTTCCCTTACAAAGATACACTTTCTGAAGATAATGTGTCCTGGCGTGTGGGACTGGACTACCAGGTAACGGACGATGCTTTGGTATACGCCAATGTTTCGCAGGGTTATAAGGCGGGCAGCTACCCCACTCTGGCAGCAAATAGTTACAGTGAGTTGACCCCGGTTACCGAAGAGTCGGTATTGGCCTATGAACTTGGTTTTAAAATGACCATGGCCGATGGTTCCATTCAATGGAATGGAGCTGTGTTCCACTATGACTATGAAGACAAGCAGGTTCGGGGTAAAACGGAAGTGATCCCGTTCGGAGCGTTGGATAGACTGGTAAATATACCGGAATCAACCATTACGGGTGTTGAAACGGATATTGTCGCACAGCTAACAGAAAAACTGACGCTGACCATGGCTGTTACCTACCTGGACTCGGAAGTTGACGATTACCCAATGACATTAAATGGTGTTCCCTACGCGTTTGATGCGTATGGAAATAATCGAGACCTGTCTGGAGAAAGTTTGCCTCTGACTCCTGAATTATCTTATAGCCTGGATCTGGATTACCGGACGCCGTTGGAAAATGGTGGCGCATTGTTTATGGGTGTCAATGTGGTTGGCCAGTCGGATGCGGATGCCGTATTTGATGGTGATGACCTGTCGATTTACGACACTCTTCCACGAGGAGGCACTTTGGGTGTCGATGCCGGATTCCACAAGTCTATTACAGAAAACTACTTTGTCATCGAAGACTATTACACAGTCGGTGCCCGTATTGGTTATGAGTCTGATGATGGGCGTTTCAGAGTTATGCTCTGGGGTAAGAACATCACTGATGAATATTACTGGAACTCGGTTATTGCTTCGTCTGAAGGTGGTGCCCGAGTGGCTGGCCGTCCCAGGACATACGGCCTGACTGTAGGCTACAAGTACTGATCGAAGGTATTGGGTCTTATCGACTCAAGAAAGCCGGTCATTGAAACCGCGCTCCTAAAGGGGCGCGGTTTTTTTTGAGGTGTTATCCATTAATTTATTGTAAAGTTACTTGCTTTGATCAAATAAGGTGATTTGGAGAATTTATGTCTCGTGTAGTACCGGATGGCTTTGAGCTGGTAAAACTTGATAACGGATTTGGTGACCATTTTGGACCTGTGTACAGGAAGGAGGTCAACAGCCGATATGTCTTCGCTTTTCGTGTCAGTCCGCATCAGTTGAACATTGCCGGAATGTGTCATGGTGGGGCTATTGCGACATTTGCCGATATTCAGATTGCCGCGATAAAACCGTTCACTGATCTTGCTGGCAAACACTTGCCGACGCGGAACCTCAATATGGATTACATCGCGCCTGTTCCGGCCGAGGCCTGGGTGGAGATGGAAGTTGATTTTGTGCGGATAACCAGAGGCTCTGTGTACATGCACAGTCAAATTACTGCGAATGGGAAAGTGGCGGCACGTAGCTCTGCGACATACCATATTCCCTGATTATTTGTTGATTTACCTGATTGAACTCAATAAAAACAGACTGTTAAGTTTGCGAGTCGTGGCTGATATTACATGTTCCAGGCCATACGTGCTAGTATGGCGGCTGATAATGATGACCACTGTTCTAAAAGCTACCAAGAGTCGATTTCATTGGAAACCGTTAAAAAGAAAAACAGGCAACGCCGCGGTGATGCGGTTCGTGAAAGAATACTGTCGGCTGCACTTGAATGCTTTGGCTCGCATGGCTTTGAAGGCGCGTCTACTCGTGCTATTGCAGAACGGGCGGGTGTTACACACACATTGGTGCTTTACCATTTTCAGTCAAAAGACCAGCTATGGATTGCAACGGTTGAAGATGTAGTAAAAAACTATATTGAAAAAACCCGGCAAGACATAAATGCCAATGACGAGCAGTCCGCTCGGGCAGAGCTAAAAACTTTTATCGAGGACTTCGTAAGATTTTCGGCAGGCTCTCCGCAGATCCATAGAATATTTACCTCAGAAGGCAATCAGGACACACCTCGCTTAAAGTGGGTTATTGATCACTTTTTGCGCGACCATTTTAATATGGTTATTGATATGATCCGTCGTGGTCAAAGTGAAGGCTCTGTTCGCCAGTGCGACCCCGCAAGGCTTTATTATCTGATAATTGGTGTGGCGGGCACGCCTTTTACGATTTCAACAGAATATAAAGCGTTGACCGGCAGGGATGTTTTTTCTGAAGCTGAAATTCTGAGGAATATCGCTTTCCTTTTTGAAATCGTTTTTATCTGAAATTGTTACCTTAAATTTGTTCTCTGGTATATCGCTGTAGTCGGCATCAGCGTCTCACCAGGCTCACTCGCAACAGCTCTTTTTTGACCTTTCTGGCTCTATTGCATGAACTGATTTATTGGTTCTTGTGCTCCATGAAACAGTCTCAACACCCACTGGCATACGTATATTTCCATTAATCATGTGAAGTTCTGTTGATAGTGGGGGGCTGCTTATTTATTATATACTGACCAAGTGGAAAATTTAATTAATGAATTATTCTGCCAATATATAAATAAGGCTTTTTGGAGATAGAGAATGGCCGATAAGAAAGTATTGATTGCTGGTGGTGGTCCGGTTGGTATGACCACCGCGCTTGAGCTTGCCCGTTACGGAGTGGAGTCTATTCTTATTGAACGTAACCTGGAGACTACGCGCCACCCTAAAATGGACCTTACCAACGGGCGGTCCATGGAGTTGTTTAGCCGACTGGGGGTTGTCGAAGATATTCGTAAAGCAGGTGTTCATGGTGATAACCCTTTCGATATCGCCTGGGTTACTCATATGAATGGTTATGAATTGCATCGTTTCAAATACCCTTCAGCGAATGAAGTGAAAGCCAGAATTAGAGAGAATAACGATGGGTCCGAAGCTGGTCAGCAGCCGTTACGTGTTAGCCAGATAGCGATTGAGCCTGTACTGAAAGCCAAAATTGATGCTAACCCTCTGGTGGATGTGCGTTTTGGAACCAAATTCGAGGGTGTGCTTGAAGAGCATACCGACCACTTAGTGGTTGAGGTGTCTTCACCCGTCACTGGCGAAAAATCCATTATTGAGTGTTCTTACTTGATTGGCTGTGATGGTGGAGGCAGTCGAGTAAGGCGCACTCTCGGTATTGAGCTGGAAGGCGAGCAAAATGTTGCCAGTGCCTTTATGGTTCATTTTCACTCTACCGATACCCAATTGCTCCAGAATTGGGGTGTGACTTGGCACTACCAGAATGGTGCAGGCACGCTGATTGCTCAGAATGATATTGATACCTGGACGCTTCAAGCGTGGTTACCGCCGGGAGATGACGGCAGTACCTGGGATGCAGATGAGGTGCTTCAATCCTGGATTGGCTGCGATTTTGAGTATGAAATTTTACAAGCAAACCCCTGGTCTGCACATTTTGTAGTGGCGGAGAAATATCATAGCGGCAGGGTGGTTATTGCTGGCGATGCGGCTCACCAGTATATTCCTACGGGTGGCTACGGCATGAACTCTGGCGTTGCCGATGCCTGCGGTGTGGCTTGGGTTGTTGCCGCACAGGTACAGGGCTGGGGCGGACCAGAGCTGTTCAACGCTTACGATGTCGAGCGACGTACCACTGCTTGGTGGCATCTTAATGCGTCTAAACGGCATATGGGGGTTCGCATCGAAATGACAGAGTTGTATGCAGCCGCAGGAGATATCGACTCCGATACTACAGATGCACAACAGAATCGTGAAAAACTCGGTGCACAGATTAAAGCATTGGGTAACGCTGAAAATGAAAGTTGGGGTGTTGAGCTGGGGTATCGTTACGAATCCCCGATCATTTTTTCACAAGCAGGGGCTCCGGAAGTAGACCCTATCGAATATCAGCCATCAACCTGGCCCGGCAGCAGGTTGCCTCACCTGTTTTTAGAGGACGGTGTTTCCATTCATGAAAAGCTAGGCAAATACTTTACGCTGATTAATTTCGGTGACGCGGATATGAGTTCGTGTGTAGAGAGCAGCGATATTCCTCTGGAAGTTCTTAATGTGGATGAACCGCACGCTAAAAGTATTTATCAGTGTGAATATTTACTCGTGAGGCCTGACCAGCATATCGCCTGGCGCGGTGAAGAACTGCCGCAAGACTTTGGTGCGTTAATGGATAAAGTATCCGGTAACTGAATTGTATTGAAAGATGCAGCAAATTTCTTGCATGACGTACATGGGATGCGCTTGCTTTGTTGCTGGGCCGAGCGTTTAAAAACAACCTTTCAATAATCGGGTTAATCAAATGAAAAGAGAAGACATATGAACACTATCCTGCATATTACCTGTAGCCTTTTCGGCGATCAGGGCAAGTCATCCGCGCTAAGTACAGAGCTGGTTAAGAAGCTTCAAAGTAAACACCCTAACTCAGAAGTGACTCATCGGGAGTTGTCCATTGAGAATACGCCTTATCTTGATGTGGCTCTTTTTCAGGCTTTTATTGCAGCAAAGGATGACCGCTCTCCCGAGCAGCAAGCTGCACTTCAATTGTCTGACCGATTGATAGAAGAATGGCGATTGTCGCAAGCGGTGGTGATCGGCTTGCCGATGTACAACCTCGGTGTACCTGCAGTGTTCAAGAGCTACATTGATCACATCGTTCGAGTGGGCGAAACATTCAAGTACACCGACACCGGCCCCGTGGGGCTGCTGGAAGACCGCCCGGTTTATGTTGTGACTGCGCGCGGAGGTATGTATCAAGGAACGCCGCTGGATACGCAGAGCCTCTATATTCAGCATATATTTGGGTTAATGGGCGTTGGCAATATTCAATTCTTTCATACCGAAGGTTTGAATATGGGGCCAGAAGTCGCTGACAAAGCCATTGCAGGCGTGAAAGCTGAAATAAAATCAGCATTTGTCTAAAGCGTTTGACTGTGCTCGATATCTTTGGTCCGACCGTGGGTGGTTGTAAAGAAATAACTAACTTCGGCTGTGTGTGAAAAAAGTTTTCCATGCTATTAGGAGCGCTTCATGTCAGCGGTTTTAAACGATACACGTCAGCATCCGAGCAGTGAATTTATAGCGGGTGTCCGCGAGCGATATCCCGTTGAGCCAGAAATAGACAGAGTCTTAACCCGCAAAATGCAAGGGCGCTCTGGCGCCGTGTTTGAAAATATACCCCTCCGGCAAATGGAGGAAGCGACCAAAGCGCTGATTGGCAAATATTACCAAGGTGACTTTTCAGTGATGAACGTACGCTGGTTAAGCGGCGGAGCCTCAAAAATACAGATGGCTTTTGATTTTGTTAGCGCCGAAAAAAACGACCAGTTTGAAGCAGGTGTTGTTACGCCAATGGTTGTCCGTATGGAGCCTGCAGAATCGGTGGTTGAGACCAGCCGAAAGCGCGAGTTCGAATTGCTTTCTCTGTTGAAAAATAAATTACCGATTCCCGATTGTTTCTGGCTGGATGCCGAGGCCGAATTTTATCCATACCCTGCACTGGTTTACGCATTTGCTAATGGTGTGGTAAAGCCTTCAACAGTTGCCAGCAAACAGGTGACAGGCATAGGTATTAATTTTGGTCCCGAGCGTCGAGAAAAGCTGGCGGATCAATTTGTTCGGCACCTGGCGACATTGCATACGTTGCCTGTTTTCGAGGAGGGTGTGTTGCCCTCGTTTGAGAAGCCGGTAGTTGGAACCAATAGCAGTGTGATCAAGCAAATCAACTGGTGGCGGCGAGTGTGGGAAGAAGACCGTGGCGCCGATATTCCCTTGTTAGAGGTCGCGTATCAATGGTTGGTAGCCAATGCACCATCCATCGAAACGCCTTCACTTGTGCATGGTGATTACCGTAGCGGTAATTTTTTATTTGATGAAACATCCCTGGATATCACGGCTTTTCTGGATTGGGAGTTGGCGCTGGTTGGTGACAGGCACCAGGACCTTGCCTGGTCAACCTATAAGCTTTTCGGTCATGTGGCTGAAGATGACAAGACGCACTTGGTTTGTGGGTTACTGTCAGAACAGGAGTTTTTTCGCCGTTATGAAGACTATTCGGGTTTAAGTGTTGATAAAGAACGGTTGCTCTATTACCGGGTTCTGTGCAACTTCATGTCGGTGGTGCACTCACTGGGTACGGCTTATAGAGCAGCGAAGGGCGGTAAAACTCATCAGGATATTGTGATCACAACCTTTTCAAAGATAGGTTATATGCTTCTCGAGCAACTTCGGGAGTATATGGAGGAGTTGACCGATGCAGCCTGATATTGATTTTCAACTGTCTGTTGTTTTGACCACGTTAAAGAAGGTGGTATTGCCTGCTGTCGATGCCGACAACAAACCTGTTCAAGAGCAGTTACATTTGGCTATCCGCACTGTCGAGGGCGTGTTGGAACGAATTCCTTATCGACGCCGTTTTGTTCGGGAGGAGTTGCGGTTGTTATTGGTTTTGGCTGGACAAGCGGTTGCTGTGTTGCAGAGTGAAGATCAACAATCCATTTTATCTGTGCAGGCAATGATTGAAACGGCTGAAGAGGCCTACCGTAATGTCGATGTTGATACGGGCCTGCTCGTTGAATACACGGCTAAACTTTCGAGCGGAATTACCGAGCTGTTGAAGAGCTTTCAGGGCGAAACCGTTTATAACGACTTATCTCTTCTAGTTGTCCAGCACAGTAAGGCCTTAACCAATCTTGCTCGCGCCTGGTGTAGTGATAATGGTCTTGAAACTGAGTTTGCTCTGGATATGTTAGCTCACAGGGCTTGATTTGATATCGTAAATTCCACTGTTAAAAGGAAACCTTAATCAGGTCTGATACTCGCAGTAAGGGTAAGCCGCTTCTCGACGAACAGTGAGTTGAGGTGGGAACTGTTGGAACGAATGTAAGTTATTTTTGCTGTCTGAATGTTTTCTTCTCTTAGTGTTGCGCAAATACAACGCTGTCCTGAACGCGATTTCCTGAATAGTGACTTTCAATTTGCGCGGTGATTATACGCTTGCGCTCACTGATCAGCTTGAAGGAATGATTGGTGTCAGCTTGATTGGTCAGTCTGAAAGTATTGGAATTCTGACGCCGGATTCAAGTGTGCGAAAGGACTTTGAAATCAGGGACTACACAATAGTTAATGCGAATATAGGTATTCGTTCAGTTGACGAGCGTTGGCAAGTGATGCTCTGGGGGAAAAATATTACGGATGAATATTACTGGCAAAACACCATTCAGGCCTACGACGATATTGTTCGTTATGCAGCAAGGCCTGCTGAGTATGGCGTAACATTCAGTATGAACTTTTAAATACTGGTTATGTGAAGAAGAGGGCACATGTGCCCTCTTTTTTTGTCGCCATTTACCAAACATTACTTGTTAGAAGCTATATGACCGAAAGTAACGGACTGATTTTAGCGTGATTAGTCATCCCCAAAAAAACGTCTTGCATCAGAGTAGGTTGGCAGGTGGGCAGTAGTACCGCCGTCAGCACGAATGACTTGCCCTGTTAGATAGCGGGAATCGTCAGAAGCCAGAAAAGCAACGATATTGGCGATATCTTCAGGCTCACCCAGGAATGGCGTCAGGGTTGCGTCTTCATTAAGCTGAATCAATGGTTCTGGAATAAAACTCATCAGCAGTGGTGTTTTGATCATGGACGGGGCAATGGCATTGCAACGAATACCTTTGCGTCCGAAGGATGTGGCGACATACTCTGTCAGGATGTTGATAGCACCCTTGGATACTCCATATGCGGTTTGACGGTTGAACGCCGATACGCCATACATCGATGATGTGTTGATAATACTGCCGCCGCCGGTTTTCAGCATGGCCTTAACGCCATAACGGCAGCCCAACATTGTGCCTCTTACGGTTACCTGCATAATACTGTCCCACATTTCGGTGGGAATGGTCAGAATGTCAACGTCGGCTTCGAGGGCGGCAGGCGATGTCAATGCGGCATTGTTGTGGAGAACATTGATTCTCCCATAATGGGAAACTGTTTTTTCAATGGCAGCTTCAATACTGTCTTCTTTTCCGATATCACAGGTCACCGCGATGGCATTACCGCCAGACTGAGCGATCTCATTGGCCACCTCTTCTGCGGCTTCAAGGTGTAGATCAGAGACAACCACACTGGCGCCTCTGGAAGCCATCTTGATTGCACTTTCGCGGCCCAGCCCCGATCCGGCTCCTGTTACCATGGCGACTTTATGTTCCAATTGATTCTGCAATGTACTTCTCCATTTATTCAAAAACTGTGTGGTTAAAGCTCTGCAATTGTTTAGCCAAACGGCGCCGTTCCCTTTAACAGGCTGATGCCATTTGGGAAAGGGGTATTAGGTACCCGAGGGTTATTATGAACTTCTACCGCCATTGCTGCCTGGCAGAGCCCCAGCACGAGTTGGCATAAACGAGCGACATCTTCAGGTAGATTGTCCAGCGAGTACTCGTCAATTAAAGTCATGGCTTCATCAGCTCGAGGAAGTACTGCATCGTAAAATTCACGAATTTCTTCCATTGAGGAGGTTACTCTGGCGGCCAGTCTTTCTGCACTTGTTGCTGTGGCCCACTTATTCAGAAAAGGTGTCAGTTCCTCAAAACCTTTGGGTAGTAAACTTGATTGCTCAGTCATGACAGGGCCTCCCTAACAGTGTCGGCTTCAACCCACTTCATGATCCTGCTCATGGAATGCCGAATAGCCACTTCGCTGTCCTGCAGTTGCATGAACATTTTGCCGCCAGTGTCTATGCCCTCTTGGGTTCTGCCAACATTAACAAGATCTTCAAGAATGATGTCGGCCACTCTACCGAGGTAGAGCTCCTGCAAATAGCGCTCGCGCATGTTGGATGCCTTTTCCATATAGAAGCGACCTTCATACAGGGATGTGTTGGGTGTGAGTGGCCAGAAATAGTGAGTCCAGAATCCGCCGGGCCCACAATCAATCTGAACATGTGGGAACAGGTTATTGACGTCCATCGACCAATGGGTTGAGGCAGTTGGGTTTATGGCCGGGTGCTTGAGGAAGGCAGCTGCCGCTTCCTGATTGCTGGCAGCAATAACACTGCCAGCATCACCACCGCTATGACCGAGTATTTCTGCTTGATTGTTCGGGTTTAACTGGTAGTCGGGGTTGCCGTACATAGAGACAGCCTGGTGGGTTCCCAGAGAGTAGGCATCCAGTAATCGGGAGTGCGGGTTTATTGGGGAGGAGAACGTCGAGCCGATCGTCTGCGGATGAATGTGTGGTATGTGGTAAGTCTCAATAAATGCGTCGGCGACAACTTTCCAATTGGCATCCAGTTTGGCAGAAAACACGACCGGGTTATCGGCACCGGGGTATAGCATGCCTGAAAGATGTTCTTTCATCGGCCCCAGAAATTCTTCCAGGCTGACTTCCGGCTCTGTTGCCAGATTAATAAATACCCAACCTTCCCAGGTATCAGTAGCCACCGGTGTAAGGCCACAGCTCTTTTTATCGATATCAAAAAAGTTGGCCTGGTCAGGTACGCCTATCAAATCACCATCATTGCTGTAGGTCCATTTATGGTAAGGACAGACAAAACGGCTTAATTTGCCGGAAGTCTCCGTGGCGATTTTACTGCCCCTGTGGGAGCAACTGTTATAGAAAGCCTGAATTGAGCCATTTTTTGCGTGCGTAATAATCAAGGATACGTTACAGGGAGGCACTTCTTTGACCACATATGCCCCCGGCTCGGGCAGTTCTTCTACGCGCCCCATTAATAACCACGCACGGCGGAAAATTTTGTCCCTTTCCAGCTTGAAAAATGTTTGCGAGCGATAAGGCTCCAGTGGCACCGGGTCATTTGAAAGACCAAGGTTAGCGGTAAGGGTACCCTGGGAATTCGGGTCAAATTTGGTATTCATTGAGATTCTTCTCCTCTGGTAACAGCCTTGGTAGATGACAGTTATGGCGCCATCTACGGCGTCGGCTGTACCGCAGTGAAACTGGCTTCATTGAACATAAGCCGGGAATGAATCGATGCCATCCCATAAGGTGTTGATTACTCATAAACGGACGACTCGAGCGGGCAATACGGTCAATGCTGCTACTGCCAGCGGTAATAATGACCGGCTTACCTCTTGTATCAAATACACAATAACCCCGGAGTTTTTTATTTTTGATCATCAGCGTATTTTTCATCGCTACTCTCAATCTTGACCAAGTGATCTATTTAAGTCAATATGGTTTTCGTTAATAAGATGAATCGTTCAGGTAGATTGCTGGGGAGAGTGGCTGTTTGTTCATTGGTAGTCATCTATTTATAGAGGCTATTTTTATAGAGGCTACTTCACATAGAAACCGCTTATGCGTGGAGCTATTTTCGTCAATTCAGAGCTTCCATCTTTTTATTTTTAGTATTATTGTTTGCTTCAATCAAGTAATGTTGATGATACTCTTGTGTGCTGACCAAATACGCTTTACATCTTGCTCAAATAATTTTTTGCTATTGGGGATACGCTGAAAAGATAGATGTTATTTCAAGTGGCTGATCTTATGGATGTTGAGCAGGAAGATCACAAAAAAGTCAGTGTTTACGGACGGTAAATGAATAACGACAAGATCAGAAATACAAGACCTGACGGATAAAAATGGTTTTCAAGGGGGTGGTTGTGGAATTAATTGATGCGGATAAATCATATAAGAGTAAAAAATACCGCTACTACGTTTTAGGTATCTTTTCAGTTACCTATATGTTCAATTTTGTAGATCGGCAAATTCTTGCGATTTTACAAGAACCCATAAAAGTTGAACTTGGCCTGTCGGACACTCAGCTGGGGCTGCTCACAGGGTTTGCGTTTGCTGTGTTTTATATAACGATGGGGCTGCCTATTGCCCGTCTGGCAGATCGTTCAAATCGTCGCAATATAGTGGCTTCGTGCTTGGGTTTGTGGAGTTTGATGACGGCCGTGTGTGGTCTCGCCCAGAGTTATGTTCAGTTGCTGTTTGCGAGAATGGGCGTGGGCGTAGGCGAGGCAGGTTGCAGTCCACCCATTCACTCAATGATCTCTGATATTTTTCCGCTGAAGGAGCGTGCCAGCGCGTTAGGTTTTTATAATAGCGGTGTTAATGTGGGCATGTTAGTCGGTTTTCTTCTTGGTGGTTGGCTGCAAGAATATTTTGGCTGGCGCGTGGCATTGATGGCTGTCGGTATTCCCGGGTTGCTGCTCGCAGTGCTGATGAGGTTCACGGTTGCCGAGCCTCCGCGTCTTGTACATTCATCTGCCCAGGCTAAAAACGCTGACCAGCTTCCGAGCTTCGCCGATACCGTGCAATTGCTCTGGTCGAAGAAAACTTTCCGCTTGATGGTTCTGGGGGGATCCATGTGCGCCTTTACAGGTTATTGCCTGTTCAGCTGGACACCATCATTTCTGATTCGGAGCTATGGGCTTTCAACTGGCACAATCGGTACCTGGCTCGCTATTTCCATTGGTGTGGGTGGTGCGCTGGGAACCTGGGCCACGGGTTACTTCGCGGACAAGTTTGCTGCCAAAGATGTGCGTTGGTACCCCTGGATACTGGTGGCAACTTATGGTTTGCCATTGCCCTTTGTCATTGCTATGTTCTTTAGCACGAGTGGCATACAGGCCTTGATGTTTTTTATCGTGCCTGCAATTTTGCTGGCTGGGTATCTGGCACCCTTAATCACGGTAACCCATAGTTTGGTTGAGCCCGGCATGAGGGCCGTATCCTCCGCCATTGTTTTGTTAATGGTGAACCTGATAGGACTTGGTTTGGGTCCGGTGTCAGTGGGCATGCTCAGTGATTATCTTGAGCCGGATCTGGGCCCTGAAAGTTTGCGATATGCGTTGTTTTTGTTTACTTCCATTTCTTTGATTTTAAGCATGATTCTTTTTATTTTTTCGGCGAAGTATATTCGTGTTGAGATGGTTGTGTCAGAGCGTTCGGATCATTAACGTGAACAGTACTTCAGGAGAAAGTCGATGATAAAGATGGTTGTGGATGTCTGGAAAAAACCGGAGATGACTGATGAGCAGTTTAAGCGTCGCTGGCTGGTAGAACATGGAACGTTGGTTAAAGAGCATGCCAGGGCAATGGGTTTTGTGAAATATATTCAGAGCCACAAAATACCTTCCCCTGAAATTGAAGCGTTTGCTGCCGAGCGGGGCTGGCAGCGACCTGCTGATGGCCTCACCGAGGTTTGGTGGGAAAGCATGGATGCAATGCAGGCTGCCATGTCGTCTTCCGAAGGGCAAAAAGCCAGTGCTATTTTGCAGCAGGATGAAGAGCAGTTTATTGATGTAAAGAAAATCAGTGCCTACCTAGCTGAAGAGAAAGTCATTTTTGACTATCAAAATCAATAGTGAGCTAAGATCAATCATTGAAATAAGAAGACAGACAGTTGATGTTCTGCGTGAATTTATTGAAACGGACTGACCCTCAGGCGTCGTCGTCCGAGACATAAACCGATTTGGAGCGATGGCGGAATAAGGATTTAGTTCGCAGACCTCTGCCGCCATCGCTTCTGTTTGTTTATCATCGCGCTAATATGCCACCATCAATTGGTAATTCTACGCCATTAACAAAACGGGATTCATCGGAGGCGAGATAGACGCAACCCCAGGCGACATCTTCTGGCGAAGCATTTTCACCGTTTGGTTGTTGTGCCGAAAACGCTGCCCGGGTTTCTTCGGGATTCTCTGACCGATCAAAAATACCTTGTAGCATCGGTGTTTCGGTTACTCCGGGGTGAATAGAGTTTGCGCGAATACCTTGTTGGGCGTGTTCTATTGCCGTGGATTTTGTAAAGGTGCGCACCGCACCTTTCGATGCGCAATAGGCCGCAAATCCTGGCGCGCCTACTACGCCGTATACCGACGAAATATTGATAATAGAGCCGCCGCCGACCTTAATCATTTCCGGGACAGCGTGTTTGGTGACAAAAAAAACGCCCTTGGCATTGACGTCCATAATCTTGTTCCATTCGCTTTCTTCCAACTCAATATCGCTACCTTGACCGGGTACTCCTGCGCAGGCAACAGCGGCGTTTAGGTGGCCCCATGTGGTGACTGCGAGATCTACCGCAGCTTTGACATGTTCTTCGTTAGTGACATCTGTTTGAATAAATAGGCAGTGATCTCTGCCGACTTCTTCTATGGTATTGATAAGGTCAGTGTCAGTGGTTTTATTGAGATCGGCAATTACAACGCGCGCCCCCTCGGCTAAAAACAACCTTGAAGTTGCTGCGCCAATGCCGGAAGCGCCGCCAGTTACCACCGCGACTTTATTTGTCAGTCTATTGCTCATGAGATACCCCTGTCATCCATGGTTGTTTGTCTGATTTCGGCGTCTTGTCGGATCGGCAGAATAGGGGTAAGCTGACCAACCTGTCAATATTTGGCAGTTTTTCAAGGGGTGGCACCGACGTTGCGATTTCAGAATCATTGACGTGTTTATCAAGCACGGTGCAGAAAAAATATTCATGCGGTTACAAAAATAAGGAGAAAATATGTCTACTCGTGATGTGGCGGACAAGTTTATGCGATCCATCGAGTCAATGGACTTCCCGGCAGCTTTTGGCCTGCTTGCAGATGACGGTGAATACACTGTCATTGGAACTACCGAGGCTTCGGGCAAGTATTATGGCCCACAGGAAATGATTGAAAAACTGCTGCCGGCGTTATCGGACTTTATTGAACCACCAGCACTCACATTTGAAGACCCCATCGTCGATGGCGATCGTGTGGTGATGCTTGCATCCGGTGAAGGTGTGGGTCCTACTGGTCCGTATAAACAGCCGTACTACGCATTTGTGGCGACGGTGAAGGGAGACAGATTTTCGTCGGTGATTGAATTTATGGATACCGAAATGTTGAACACCGGAATATTTGGAAAATCATAGCCTATCTGGCTGCGCGCTTCATTGTAGCGTTCTTTGCGCAGCCGGGCTTTCATGCAACTTAAAAGGGGAAATATCATGTCGCAAGACGCCGAGGCACTTCGTAAAAGTAATATTCTGCTCGCCACAAAAGTGCTTGAAGACTTTGGGCGAAATATGGATGGTTGGTATGACAACCTCCATGAAAATGTCATTATGGAATTCCCTTATGGGCCTTCTATCGGTATGCCCGACAGGGCAGAGGGGAAGGCGGCCTGTAGTGGTGTATTTCAGTTTGCCGATCAGTTTTTACGGGTCAAGTTTTATGATATCCGGATTCAGGGGTTGGCTGATCCGAATAAATTGATTGTAGAGTGCAAGGGGCATGGAACGCCGGATGCGGGTGACTATCACCAGCAATATGTATTTTTGCAGGAATATCGGGATGGCAAATTATTCAGCACGAAAGAGTATTTCAATACAAAAGTTGTCATAGATTTGCTGGGTGACCTTAGTCCGTTGTTTAGTTAGAGAGCCGCCTGATGTTTTCCAACAAAACAATAGTGATTACTGGTGCTGGTTCCGGAATCGGGCGGGCCACAGCGAGAATACTGGCCGAACTTAATGCCAACTTGGTTGTAACAGACTTTGATGGTGATTCTGCCGCCGAAACCGCCGAATTGATTCGCGGTTTTGGCGGCGGTATCGAGTCCATGCGAGTGGATGTCTGTGATGTTAATCAGGTTAAAGCAATGGTTGATCTGGCGGTAGAGCGCTTTGGTCAATTACATGGGGCTTTTAATAATGCCGGTTTGCCTATGGTAAACAAGCTGGTGGATGAGCTTGAGGTTGACGACTGGGACAGGGTATTAGATGTCAATCTTAAAGGCGTTTTTCTCTGTATGAAATACGAGATTGCCGCCATGCGTAAAACGGGTGGTGGTGCTATTGTGAATACCTCTTCCGGAAACGGTGCTGTTGCCAACCCTTATGCCTCCGAATACTGTGCATCCAAACATGGCGTTATGGGACTTACCCGGGCATCAGCTTGTGAAGCAGCCGTTACAGGTGTGCGGGTGAATGCTGTCATGCCTGGCATGATCGTGACGCCGATGACGGAAGACCTCGTGAATGATCCAAACTTTAAGGAACATCACGACATCGCTCTGGCCCGACATACCATTGGTCGATTTGGTCAGCCTGAAGAAATAGGTTATGCGGTTAAGTGGCTGTTGTCTGATGAAGCCTCATTTGTAAACGGTGCGGGTATTGCCGTCGATGGTGGTTATACAGCTCGTTAAGTTTTGCAAACGTAGATGGATACAATGATCAAAGAAAGTGACCTCAATTTTCATATTCCTGTAGATATTCCGCACGATTGGGCTGAGACGGGCTATTTCAATATTTATATTCCTGAGCAAAATATTTTTTGCTGGATTTATATTGTTCACCGCGCTGGCGTTGGTGTCACGGTTTCGGATGTTGAGATCATCGACAACTGGTCAGATAGTCTTGATGACGCGGTTTATATTGATTACATCAACCATAATCCGCTACCAGAAAAAGCAACAAAATTCGTATTGCCCAGCGGGTTGTCGTTTCACGCAAAGTCACTCAGAGAATACTCGTTGGTATACGAAGCGAATGGGGTGGCATTTAATCTCGATTTCACCAGCATTATGGAACCCTATGATATTCATGATGCTTCTATGGACCCATTAGCTACGGATGACCAAGAGGCTGCTATCGCCAATACCGGTTTTGGTTCTGCCTACGCGTCGCATTTTGATATGTCGGTTCGAGCTAAAGGGGTGCTGACCATCGGTGATGAAACATACTCTGTTGATTGTGTTTCGACTATGGATCATAGCTGGGGGCCGAGACCCGAGAATAATTTTTCACCGATGACCTGGAATAATGCGCATTTTGGTGAAGGTTATGTTGTTCATGCCATTTTTGCGTTTGATAGGTTCGCTCCAGCAGGCAAGCAACATCAGTTCAAGCATGGGTATGCACTGGTTGATGGTAAAGTGCGTGGAGCAAAATCGGGCTCGGCGAAAGTGGTTCGCAACGGTGATTACGTGATCGCGATAGAGATGAGAGTCGTCGATGTGGATGATCGGGAGCATATTGTTCACGGTGTAGCCGTTAGCCACACACCTTGGAGGCTATACGGTAATGCACAATCCACCATGGCGATGATGGAGTGGCGTAGGCCTGGCTCGGATGACGTGGGGTGTGGCACTTATTTTGATACCTGGCCGCTAAACCGGCTTCGCAATGCTTGATGAGTAAAACGGAATCAGGCAGGCTTCAGTGGCAAGGGCAGTGCCGTTTTGTAGCGCACCTGCTTTAGCGCCAGGCTAGAGCGGATGCCTTCCACCTGGGGTATAGGTGACAGCTTTTCTACAATGAAATGCTCCAGCGCTGAAATATCTCGAGTGGCGACTCGTATCAGATAGTCCGAATCGCCTGTCATCAGATAACATTCCATCACCTCTTCGTAACTGCATACTGTGGCTTCAAACTCTTCCAGAGAGTGCCGGTTCTGATCCTTCAACGTGATAAAAATAAACACGTTCAGTTGAAGCCCGAGTTTGTTGGCGTCTAGCAACGCAACATAATTGCGGATTACGCCTGCTTCTTTTAGCGCCTTAACACGTGCCAGGCAGGGTGAGGGTGAAAGGTGCACTCTTCTGGACAACTCTACATTTGACAGAGCGCTGTTTTTTTGGAGCTCTTTAAGAATCTTTAAATCAATAGAATCGAGGTTCATTATTCTGAAAAAATGTAATTAGTCAGAATAATATGCTGTAAATTACGGTTTTAGTCAACAATATTGGTGAAAAATACTTTCCTCGGGCGTCTATACTATCCAGTAAATAATCGGGGGTGTTATGAGTTCAGTCGGTGCAAATAATATTGGCTTTGCTTCTTCCGCGTCAGAGCGCGAGGGTATAGATACGCAAGAATTGCTGGAATGGAAAGAGGCGTTTGAAAGTGTCATTCGGTATTCCGGTGTGGATCAGGCGAAAGCGATTATGGATGAGCTTGCTGCCATGGCGAGGTTGCCATCCGTTCAGTGGCGCCCCAGCCTTAGAACCCCTTATATCAATACCGTGTCGGTAGAAAGTGAGCCTGATTTTCCCGGCGACTTAACGATAGAAGAGCGACTGGCCTCCATTATGCGGTGGAACGCACTGGCAATGGTGGTGCGGGCGAACCGGGCTTACGGAGAGCTGGGCGGACATATTGCCAGTTACGCCAGTGCTGCCGATTTATTTGAAGTTGGCTTCAATCATTTTTATCGTGCAAGCACAGATGACTTTGACGGTGATCTGGTTTTCTATCAGCCGCATTCGGCGCCGGGCATTTATGCTCGAGCGTTTCTTGAAGGCCGTCTCAGTGAAACCGATTTGGAGCACTATCGGCAGGAAATTTCGGCAGGAAAAGTTGGTGCGCAAGGTTTATCGAGTTACCCTCATCCCTGGTTGATGCCGGACTTCTGGCAGTTTCCTACGGGGTCAATGGGGATTGGCCCAATTTCGTCGATTTATCAGGCGCGCTTTATGCGTTATCTGAATCATCGTGGTTTGCTGGATACTTCAGGCAGAAAAGTCTGGGGAGTGTTCGGCGACGGGGAGATGGATGAGCCAGAAAGTATGTCGGCACTCACACTTGCTGCACGTGAAAAGCTGGATAACCTGATCTGGGTCGTGAACTGCAACTTGCAGCGATTGGATGGCCCCGTTCGCGGCAATGGCCGCATCATCGATGAGTTGGAGGCGTTGTTCTCGGGTGCGGGTTGGAACGTCGTTAAGTTGGTATGGGGTTCCGATTGGGATGGGTTGTTTGCGGGTGATACAGAAGGTGCTTTGATTAAGGCGTTTTCAGAGACCGTTGACGGTCAATTTCAGACATTCGCCGCCAAAGATGGCCGTTATAATCGAGAAAGCTTTTTCGGTCAAAATGAGTCGCTGGCTAGATTAGTACAGGGGCTGACGGATGAACAGATTGATCGACTGAAGCGCGGTGGCCACGATCTGGTAAAAATCTATGCCGCTTACGATGCTGCCCAAAAGCATGAGGGCAGCCCGACCGTTATTCTTGCCCAGACTAAAAAAGGTTTTGGTATGGGTGAAGCTGGTCAAGGCAAGATGACGACACACCAGCAGAAAAAGCTGGATAGTAGTGCGTTGCTGGAATTCAGAGATCGATTCCAATTGCCTTTGACCAATGAGCAGGTTGAATCCCTGAGCTTTTACAAACCCGCTGAGGATAGTCCGGAATTAAAGTACCTTCTTGAACGCCGCCAGGAACTGGGTGGTTTCATGCCTCAACGCAAGTCGCAGGCGCCAGCGCTGATGGTTCCCGATCTGGCTAATTACGGTAAGTTCGCAACGGAAGCCGCTGAAAAAGAAATGTCGACCACCATGGCATTTGTCCGCATGCTGGCGAGCTTAATGAAAGACAAAGAGGTCGGGCCTCGTGTGGTGCCGATTGTCGCTGACGAAGCGCGAACCTTTGGCATGGCCAACCTGTTTAAGCAGTTTGGTATTTATTCCAGCGCCGGGCAGCAATATGAGCCGGAAGATATTGGCTCCATTCTAAGTTATCTGGAAGCGAAGGACGGACAGATTCTGGAAGAGGGTATCAACGAAGCCGGAGCTATTAGTTCCTGGGTTGCGGCAGGTACCAGTTACTCGGTTCACCAAACACCAATGATACCGTTTTATATTTATTACTCGATGTTTGGTTTTCAACGGGTTGCTGACCTTATCTGGGCTGGTGCCGACCAGCGCGTGCGTGGTTTTCTTCTGGGAGCCACCTCGGGCCGAACAACATTGGGAGGAGAAGGTCTGCAGCACCAGGATGGCAGCAGTCATATCATGGCTGCAACGGTGCCCAATTGTCGTGCTTATGATCCTTCATTTGCCTGTGAAGTTGCCGTTATTCTGAATCATGGCATGAAGCAGATGCTAGAAGATCAGGTAGATGTTTTTTACTACATGACATTAATGAACGAGAACTATGCCCAGCCCTCAATGCTTGCTGGCGTTGAAGAAGATATTATTCGCGGCGCCTACTGCTACAAAACCATTGAGGCCGCCAAAAGTGTTGGCACTGTTCGCTTATTGGGGTCTGGCGCTATTATGCCGGAAGTGGTTGCGGCGGCAGAGCTACTTGCCAGTGAATGGCAGATCAGTGCCGAATTGTGGAGTGTCACCAGCTACACAGAGTTGGCCCGCGAAGCGCGAGATACCGAGCGTTGGAATTTGCTGCACCCTGAAGCCCAGCGTAAAGAGCATCATGTTGGCAAGTCGTTTAATGGCGAACTTCCGGTAATTGCGGTCACTGATTATATTCGCGCATTGCCACAGCTAATCAGCGAGTACGTTGATGCAGACTTTACAACATTGGGGACTGATGGCTTTGGCCGCAGTGATACGCGGCCAGCGTTGAGAAGTTTCTTCGAGATGGATCGATACCATATTGTACTGGCCAGTGTTAGTCGTCTTGCCCAGCAAGGGCGGATAGATTCGGCGTTGTGTTCAAAAGTTATTGATCAATATGCAATAGAAACGGGAGCCGATGCCCCTTGGGACTGCTAAGGGGTGATTTCGAAATAATAAAGAGCCTCTGATTAACCCCGTGCAGCCATTGCGAGTAAAGAGTGTGTATGGGGTGCGGAATAACTGATTAATCAGAGGCCCATGAATATTGCCAAGGTGTGCTGGCTGTAAAAATTGGAGAGAGAATTGGCTAGATTAAGTCATGTGATTGTGCCTGATATTGGGGGTGCCACCGGAGTTGAGGTGATCGAAATAGCAGTGACGCCGGGTGAGTTTGTTGCGGCTGAAGATACGCTATTTACCGTCGAGTCAGATAAAGCCACGATGGATATACCATCGCCGTTGTCAGGTAAGCTTGTCGAGTTAAAGATCAGCATTGGCGATAAGGTTGATGAGGGTTCTCTCGTGGCCATTGTTGAGGAATCGTCAGAAGAAAATTCTGAACAACCAGCCTTGTCCGAGCCTGAATTGATGACCTCTCCAGAACCTGTTCAGAGTCAGGGCGCGTGTGAAACCGACCCGGCTGAGGCCGCGTCGGCGACTGATGTGGTTACTAACGATGTGGTTACTAACGATGTGGTTGCCAATAAAGTTGAGGTGTTTGTGCCGGATATTGGCGGTGCAGCCGGGGTAGAGGTTATCGAAATTTCGGTAGCGCCAGGCGACCATATTCTAGAAGACACTAGCCTGATTACTGTGGAGTCCGACAAAGCCTCAATGGAAATTCCCTCCCCGTTTGCGGGTACGCTCCGTGAGCTGAAGGTGGCGCTTGGGGATAAGCTTGACGAAGGATCACTGATAGCAGTTATTGAGCGAGAAGGCCCTGAGCAGATTAGTGATGATCAGGCTGTTGCTGATTGCGGGAAGGCTGCTCAAACTGAAACGGCTAAATCGGACAGCGGTGCTACACCGCAAGTTGAGGCGAAAAAGGTTGATGCTGAAAAGGGGCAGGCTACTGCGTTAGTTGCGAGTTCTGGTACTGCTTCTGAGCATACTCACTCTGATAGTCAGGATGTGTACGCGTCGCCTTCTGTGCGCCGTTTGGCAAGAGAATTGGGCGTATCTTTGGCGGGAATTCAGGGAACCGGCCCCCGGCAACGGTTAACCAAAGAAGATGTGCAGAATTTTGTAAAAACAAAAATGCAATCGGCTGGATCTGAAGTATCGAATACACTGGGGCTGCAGGGTTTAATGCCGTGGCCTGAGGTAGACTTTTCCAAATTCGGGGAGGTTGAGCGGCAGCCTATGTCCCGGATTCAAAAGATAAGTGGCGCTGCATTACACCGGAACTGGGTTTCCATCCCTCATGTTACCAATCATGAAGATGCCGATATCACCGGGTTAGAGATGTTTCGCCAACAGTTAAATAGCGAGCAACCTGATAATAAAGTGACCTTGTTAGCGCTGCTTATGAAAGCTTGTGTTGCAGCTCTCAAGCAGTTCCCTCAAGTCAACGCCAGTTTGGATGGTGATGATATTGTGCTGAAGCGTTACTACCATATTGGTTTTGCTGCCGACACCCCGAAAGGTCTTGTGGTGCCGGTGGTTCGTGATGCAGATAAAAAAGGTGTGTATGAGTTAGCTTCGGAAATCAGAGGGCTGTCTGCAAAAGCCCGAGAAGGAAAGTTAAAGCCGGACGAAATGCAAGGTGGGTCGTTTTCTATTTCTTCTCTCGGAGGTATTGGTGGTACGTATTTTACGCCGATTATCAATGCGCCGGAGGTAGCAATTTTGGGTGTGGGTAAGGCTAGGGAGCAACTGCAAAAGCAGGGCGACGAGATAGTTTCCCGGTTGATTCTGCCTTTGAGCCTTAGTTGGGATCATCGCGCATTAGATGGTGCATTGGCTGGCAAGTTTAATGCGTTTCTCGCCGACGCACTGGCGGATTTCAGGCGGGTGTTGTTGTAAGGTGTTTTCTGGTTTTCTTAAACGGCTTGTTGGATAGCCGGGCTGTAAAAAAAACGGGATTTAAGAGTGTGTAATCCTTAAATCCCGAAGTGGGTAAGAAGAGGGTAATGAGTTCCCGGCTACTGAATTTATTCAGTAATCTTTCTGTCTGTGTGGTGTGTTAGAGCACCTTATTACATATCGCCAGGAACTGCGGGTCAGACAGCAGTGTTCTTTGCAGGCGACCTTCTGATTTGACTTGTCCCAGAATTTCTTCAGTCTGGTCAGGTGTGGCGGTCAGGTTATGTCGGTGCAGATGATATTCAATGGTTGCCTTACCGCTGTTTTTGCCGAGCACAAGTTCGGTTTTTGGCTGTCCAACAATGGACGGCACCATCGGCGACACTGACATATCAAAGCCTTTGCTTTCCATTTTTGTTATCAGGTCAACAGCGACACCGGTTTCGACGTTAAACAGGCCTCTGCCAACAACGGGTTTATTGGCCGGTACCGGGCGGCGTGAGGCATTTTCAACCAGTATGGATACTTCCATCAGTCGGCTAAGATCAATACCGGTTTTAACGCCGGCCATGAGTTCCAGCATGGCGGCAATTTCTTCAGTTGCTGCGTTACCTGTCCTTTCTCCCAACCCATTGACGGCGGAATGAACGACATCTGCGCCTGATGATACGGCCTCCAGAACACCGGCGTTTGCCAGTCCGAATTCGTTGTGATTATGGTATTCAATGGTAATCCCAGGAACCCACTCCTTCACTTTTTGAACCAGAAAACCAGCCGCTCTGGGCAATGCTGCGCCGAATGTGTCTACCAGCACAATGGCTGCAGGATCGCACTGTGACGCGAGTGATTTATAAAAGTTTTCAAGATAATCCATATCATCGATACGCGTCATATCCCACCCCATGAAAATGGCTTTTATGCCTTTTTCCTGAGCGTAGTTAATGCTTTCAGCGCACCGGGCGACGATTCCGGGGGTATCCAGGCCATAACCCTCCTGATTAACGTAAGGGTTGAGGCAATGCTCAACAATAACGGTCTTCAGGCCGCACTCTTCGGAGAGGTCAATATCCATTTTGTGCGCTCTAACCAGGGCAGTGATTTCAGCATTCAGGTTTGAGGCAATCACCTCTTTAATTCCGGCCCGGTTTTCTGCTGAAATGATTGGCATCCCCGCTTCAATACGCGCCACACCAATATCATCCAGAGCTTCGGCGATACGTACGCGCTCGGCAACGCTATAGGCGACTCCAAAGGTTTGTTCGCCATCGCGCAAAGTTACATCATGAATCTGAATTTCCCTGCCCGCTAAACCATTGTTAACATCTTTATAGAAGTTGGCGGGGCAAACCCAGTGAGACTTGTCTTTAAAATTCTGTTGCAGCTTTAATCTTTCAATATCGTACATTACTTATATCTCGTTGCTTGTGTTTGGTTGTTGCAGGGGTTACGCAGGGGCGCATATTCTGAGAAGTCTGGCTCGGCAAGTCTGTCAGACCCCGAGGAAAACGGTTGGATTTCCCTGATTCGGAGAAGGTCAAAAGCAGAGCGCATTTTTGTGGTTAAGAATACTCAATGCTTTCCAAGTGGTCAAGTAATATACTGCTTAACAGATCCTGGTTCAATCGTGCCTTCAGTCGCTGCTCGCAACTGCCCCTTCACATTCAGACATCGTAAATGGGCTGGTGATCGATAACGGCGCGTAACCCTTGTTTTTAAACTGAAACTTCTATTGACCATTTGGACAAATTTGTATAGATTTCATTTCGAGATTAAGAAAGTCTGAGTTGCGGCGTAGAATCCGCAATTTCATGTAACTGACTCAATTGCGAATTAATAATTATTGCTTCTGGAGAGTTTTGAATAGAATGACTAAACCAGTTCAGCTTGCGCATGTGGTCATGCGTACATCCAATTACAAACCCATGATTTCCTGGTACCAGACAGTACTGGATGCAACACTCACTTTTGGTAATGAGGTGGTGTCCTTTATTACCTATGACGAAGAGCACCACCGTTTTGCGTTTATTCATATTCCTGGTTTGAAAAAGCCTGAGGCAGGTACTCAGGGTTTCGATCACTGCGCTTTTACATACGCATCCATGGCCGATTTACTTGAGAATTACAAACGGCTGAAAGCTGAGGGGATTGAGCCGTTCTGGTGTATTAACCACGGTCCAACCACGTCTATGTACTACCGGGATCCGGATGGCAATCAGGTGGAATTGCAGGTTGAGAACTTCGATACGGTTCAAGAATCCACAGCGTTCTTTTACACCGAAGAATTCAAGGAAAACCCTATTGGTGTTGATGTGGATCCTGAAGATTTATGCAGGCGCCTGGAGGCGGGTGAAGCAGAGCTGGAGCTTAAGAAAAGACCCCATATTGGCCCTCGAGGTATGGGTGATGACGTGCCTTTGCAGTAACCCTTCGAGCTGTATGATGCTGGATCAAATTATTACAAAAGAACAATAAAAGAGTAACTGTGATGGAAGCGCTGCAAAGCCTGGAAATTATCAATCTTTCCTCCCGTTTCTTCAGTCTTATCGACCATGGCCGGGCTGCTGAAGTGGCGGATTTTTTTACATTGGACGGCATGTTGACCTTTGGCGAGCCTTCTCCTAATGCCGGTGAGCATAGAGGTCGTGAGGCGATCGGAATCTTTTTTGCGGCGCGACAAGCCAATGCTGTAGTGGCTACTCGCCATGTCGTTAGTAATTTTCTGATTTCGGCAACCGGGCCAGACACTGCTAAAGCAGGTTTTTTGATGACGGTCTTCCGTGGCAGGCAGTCAGAAATAACGCCAGAGGCTATGTTTGTGGCGGATGTCACTGATACTTATGAGCGATTTCCGCAAGGATGGTTGATAGCGACACGGCTAATACAGCCGGTTTTTGTAACGGCTTATTGATAGTTGCTTTTGATAATAATAAAGGTTGCCCGCGGATCTTTCCGCACGACCCGTGCGTGTGCAGTCTGCTATGCAAAGAGATAAACATAGAAAATCAAGGTAGGGTTGTCTTGGTCTGTCGGGCTAACAAACTGTGCCAGTAAGTTGCGCTATTGAAGAGACACCAGAATCAGCCTTAAAGCTATATCACTGAATGAAATGAGGTTAGTTACTCCATGAAAGAAATTTCAATACCCGTATTAATTGTGGGGGGCGCTGGCAGCGGCCTCTCGTCTGCGATTTTTTTGTCACGGCTCGGTATTAAGTCATATCTGGTAGAAAAATACCCGACAACCTCTCCTGCGCCTAAAGCGCACTACCTGAACGCTCGCACTATGGAAATTTTTCGCGAGATAGGCCTCAGTGAAACGATTTATGAGCGCAGTACCCCTGCAGAAAATATGGCGTCGGTAGGTTGGTATACTTCGTTGGGTGGCAACGGCCCGCTGGATGGTAAAACCATTCATGTTATGGATGCTTTTGGCGGCGGCAGTCTCAAAGGGAAGTATGAAAAGCACAGTCCCTGCTGGCCTGCAAATTATGCGCAGTTACACCTTGAGCCAGTGATGTATGAGTTTGCCTGTCAGCAGGAGTTAATAGATCTCAATTTTGGCCATGAACTGGTCGACTTTGAACAGAGCCCAGAAGGCGTAACGGCAGAGATCCTTGTTCGGGAAACGGGTGAGCATTACCGGGTTAAAGCGGAGTACATGCTCGGTTGTGATGGCGGACGCTTTGTCGGTGAAAAGCTGGGAATCAAAATGGAAGGTATCGAACGGCTGTTCGATATGATTTCTGTGCATTTCAAAGCCGATTTCTCGCAGTATCTGGACGACGATTCACCCATGATTCGCTGGTTTATCAACCCCGAGAATGGCGGTTCCTGGGGTAGTGGTGTCATGGTGGCTATGGGGCCGAGCAACTATGATCGTCATTCTGAGGAGTGGTTAATGCATTTCTCGTTTGACCCAGATACGGTAGATTTTATCGAGCTGGACGAGCTTGTGGAGAAAATTAAGGAGTTGCTCAGAATCCCCGCCGATTCCGCCATTGAGGTGATGCACACCAACAAGTGGAAAGTGCAGGGAGTTTTGGCGGAACGCTTCAGGGATGGACGGGTATTTCTGGTGGGAGACTCGGCTCACAGGCATCCCCCCACCACCGGTCTCGGTCTCAACTCGGCAATTCAGGATACCCATAATCTGACCTGGAAGCTGGCGAGTGTACTTAAAGGAGAAGCTGATGAAAGTCTGCTCGACTCCTATGAGGCTGAGCGTCGCGCAGTTACCGGACGCAATGTCAGCTGGGCACTGTTTACTTTCCAGAATCATCTGGTGATAGATGCCGGTCTTGGCATGATTCCAGGGGCACCGATCGAGGTTAATCGTCAGGCAATGCTGAACCTGTTTGCCGACACGGATGACGGTGCCAGTCGTAGAGCCCGTCTTGAGGAAGTCATTAAAACACAACGTGCGGAGTTCCAGGCTCAGGATAGAGAGATTGGTTTTAGCTACGAATGCGGTGCAGTGATAAGTGACGGCACCCCGCTACCGGAAAAAAGCCCGATGGGAGACGACTATATCCCCACTACAAGGCCCGGGCATCGACTTCCTCATGCCTGGGTGCAATTGAATGGCAAGCGGATTTCCACCCTGGATCTGGTAGAAGGTAAAACGTTCGCACTGATTACCGGGCCAGAGAATGCTGAATGGAAAGCGTCTGCTGCGAAGGCGAGTGTGCCGGTTAAGGTTGTCTCTATAGGGGCTGCCGGTGCGGATTATCTCGACCTCAACGGGGAATGGCAGGAGGTGTCGGGTATCAGTGATGCTGGTGCCGTGCTGGTTCGTCCGGACAATCATGTAGGTTGGCGTTCTGTTGAGGCTGTCAGCAATCCCAATATTGCTGATATCGTGGATCAGATTCTGGGTAAAAAATAAGACTTCCCTAATGGTTTTAGTCACGGGTGTCGATCTTCACAGCAGTGCTGTTAACAGGAAAGGGTGCAATGAATTTTAAAGATAAAACATACATAGTAACCGGTGGCGCAAGCGGAGTGGGAGAGGCGGGTGTTACGCTTTTGGCACAGGCCGGGGCCAACGTCGTCATCGCCGACTTAAATGAAGAAAAAGCTGAGAATCTGTGTGCTTCTCTGGCGGCCGGACCGGGCAGTGTTACCTTTACTAAAACAGATGTCGCCAACGAAGACAGCGTTATTAACATGGTGAATACGACGGTTGAAACCTATGGTAGCCTTGATGGTGCGTTCAATAATGCGGGCTACCCACAGTCGAGCAAGGTCGCCGCGGACCTGTCGTTGGAAGAGTGGAATAAATGTGTGGGGATCAATCTGACCGGGGTATTTCTCTGCATTAAGCATGAGTTGCGGGCAATGCTTAAGTCTGGTGGTGGCTCGATAGTGAACACGGCTTCTGCTGCTGGTGTTGTGGCCTTTCCACAATCAACGGAATATGCAGCAGCAAAGCACGGCGTGTGCGGACTGACAAAAGCGGTTGCTATTGATTACTCAAGCCAGAATATCCGCGTCAATGCCATATTACCTGGTGCTATTGCGACCCCAATGTTGCTGGAAAAAGTTGCGGAAGTTCCTGAGTTGAAAACGTATCTGGAGTCGGTTCATCCCATTGGTCGATTTGGGCAGCCAGAAGAAATTGCTCAAATGGCTATCTGGTTGTTGTCTGATTTGGCTTCCTTTGTAACGGGGTCTTGTTTGTCTGTTGATGGCGGCTATGTCGCCGGTTAAACATCTTGATTTTCAGACTCTGGATTATTTATGAACAGCAGACTAAACCCGGAAGCCTATTGCGCGGCAAACGAACATCCTCTTTGGAATCAAAGTCATTATTTTACATTCTATGATCCGGATTCCCGCATAGGCTGCTTTATTCGCGCGGGTATTATGGAGAACAAACAGGAAAGTAATTCATGGCTGGTATTCTTCAAAGACGGCTTGCCGCTGTATACCCGGATTAACATGAACCTGCCATATACCTCCGCGCGCATGGAGAATGGCATCGAAATAGCGGGCATGAAAATTCTTGGCGTTGATGCGCAAAAGCGCGCGAGTATCAGCTTTCAAGATCGGGATTTCAGTTTTGATTTAACCTTCACCGCTATCCACCCCATGCATGACTCTATCGCCATGACTCGGGATAACGATGGCGCTTTTGCCGAGAATATTGCTACTGCACATCTGGAAGGACCTTGTTCTGTAAGCGGCGAGTTGAGGTTGCGAGATGGTCTGGACGTTTCAATATCCAATGGCCGTGGTTTCCGGGATCTGGCAGTTGGGCCGAGAGATTGGGATGGTTTAAAACACTATCGTTTGGCTTGGCCTTTATTTGACAACAATGTGTCTGCGGTCTGTGTTCATGGCATTTCTCTGAAAGGTGAAAATGCTTACATGAAAATGGTGAATAATGGTAAAGAATGGCGTCAGGTCACCTCTGTTGATGAGAAGATCACCTATTCAGAAAGCCTGTTTATCGAACGTGTTCGGTGGGATATCGAAGATGAAGATGGCAAAAAATATGGTTTTAGTGGCAGGTCGCTGTTTAGCTGGCATTTTCCGGTAGATACGTTTATCTGTACAGAATCCATGATGGAATATCGTCTCGATGACGGTACTATTGGCTACGGTCTTGGGGAATGCGGTTTCCGCCTGCCCTGGGATTTTCAAATTCCTTCTGCTGGTTAAGGCAGAAATTACCTACTTGTTACCAGGAGTTAATATGAAAGCCTGTTTTGTGAAAGCACCCTGCAGCCTTGAGAGTTTTCAATACATCGATTTGCCTGATCCAACACCCGCGTCCAATCAGGTGCTGGTTCGCTGGCATGCCAGTTCACTGAACTACCATGATTACATTGTGGTATCTGGAATTAAACCCACCAAAGGCGAAGGCATTGTCCCAATGTCTGATGGTGCTGGTGAGGTTGTTGCGGTGGGTTCGAATGTTAAAAAGTGGGCCGTAGGTGACAAAGTGATGTCTTTGTTCTTCCCCGATTGGATAGATGGAGCTGGTACCCCTGAAACTATTGCCAAAATCCCTGGTGACAGCTGTGATGGTTATGGTGCCGAACTTTGTGCTGTGGATGAACATTCTCTGACGTTGATGCCGGAAGGTTACAGTTATACAGAAGCGGCAACATTACCTTGCGCCGCGTTAACTGCCTGGCGTAGTCTTTTTGCCGATTGTGATCTGCAATTTGGTGACAAAGTATTAATTGAAGGTAGTGGTGGTTTCTCCATTTTTGCGCTTCAGTTTGCGAAAGCGGCGGGCGCTACTGTGTTTGCGACATCCTCCTCCAATGAAAAGCTCGAGCGCATGAAAGCTTTAGGTGCCGATGTACTGATTAATTACAAAGAAACACCAGAGTGGGGCCAAAAGGTCTATGAGCTTTCTGGTGGGGGCGTTGATCATGCGTTGGACGTAGGAGGTAGTACGCTGAACCAATCTATTACGGCTTGCCGTATTGGTGGCAATGTTTCGTCTGTTGGTATTCTCGAAGGTTTCGGCGCAGAAGTGAACCTGAGCTTGATGATCCACAGACAGATTCAGATCAAAACCGTGATGGTGGGTAACCGCAGAATGCAAGAAGACATGGTGAAAGCTATTAATGCCAGTGGTATCAAACCGGTCATTGATTCTACTTATAAGCTCAGCGAGCTTGCCGATGCTTTCCGTCACCAGATTGCTGGTAAGCATTTTGGCAAGATTGTGGTCGAGTATTGAGCGTGTTGTATTAGGTGACATGGGGGAGCGAATCATGACAGAGCCGACGACCTTACCTAAAGGGTTTGAGGACTTGGAGAAGTTCGTTCCTTTCTGGGCCGGTAAAACCAATGATATTCGCTGGGACCAGCGCTCACGAGCGTCGATGGAAGAGATTTCAGAATTTTACGATGCCATGCTTGGACGGGCTGAGGATGCGCTATCCTGGCTCGAGGACTATGGGCTTGATGCGATGCCGGAGGAAGAAGGAAGATTATTTTGCTTGCTGCTTTCATTGGTGCATGCCTCTATGTCTGTTGAGTTACACAAGCAGCCCCGGGCTCGGCTCTCGCCCTTTCCACACAATATTCACATTGAAAAAGGCCCCTCGCCCTTCGGTGGGTGAATGGGTTTTTTCAGGAGGGTTTGATGGATGACAAAGTAAGGCAGAGCGCCAAGCGAGAGTTTCCTTCATTAACGGTACCCAACGGTTTGGGTACCGCGCCAGTCTCTGTAGAACCCTATATTTCTGAAGAGTGGTATCAGCTTGAGCGTGAACGAGTATTTGGACGTGCCTGGTTGTGCATGGGCAGAGTTGAACAGTTGCCAGAGTCAGACACCTTTTTTGTTAAAGATGTGGAAGTCTGCGACGCCTTTGTGTTGGTAACCCGCGATAAGCAGGACAGGATTCGGGCATTCCACAATGTCTGCTCTCATCGCGCCAACATGTTGGTACTTGAACGACATGGAAAGGGCAGCCGGTTTGTCTGTAATTATCATCGCTGGACATACCGCAACAATGGCGACTGCATGGGGGTGCCTGACAGAGAGAGCTTTTTCGATCTCGATTTGGATAAGTGTGGCCTTACTCCCATCGCCTGCGAAGTGTGGGAAGGCTGGATATTCATTAATTTGCAAACAAAGCCGGAAGTGTCGCTCGAAGAATTTTTGGGAGAATTTGGTCGTTCGTTTAAGGGGCTTCCAGCGCCTTCGGCGGATAATGCGAGTGTTATCTCTGCAACGCAGAATGCTAACTGGAAAATCACCGCGGATGCTTTTGCCGAGTCTTATCACGTACCTTGTTTGCATACGAATACCCTTGGCACAACATTTTCGAATAAAAGTAACCCTTTTTCTAAACCCTTACATGCGAGAAATTTAGGCTCGCATAGGGCGATGACCACGTTTGGCAACCCCGATTATCAGATACCTGACAGCGCGGCTGTTGAGAAACTGGCTTACGCGGGAATTGATTCTGGAAATGTGCTTGGTGCGGCTGACAAGAGCGATGTCGAAACGATAATGAACCATCCATCGGTTAATCCAAGCAAGGCAACTGACTGGGCCACGGAGATAGGTTGGCTGTTTCCAAATTACATTATCTTTTACTCCCCTGGTGGTTTTTTCACGATGGAGTTTTGGCCCGCCTCACGTAAAACCACGCGTTGGGAAGCGCGATTGTTTGCGCCAAAGGCAAGAAATGTTAAACAACGCCTTCAGCAAGAGCACCACACTTGCCGGTTTGCTGAAATATTTCTTGAGGATGTGGGCAATCTTGATCGCCAACAGCTGGCAATGGAGTCGCGGGCAAAGAGCCATATGATTTTGCAAGATGCCGAGTTTATGCTGCGCCATAATCACGAAGCGATAAAGCGCTGGGTTGAGGCTGACAGCGTACGCGACGCGTTGAATGAATGATGAATCGATAACTAAAAATAACATATTTCCAAATAACATTACTGCTCGAGTCGTATTGTTTGAGCTAATCAAGAATTAATAAGGGGTGAATAATGAGTGCCGACCTAATTGTAGTGGGCTCTGGTGCCGGAGGGTTGACTGCTGCGACAGTCGCAGCCCTTCATGGCTTGGATGTCGTGCTGCTGGAGGCAACCGAATATTTTGGCGGCACGACAGCTTGTTCCGGTGGGGGTGTCTGGGTGCCCGCCAATCGATACCAGAAAAGTCTGGGTATTGATGATGATTTTGTGATGGCTGAACGCTATGTAAAGGCCATTCTTGGTGATGAATATAACGCAGAAAAGTTATCAGCTTATATTCATAAAGCCACAGAAATGCTCGATTACATGGAAGACAACACAGAGCTTAAACTGACCGCTACCAACTTTCCCGATTATGAGCCGTCTGAGCCGGGTCACAACATCGGGCGTTGCCTGTTAACAGCAGAATACAGTGGCACGTTGCTTGGGCCATTATTTGACAAGCTGCGTCCGCCGATCCCTGAGATGGGGTTATTTGGCAGTATGCAGCTGAACCCTGCGGATGCAGTGGCAATGCAGCAATGGCGTCAATCATTTGCTGCGTTTAAAACGACGGTTTCGAGATTTTTCAGCTTTGTTATGGATAAATTGAAATATGGTCGCGGTACCTTTTTGGCCAACGGTAATGCGCTTGCTGCCCGTCTTCTGAAATCTGCAGAGGATGCGGGGGTCACACTTCGTCACAACGCGCGAGTGCGCGACTTGCTTGTGGACAATAACAGGGTGGTGGGGGTTGTCGTAGAGATCAATGGCGTGAGAGAAGAAATCCGTGCGGACAAAGCGGTTATTCTTGCCAGCGGTGGCTTTGGCGCCAACCCGGAAATGCGGGCAAGGTACATTCCACAAACAGCGGCTGGCTACAATGTGCAACCGGAAGGCAGTCGCGGCGACGGTATTATCATGGCGCAAAAGGCCGGTGGGGTGTTTAAAGCGGACAATGTAGCGAATGCTATCTGGGTGCCAGCCTCGAAATGCCAACGGAGTGATGGCAGCACAGCCATTTTCCCTTCGTTATTTTTTGACCGTCATTCCCCAGGCAGCATGATGGTGGATGCCGCTACGGGTAAACGTTTCCTGAACGAGGGGTTTCACTACCAATCTTTTGGTGAGAATTGCGCGCGCCTGGGTGTTGAAAAAGTCTGGTTGCTGGCAGATTCCCGTTTTATCAAAAAGTATGGCATGGGAATGGTAAAACCCTGGCCCTTTCCGAAGAAATCCTGGATTAAAAAAGGCTACCTGATCAAGGCTGACTCCATTAAGGCTCTGGCCGATTCCATCGGTGTGGAAGCTGTGGTGCTTGAAGATACGTTTGCGCACTTTAATCAAGATGCACAGCAGGGAAAAGATTCTGAATTTGGTCGTGGGGAAGATGCTTACTCGGCTTATATGGGGGATGCCGCCCACCAGCCAAACCCCGGATTGGCACCGCTCGATAAACCGCCATTCTATGCCCTTGAAATACGCCCCAGTGATCTGTGTACACTGGCTGGAGTGGAAACAAATGCACTTGCTCAGGTGGTTAGCGAAGACGGCTCGGTAATTGAAGGATTGTATGCGGTGGGGATAGACGCCAATACTGTGATGCGCTATTATCCCGGTGGTGGTACCAGCCTTGGGCCCGCCATGACGTTTGCTTATATCGCGGCAAAGCATATTGCTGAAACCCGCTAATATTCCAGTTTTGAGGTAAAAAAATGTACCAGGATATTAAACTTGCTCGCCCTGACTTGGCGATTGACCCTGTCCACGATAACCGTCACAAATTGCCTGATGTTGAGTTTGCCAGGGAGTCTATTCCTTACATTGTTACGTTACCCGAAGAAGGCATTAAAGCGTTTATCTACACTTGGGTTAACAAAGACAGTGAAGCAGGTGCGGCTCTGGCTATTTTCGGGCCGGGAGTCGGTGACGAGCCGATTCAGCAGCGCCTGGCAGACCGGAAAGTGCCTGAAGATATGGATTTTTCCAATTGGCAAATTGACAACTTTTCAATGCGACAGGATCTTAAATTCCAGCATGCGGACTTGCGTTGGGAAACCGACACAGCATTGTTAGAATTCAGTTTCGATGCCATTCACCCTCCCTATGCGTATGGTGCCCATAAAGACGGTTGCCCTCAGTATGTGGCCACTAATCGTATTGAGCAATCTGGTCGGGTTAAAGGCCGATTTGTGATAGACGGAAGGGAAATCCCTTTTGATAGTCACGGACATCGTGATCACAGCTGGGGTGTTCGTAAGTGGGGTGCTTTTCAATATTACAACTGGTTCCAGGGGCAAAGCTCCGACGGCAAAATAGCGATTAATTACTGGAAATATTTAGTAGCAGGTCGTGAGAATTTACGAGGTTATGTTTGTAAAGACGGTTTGCTGGCAGAAATCACCAAGCTGGATACAGATGTCACGTTTACCGATGATCTTCTGCAAGAAAAGCTGGTATCAATTATCCAGGATGAAGCAGGAAGAGAAACGGTGGTTAATGCCAACTTTTTTGCTCACTACAATCTTGTTCCGAGTGACGAATTGCACTTGATGGAGGGTGGCGCCAGTGCAACATTTGACGGCAAACCTGGCCGCGGGCAACTGGAAGTAGGCTGGCCACCAGAGTATGTTGATTTTGTGAAAAAGCAGGGGCCGTTCTAATTCCGGCAGAAATAGTCAGAGCATTAGAAGAGGGTTTATCGAGTTTGCAAAAGTAAAAATTGCAGCATGTTAAACCCTCTTTTTATTCCAGCTGCTATTGCTCGTTATTTGGCGGTGACTGCTTATGCCGCCATTCTCTGGGTGAATACCCTGTCCAGGCTTTAAAGTGGCGACTGAATACCGAAACTTCTGCGTAACCAAGATTTAGCGCCAGGTCGGTAATCGGGATTTGTCCATAGTGTAGATATTGTTCTGCAATTGTTTGGCGTGTTTCTTTTAATAGCGCCCCGTAGCTGGTGTTTTCTTTTTGTAATTTTCTTTGCAGGTTTCTGGGGTGTAAATCCAGATTTACTGCTACTTTCTCAATGCTGCAATCTCCAGAGGGCAGTAACCGGCCTATGATTTCCTTCGTTTGATTCTGCAGGTTGTTTGGGTAGCGTTCTTTCAAGTATTGCAGGTATTCGTTGAAATGTACTTGCAAAGCATTTTTATCGACATTTGGTTTTTGAGCCAAAGCTTTTGCGCTTATTTGCATGCCGTCAAAAGGGCCAGAAAACTGTATCTGAGAGAAAGGTGGTTTGTCGGGGATAATGGTTCCTGCAGGAATAGATTGCTGCAAAAATATTCCGAATCGGTATGGATCACCATTCATCAATGTTTCTATTAGATGAATCAAACGGCCAACACTGAATTGCAGTAGTTGATCTGTGCCGAAGGGTGTATTGAAATCAAATTTAATGTGAATTCGAATATTTTCTCCCCGAGATTCCTGTGTTACATGTATGCCACTGGCGTGCAGATACAAGTAATGGTCCATTTTTCTGATGGCATCACCAACTGTTGGTTCCTGACAAATGGAGGCGACCAGATCTCTAAATACACCCATATCTTGCCTGGGGGCAAGCATTAACCCTAAAAATGGTGTATTGCAGGCAACCGCCGCTTTTTCCAGCAGCTCGGCCACTTTATTGTAGGAAATATAGCCATTGGGATTTCGGAACTGTGCCGGAGTTAATCCAACTTCTTTGGCAAGGGTGACAGGGTTGGCGCCGAGAGATTGAATTAACCTCCCTAGGCCCTCGAAAGCGCCGCTGCGAATTAAATACATATTTCTACCTCAATAGGGCGTGTCGTAAATTATCAAGCAGCTGTCGTAATATATCAAGTACAAAGAAGGTCGGAGTTCTAATATTAATCTCGTGTTATTTGTTTGTAATAAATTTTGTTGGCTATTAAAGAACTATAGATAAGAAACCTGCATAGACAGGAACTAATTTTGACAGTAGGCGAGTAGGTCTGCCCGCTGTGCCACATTAATAATAAAAAGTGCGCTCAGTCCTCCCCTGCATATGTTGATGTGGGTCATCGAGCGAAGCTTTTAATAATTGTACTAACTAGAGGGAATGTTTTATATGTCAACGATTTACATTGACGACCTGGCAGATCCAAAGATTTCAGAAAAGGGGCAGAAGACCTTGGCGGCAAGGGCCGCTGTTCCTATTGATTATACGATTGAAGCCGTGGTTGAATTTGCGGAAAGTCAGTTAGATGTACCTCTGTTTCGCGATGAATATATTTTTGATTCTTTTGATCGCTTTATGCAAGAAGCGAATCGTGACAATAGTATGAGTGAGGCGGGTAAAGGGCTTTTTGCGGCATCTTTTGCGGACAGTATTATTCAGCGTAGCAGAATGGAAGCGCTGTTTCTGAGACACCCAGAAATCAATGATATAAAAATCCAATCGCCTGTACTGATTGCAGGCCTGCCTCGATCTGGCACGACTAACCTCAGTAATATTATGTCGGCCGATAAACGATTTAATTCGATGAAGTTTTGGGAAGGCTGGCAACCAGTACCTTCCTTAAAACAGTTTAGCGGTGAAGAAGAAGATAACCGCGCACCGTTTTATGAGAAAGGCTTGGAAGAGTGGTATAACATCTGCCCATATTTCAAGAATATGATTGACGTCCCTTACGATGGTACTCAAGAAGAGTGTCTACTTTTTCATATGGATGGGTTACCTGTCGTCAATCTCAATCATGTGGATACGCCAAAGTGGCGGCAGTGGTTCTGGAATGATATGGACCCGAAAAGGTTGTATACCTTTCTGAAGAGAGCGCTTCAGGTGTTGCAGTGGTCGCGAGGCAACAGCCAAAGGTGGATATTAAAAAGCCCCCATCACTTACCCTTTTTACCGGTCATAGACGAAGTTTTTGATGACGTTAAGTTTGTCATTACGCATCGTGATCCCGCATCTTCCATGATGTCCAACGCCACTATGATGGCCTATCTATACCGTGAATGTTATGACAAACCTGACCCCCATGCGGCGATGGGTGATTCCATCGATATGATCGATTACATGTTGAAAGGGCTGGTTAGAGATATCGACAAGCTCGACCCTGCTCGCGTGCACCATGTTTATTTCCACACGTACATGGCAGACAACATGAGCACACTTAAGGGTATCTATAAGAGTGCAGATCTAGAGTGGACCGACGCTGCAGAAGCAGCAATGGACAAATACGTAGCAGATCATCCTCGTGGCCGACACGGTGGGGCGCTGATCTATAAGCCTGAGAAGGATTTTAGTGTAACCCGTGAAGAAATTCGCGCTCGTTATCCTTACTACTTTGAAAAATTCCCCGAAATAAGAGTGGAAGACAAGCACGGTTGATTTTGAAGCCTGCACGAATATACGAGTGAAAGATGAATAAACCATTCAGCATTACAGCGTTGGCCGAACCATTGTTTTACCGTGGTGGTTTAGACCATAAAGTAACCCGGGCCGACAATGGGGCCTTGGTGAATGAAGACTACCTGGCCTTTATTCGGGATGGCTCATGGGGAAAGGTTGAGTGCAAACCTGTATGTCCGGGCGTTCAGGTAGTGACCGGTTTTGGTTATGCCAATAGCACTTTTGTTGAAAGTGAGAATGGGTGGATTCTTGTAGACACCGGTACTAACCTTGGCAGTGGCCAAGAGTTGTTAAGACTCAAAGCTGAATTTAGTGACAAGCCTATTGTTGCTATTATCTATTCTCACCACCACTACACAGCAGGGGCCGCGGCGATAGCCGAGGCATATCCCGATGTCTTTATATATAGTCATCCTCTGGTAGAGCAGAACTTACTGGGCTTTAAGAATGCCGCCACCATGCGGGGTGGGCAAACGCAGGTGGGGCAGTATTTGCCGGAGGAAGGGGACGATGCCCGGGTAATGTACGGGTTTAATTCTCCGGTTTTTGATACTCCCGAGCTAAATGGCATCGGGCACATGTCACCGACGCACCTTGTTGCCGATGGTGAGAAGATCAACATCGACGGTGTCAGTATCACTTTTTATCATACCTCGTCTGATGCGACTGATAGCTTGATTGTGCATTATGCCGATTACGACCTGGTGACACACAATGCGGCGATCATGCCCATGCTGTTTCCGCTTTATACATTACGGGCTGAAACCTACAGGATTCCGCAGGACCTGATTGCCGGTATTGATTGCATTCGTAAGATCAAGCCGGAATATATGATCGGGTGTCACGGCTTTCCCGTCGTTGGCAAAGAAGAAGTGTACGAGATGGCAACCGCTCATCGAGATGCCTACGCCTTTCTTTATCAGCAGACAGTGCGGGGTATTAACCTTGGTTTAAATCCCGAGCGACTGATAGCAGAAATCAAGCTCCCCAAATACCTTCAGGAGAAGGAATTTCTTTTTCCAGCCTATATTGATCTGGAATATATTATCCGTGGTATCTATCGCGGGTTCGTAGGCTGGTGGGCGGGAGATCCCGCAGACCTTCACCCGCCTCAGCCAGAAGAATATCACCAGATTATATTAGAAGGCTTTGGTGGCGCCGATAACGTCATCGACCGGGCCGAATTGGCGTTTCATCAGAAAAAATATAATCTCGCAGCGAAACTATTATCTTCAGTGTTAATCGTTGACCCAGAGAACAGCCGGGCCAGACAAGTGAAGGCAGATGCGTTGCGAAAAATGGCGCAAGCCACGCGTACAGGTATACAAACCCGTAATTTTCTGCTGACTAATGCACTGCATCTGGAAGGGAAAATCGACAAGAACCTTCCGCCTGCCAATGATTTTCTGCCGCCAGCCAACCCTGACATGGTGCTTAAAACCCCGCCGGGAACTTTCATTAAATTACTTGAAAATAATGTCGACCCAAAACCGATCAACGATCTTGAAGTAACCATTAAATTCACATTTACCGATTTCAACTGTTCGTTTGGTTTGGCATTGAGGCGAGGAGCGGCTGAATATATCGATTCAGACCCCGGTGATTGCGCGGTACATCTTGAGCTATCGCACTCAAAATGGGCTGACGTGATGACTGGTGTGGTGTCTTTACAAGGTGCTATTCAATCCGGGGATGCTTGCATCTCTGACCGTGACAATAACTGGGAAAAAGTCTATCGGGCTTTCGAGGCGATATGGGGTAAATAATATTCGATAATTTTGCGCCTATGTTTTAGTGCGCGGGAAATTTCTTAGAGAGGAAACAACATGGCTTACGTGATAACCGCACCCTGTGTGGCGGACTACTCTTGCCTGGAGATTTGTCCAGTCGACTGTATCAGCCCGGGTCCAGACGACAAAAAATTTGAGACTGCCGAGCAATTATACATTGATCCAGAGGTATGTATAGATTGCGGTGCCTGTGTCAAAGCTTGCCCGGTTTTGGCGATTTATGAGGCCGGTTCGTTGCCTGAAAAATGGCGGCACTATGAAGATATTAACCGCGAATATTTTATCGATCTGGCACAAAAAACTTCTCACTCCGGGGTGGCCGCATGAGCGTCGCAAATATTTCCTGCCGGGTTGCCATTGTGGGTAGTGGCCCCGCTGCCATGTATGCCGCAGAACAGCTGTTAGAACAGCATGACATTGAGGTCTCGATTGATATTTTTGAGCGTTTGCCAACACCTTGGGGGCTGGTCAGGGCCGGGGTTGCTCCGGATCATCCTGAGAAGAAGTTAGTTGTCGACCGTCAATTCGGTTTCGTATTTAAACGTCCGGAAATTCGCTTTTTTGGCAACGTGGAAGTCGGAAAACATATTCGTCACTCGGAACTAACGGATTGGTACGACGCCGTATTTTATGCAACCGGTGCTAGCAGCGATACCCGGTTGGGTATTCCTGGGGAGGAAGAGTTGGATGGATGTTGGGCGGCACGAGAATTTGTTGCTTGGTACAACGGGCACCCTGATTACAGCAATCTTAAGTTTGATTTGTCTTGTAAGAGAGCAATCGTCGTAGGAAACGGGAACGTAGCGATTGATGTTGCGCGTATTCTAACCATGCCTGTCGACGAACTTGAGCGCACCGATATTGCTGACTACGCGCTTGAAGCGCTGCGCAATAGCAAGATAGAAGAAGTGGTATTACTGGGGCGTCGCGGCCATCTACAAGGCGCGTTTAATAACCCCGAGCTTGAGGAGCTGGAGCACATTAAAGGTGTCGACGTTGTCGTTGAAGCAGATGATCTTCCCGAGGCTAATGAAGTTGTTTTAGACGATGCCGATTGGGTGACTCGTCGCAAAGTCGTCACTTTGCAGCGTTTGGCTAAATCTGTACCCACTGCGGGAAATAAACGCATTGTGTTTCGATTTCTATCCTCGCCGATTGAACTCGTTGGCAATGGCCGTGTTGAGCAGGTGTTGGTTGTTGCCAACCACCTGGTGCATGACGAAAACGGTCAGTTACAGCCGCGGGCTACCGAAAAAGAATCGTTGCTCGATGCTGGTTTGATTCTCAGAGCGATTGGTTATCGCGGTACGCCATTCCCGGGGTTACCTTTTGATAGCCGATACGGTGTCATCGAGAACGAGGGCGGTCGAGTGATCGATCAAGGCCGACCGCTGAAAGGTGTTTATGTAACCGGTTGGATAAAGCGCGGCGCCAAAGGCGTTATCGGCTCCAATAAAAAATGTGCCCGGGATACGGTGCAATGTTTTCTCAAAGATCTGAAAAACAATCAGCTCAATATTAGTGCACTTAATTATATGGAGGTGGCTGATCTTGTTGCTGAACGACAGCCAAATGTTGTTGATAAAAAGGCCTGGGGAAAAATCGATCATCAAGAGCGGGTTGCCGGTCGGGCTCAAAACAGACCCAGAGTAAAGCTCACCGCTGTACATGAGATGTTGGCCGTGGCCGGTGGGAATTAAGTGCTCAAATTTGAAGGCGGAACGTGCCTGAAAATTTAATTATTTTCTGAGGATAGTGTAGATGACTGCTCAAAAAGAAACATTTTGCAGAATTTGTGAACCCTATTGCCCCATGCTTGCCGAGCTGGATGATCAGGGAGAAGTGACAAAATTAAAACCGAACCCGGACCACCCCTGCAAGGGCACACCTTGCAATAAAGGGTTGTCGTGGCTGGAAGTGCACAACGATCCTGACAGATTGAATTATCCACTAAAAAGGAAAAACTCACGCGCTGAAGACAAGGGTGATTTTGAGCGAATTCCCTGGGAGCAATCTCTGGCGGAGGCAGGAGAGAAGTTACGAGCAGTACGAGATAAATACGGGCCCGATTCTATCGCCGTATATTTTGGCAACCCTATAGGATTTAACTCCCGCTTATATGGGTTGGTAGGCAGCTTTTTCGAGCAGATACCGACTCGGATGATTTTTAATCCGCTGTCTCAGGATTTCAGTAACAAAAGTTATGCCGCAGGTGAGATGTATGGCAGCCCGTCTATCTGGATGGCCCCTGACCTCTATAACACCGAATATCTTTTATGTATTGGATCTAACCCCAAGGTCTCCCACTGGAGTCTGGTGTCAGTTCCTAACGACAATGGCGATACCCTTAAGCAGATCAAGGCTAGAGGGGGCAAGGTTCGTTTTGTTAATCCGCGAAAAATTGAATCTTCAACACCGGAAACTGGCGAGACCCTCAGAATAAAACCCGATACCGATGTGTATTTTCTGGCCGCGCTATTAAATGAAATCAATGTTCGCGGAGGCTTCGATCAAGCTCTGATCGAGCGATATGGAAAAAATGTGGACGGAGTCTTGGACTTCGCGGCGAAGTATCCCGCTGAGCGGGTTGCAACGGTTACCGGTATTGATGCCGATACCATACGCGAAGTTGCAGTCGAATATATGGCTGCAGACGGGGCCGCTGTTTATATCTCAACCGGCGTCAATCAAGGGCGCCAGGGTACGATGGCTTTCTGGTTGTCGGAAATGATCAATTTTCTGACGGGTAATCTTGGCAAGGAGGGTGGCACTTACCTGCCCGATGGGTTTTGTCGAACAGATGGACCCCTGCCCGAAAAAGAGATTTCTATCGAAACATCGGTTGGTACTCTAACCCTTGCTCATAACTATAACCCTCTGCCCACTACTGTCCTTCCAGAGCTGATTAACAACGGCGATATAAAGGCCCTTGTTGTGCTCACGGGTAATCCACTGTTGTCAGTACCTGCGGAAGCAAAGCTTAGAGATGCATTTAGAAAGCTTGAGGTAATGGTTGCTACCGACATCATGCCGACTGACACGGTGGAGATGTGTGATTACGTTTACCCTGCGACGGACTGGCTAGAGCGCGAAGACATTAATTTGTTTTCCAATGGCGCACAGTTAAGACCTTATGTGCAGCACACCGAGACCCTTGTTGCTCCGAAACACGAACGTCGTGATGACTGGTGGATTTTGTGCAAGCTGGCATTAGAGATGGGGCCCAGTGAACTGTTTGAGCGCGAGTTGAACGAAAATGGTTTTTCAACGCTTAATCAAATGCTGGCCAGCCGTGATCTCTCCACTGACAAAATCAGTCAAATGCCTCACCGCACAGCGATGATTGAACAGTCGCCCAAGAGCACCGTTTACGAAAAAGCCATCTTTCATCAGGATGGAAAAATTAATTGCTGCCCACCTAATTTTGCAGAAGCTGGATTACAGAACCGCTGCGAACAGATTTTCATTCAACTGCAAAATGAAGGTCCGGATACATTGAAGCTGGTGAGCATGCGCACCATTCATATGCATAACGGCTGGTTAAGTAATGTGCCTATGTTCCGCAAGGGTATCAATAACGCCAACCCATTAAATATATCCGGGTCAGACGCCGAGCGGCTGGGGCTATTCGATGGAGATGCCATCCGTGTCTATAACGATTACGGCAGCGTCGAGACACAGGTGCTGATAAATAACGATCTTCGCCCCGGAGCGGTTGCGATGACCCATGGTTTTGGTCACAAGAAAGCGTTCGGTCTGAAAGTAGCCTCAAATAAACCGGGTGCCAACTACAACCAGCTGATCCCGACGGGAGCAGATACCCATGAGCCTCGAAGCTATATGGCCTGGATGACCGGTGTGCCCGTGAAGGTGGAGCGCACAGCAGGTGCTTGATAAGGATGAGAGCGATATAAAAATTAGAAAAACTGGAATGTGTTAGTCACAGTTCAGGTGACAGTTCTATGTCATACAAAACGGCGTTCGAGTTTTATATGTTGATCGATGAATAACGCTCATAACGTATTCCTGTTCGCAAAAAACATAGGGCTGTGGAGACGGCTGCACTGAAAGAGCTATGAAAAATCGTGGCCTTTATTAGGCGCTTTGGTGATGTTTCATGCTGTTGACCTGGTCAGTGTTAACCAGTTGATGCAAGAGGGCGAAATACCTATGAGCCGCTTGATTATAGGGTGTGCATAACAGAGGTTTCAGCAAGAGTAGATCGTTGAAATTTAGCATTTTTTTAAAAATATTCGTTGCGATAAAAGAGTCGAAATCCGGTATCCGGGTAGTGAGTAGTAGGGTACTGGCTCGATAGCCACCATAACGGTGGCGTCACATAAAAAATAGAGAGTGAATATCATGAATAAGAATAAGCGTTATTTAGCGAGCACGATGGGGGTGAGCGCACTGTTGGCAGCCAGCCTTGCCAGTGGGGCATTAGCCGAAGATCAACCTAAAAGAAGGGCCATTGCCTCGACTGTTGAAGAAGTGGTCGTGACGGCTCAGAAGCGGGAGCAAAGCACTAGTGATCTGGGTATTTCTGTTTCGGCCTTATCGGGAGATGAGTTATCAGCTTTAGGTATGCAGAGTTCGAATGACATAGTTAACTTTATCCCTAATATTGAACACACGGCCATTTTTGGCCCGGGTACCAACCCTAACTACTCCATCCGAGGCGTGACTCAGAACGACTACAACGATGCCACTGAAGCTCCGATCGCCACCTATGTTGACGATGTGTATTTTGTTACCACAGGTGCCGGTTCGTTTCCGCTTTACGATCAGGAGCGTGTGGAAGTCTTGCGTGGACCACAGGGCACTTTATTTGGCCGTAACAGTACGGGCGGCGTGATGCACTTTATCAGCAACGACCCGACAGAGGAGTTTGAGGGCGAAATTAAAGTAGGCTTTGGATCTTATGCTACTCGACGTGTTTCCGGCTTTGTTAACGTTCCTGTGACGGATAATTTTCAGTTCCGTATTGCGGGTTATACCTCCAAGAGTGATGGTTACCTTGATCACCAAACAGGCAATCAACCCGACGCCGGAGAAACGGATAATGAGTCCGTGCGCTTGACGCTGGCATTTCAGCCAACAGAGAACATTTCCGATGTGCTGAAAATCAGTCAGAGTATTTCGCAAGGTAATACCTCTGGTGTATGGCGCGACGCCATTACTCAAAGCCCTACCGATGGTTTGTTAAGTACGTTACCTAAGGGCACACTCGATGGCTTTGGTTTTGCTCCTGTTCACAAATACAAAGAAGTGGATCAAGGTGGACCCAGAGAGCTCAAGCGTGCGCGTTCTAGAACAGTGTCCAACACGCTGGATTGGGCCATTTCCGATAGTGTCGAACTTACTTCGGTCACGGCTTATAACGAATACACACGTGACCTGTTGGAGGACTGCGACGGTATTCAGGCGTGGCTGTGTCAAACCCATTACGACAACTCCAGTCATCAGTTCTCACAAGAGCTGCGGGCGTTTATCGACCTGGGAGAGCAGCGCTATACCGTGGGTGCCTATTATCTGGAGCAAAGTCAGAATGTTGATCAGATTGCGCCATTATTTGTGGATGTGGGGCATTTAATTGGCTTGCCTGGCGGCTTGTTGTTTGATGCCGATGCAAAACAGGAACTGAAAGGCTACGCCGTTTTTGCTAACGGAGAATTTGACCTCAATGAAAAATTCACTTTGGTTGCCGGTGTTCGGTTTTCTAAAGATGAAAAAGAGATGGACTCTCGTTTTGCGCAATACGGCTCACCAACCGGTGCGCCAGGTCGCGACCAGTGGGCAGCGTTTAAGCATACAACTGATGTTGCCGGTGGTGCTCTGCTGTCGGAAGATCTATTGAACGATACTACTGGCGGTAACAGTTTTAGCAAGGATTCATGGAACGCCAAAATCGAGCTGGACTACAAGCCTACCGACGATATGTTGATTTACGGCTCTATTAGTCGCGGTACCAAAGCACCGGGTTATAACCATGGCTTTGTATCGGCTGGGTTGGCGATAGATGATTACTTTTATAAAGAAGAAGAACTGATTGCTTATGAAGTGGGAATAAAAACCACGTTCTGGGATCAAAAAGCGAGTTTGAATGCGGCGGCGTTTTATTATGACTACACCGACTACCACACCCTCAGCTTTATTGATATTGGATCATATCTCACCAATAGCGATGCTGAACTCTATGGTGCAGAGTTCGATTTAACCGTTAGACCTATCGAAGGTCTGACTCTGAAACTAAACGCAGGCATTTTGGAATCCACACTCTACGACGTACCGAACAGTGCGGGGTTTGTGGATGATTGGGAAATGCCAATTGCACCATCCTGGACATTGGCTGGTTCGATTAACTATGAGTTTTACGTTGGCGACAACATTATGGGGCTGCAGTTAGACGGTCGTGCCAGAGATGAGTTTACCAATGACCCTGCCGATAACCCGGCCTCCACAGTGGATGGTTATGGAACGGTGAATGCCAGAGCGTATTTGTTGGATAGCGCTGAAAAATGGGAAGTGTCTCTGTCGGTGAAAAACCTCGCAGATAAGCAGTACGAGACCTCGATTTTCCTGTTGAATGGCATTGGCGGTTACCGTTATGGGTTTGATGGGCCACCCCGTATGTGGAGTGCCGATATCACTTACAGGTTCTAAAAGAAGCGATAGATTGTAAAAAGGAGACGTGTGGGTGGGGTTATCTAAGTTGCTAACGGATGGCCTCACCCTCATTGTTCAACTGGTCAGTTACATGTTACGCTCTAGCCGGTTATTGGAAGGCAATTTTTGGCAAACAAAAAAACACATCTGTTTGTTTTTCGGGGTTAGGTGAAATAGACGTGTATAACAAGCATGCCTGGAATCGATATTGATAGTCCCACAGCGGGCAGCATGGTGGTAGATTAGTCTGCGATCTTGAGTCTGATTATCACGTCACCCGTGCAAAGCTCCATGAGGAATGCCGGTATTATCTGGATAAACTTAATGCCATAAAACGGGGCAGTGTGACCGCTAAATAGAGTGAAAAAGTCGCCGCAGAATCGACAAAAAGAGGGTAATGAATGAAAACCGTTTCAACAAAAAACAGACGACCATGGGTTCTTGCAGCCTTATTGTCATTATTTGCTCTCGGGCTTATCGGCGGTGGTATGAAGCTGGTTTTGCTCGGTGGTTCTTCTTATTACCTTATTAGTGGGCTTATTGTGCTTGGCGCGGGCATCCAGTTGTGGAGGGGGAAAGCATCTTCTTTATGGTTGTATTCGCTGTTTGTCTTGATCACGTTCATATGGTCGATCTATGAAGCCGGATTTGATGGTTGGGCACTGGCGCCGCGGGTATGTATTCCGGCAGGTTTTGGTATCTGGCTGGCCTTTCCTTATATATCGCGATGGCTGCGATCCTCTGGTGGGATTATTGCTGGCGCAAAAGTATGCCTGGTGATTTCTATCGCCAGTTTACTGCTTCTGTTGGGGTCGGCGTTAAAACCTAACGACGAGCCAGGGGAGTTTCCTCAGACCGTTGATACTGCTGTCGATGCAAGACTTATTGGCCCTGAAAATGGTGAATGGCCGCATTATGGCAACACCCTGGCAGGCACTCGATTTTCGCCATTAACGCAAATCAATCTTGAAAATATCGATCAACTGGAGCCAGCCTGGAGCTATCGAACCGGGGTTGTTCAAAAAGGTCAAAAAAGCCATTTTCAAGCTACACCGTTGATGGTTAATGACACGCTGTATCTTTGCACCCAAACCAATATTGTTATAGCGCTGGACCCTGAAACAGGAAAAGAGCGCTGGCGCTACGATCCCGAGGTTGACCCTACAGGAGGCTCAGTGGTGAGAACTTGCCGTGGAGTCGCCTATGCTGAATCAGAATCTGCCAGTGAATGTCCTCAGCGTATTATCGCGGCAGCTTTTGATACTCGCCTTTTCGCAGTCGATGCAAACACCGGTAAGTTGTGCCAGTCCTTTGGTAACAACGGTATGGTTGATCTAAAACGCGGTATGGGCAAATTAGATCCGGGCTTTTCCTATATGAGTTCGGCACCGACTGTAGTCCGTAATAACGTGGTGATTAATGGCTGGATTGCCGACAACGTGATGGTTGGTGAACCGTCCGGAGTGATTCGTGCCTTTGATGTGATTACCGGAGAGTTTGCATGGGCTTGGGATTTGGGGCGCCCAGGCAAGCACGGTGAACCAGAAGAGGGTGAAATCTACACTCGTGGCACGCCTAATAGTTGGGGACCAATGAGCGGCGATGAAGAACTAGGCATGGTTTATGTGCCAACCGGTAATGCAACGCCTGATCACTGGGGCGGTCATCGCACTGCGGAGATGGATAAATACAGTTCCTCTATTGTTGCTTTGAATGCTGAAACTGGTGAGCCGCAATGGCATTACCAAACGGTGCACCATGATCTTTGGGATTACGATGTAGCGTCACAACCCACATTAGTAGATGTTCAAGTGGACGGCAAAAAAGTACCGGCACTGCTGCAGCCCACGAAACAGGGTCAAGTCTTTATGTTGGATCGCCGCACTGGCGAACTATTGGCTGATGTAGAGGAGCAACCCGTTCCTAACGATGCCATGTCCGGTGATTGGATGTCTCCCACACAGCCTGTTTCGACGGAAATGCCGTCATTTTCTACCGAGACTTTGGAAGAAAAGGATATGTGGGGTATCACCCCCTTTGACCAGCTGTGGTGTCGTATTCTGTTTCATCAGATTCGTTATGAAGGCCCTTACACGCCGATTGGTTCGGAAAAATTCACGCTCGTTTACCCCGGTGTGGGTGGTGGCATGAATTGGGGAGGCGTGTCGGTCGACCCTGAACACGGCGTGATGTTGGTCAACAATATGCATATTGGCTCTATGATTAAGTTGATTCCTCGAGAAGCATCTAACAATGACGAGCAGCAGCAATACCATATTAGCGGTGCGCCAATGCATGGAACACCGTACTCGTTTGTTTGGGGTACTTTTGTTTCACCGTTACAAGTGCCTTGTAACGAACCACCTTATGGCCGCATGAGTGCTGTTGATCTCACTACCCGCAAACTTCTGTGGTCAGTACCTCTTGGTACAGGGCGGGACAGTGGGCCTTTGGGTACAGAGTATGGAGTCCCGCTAACTATAGGCTCGCCCAATTTTGGTGGCTCTTTTACCACGCGCAGCGGTCTTGCCTTTATTGGCGCTACCCACGAGCGGGCAATTAGAGCGTTTGATATTCGTACAGGTAAAGTGGTTTGGAAAGCTCGCCTGCCGACAGGTGGAAGTGCCAACCCGATGACGTATGTTTCGCCCGCTAGTGGCCGCCAGTTCGTGGTTATTGTGGCGGGAGGGGCCGGTACCATGGGGTCTCCAATAGGTGATTACGTCCAGGCTTTTGCGATTAAACAATAAATAAAATTCAAATAAAAAATTCAAAGAGATAGGAATTAACCCATGGAAAATAATTACCAGCCACCCCGATTTTACCGAGGTGAAATGGACGATAAGACGGGTACTGCCGGGCATGGTGCGGTTCTCAATGAAGACTATAACCGGATCATGGTGGAAGGCCCTTGGGGCCAAGTTAAGATGCAGAAGGTTCGTGATGGCGTGCATTGCCTGACGGGTTTTGCAGTCGCGAACTTTACCCTGGTTGAAAGTGATAGCGGATTTATTCTTATTGATACGGGTTTAAATCGCGGTTGTGGTGAAGAGTTGCTCAGGCGTAAAGCTGAAATCAGCGACAAACCTATTGTAGCCATTATTTTCTCCCACAATCATTACACCGGTGGAGCCAGAGCTATTCTTGAAGCTCACCCCGATCGGGACATTCCTATTTACGGGCACCCGCAAACTGAAAACAGTATTTTTGGATTAGTTGATCCGGGTACATTGCGCCATGCAGTTGATCGAGCCATTAAGCAGATGGGTATGTACTTGCCTAAAACAGGCCCAGATTCATCAGCAACCTACGGCTTTTGTATTCCCCAGTTTGAAGACCCTGCACTAAATGTTAATGGCCATTTGCCGGTTACTCACGAAGTTCAGGATGGCGATGAAGTAGTTATTACTAATGGGTTCGAAAGTAAGCGAACATCATTTATAATGTAGGCTCCGTTCGCCAAGCTTATCGGATATTTACACACATGCGCCACGATGACGGTCGTAAACTTGATCACAAAACATTAGAAGCCATTCGCGTTCGCGCCGTTCAACGGGTCATGGATGGCGAGAGTCCAGAAGTCGTCATCAAAGCGCTGGGGATGAGCCGAGCACGAATCTATGAATGGCTGGCTGCCTACCGCGAGGGTGGCTTTGACGCGCTCAAGGCCAAGCAGATTTCCGGTCGTCCCAAGAAACTGAGCGGTGCTCAGATCCGGGAGCTGTATATCTGGATAACGACCTTTACGCCGGACCAGTTGAAGTTTGATTTTGCCCTGTGGACTCGGGGCCGAGTGCGTGAGCTCATCCGGCAAAAGTTCAACGTCCGGTTAAGCGATGTCTCGGTCGGTCGTCTGCTTCGAAACCTGGGGCTGACGCCTCAGAAACCCCTGCATCGGGCCTACCAGCAAAAGCCAGAGGCCGTGAAACAATGGAAAGAAGAGACCTACCCGGAAATTCGCAAGGAAGCAAAAAAAGTCGGCGCCACCATCTATTTCGGCGATGAAGCCAGCATTCGGTCTGATTATCACAGTGGCACCACCTGGGCACCCAGGGGTGAAACTCCGATCATCCGTAATACGGGCAGTCGCTTCAGCATCAATCTGATCTCGGCCATCTCGCCTCGCGGCGAGCTTCGCTTTAAGACCATTCAGGGCAACATGAACACCGATGCGTTTCTTGGTTTCCTCAAGGCTCTGGTGCAAGACGTTGACAAGCCGGTTTTCCTGATCCTCGATAACCACCCGGTTCATCATGCTCGTCGGGTTCGAGACTATGTTGAGAGTCTCGACGGCAAGCTCAGGTTGTTCTTCCTGCCGCCGTACTCGCCGGAGCTGAATCCTGACGAGTCTGTTTGGGGCTATATCAAATACCATCACGTCGGTAAAAAGATCATTAACAGCAAAGAACAACTTCGGAGCACTGTTTACCGGCAGCTTCGACGTTTGCAAAAATTGCCACGACTATTGAAATCGTTTTTTGGCCATCCGGATTTGGCTTATATCTCCGGGTAATGTTCGCTTACTTTATTTCGAATTAGTAATGGCGTCAAAGTTTGTTTTCATCATGCCATGGCCGATGCTCCCGATAGCCTGATCAGCTATTTCCCTGAATATGACTTGATACAACACAACACCGCGATTATGCCGGTGATGTTTCCGCTGTATACCTTGCGAGGCGGTGAGTATCGAAACCCGGTTAACCTGATTGAGGGTATCGATAAGATACGTGAAATCTGCCCTGAACACCTGATTGGCTGTCATGGAAATCCGGTTTCCGGGAAAGAAAATGTCTATGAGCTAGCCACTTTACATCGCGACGCCTATGCATTCTTATTTCAGCAAACGCTGCAAGGGATCAACCGTGGTTTGAGTCCCGACGACTTGGTGCAGCAGATTCACCTGCCTAAACATGTGAACGAAAACCTTGCGCTGTTTCCTGCCTATATTGATGTGGAATACATTGTTCGTGGTATTTATTTGGGTGTTATTGGTTGGTGGGCAACGGATACTGCAGATTTACATCCACCCACTCAGCAGGAGATGGGCGAGGTTATCGTCGAAGGTTTTGGTGGTGTTGATGCGGTAATAAATCGTGGCCGCAAAGCCATGGCGGCGAAGCAATACAATCTGGTTGCCAAGCTGATGTCGTACGCGCTGAGTGTTGAACCTGACAATACAGAGGCAAAACAATTGAAAGCCGACGTGTTGCGAAAAATGGCACAAACAACACGCAGTGGTATTCAAACGCGTAACTTCCTTCTAACAGAAGCCTGTGAGCTGGAAGGCAAAATTCCAGCCCCTCAACGGCCAGAAAAAGCGCCATTGACCAATATGCATCCGGCTACCGTTGCTAACTCTTCACCCGCCACTATTGTCAAACTGATGGAAAATCACTTTAACCCTGAGGGTGTTGAACAACTGTCTGCGACGGTACTGATACATTTTACGGATCAGGGTGTCGGGTACGGATTGGCTATTCGAAATGGCGCTGTAGAGTTTTTGGCACAGGCCCCAGCAGATTCTGATATGCAAATTCGGCTGCCGTTTTCTGATTGGGCACTGGTTGCTACCGGGCAGTGCACGCTACAAGCATTGACTGCAGACGGCATTGCAGAGGTCAGTGGTGAGAAGTCCGTAGTGGACGCTGTAATGAATGCTTATAAGGGCATTTTGGGCGCTTAATAAAGCAAGTAAAAAATCGAATAGTTAGCAAAAACAAATAGATATTAAAACCAAATTGAAAAATATAAGGGGTGAAAATGACGGGCGCATTCATTATTAGTTCAGGCCGTTGTGGCTCAACCATGATGTCGAATCTGATTAATACACACGCAGACATTCTCAGTGTTTCAGAGTTTTTTATTGATATTGCGAGTAACGGTTATGAACTTGATGCAGCATTTGGGAGTGAAAAAATCGACGGTCAGGAATTCTGGCAGCGGATAAATTTTAAACCGCCGATAATGAATGTCCTGCTCGCAAATGATCGACCCTACCCGGAAATGCTTTATCCCTACCGTGATCCGAATTCGCGGTTTTCAGCACAAACCGGAGTGCCTTCATTGCAAATGACAATGTTGCCCCATCTTACGGATGACCACGATGCGCTTTGCGATGAGCTGGAACCTCAAGTCATAGCGCAACCTGTGCAAAGCCTTCGTGATCATTTTGAAGACCTGTTTGCCATACTGATGAACAAGTTCGGCAAAAAAACCTGGGTTGAAAGATCCGGAGGTAGTGTTCCATTTGCTAGTGAGATAAGGAAGGTTTGGCCTGAAGGAAAATACATTCATGTGTTCAGAAATGGTATGGACACGGCTCGATCAATGTCCGTGCACGAAGGCTTCAAGATAGTCCTTGGCGGAGAGGCAATAAAAGAGTATCTGGGAGTATCCCCATACTTTTCTGACGATCGTGAAAATGTAGACAAGGTTCCTTCGCATCTTCGTTTCCTCTTGCCCGAGTGTTTCGATGTAGAGGCGTTTGATAAATACGTTCTACCGTTGGACATGATTGGAGGAATGTGGTCTGACAACATTAAACAGGGGTTTGAAACCTTAGCCTCCCTACCCAAAGAGAATGTAATCCATATCGACTACGACCGGTTTTGTGACAACCCTGTCGAACAGCTGAAAACCGTCGTTGAGTTCCTGGGGGTGGATTGCCCTGAGGACTGGCTGAATTCCACTGCCAGTAAAGTTAAGAAAAGTGGTGGCGCATGGAAGAAATTACCTGAGGATCAGCAGAAAATTCTGTTGGAAGCCTGCCGTCCCGGGATGGAATTAATCGAACGTCGCATCGCCGATGGCACAGTTCTTTAACGGGGTTTAGCAGAAACATAATAAAAGCCTTAGCAGGCGTATTTTTTTAGTAAAGGAATAAATCATGAGCGGTACAATCATTGCGAGTTCAGGACGTTGTGGCTCTACCATGATGTCAAGTCTACTTAATCAGCACACGGACATACTCAGTGTTTCCGAATTTCTTATTGATGTGTGTAATCTTCAGTCAAACTTGGATTGGGCGTTTACGGAAGAAAAAATAGACGGTGAAGATTTCTGGCGCCGCATCAATCTGAAGCCCGACCTGATGAATCACATGCTGAGATTGGGTTGTCCATATCAGGAAATGCTTTACCCCTACAAAAAAAACGGGGCAAAATTCAACGCACAAACTTATGTTCCCGCCTTGTGCATGACATTCCTGCCCCATATTTCAGATTACCCTGATCAACTCTACGACGAGCTGGAGCCTGTGGTGCGAGCTCAACCTCTCCAGGGTATACGACAGCACTATGAAGACCTGTGGGCATGGCTGATGCTTCGTCTTGACAAGAAAGTCTGGGTCGAACGCTCTGGAACCAGCATCGTCTATGTTGAGGAAATGCTAAAGATGTGGCCCGAATCCCGATATATACACATGTTTCGGGATGGCAGGGATACCTGCTACTCAATGCGGAATCATGTCGGGTTCAAGTTTGTCATCATGGGACAAAAACTTGAGGAGTATATGGGAGTGAACCCCTTCCTTTCAGATGATCGAACTCACGTCGATAAGGTTCCTGAAGAATTTCAGTTTTTATTGCCGGAAAACTTGACCAAGGAGGCCATGGACAACTGGTCAATACCCATTGAGATTCTTGGTCACGCATGGTCTGCCGACATCAAAAAAGGATTCGACATATTTTCCAATATGCCTGATGAACAAGTGCTTCATGTGGATTATGACCGCTTCTGTGCAAATCCTGAGAAACAGCTTCGAACTATTGCCGAATTCTGCGGTGTTGACTCCACGGATCAATGGATCAAGGAAGTCACAGCTGGCGTCAGCCTGAGCAAGGGGAACTGGCAACAATTACCTGCTGACAAGAAAGCAAGCCTTGACCAAAGCTGTCAACCGGGCAATGACTTGATTGATCAAAAAATCAAATCAGGCATTGTTCTGTAGAGAGGAATCCACGGGGTTTTATGAAAAAAATTCGATATGGCATTTTAAGTACAGCGGATATTGGCCTGTCTGCGCATATTCCCGCCGCGCGAGAAACGGATAACTCTGTTGTAACGGCCTTAGCCAGCCGCAATCTGCAAGCCGCAAGAAGCGCTGCCGACAAGTGTGGCGTAGAGAAGGCCTATGGCTCCTATCAGGAATTATTGGACGACCCGGACATTGATGTGGTGATTAATCCGCTGCCTATATCCATGCACCTGGAGTGGACGCGCAAAACAGCCGAAGCAGGCAAGCATATTTTGCTGGAAAAACCTGTGGCACTAAATACGGCGCAGGCGAGAGAGATTAAACAAATTCTCAGCGAACACAACGTGCTTTTTTATGAAGCTTTTACCCACCGGTTTAATCCTCAGCTGAACCAGGCCGCTAAATGGGTTGTTGAAGGAGTGATTGGCGATGTTGTTCATATCAGCTCGGCATTAACGGTGAACTTTACGGCTGACGAAGACAATATCCGCTGGAAGCCCGAGCTGGGTGGTGGTGGGTTCATTGATGCCGGTTGTTACACCGTTTGTGCAACTCGATTGGTAATGGGCGAGACACCAACGCAGGTGTTTGGTGCTCAACGCACTCGTCACGATGTTGATGCCACTTTTCTGGGAACGTTAATGTTTGAATCTGGCGCACTGGCGACGGTTAAGTCTAGCCTGGAGCATGAGTATATCTGCTATCTCAATGTGTACGGCTCGAAAGGGGTGATTCGGGTGACGCATATGCTGAATGAAGATGCGCCGGTACTACTGTCCACTGATAAGGGCGTCGAACGATTTGAGTTTGATGCCGTGAATCGTTATGCGGTGCAGTTGGAACATTTTTCAGAATGTGTTCTGACGGGTACTCAACCTCGCTGGGGTATAGACGATGCTATTGAAAATATGAAAGTGATTGACGCGCTCTATAAATCAGCGCAATCGGGGCAGGTAGAAAAAGTTGAATCAGATAACGGCTGTTAATACGCCGAATAAGGAGAAAAAAAATGGATAAAGATCATCTGTATTATCAAAATGACGTAAAGACAAAAGATGAGATGGCAGCGCTCCCGGAAGAGGTTAAGGCGCAGTTGGCAGCCCATCTGGAGTTGTATAAACGTGATCCTGAACAAGCACATATGTGGGACACAGCCTTGATTGGCATCGGTGGAATAGTTCCCTGTCTGATGTTGTCGGCTATCGGCGCAAAATCGAAGCAGCTGCGGCAGAACGTGCTGCAGTACTATCGCATTAAAGGCAATTACGTGGTGGTTGCTTCAAGGGGGGGGACAGTGGAGCACCCCGTTTGGTACAAAAACCTGTTGGCGAACCCCAGCTGCGAAATACAGGTAGGTGGTTTTCATTCAAAGGCCGTCGCAAGAACGATTACGAGCCCGGAACGTGAAGAATACTGGAAAGCGATTACAGAAGAGCAGCCTATCCAGATTGAATACCAGAAAAAAACAACTCGAGAGATACCGGTAGTGGTGATGGATCTGGTCGATTAATCGGTCTGGTTCACGGTTGTTGGGTGGGTATTAATCAACGGAGGATGTATGGATCTTAAATTGTCGGGGCTGAATGTTCTCGTTACGGGTGGCACTGCCGGCATCGGTGCGGCCATTGTGGAGTGTTTCGCTCGTGAAGGCGCTAACGTCGCCTTTTGCAGCAGATCACAATCAAAGGTAGATGCCATGTGCCAGCGGATGTCGGTTTACAACGTCACTATCCGGGGCGCTTCGGTAGATATCAATGACGCCGAGGCGCTTGCGGATTGGGTCAAGTCAGTAGGTGAACTGGATATTGTGGTACACAACGTCAGTGGTCTTTCAACACACGACTGGCAGGTGATGATTGATACTGATATTAAAGCTACCGCCAGTTTGATCGAGGCCGCGTTGCCAGCTCTTAAGCGTTCTGAGTGTGGTGCGCTGACTTATATTGGGTCGAAAGTGTCAACGTACGGCACGCCAGATTTTCCTGTGTACGCGGCAGGCAAGGCTTGTATTACACACTATATGAAATCTCTCTCGCTGGAGCTCGGGCAGGACGGTATTCGGGTCAATGTCATCGCACCGGGAGATATTTATTTTAAAGATGGCGCTTGGGACAACATTCGAAAAAACATGCCTGACCTCTACCAGAAAACGGTTGATAGCAGCTTGTTTGGTCGATTGGGGACCGCTGAAGAAATAGCGGATTCGGTGGTGTTCATATCCAGCCCTGTCTCGAGTTTTACCACGGGAGCGCATTTGCTGGTTGATGGTGGAACATCTGTTCACGTGCAAGGTTGAATGGAACGCATGTTGGTGTTCACTAAAAAAACAGATTGATATTTATTCGATAACGATGAGGGGAATGTGATGGGGGAACGACCACTGGAGGGCCAGGTGGCATTGATAACGGGTGGAGCTCGCGGGATTGGCCGAGCTATTGCTATTAAATTAGCGAAAGCAGGTGTCTCAATAGCTATTACCGGTAGATTTAAAGAATCGGACGACACAGTTCCTTATCAAACGACGACACTTGATGACAGAGACAAAACAATTGCCATGGTAGAAGAGGTCGGTGGCAAATGTCTTTCATTTGCGGCTGATGTCCGATCATTTGATGATATGTCAAAAGTGGTTGAGCAAATCATGGCTCGTTTTGGCCGACTGGATATTGTGGTTGCTAACGCGGGTGTTTTTTCGGGCGGGGTTCCCATCCATCAGTTAAGCGACAACGAATGGCAGCGGATGATGGATGTGTCTGTTACGGGTATCTGGAATACCGCTCGAGCGGCCATACCGCATATGTTAGAGGCCGGGCGAGGAAACATTGTTTTGATATCTTCTGTTGCCGGCATTAAAGGTGGGAATGCTGGATTTGGACATTATGCCACGGCCAAACACGCAGTTACCGGCCTTGGCCGGGCGCTGGCGACTGAGTTGGGGCCAAATAATATCCGGGTAAATACGGTTTGCCCCACTTCGGTAGCGACGCCGATGTCAGAGAATCAATTCTATTACGACCTGTTTAGTGGTGGGACCGGAGGAACGAAAGAACAAGCGCAGGAAATCATTAAAAGCATGCACAGCTTGCCGGTGGCAGCTATTCAGCCAGAAGACGTGGCCAACGCTGTTGGCTGGTTGGTTTCGGACGAGGCTCGTTATGTGCACGGTATTATCTTACCTGTCGATGCGGGCGCTTCGATGTATTAGCAAAGTGAAGTTCAATCAATTTCACCGATTCAGTGTGAAAAAACAGAAACCGGAACAGGAAATTTTCGTATGAAACGTTTTCAGGACAAAGTGGCCATCGTCACTGGTGGTGCGTCGGGTATGGGTGAGGCGTTTTGCCGACTTTTTGTTGAGGATGGTGGCAAAGTTGCAGTTGTAGACCTGAATGAAGAGAAGGGTTTGGACTTGGTTAGTGAATTGGGCAGCGATAATGCCATTTTTTTAAAGTGCGATGTCAGCGATAACGCCCAAGTAAAAACCATGGTGGATTCAACAGTCGCCAAGTTAGGTCGGCTCGATGTTGTTTTTAATAACGCCGGAATTGCGGCTATGGCGAAAACACCCGAGTTGGCATTTGAAGACTGGAAGAGAGTGTTGGAGATCGATCTTTATTCCATTTACCACTGTTGCCATTACGCGATTCCCTATATGCGTCAACAAGGTGGTGGGGTGATTATTAATAATGCGTCTATTTCCGGAATGGCAGGTGATTACGGGCTGAGTTGTTATAACGCCGCCAAAGGTGGTGTTGTTAATTACACCCGGGCACTGGCGATTGATCATGCAGTTGATGGCATTCGTGTTAATGCGGTCTGCCCCGGTTTTGTTGATACGCCGTTGTCAGCACCTATTACCGAGAATGCACCTCTTATAGCGAAGGTAACCGGGGCGATACCGATGGGGCGAGCAGCACAACCAGAAGAGATTGCTCAGGTGGCCGCTTTTCTTGCTTCTGATGCCGCTTCTTATGTGACGGGTGCAATTGTTCCCGTTGACGGCGGGGTTACTGCGGCAACCGGGCAGCCGAATTTATCGATGGGGTAGAAGTCGCTTTCTGGCTCTTCAGAGCCTGGGGGCTAAATAGCGGGCAACGCGGAATTGATACAAATGGGATCAATTGTGATCGATATTTCTAAACTGGCAGAACTGGATCAAGATAAACCGGTTGTGATGCTCAACTTGCTGCGTTACAGGGATCAGGCTGATTTTCCGGAAGGCTTTGTGGGTGAGCCCTGTTCCGGTAGCGAGGCTTATGGAATGTACGCTAAGGCGACGATGCCATTGGTTGAAAAGGTTCCTGTAAAAATAGTTTATGCGGGCCATGCTGTCGCCGATTTAATCATGACGGCTGATGAGCACTGGGACGATATTCTTATTGTTGAATACCCATCGGTGTCGAGTTTCATAGCCTTAATGAATAATCCTGAATATCAGAAAACTCTTTATTTGCGCACAGCCGCGCTCTCTAGCTCAAGATTGATTGCAATGCAGGATGGATTGAAGGCGCAACTCTTATGACGACTGCAGGTTTTTTTACAGAAGGACTTGAAGGAAAACACTATGGCGGTGTACCAGTAAAAATGGAAGGGATTTCCTTTATGGAGTTGTCAGACGGGGAAGTTTCTCGCAATACGGGTTATTGAAATTTATCCGCTTTTATGGACCAGTTAAATTAATAAATAAAGGTAGTCCCAAATGACTTTTGTTGTCACTGAAAATTGCATTAAATGCAAACATACGGATTGCGTTGAGGTTTGTCCCGTAGATTGTTTTTACGAGGGCCCCAATTTTTTAGTTATTCATCCTGACGAGTGTATCGATTGCGCTTTATGTGAGCCGGAGTGCCCGGTGGAAGCCATTTTTGCGGAAGAGGATCTCCCGGAAGGGCAGCAGGAGTTTTTGCAACTGAACGCCGAGCTGGCGAATATTTGGCCGGTTATTTCTGAGCTAAAAGAACCGTTGCCCGATGCTGAGGACTGGGACGGTGTGCCGGATAAATTACAGTATTTAGAGCGTTAGGCAAGTACGGCGCCGATCACGGCGGCGTCGACAATATCTGAAGGCTTGCAGCCGCGTGATAGATCCAGCCAGGGTTTTGCCATGCCTTGTAGTACCGGGCCAATAGCATTGGCGCCGCCTAATCGTTCAGCAATTTTGTAACCTATGTTGCCAGCGCCCAGGTCGGGGAAGATGAATACATTACAGTGGCCAGCTACGGCCGAGCCCGGTGCTTTTTGGGTGCCGATTTCTTCGACATACGCGGCGTCAAACTGCAGTTCACCATCAATATCTAATTCGGGTTTTTGTTGCTTAACAAGGCTGAGTGCTTCGCGAACCTTGTCGATATTCGGATGCTCTGCCGAGCCTTTGGTGGAGAAAGAGAGCAGGGCGACTTTGGGTGTTTCTCCGGTCAATTTGAAGTGAGTTGCAGCACTGTCTATGGCTATTTGAGCTAGTTGCTCAGCCGTTGGGTCAGGGTTTACAGCGCAGTCCCCGAAAGTAAGCGCCTTGTCGGGCCATTCCATCAGGAATGTACTGGATACCAGATGAGTGCCGGGGGTTAGCCCGACGCCTTTAATTCCGGCTCGTAAGACATTGGCAGTAGTGGCAAGGGAGCCTGCAATGCCCGCATCAACATAACCCGCATTCAGTAATACGGCTGCTAGTAATAGTGGTTCTTTCAGTGCCTGTCGAGCTTGTTCTGCGGTAAGATTTTTCTTCCGCTGATGTTCAACCAGTATGGCTTCAGCTTTGTTTAGCCACTGCTGATATTCCGGCTGTTCTGAAAATATTTCGCAGTCTGTAGGCGCGTCTGGTGTGACAAGAAAGACAGGTTTACAGAGGTTCTCTCTTTGCAGGGTTGCTGCTGCTTCGAGCACTCTGGGATCATTCTGTTCGGGGAAAATAACCCTTTTTTGCTGCTTCTGTGCCTGAATTTTCAGTTTTTCCAGTACAGATAATGCAGCAGTCATTGGGTTATTTTCCCTTTACAGTATTGAGGTCAGTGTCGCTTAATTACGGACAGATTGTAGCAGCTCGTCTGGCACATCCATTTCCATATGTAACAACCCGGGTCCGTGAACTTTGCCCTGTGCATCGAGAATCAGGGTTTCAGTACCGCCGCCGCCGAGCGAGTCGTCCAACAGAAAGTTTAATACTTGCAGGTTCGGTATCTCGAAACGTTTCACTTTGCCGAAGCAGATCTCCTTGAAGAAGTCCTTAACAACTTCTTCTGTCAGGTTTTCTTTCAGAAACTCGTAAATAGCGGGTGTTTTACCCATGATGCCGACATTGCTGCCATCACCTTTGTCACCGGAACGTGCGATAGCAATTTCCATTAACTGTACTTTAGCCATGGTTATACTTCCTCTACAGTGTGGGTGGTGGTGATCAAGCTTTTATCGATAAGTGCGGGCCAGTAACCGACAATTTCTGTGGCGCGTGGACGTCCACCAGCAAAACCAGTGAGTCCGGGAGGGCCAGACGTGACCAAAGGCGCGATCTCCATGCCCAGTACTTCCAGAGCTTTTTGATCTTGTCCCTTGGCGCCTATGCGCATCATGATTTCATGAGGTTGATCATTGGCGGGAACCAGGCCCTTATACAGAACATTGGTGCCGAATAATTCCAGAAACCGGTCTTCTTCGGGTATTTCCACGCCGTGCATGGCCATGCGTTCAAAGACGATATCTTTCATCAAGTGTGCCTTTTCGATAGCATCGGGGCCTGTGATACACAGGGTGCCGAGAATCTTGTAGCCATTGGCATACGAGATGGAGACTTTGAACGTTGGTGTAGCAGGACGGCCTTTGATACCGGATACCGCAACACGGTTTTCACCTTGCTGAACCATCTTGATAGTGGTGAAATCGGCAACACAATCCGGGCTCAGATAATTGTTCGGGTCGCCAAGCTCGTACATAAGCTGCGAAGTCACAGTTTCCACCGATACCAGGCCGCCGGTATTTTCGTGTTTGGTGACCACAAAGCTGCCGTCTTCGCTGACTTCACAAATCGGATAGCCAATGCGGGCAAAGTCTTTGACCTGTTTCCAGCCTGTGTAGTTACCACCAGTACACTGAGCGCCACATTCCATAATGTGGCCCATGATTGTAGCGGCAGCGACTTTATCCCAGTCTTCGAGTGACCAGCCAAACTCGTAGACAAGGGGTGCGACAACCAGAGATGGGTCGGCCGCACGGCCAGTAATAATAATGTCTGCACCGTCTTTCAGGGCTTCAACAATTTGTGCTGCACCGATGTAGACATTAGCGCTGGTAATGCGATCGCGGATGGAATCGAGAGAGGCGCCGGTATCCATGTTTTCCAGCTTTTCACCAGCGGCAGCCAGTTCGTCAAGGCGGTCCATAATGTCATCGCCTTCGACAATAGCAATTTTGATTCCAGAGAGCCCCAGGTCTTTAACAACCTGTTTGGTCGCTTCCAGGCAGGCTTTAGGGTTTACACCACCGGCATTGGCAATGATTTTGATGCCTTTTTCTTTACAGGTCGTCAGGATTTTCTTCACCATCGGAGGAAAGTCCATGGCGTAACCGGTTTCCGGTTTGCGCATCTTTTGCTTTTGCATGATGCTCATGGTGATTTCGGCGAGATAATCAAAGGTCAGGTAATCTACCGGTCCTTCTTCAACCAGGCGCAGCGGCCCCAGCAGGCTGTCGCCCCAGAAGCCTTGCGCGTTGGCGACACGCACGATTTTGTTTTCAGTCATGTTGTGTTCCTCGTAGATTACATGGAATGTTCAAGTCAAAGGTGTAAAAATCCAACACGAATGTTGACGAGTGGTCTTTTTACCAGTTTGGCGCGCGTTTTTCCAGAAAAGCGCTCAGTCCTTCACGGCCCTCATCTGAATCCCGCACATCAGCGATCAATTTTACGGTATTTTCAATCATTGTGTCGTTGATCTCACCCTGAGAAACATCGAATGCCAGCTGTTTGGCTTTGCCGAGTCCTTGGGGCGCATTTTTTAGCAGCATGCCTGCTATTTCGTCGATGCGGGCATCAAGAGTGTCTTCTGCGACAACCTCACTCAGAAAGCCCAGAGCTAATGCCCACTCTGCATTCACCATTTCGCCTGTCATAAACAGCCTGCGAGATGCTTTTTCGCCGATGGTTCTGACTACATAGGGAGAAATAGTGGCAGGCAGCATACCGATTTTGATTTCACTCAACGCTAGCTTGGCTTTTGGGCCGCCAATAGCAATATCGCAACAACATACCAGACCAACACCGCCACCCATGGCTGCACCTTGCACACGCACGATGGTGGGTTTAGGCAGAAAGTTAAGCGTTTTCATCAACTTCGCCAATTGACTGCCATCGGCAATATTTTCTTCGTAGGTGTTGCTGCCCATGCGGCGCATATAGTTAATATCACCTCCGGCGGAGAAGCTTTTTCCCTCTCCCTGAAGCACAACTACTTTGACATTTGGATTGGTTGCGGCGGCTTCCAGTGCGTTAATTAGCCTCAAAGCTTGGTGGTCGTCAAAGGCGTTATGAACTTCAGGGCGATTCATGGTCAGGCGAAGAACGCCTTCCGGGGATAGTTCTTGCAACAGATCAGATTCGGACATATTGCCTCTGGGTGTTATTCGCAGCTTGTTAAGTTGAAACGAGAGAGTAAATATTGCTGAACAAAGAAGTACGCATTCTAACAATATTGATCCGTACTATCAATTCGGGGCGGTTCGTAAAATACCATTCCCGTTTGCTTGAGGCAGAGGATTGGTATTGAATGGATGGAGTCTCGTTTGTGGCAGTTCTTGGTTAAGGTTGCTGCAATTTTTTTTCAAGATTACTGGTGATGGTTTCCAGTCGTTCAGCAATTTGGGCGAGATCGGAAGGTGTTGTTGGCCGTTGCTTAAGCATGCCTTCGTAGACTACATTAGCTATGCCGTCGGCAGTTTCGTCCAATGGAAAGTCGCCAGCACCTCTCAGGTAAGCCCAGGTACTGTGCTCAATACAACCGAAGACCATGTCTCGTAGCAGGTTAGGTGAGACATCATCGCGAAACTCTCCCTTTTCTATAGCTTCTGCGCAGAGGTTTTTAATTTCGTCGGCATAGCGGCGATTCAGCTTGTAGAATATTGTTTTTGTGTAGGTAGGATCGGGACGAATCTCAGCCAGTATGAACCGGGTTAGTTCCGGGTGTTCCTTGATGATTTTCAAATCTCTGGCGATGAGGCTACGCAGCTTGTTCCACGTGCCGCGTATACTTTCTACGCTGGGGGCGTTCTCTGTTACTTCCCGGTACCACTCGGCTACAACGGTAGATAGCATTTCCTGCTTGTTTTCAAAGAATCGATACAGGGTGCCTTCTACAATGCCCGCTCGCTGGGCAATTTCAGACAGTGAGATGTTTTCATGACCTTTTTCCGCAATAACACTACGCGCAGCGGCCATTATGTCGGCTCTGCGCTCCATCGGAGGCAGTCTGGAATTGCGGATCTTTGGTGTGGTGGTCATTTGCTAAAAACAATACCTGTTGCTGGGCTTGGGAGCCAAAGCAGAATTGTATACCAGGCAATATAAAATTAAAGCAATTAGGTGCGTCAGTGATTGACGATGTTCTTTATTTTGCTCATTAATCCATCCGGCTTGCACTTTGGTTCGTTAGATCGGTGGGGGTCAATCAGATCCGGCTCGTCACCGACAATATCTTTTTTTGACATTCCCCGGTATTCCTCCAGCCCCAGGATAGCTGCGCCAAGAGCCCCGGCAATTTGAGGGTGAGCGGGCTTGATCAGGGGTGAGCCGAGTTCCTGTTCAATGGCTTTCAGTGCAGCCACATTGTTGGCAACGCCGCCGGTCATGACGGTAGGGGTTCTTTTTCCGACGCGAGCAACAAGCCCCATTGTTCGTTTCGCAATCGCTCTGTGAACCGCGCCGAGAATTTCGATTTTGGGTTTACCTTCAGCCAATAGTGAAATCACCTCTGTTTCGGCAAAGGTTGCGCACATGCTGGATATGGAGAAGTCTTCAACCGCTTTTAATGCCAGCTGTCCCATTTCGTCCAGATCCACTTCCATTGCTCTGGCCAGCACTTCGAAAAATTTGCCTGTACCGCCCGCACAGCGATCATTCATGGCGAAATTGTCTACCATGCCATTCTTGTCGATGGCAATGACTTTGCTGTCCTGGCCGCCAATATCAATAACCATTTTTGCTTCAGGGGCCATGGCGATGGCACCCTTGGCGTGGCAGGTAATCTCGGTGTAGGATTTGTCAACGATGTCTATCAGACGTCGACCGTAGCCAGTGCTGACGGTGCGTGCAATTCTGTCCTGGGTTAGCCCGGCCTGTTTCAGCGTCGTAGCAATAGAAGCTTCTACCGCCGCACCGCTTACACTTCCCAATTGGGAGACATTGCTTGCGACGATGGCTCCATTCAGATCAAGGATAACTGTTTTGGCGGTCGTGGAGCCAAAATCGATACCCATAATATGGTCTTTCATTTTGTCGCCTCTCAGTGAATTCTGACTGGCCAGAGTAGAATGCTGCTCTTGTCTGCGTCCTTCCTGCTGGTGGTGCGTTAGAGCGGCTTAGTTTGTTTTGAATACTAATGAATTTAAGTTATTAATGCAACTGCGCGTATTGTTGTAAGCGGTTTGGGGGATGCAGTTGGCGCTGCTGTCGAGAGCTGTCGAGGTGTTCTTTGATCTTTGTAGTCAGGCTTGCAGAGCTTGAGCTGTCAGTGGTTATCAGAGTTAGTGTTTCGGCTTAACGGTTCCTCTGGGGCTAAAATTTTTAAAATGTTATTGATATAATGAGTCATATTCATTAGTATTTTGCCTTGCTGTGATCTGTCAAGCCGTGGCTGGTGTTTCTGTTATATCTGATTTTTTGGAGGTTTATGTGGAGTCAATTTTTGCTGAGCTGGAGCGCTGCGCTGCGCAGCCGTTGGAGTATGCCAGGCAGTGGAAGCGGGAAAATAACCGTGAAGTAGTCGGTTTGTTTCCCATGAACTTCCCTTCTGAATTGGTGCATGCAGCAGGTGCGTTGCCTGTGTTGATTCAGGAAGATAGCGAGCAAATAACCTTGGGTCGGACGTTGTTGCATGAATATTACTGCGGCTACACCCGCAGTGTTGTGGATCAGGCCGTCACCAACAAGTTTGAAGTTTTTGATGCACTGTTTGCTGTCGATCACTGTGTTGCATTGTTGGGGGCGGTCGATGCGATTTGGTTTCAATTGCAGGATAAGCCAGAGGAGCAAGACAAAAAGAAGGTTTTCCTTGCTCAGTATCCCGCCTCAATGGATGAGCCTACGACCTTTGAAGAGGTCAGTGTTAAAAATAACAAAGTGAAAGAGCAGTTGGAGACGCTATGTGGGGTCACTCTGACAGCGAAGGCGCTTTCGAGGAGTATTCAGCTTTATAACGAAAACAGACAGCTTCTTCGGGAAGTCTATGCGCTTCGAAAGGCGGGGCGCATAAAAATCAGTCCTCGGCAAATGCAGACGTTGGTTAAGTCCAGCATGGTTATGCATATTGAAGAGCATACCGAAATGCTGAAGAAGCTTGTTCCCCTTCTGGAAGAGGCTCAGTCGGGCAGTCCCGACTTGGTTAAGTTACACCTTTCCGGACATATGTGTCATGCGCCAAGACCGGAAATTATGGAGCTGATTGAAGATTGTGGTGCCGTGATCGTAGACGACGACCTTTTCACCGGATTCCGCTATATATCGACGGATGTTCCAGAAGCTGGAGATCCTTTTGACGCCTTGACGGATTGGTATGCTAACAGGAACGTTAACGTGCCTTGTTGTACCCGGGCGCAGAAGAGTGTTGAGTGGGCAGATTACCTTGTTAATTCGGTAAAAGAGAGTGGTGCTCATGGTGTTGTGACGTTAATGGCCAAGTTTTGTGAGCCACATATGCTCTATTTTCCAGAGTTACGCAAAGGGCTTGAGCGGCATAAGGTGCCGCACCTCCGTCTGGAGACAGAGCATGAAGGCATTCCGTATGAGTCAATTCGTACACGAGTCGAATCATTCGTAGAAATGATTCGGCGCGGATTCTAGGACTTTAGGTAAATACAATTGAAAGGAGTAGCGTATGTCTACCAACGATAGGTTGTCGGCCAGCAAGGCGCCCTCATCTAACCGTCTTGAGAGTACTCAAAAAGGCGGCAAAATGGTTAAGGATTATTGGGATCGTCTGTTCAGCGCCAATGAAAGGGGTGCGAAGGTGGTTTGGTATAACGGTTCGGCGGTGAATCCACTCTTTCAGGCTGCCGGATTGGAATATTGCCACAGTGAAGCCTACGCAGCGCGGATGGCCGCGTTACACGAAGAAGGACCTGCACAACGGGCGGGCGAAGAATACGGCTTCATTAATGAGGTGTGTTCTTATGCTCGTACAACTCTTGGTTGTGCGGTGCTTTCTCAGGAAAGTGCTCGCCGCAAAGAGGCGGTTGGTTCAATGACTGATGGAGAAAGGCAGGAGTTTGAAGCCCGTGAGCTGCTGGCCAGCCGGCTGCCGTTGCCAGACATTTTTGTCAACAGTTATGCAGGCTGTAGTACCGGGCAGCAGTGGGACGAAATTTCTTATCGATTGTTCGACAAAAAGCTTCCGTTCTTCAAAGTGTCGTACCCATTGATTTGGGGCAACAATGACGATGCAGAGTACTTGAAGGGTGAAGAATGGGAAGAGGCCTCGAAATTTGTTGTTAAGCAACTACACAAACTTATTGAGTTCCTGGAAGTGCAGTCTGGTCGGAAATTTGACTGGGAAGGTCTTCGGGAAGCGATGTACTACATCAAACGTGCGGGAGAGCTGCGTCTCGAAGCGATGGAGTTGTGTCGGGCAAAACCTGCTCCGGCGGTGTATTGGGACTGGATCGCCAGTATTGCACCGATTAACTTTTTGCCGGGAAATCAGGAGTTGGTTGACTACTTCGAGGCAGTTAAGAAGGAGATTGAACAACGCCTGGTAGACGGTACGCCTGCTATTCCTAATGAAAAGTATCGGTTGATCTTTGACGGTTTCATGAACTGGAATAGAGTCGGGTGGCTTGCAAACAAATTTGCCAAGTACGATGTGGCTGTGATGGCAGGTCGTTATACCCATAGCTCGTTCTGGAACGAACCCCAACTTATCGATGTTGACGACCCGCTTATGGGGATTGCGCAACACTATCTTCTTTGCCCTTTCAATCATCACTCGAAATTTTTGAAGCATACGATAATGAAGGAGTGTCGGGATTATGATGCCGATGGCATTGTTTTTCATGCGACCAGAACTTGCCGCTCCTCCACTAACGGCCAGATGGTGATGGCTCAGATAGCCAAGGAAGCCGGATTGCAAACCATGAGTTTTGAGGGTGATACCTCGGATGAGTCTTTCTTTAAAGATGCCATGTTTGAGAATCGCCTCGAAGCCATGCTGGAGGGGATCGACGCGAAACGCGAGAGAATCTTTTAAGACATTGAGCGAGCTTTGTGGACAGCACGGGCCGGTATATTAGATTTGATCGCCTAGCGGGTGACTCATAAAACAAGGGGGAGACGCATGGGACCTTTGAAGGGCCTGAAAGTAGTTGAAATGGCTGGCATAGGACCCGCGCCTTTTTGTGCCATGTTGCTGGCAGATATGGGTGCAGAAGTTGTCAGGATTGATCGCCTGGTGGCATCGGATATAGGTATTCCCGTGCCACCCAAATATGATTTGCTCAACCGTAACAAACGTTCTCTGGCAATTGACATAAAATCGGTAGAAGGCAGAGAAACGGTTCTTGATCTGATCAGTAAAGCCGACGTGCTGATTGAAGGTTTCCGCCCAGGCGTTATGGAGCGTCTGGGACTTGGGCCCGATGAATGTCTCAAGCGCAACGCTTCTCTTGTCTATGGCCGGATGACGGGCTGGGGGCAGGATGGCCCGTTGAGTCAGGTGGCAGGCCACGATATTAACTATATTGCCATTACCGGTGCACTCAATGCGATTGGGCGCCAAGGTCAGCCACCCACGGTACCTTTGAATCTTGTGGGCGATTTCGGTGGCGGCTCGTTGTATCTGGCGATGGGCATACTGGCGGCGATATACGAGGTAAAAAACAGTGGTTCCGGGCAGGTGGTCGATGCAGCGATCTCTGACGGAACGGCCAATCTCATGTCATTGGTTTACAGTTACTATCAAACGGGTTTTTGGTCGCTTGATAGGGGGGAGAATGTGGTTGATTCAGGCTCCCCTTTCTATGATGTTTATGAAACCAGTGATGGCCGTTATGTCTCTGTGGGCGCAGTGGAAAAGAAGTTTTACGCCGATTTGTTAGATCGTCTCGGCCTCGACCAGAATGAGTTGCCCCGGCAGAATGATAAGGCCGGTTGGCCGGCGCTGCGCGATCGTTTTGGCAGCGTTTTTCTGAGTAAAACCCAGGCTGAATGGTGTGAAATATTCGACGGCTCTGACGCCTGTTTTGCTCCCGTTCTTGATATTAACGAAGCCGTTCATCACCCGCACAACCAATATCGAAAGACTCATGTTGATATCGATGGTGTTATCAATCCGGCACCTGCGCCGAGGTTTAGTCATACGCCATCGGAAATCACAAAAACGCCTTCAGCTATTGGTGAGGATAGTTCAGAGGTTTTGGCTGCCTGGGGCTACAGCGAAACAGCGATTGACGACTTGAAAGCCAAAGGCGTTATTAACACACAATAAAAGCAGTAAGCGTTTAAAACCATAAGCGGGAATCCCGCCTATAAGCTGAATAATAATGGAGCGCATGATGAATACAGGCATTCCCCAAACCATGAACGCGGTAAGGTTTAAGTCGGCAGGGGTTGTCAGTTATGAACCTGTGGACGTTCCGGTTATTAAGGAGAACGAAGTATTGCTCCGGGTGCTTGCTGCAGGTCTGTGTCAAACGGATATTCACATTCGGCACGACAGCTTGGGTGCTATGCCCAGAGATATTACTTTGGGGCATGAAATAGCCGGTGAGGTTGTGCGGTTGGGTGGTGACAGTTCGTTGAGTATTGGCGACAAGGTGGTGGTGCATCCCTGCTGGTCATGTGGCAGTTGCAAAGCCTGTGCTCACGGTCGTGAAAATGCTTGCCAGCAATCGGGCGAGCGAGCAGTGCCGCCGCCTACGCCGGGTGTCAGCGTTAATGGTGGCATGGCTGACTACGTTGCAGTGCCAGCTTCGTCGGTGATTCCTATCGGTGATCTGGAGCCGACATTTGCCGCTATTCTGGCTGATGCCGGTTTGGCTCCCTATCATTCAGTCCGGCTGACAAAAGACAAGTTAGTGCCAGGCACAACGGCTGCAGTTATCGGTGTTGGTGGCTTGGGGCAATTCGCCGTGCAGTTTTTGCGTGAGCTGACCGATGCCAAAATTATTGCCATTGATATTTCCGAGCAGGCACTTCTGGCTGTTGAGCCGTTTACTGATATGCAAGTGATTGCCAGTGATACTACAGGGGAAAAGATTCTGGATTACACCGCTCAGACCGGGGTTGATGTAGTTATCGACTTGGTAGGCAATGATCAAAGTTTGCGTTTGGCTTCGTCCATTATTGCACCTTACGGCGCAATACAAGTGGTGGGCTTAAGTGGTGGGTCGATACCTTTTGAAGCGGGCCAGGTCTCGTCTGTTGATCTGCCATGGGGTGCTTCAATTATGAAACCTTACAGTGGTAGTTATCAGGATTTGGCCGACGTTATCGCGTTGGCAAATGCTGGAAAGCTGAAAGCGGCAATTGAAACTTACCCTATGCAGAATGCTGTGTCAGCGTTCGACTCGCTGGAGTGTGGTGGTGTCTGCGGCAGGGCAGTTCTTATTCCTTGAAGATCGATAAATATAAGTATCTGTTGGTAAAAAATAGTAGTGAGGTAGAAGATGGGGGCTTGGGACGATAAGTTTGTAAATGCCGAGAGCAAGTGGCAATCCTGGCAAATGAAAAAGCATGCTACGGAAGAAAAAATATTAACCCGTATTGTTCAGGAGAAAGCTGAAAATAATCCCGACCATATTGTCTTTGAGTTTATCGACACAAAGATCACGTTTGCGCAACTCGATAGCCGCACTAACAAAATTGCCAATGGTTTTGGCGCTCTTGGTGTGGGGCATTCCGATAAAGTTGCCGTTATGTTGCCCAACTGCCCTGAATTTCTCTATTGCTGGTTCGGGCTCAATCGCCTTGGGGCGGTGAACGTTCCTATTAATATTGCACAGCGTGGAGACGGTTTGGCTCACCAGATCAATCAGTCAGATAGCGTGGGTATTGTTATCGACGAGGAGTACCTGGAGCACTTGGCCAGCATTGCCGAATTGGTAGACCATTTACGGTTTGTTGTTGTTCTCCCCAGCGGTTCAGGTGTTACAACAAAAGGGATTTCGAGGGCGGAGCTGCTTTCTTTCGAGCAATTGCTGGATCACTCTGAGCGGCCACCCGAGGTGGAGCTGAAATACAACGAATTGTCATCCATCATTTTCACCTCTGGCACTACCGGTCCCTCCAAAGGGGTCATGATTTCGCATCACTACTGGTATGAGGTGTGTAAAACGGCACAGCACTTTGCCCGTTATACGGAAGATGATGTGTTATATAACGCGCTACCGTTCTTCCATGTCGCCGCGATTGTCTTGAGTGTTGGTCCCGCCATCATGGCCGAAGCAAAAGCGGTACACATGAAGCGGTTTTCCGTGAGTCGGATGTTTGATGACTGCCGCAAATACAACTGCACAGTTGCAAATTATATCGGCAGTATTATTCCGTTACTTATGAAGCAGGAGCCTCGTGAAGATGACGGAGATAACCCGTTGCGTCTGATGTTGGGTGCTGCCGCGCCTGTAGGAATCTGGGATGATTTTGAGCGGCGTTTTAATACTCGTTTGCAAGAGTTGTATGGGTTGACGGAGTGCCTGTTATGTCTCTTTAACCCGTATGATGAGCGGCGCCCCGGATCCTGTGGTAAAGCTATTACAGGGTATAGTGTCAAAATTGTTGATGAGAATGATATCGAGGTTCCGAACGGTACTGTTGGTGAAATTATTACCCGCCCGGAAAAACCGTATGTAGGTACACCCGGTTATTACAAGATGCCCGAAGCGACGCTGGAGCTGACTAAGAACCTTTGGTACCACACGGGTGATTTGGGGTATCGGGATGATGATGGCTATTTCTATTTTTCCGATCGGAAAAAGCAAGCGATTCGTCGCAGGGGGGAGAATATTTCCTCGTTTGAAGTGGAGGCCGGAATTAATGCGCACGATGCGGTACTGGAGTCTTGCGTGGTGGGTGTTCCTTCAGAGCTTGGCGAAGAAGAAGTTAAAGCGGTTATCGTGATGAAGGAGGGGTATACCGTCAGCGAAGTTGAGCTGGTGCAATGGTGTGAGTCGCGTATGCCTTATTTTGCTGTGCCTCGTTACATCGCGTTCAGAGATAGTTTGCCAAAAACACCCAGCGATCGTGTTGAAAAATTCAAGTTGAAGAAAGAGGGTGTTACCAGTGATTGCTGGGATAGGGAGCTAGTGCGTAAGTAGCGCTGGTTCTAATTTGCCGTTTTTCCGTGCCATGGTTTTTGTTGTAAATCGGCGCTTATCAGCGTTTTCTGAGTAGCGGAAGCAGCCTTTACTTGTGCTGCTTCAGCCCTTTGCTGTTTATCCCAATCATTTCACGCTTGTGCGAGTTTCAGCATTTTCTGGATTTTCAATTTTCGTTCATGGAAATAAATCGCAGCCATCATGATGGCTGCGATCATCATACCTGCAGCCATGCTGGCAAATCCGGTAAAAAAAGATCCGGTAAGATCGTAAGTGTAGCCAATCAAGATTGGCCCGATTATGCCTCCGGAGCCAGCAAACAAGCCCATTTCTACCGCCAGGGCGACACCGATAATTTCGGCTGGATACAGATCAAATGTCAGAACCAGAAACTTGCTGACGGCAGCGGCATTAAAGAAAAATGTCAGGCAAAGCATGGTGATGGTTAATTGTGGGCTTTCGACGAAAAACAGGCCGAGAATGGGGGGGATTGTTAGCAGGGTTGCCAGAATAATAACGGCGCTGCGGCTGTTTAACTTGTCGCCCAAATAACCGGCAACAATTGCTCCAACTGCAGCGGCTAAGTAGGGGAGAGTGAGAGACAGTCCGCTGTTAAGGCTGGACATTCCCCGCTCCATAACCAGAAACCCGGGAATCCAGGCAAAACAGGTAAAGTAGACGCCAAGAATAAAGAAAATGCTGGTGCAGATCACCCAGAATGTCCAATCACTAAATAGAATTTTCACACCCTGAAAAAACGATAATGGAGCTTGGTTAGCCTGCGTAGGGTCGTAATTGACACGATCTTTTACTAGCGCGTCTTGTAGCGCATTTTTTTCCTCTTCAGATATTCGGGGGTGATCGCCTGGGTGATCGTACACAAAGAGCCAAAAAACAATAACGCCTAGCAGTGTTACCGCTCCGGTAACATAAAACATCATGCGCCAGTCGAATACCGAAATAAGCATGCCTACCAAGGGGATTCCCGCCGCAAGACCAAGATAGCCGGACGAAACGTAAATACCATTTACAAAACCGCGTTCCTGGGGGAAAGCCCAATGGTTTTGAAGTTTTGTAACCGGGTTGATAACGGCACCTTCGCCAATGCCGAACAGTACTCGAATAAAGGCGAGTTGGCCTGCGGTGCGGCAAAGGCCAGTCAGCATGGTGGTGATTACCCAGGAAAAATAAAGAACCAATGTCCATCGCCTGATGTTGTAACGGTCGGATACAACGCCCCCGGCAATTTGGCCCACCATGTAACCCCAATAGAATATGCTTAATATCAAGCCTGTTTCTGTGGCGCTCAGGTTCAGTTCTTCCTTGATAAATGGTGCGGCCATAGAGATATTGGCGCGGTCGAGATACAGAAAAATGATGGTCAGCCACAGGGATGCCAGTACGAAATATCTATAGCGGGGAAGCTGTTTATAGGTAGTCATTTTATTTCCTGTTGCTGTTTTTTTATTTTTCTAAAGTAGTCGTTGAGCGGTTAATGTCATTTTTGTTTTGGTGTATGTGCTTGATTTGCGACAAACGCCTGTTTTGATGCTTGGCGTAAACTGTCTATTTCTAGTCGCCTGTAATTGTTTTCGTATCTGCTGTTGTTTATATTTTTGCTAAGGGGTTGTCTTATGCAGGATTCTTTTTTCGCTATTCGTCTCATTCTTCGATACGGGAATATTGCGGCAATTATTTTTGCTTTGATGGGTGCTCTTGTTTCGGGTTGCGTCGCCTGGGGGTATGTAAGTTGGTTTGCATTTTTAATTGCTCCAGTAGCGGGTGGCCTGATTTATATCCTGTGTAAAAGTTATGTTGAGCTGATGTACGTTGTTTTTCATATGCTCAACTAATGCAATCGTTTTTCATCTTCTCTTGCCCGGTGCTTTCATCTGAATTGGTATTGCCAAGCGCTTTGGGAGCAAGATCAAATTTTTGTTCTGAATCGATTGATTGAAAAGTACAGCGCTTTCGCCCGCTGAAAGATTCTGTTGTAAGTCGCGTTCACCCAAGGTGGTTTTTGCACACTGTTTCGGAGTTTTTGGGTGCCGTTGACGCGTTACGATTGCTTCTTTATGCTCATGGCGTAGTCATATCTAATGCTAATGAATAAGATTTATTATATCAATAGGCTTTTGTTCTGTCGCAAGCTGTTTTTCTGTTTTTTAGGTTTTTTGTGTATTTTCTGTGCTTTTTTTGAAGGTTTCTGATTGTTTTTGTAATAAGTTGAATTCATTATATACTCTTGTTTTGTGTGTGCGGGGCTGCTGCGGTGGTTTTAGCGTTTGTTGTTTTTAATAATCTTGTAAAACATTAGCTGGGGGCTAGATATGTCTGACTATAAGTTGTGGATTGGTGGTAAGCCGGTTGAGGGTGTTGGGGTGATGGGGGTCATTAATCCTGCAACAGAGGAGGCGTTTGCCACTATCGCCAGATCTGATGAGGCGCTGGTTGATCGGGCCGTTGAGTCGGCGGCTGAAGCTCAGAAGCTTTGGCGAAAAACATCGATTGCGGAGCGTCGGCAGGCGTTGATGAAACTGGCTGATGGGCTGAATGCTCGTGCGGAAGAGTTGGCGAAAGCGATTACCCTTGAGCAAGGCAAGCCGTTACCTGATGCGCAAGGCGAGGTTGCCTGGGCTGAGGCCTTTGTTCGTATTTTTGCCGATATGGATTTGCCGGTTGAAACCCTGATTGATAATGAGGAGAAGCGAGTCGAATTGCACCGGCAGCCGCTAGGAGTTGTCGCTTGTATAATCCCTTGGAATTTTCCTCTGCATATCGCCTGTTTCAAAGTGCCAAATGCCATTCTTGCGGGAAATAGTTGCATCATTAAGCCTGCGCCGACGACCCCGGTATCGGCAACTATTCTGGCCGAAATTTGTGCTGAGGTTTTTCCGGCCGGACTGGTCAATACTGTGATAGATCAAAATGATCTGGGTCAATATTTAACTGAGCACCCCGGGGTGGCGAAGGTGTCGTTTACCGGCTCGACGCAAACCGGGAAGCGCGTAATGGCGAGTGCGGCAGGTACGTTGAAGCGCGTTACTCTGGAGATGGGCGGCAATGATGCGGCTATTGTGCTGCCTGATGTGGATGTCAAAGATGTTGCGGCGAAGTTGTACCAGGCGGCGTTTTTAAACTGCGGGCAAGTGTGTCTGGCGGTTAAGCGGGTTTATGCTCATGAAAGTATTTATGATGACCTCTGTGATGAGCTGGTACGGCACGCTGAGGCGGCGGTAGTGGGTGACGGTTTTGGTGACGGAGTTCAATTCGGCCCGGTCAATAACAGGATGCAATACGAAAAATTACTTGGGTTGATTGATGGTGCAGCCAAATCCGGCAAGGTCCTGTGTGGTGGGAAGATTGAGGGTGGTAAAGGTTATTTTATTCGCCCGGTAATTGTGCGGGATGTGAAGGATGGTGATGATATCGTTGATCAGGAGCAGTTTGGTCCGGTCTTGCCGGTGATCTCGTATAAGAATATCGATGACGCTATAGCCTCTGCAAACCGGCTTGAGGTGGGTCTGGGTGGATCGGTTTGGTCAAAAGATTTGGATAAGGCCAGCGAGATTGCGCAGGAGGTGGATAGTGGTACGGTCTGGATCAATACTCACCTGGATATAGATCCTACGGTTCCTTTTGCAGGGGCAAAGCAGTCTGGAATTGGGGTGGAATTTGGTTTGGAGGGGTTACAGGAGTTTACCCAGGTTAAGGTGATTAATCGCTCAAAGCAGGCGTTGTAACAACCGTCTGCGTATGAGTTTGGTGTCTGAATGGCGGTGACGTCTGATTATTCAGATGCAGTATAGGAATTTTTGGAAGCCTCCAGAAAGCGCTCGTAGTGAGTGTAGATTGTGTGGCGGTTGTGGCGGGTGAATGCTGCCAGCCCGACGCCGCACTTTCTGGCGAGTTCTATTGCTAGTGATGTTGGTGCTGATATTGCAGCCATAATGCCTATATTCGCTCTCGCTGCTTTCATGATCATTTCATAACTGGCGCGGCTGGTGATTAGCGCAAATCCAGTATCATCTTGGTCGGCGCTAATTCGTGCGCCAATCATTTTATCCAGTGCGTTATGCCTTCCGATATCTTCTCTAATGAGTTTGATGCTGCCGTTGCTGTCGCACCAGGCTGCAGCATGCATCGCGCCTGTCTGCTGGTTGACGGATTGTAGTTTTGAAAGATTTTTCAGGCCGACTTGCAAGGCCTGGTGCGTGATTCGACTCTGATCGGTTACAGGTTTCAAGTCGGGAATCGCCTGGTTTAGGGCTTCAACTCCGCATAATCCACACCCGGTTCTACCGGTGAGATTGCGCCTCCTTGCTTTTAGTTTTGCAAACGGCTTGCCGGTGATCTCCAGGCGGAGTTCCAGCCCCGCGTCGCTGGAAACTGCTTCGCAGCTCAGTAGCTGGTCAGGGTCTTCGAGGATTGATTCGCTGATGCAAAACCCTAAGGCGAAGTCGTGGAGATTGTCCGGTGTTGCCATCATTACCGCGTAGGCGATTCCGTTGAAAGTGATAGCGACGGGTGTTTCTGTGGCGACGCTTTCCTGTTTGGTTGGCGTTAGCTGCAGCTCCCACGGTTGGCATTCTGTCGTGCAGACACTAGGCAGGCTGGTTGCTTTCAGGTTTTCGGTGCTTGGGTGGGTTTCACTCATTGCAGTTGTCTTCTGTTTTTTGTTGGTTTTGTATGAATCCGGGCGTGGTTGGTAGGGGTTAATCGGCACTTATGCTTGTTTTGATCGTTATGAGTGCTCGGTCTGCTCAATAAATCCTTATTAATGAATTTAATTTTGTTTTATTTTTTACAAAAAAACCTTTTATAACAATATGATATGTTTTAATTTTGTCTAACTTGCTATTTTTAAAGAATACTATTTATTTAGTTTGTCAAAGTTGACCTGAATCAATAATGGAAGCTGAAAACTGGGATACTCTTTTTGGCCGGGGTTTCTGAAAGAGATAGTAAGAGCTTGGTAAGGTGCGTAATGCTGCACCGAATTCCGTAAAAGCGTACTCCATGTTACATCTCAAGATTCAGGTGCAATATAGATAGCTAAAGGTAATCTCCATGCAAACCGTTGCAGCAAAAAACGTAAAAACGACAGAGCAAGGTGAATGGTTTAAAACAACCTGCTACGGGTGCCCTGCCGGAACTTGCGGCATGTTGGCTAAAAAAACAGGCGGTATCGTTGTCGAAGTCAAGGGTGATCCAGACTGCCCCTTTAGTCAGGGGCGACTGTGCGCGAAGGGTCATGCACAGATTATGACCTCTTATAGCAACAGAAGAGTTACTCGCCCTTTAAAGCGAACGAACCCGGAAAAAGGTTTGGGAGTGGATCCGGGTTGGGTCGAAATCAGTTACGAAGAAGCAATTAATACCGCTGCTGAAAAGCTCAGGCATTGCCATGAAACCAATCCAACCGGGTTGGTTTTGGGTTATACAGACTTTTCTACTTTTCCATGGTTTGCCGGATGTATGCTGGGGTCTTTTGGTAGCCCTAATCTGGCGACTGCTTCAAAATCCTTCTGTGGTAATAACGTGCACCCGGTGTTGCAGCAGGTACATGGCGGGTTTCATGCTGGCCCCGACTTCCATCATTGTAACTATCTGATGTTGTTCGGCTCCAATAAAGGGGCGATGTCAAATTGGGCAGCCGTATCCTCAACGCTTGAAATGTCGATGGCCCGAACTCGGGGTATGAAAGTGGTAGTGGTTGATCCCTGGGGCTCAAATAGCGCGTCAGTGGGTGACGAGTGGATACCTATCAGGCCGGGAACAGATGCTGCGTTGATGCTGGCAATGATGAATGTGCTGATCAATAAGTTGGGTGTCTATGACGCCGCATTTCTGAATAGGTTGAGTAATGCACCTTATCTGGTTCGCCGTGTGAATGGTCGGTATATTCGGAGCGCGGACAGCGGCAAACCCATGATATGGGATATTAATGATCAGCGGGCGAAGTGTCATGACGACAAGACGCTTGCCAACGCCGCAATGGATGGTGATTTTGAAGTTGATGGTGAGCCCTGTGTACCTGCGTTTGTATTGTTTAAAGAGCATTTACAGAAATACACGCCAGAATACGCCGAGGAAATTACCACGGTTCCTGCCGCCACGATTGAGCGCATTGCGGGTGAGTTTGGTGCAGCTGCAGCCATCGGTCAAACCATTAATATAGATGGGCATGATCTGCCCTTAAGGCCCGCCTGCGCCCACTGGTATAAAGGGCTGAGTCAGCATGCAGGCGCGCATGAATCCGGCATTGTTATTGCGCAGTTGAATACCATTGTGGGCGCTATCGATGTGCCTGGTGGACTGTTGTCGGACTGCGTTTATGCACATCATCCTGAGTTCTCTGAAAACAGTGTCTGGATGGGCAGGGGTTCCGGAATGCAGGAGTCGGATGGTCTTATAGTGCCAGGTAAAAATGCCACCTACGCCGATAATTTTCCCGGGCCATTTCCTCCCAAAGAGGCGTCCGAACCGACCACCATGGCGGGCGATTCGTTGACGCTGGCGGGTATTTATATGGGCTCTTCTACCGCCAAACTGAATGTTGTTGAACCAAAGAATTTTAACGACAAGGTGCCTCATAACACCGAAGTTTATGTGCAGATCGTTTCAAACGATGTGATGAATGAGGGCAACCCGAAGTTCCAGGCCGAGTATCAGAAGAAATTTGGTTTTCAGTTATCGATTGTGCCTCACGTCGATGAAACCGCTGAGTTTGCAGACATCATTTTGCCCGCCCAAACACAGCTGGAGCGCCTCGATATGGGGGCCAATAATATTCCCGACACCATGGGATCAACCGTAACCGACGAATATTGTATCAATCTGCGTCAGCCGGTTATTGATATTGGGCGAAAGCACTTTGTGGATACCTGGATAGATCTGATCGACAAGGTGGGAGTGTTGCCGGAATTTAATCAGCTTGTGAATCACTTTATGGAGCTGGGTGGCAGTGCAAAACTGGAGCCTGAAATAAAGTACACGCACAGAGATATCACCGAGCATTGGATTCAGTCGATGACGGGGGGTGCCATGACGCTCAAGGATGTGGAGCGGGATGGTCGAATTCAGTGGAAGAAAACCGTAAAAGAAAAGTATCCACGACCTTTCTATTCGCCGCGTATCCCGATTTATTACGAATATATTCTTGACGCCGGTAAAAAGGTTGAGAGATTAACCCATGACATGGGGGTTGATTGGGATGTTTCCAGGTATAAGGCGTTGCCAGACTGGGTTCCCGGTCCGGGGTATCGAACGGTTAAGCCGGGTTTTGACTTGTATGCAGTCACTTTCAAATGGCCTTTTATGACCGGCAGTTTTTCCAGCTTTAACCCCTGGCTGGCTGAGTTGCGTGAACATTACCCCTATGCAGGGGTTGTGCTGCTGAATCGCAAAACGGCAGAACAGAAAGGTATCAGGGATGGCGATGTGATAGAACTTGAAAACGCCTCCGGTAGTAAGGTCGAGAGTGTAGCCAAGTTGACCGAGTGTATTCATCCGGAGTGTGTCGGACTCGATCATTCTGCGGGCAACTGGGCCAGTATTCTACCGCCGCGCTCCCGGAAAAAAGGCGGCGCCCATGCGGGTTCTATTATTGATTACAGTCTCGACAATATCGACGCGCTGGGCGGCTCGCTTGATGCCAGTCCAAAATTGAAAGTCAGTCACCTGGGGGTGCGCAAATGATACGGGTATGTCGAGGTGTCGTTACCGGTTTTAGTGACATTGTCTCAAAAGTTTGTGGGGGTAAGATTTCATGTCTCGTTTAGGTATGGTGATTGACTTAAAAGTCTGTGTGGGTTGTCAGGCATGCACTATTGCCTGCAAGGCTTCTAACGGCACACCGCCGGGTATTTACTTTGCGCAAGTGCATGAGCGGGAAGTGGGTGAATACCCTAATGCGCGACGGGAATTTCTGCCGATTTTATGCAATCACTGTGATGAGCCTCCTTGCGTAGAAGTATGCCCAACGGGGGCGAGTTTTCAGCGGCAAGACGGCATTGTCGGAGTCGACAGCTCGAAGTGCATTGGTTGCCGGAGTTGCGATGTTTCCTGTCCCTATGGTCATCGTCATTACGTTGGGAAGGGGCTTCTCGATGAAGGTTATTTCGGTGACGGCCTGACTGAGTACGAAGAGGTTAAATACCAGAAATGGACTGAGGAAACGGTGATCAAATGTGATTTCTGTGTGGATCGAATCGATCAGGGTTTGGAGCCGGCCTGTGTTTCAACTTGCCCAACCATCGCCCGACACTTTGGTGATTTGGATGATCCGAAAAGTAATGTCAGTCGTCTGCTGGAGCAGAGAGATTCCTTTACGTTGGCGCCAGAGGCAGGAACCAAGCCCAGTGTTCATTATTTGACGCCTTGAATGGGGTTTCGATCATTATCTTGTTTTAAATGCAGAGGTTTGGAAAAGGGGTTGGCAACATGAATAATAGCGTTGGGGCTATCCGGGCAGAACAGTATTTTGTAACGACAAAACGTGAATTTGTCACAGGTGGTGTTCGCTTTGTGGAGCACATGGAATTTCTCGAAGTGGTCAGTTTTCTTGGGGAGGGGGTTGGCGCAGCACTTTTTTTGCTTGGAAGTGCCCTTGATAATCTGTGGGCAATGATGGCGGGGGTTGCGCTTGTTGGCCTGGCTGTTATTGCACTGATGGCGCATTTGGGTGGGCGTGCGCTCATTGCCTGGCGTGCAGTGACCCGGGTAAAAACATCCTGGGTTGCTAGAGGAACGCTCTTTATCAGCTTGTTTATGGCTACGTCCTTGTTGCTGCTGGCTGCGGAATTGTTTTTTGATCTTGGTGGTTTTCAGCGATATCTGGAAATACTCGCTGATGGTTTGGCTGTGCTGGTGGTGTTGTATGCCGGAATGATGCTGCGATCCATGAAAGCAGTCACTCTGTGGCGTACTTTGTTTTTGCCCGCTTCTTTTATCGCTCATTCCGGATTGAGTGCGTTGATTATTTATATTGCCTTATTCTGCTCCGAGTCCAATCAGGAGCAGCAATCCTTGTTGGTTAATTTGGCGGTAGTGCTTGCTGTGCTTACACTCTTTATTTCTGCGGCCTATATCGCTTCTATAAAAAGAACGATTGCGGTCAAAGCTTCATTGGATGCTCTTCTTCGAGGAGCAGTGCAACGCTGGTACCTGTTGGGTGCGGGGTTGACTGGTGTTGTGATCCCTTGCGGCCTTCTGATGCTGGCGATAATGATTAATGATTTTGCGGGAATGGCCGCTTGGTTGTTGATTTCGGCTGCGGTGCTGAGGTTGTTTGGTGACTATGCCTACCGCTATGCGATTGTTAAAGCGGGAGCCTATGAGCCGGTTGTTCCTGTTGTTGGGCAGAGAGGTGGTGCTTTTTCCCGTTAGGTTTGCGTGAAAGGTGTTGGAGTCTCCGATTGTTTATTTCTATACCTGATGCGAATGAATTTTCAGCTCGTCCACAATGGTTTCAAGTCGGCTGATGGCATTGTCAATATTGTTGTCGTTCTTGGGGCTGTTTTTGAGTAGGCCGTTGTACATGATATTGGCAATTTTTTCTGACAGGTCATCGGTTGAGTAATCTCCAAGGTGTCTCAAGTATGACCAGGTTTGATGTTCGATGCAGCCAAAGACCATGTCTCTGACAAAAGTAAGTTCGTATTTGTCATCAAGTTCGCCGCTTTTCATGGCTTCTCTGAATACAGCCATGACTTCTTCTGTGAATTTTTTGTTGAGTTCGTATACCCGTGTTTTTGTGTAGTCTGGATGCGGGCGAAGTTCCATCAGAACAAAGCGAGTGAGTGCGGGCTCTTTGTGAATGATTGACAGTACCCACCAGATAACACTTTTTAGTTGATTCAGGGTGCCATCGACTTTGGCAAAACTCTTGTTCTGGCTGAGTATTTCTTCAAACCAGTCTTCCGCTACCTTGATGAATAGGTCGCGCTTGTTTTCAAAGTAGCGATAAATGGTTCCTTCGACAATTCCGGCTTCTTCTGCAATTTCTGAAATTAAGGCGGCTTCGTAGTCTTTTTCTGACAGTATCTTTCGTGCTGCTGCGATGATATCTGCAACGCGTTTCTCGGGTGGTAAACGCAGATTTCTTGTACGTTTTGATTGCGTTTTTTCGATCAGCGTCATGCTCGTACTCGTTAGTATTATGGTGTTGTCGGGAGGCGGTTGTCTCCCGGCAGATGTTGGTATGTCAGCAACTGGCGGACAAAATACCGGCATGCCGACGATGAAGTTCGTTTGCGAAAAGCTCTTCCGTCTAAGGTTCGGATGCTAGTGTATTTCGATGGTGTTTGTTTATCAAACAGGTTGTCAGGCGATTTTGGGGTGATTGAAGCCAGGATGGTTAAAAATCGGTTTCCTTGTGTAAATTTTATGGTTATAAATGAAGTTTACTCATTAATATTTTAGTGCTATTGTCTGCGCATATTGGCTTTATTGCGATTTTATTTTTGATAGCATAATAAATTATATTCACTAATATTTGTTATGCAGCCGGGTCCGTGCAAAGAGTAGTTGAGTAAAACAGTTGAGTAAAACAGTTGAGTGGCATGCGTGGCCACTATGATCGATTGCATTATTGGGTGCTGTGAGAGCTGCAAGACGTTTGGTGCTCTGCGGCATGGTGCAGAATACGTCGAGTGTTTTCTGTCTCTAATGGCTGATGCTGTTGGCAAGCGCGAGGGTGTGCTGGTTGTCATGTTTTAAGGCGGTATGATTGATGAGGGTGTGCACAAGGGTGAGTAGGTTGCGGTCGCGGGAAGTTATGCTCAGGCGGATTTATATCAAACAAGCCGCTGGATTTAACATCAGATACAACGAGAGAGATACACGTTTATGAGTACAGATACAATCGGAAAAGTCAGAGAGATTTCTGAAAGTGCAGTAGTGATTACCGGTGGAACCTCGGGAATCGGCTTGGCTGCTGCTATTTTGTTTGCGGAGCATGGTTGCAAGCGGATTGCCTTGATTGGGCGGAGTCGGGACAGAGGTGCTCAGGCAAAGTCTACTGTAGAAGCAGTAAAGCCTGATGTTCAAGTGGAGTTTATTGCTGCGGACGCTCATGACCCCGTTCAGGCTCAGGCTGCAGTGGATCAGGCATATGCTGCGCTTGGGGGTATTGATGTTTTGATCAACTCTGTGGCGGCCGAGTATTTCCCTAAATTATTATTTAAAACCGACATGGATGAGATTGCCGGAATACTGACCGGTCAGGCGTTGCCGCCCATGTTGATGAGTCGTGCAGTCTTGCCTTACATGAGGGAGCAAAAGGCTGGGGTTATTCTTAATATTGCCTCTGACGCTGCCAAGGTTCCAACGCCGGGAGAATCGGTGATTGGCGGTGGTATGGCGGCGATAGTGGTGTTCTCGCGCACGCTGGCGATTGAGGCTAAAAGAGATGGTATTCGGGTTAATGTCTTGACGCCTTCTCTGGTTGGAGGTACGCCGCTGAACGAGCGAATCATGTCGGACCCCTTTTCTGCCAAGTTGTTTGAAAGTGCAGGTAAGCTGGCAAATCTTGGTGTTGTCATGCCTGAAGATATGGCAGAGCTGATTTTGTTCTTATGTGGCCCTGGTGCTGCCAAGCTGACCGGTCAGGCGATTAGTATGAATGGTGGTATTTCAGCGGCCTGATGTGAGCATCAGGCCGGGCAAATTATCCTGAGAGCCGGTATCGTTGCTTTCCGGGTTGCGACCTCAAGTTTCGGGGCTGGCTTTTCCGGTAGTAGCTACCCTGGTAATGGCTCCCTGGGCACCAGTTTATGGGTGGCCAGTTTTATGGGTGGAGAGTTTTATGGGTGGAGAGTTCTCCCGAATGAACTGTTCAATAACGGCGTTGAAAACGTCGTTGTTGTCACCCGCTACCATATGTGCGGCGTTATCAATTTCGATGTATTGAATCTGGGGCACAATCTGTTGCAAGGCCGCAACGCCGTTTTCCGAGACAATCTCGCTCTTGTCACCTTTCAATAACAGTATTGGTTGATCGAGTTGTGGGGCTACGGCCTCCATCCGCATGGCGAAGTAACTGGGGTCGTCAATACCATTCATGACAGCGGGGTCCCAATGCCAGAATAGGCGCCCGTTATCGCCGACCCGGAGGTTTTTTTTCAGACCCTCTGTGTTTTTTGGTCTGGGGCGGTGGGGGAGGTATTTTGCGACAGAATCAGCGGCTTCTTCGACGCTTTCAAAACCCTGCTCGTTGGCTGACATAAAGGCCCGTATCGCGTCTGTTCCAGACTTTTCCATTCTTGGCACGACATCAACCAGAATAATTGCCGAAATCTCGCTGGAGGTAAACTCTGCTGCCGCAACCAGGGAGATAACGCCTCCCAGGGAGGCGCCGACCAGTACGGCCGGTGTTTCAAGCATTGCAACAACGGCTTTCAGATCGGCGATGTGGGCATCCAGTGAATAATCGCCAGTTGGCGACCAGTCGCTTTCGCCGTGTCCGCGCAGATCAAGTGAGATCACATGATAATCCATGGCGACAAGTTCACTGGCGGCCTGTTTCCATGAGTGACGTGTCTGGCCGCCGCCATGAAGAAAAATGACAGCGGGGTTGGCTGGATTACCGCCAATATCGGCTGTCAGGTAAATGCCTTGTGAGCCTTCGAGTCGGGTTGCTTTCATGGGAGCCTTATTATGACTGTAGTTGCTTTTTTGTAACCGTTAGCGCTGTTGAGTTTTACTCAACATCCGCTTCCTATAGTAATCGGCATTAGGCAGTAATGGAATATCTTGCTTTGCCAATAAGAGTTTTGGGGTGGTTCGCTGTATCGGTGTGTGGGCGGCCGCCTGACTCTGGCGGGGCCTGGAATCACGAGTAACACGAGTAAAGAGTTGCGTTGTTTTAAATAAGTATAACTCATTAGCGGCCTTGACTATGGTTTCGTAGCCTACATATTCGGCCGCTCCTTTCGTTTGCTTAACGGTAATTTCCGGATTCATGGATTTGCGCGCCAACGATAATGCTCTTATTTAATGATTTGTATTCATTATTTTGTGTTGATTTCATGCTGTAGCGCATAAGATTATCACTGTTTTCTCCCTGTTTTATCCAGCTTATGGCTTGTTTTTCTGACTTTTATAGTTGTTGACAAAATTTGTTATTGTTTGCTAGTCTCACAAATGAATTCAATTCATTTGTGTTTTGTGTTGTAAATGGATTGGCTTAAATAATTAAAATCCTTAATTTTTAGCGAGGGGAGCAGAAATGGGAATAGTGAATTTAAATCATTTGAGTTGCTTTAAGAGGAAAGCGGTGGTTGCCGGTTTGTTGCTTTCAGCGCAATTGGTGCCAACCGTGGCCAACGCTGCACTTGAAGAGATAATTGTGACGGCGAACAAAAGGGCAGAGAGTGCCAATGATATTGGCCTTTCAATTTCAGCCATCTCAGGAGAGAAACTGGCGGAGCAAAAACTGACGAGCCTCGAAGAGATTACTTCCTCTGTGCCTGGACTGACATTTGCCACCAGCCAGCAAAATACGCCGATTCTTACACTGCGAGGTGTTGGTTTTAATGAAAGCTCTTTGGGTGTATACCCGGCCACGAGTTTGTATGTGGACGAGATTCCGTTGCCGTTTCCGGTGATGGCGGCTCATAGTGCTTATGACCTGGAGCGCGCAGAAGTGTTGAAAGGACCGCAGGGCGTATTGTTTGGTCAGAACTCAACTGGCGGGGCGATTAACTTTATCGCCGCCAAACCAACGGAAGAATTTTCCTATGGCGGGGATTTGAGTTATGGCAAATTTGACCGGGTTGAAGCCAATGGATTTGTTAATGGGGCCTTGAGTGATACCGTGAGTGCACGCTTGGCTTTTCAAACGGTGAATGCCGATGACTGGCAGGAAAGCGTAACAACTAACCAGGAAAATGGTGAAGAAGAATATACTGCTGCGCGACTTTCGGTCCGGTTTGAGCCGTCTGACAGTGCTGAAATCAATTTGAATATCAATGGTTGGACAGACAAGTCTGATCCACAGGCATCGCAATTTATAGCCGCGGTTCCAAAACGTTTTGATGCCGACATGGTAAATCCGCCTCTGCAGTTTGCGCATCCTTTCGCCGAGGAAGATCCTGAGTCGGCTGACTGGTCTTTTGAAAACTCGGGTGATAAGGAGTTTATTCAAGCCTCTGTGCGTGGTGATTTTGACCTGAGTGACAGTTTGACATTGACGGCGTTGGCTGCTCACAGTGATTATGAGCAAAATCAGGTGCAAGATGGTGACGGCTATGCGTTATCTACAGCTGATTTTCTCCATACAAAAGGAGATATTGAGTCCACTTTTATAGAAATACGCTTGTCGGGAGATAGCGATAACTTGCGTTGGGTGGTTGGTGCGAATTATGAAGATAGCAGCACCTATGAAGATCAACTGCTGCAATTACTGAATAGTACCAGTAACCGTGCTGGAGTCAGTATTAATCGTAGTGGTACTACCAACGAGCAGGATATTGAGTCCTACGCAATATTTGGCAATGTGGATTTTGATATAGCTGAAGACCTGACGTTGAAGACGGGTGCTCGTTACACTGATACGGAAATTGATGGCGAAGTCTGCTTTTTCTATCCGTACAATGCACCAGGCGAGCCAGATATTAGCGGTACGGGGTTGAACAGTAATGGTACTTTTACATTCAATTTCCTCGGAACTCTTGCAGGGGTTCCGTTTGATCCGATTGATCCATTTGACTGCGCTGCGCTAAATGGACCAACGCTGGAAGGCGTTCCGGGATTCCCATTTAAGGAAACGCTAGCTGAAGATAATGTATCCTGGCGTATTGGACTCGATTGGCAGGCTTCAGATGATGCCTTGATTTATGCCAATATTTCTCAGGGCTATAAAGCGGGCAGCTTTCCTACGATTGCCGCAGCGACGCATATTCAGCTTGCTCCAGTGGTAGAAGAGTCTGTATTAGCCTACGAAGCAGGTTTCAAGGTTTCATTAGCTGATAGTTCTGTGCAGTGGAATGGTGCAGTTTTCCACTACGATTATGAGGACAAGCAGGTCCGCGGCAAGCTTTTGGATCCAGTATTTGGCACTTTAGATCGTCTTGTTAACGTTCCAGAATCAACCATCACCGGTATTGAGACAGATATCACAGCGCAATTAACTGATGAGCTAACTCTGACAATTGCTGCCACTTACGTGAAGTCTGAGGTGGACAAATACGAGGGTTACGATGTTTTGGGTAACCTGCGTGATTTGTCGGGTAATGACTTACCGCTGACTCCGGAACTAACTTATAGTGCTGATCTGGATTATCGTACGTCTTTGGATAACGGCGGCACGTTCTTTATGGGCGTGAATGTGATCGGTCAGTCCGATTCGGACGGCGCCTTTGATGCTGACGATATCACGCTGGCATACGCTCCTGCACCAGGCGCATCTCCAGTTAACGGTCTTGCAGCAGGTTTTCATAAATCCATTACCGACAATTACCTGGAAATTGATGGATATACAACTGTCGGTGCACGTATTGGTTATGAATCTGAAGACGGTCACTGGAAAGTAATGCTCTGGGGTAAAAATATAACGGATGAGTATTACTGGAATGCGGTTAACTCTTCATCCGAAGCAGCTTCCCGTGTCGCCGGTCGTCCCAGGACTTACGGATTAACAGTGGGATATCGCTACTAAGTACAGTTTGTTTAGTAGTTGCAATTAAAAAGAGGTCTATATGGCCTCTTTTTTTATACGCTCAAAACAGTAACTATTTGTTTTGGTTTTTATTTGTCTTCAAATATAGGGGCTCGTTTTTCTTTAAAGGCATCCACCGCTTCTGTGTGATCGAAGGTCTCGTGGAGCATGACTTGTTGACGGTCTTCCATTGTTAATGCAGCATCAAACGACCCGGCATTGAGCGACATGTTGAGTGTTTCTTTAGTTAACCTCAGGCCTAGTGGCGAGGCTTTTAACATGTCTTCAGCCAATGATTCCCCAGTTGCCAATAAAGATTCCAGCTCAACGACCTGGCTTAACAACCCGGTTGTCAGGGCTCTTTCTGCATGCATGAAATTACCGGTTAATAATAATTCCGAAGCTGCTGCCATACCTATCAATCGGGGCAATAAATAACCTGAGCCCATATCGCAACCACCAAGACCAATTCGCAAGTAGGCCGCACTAACACGTGTGTTAGGGCAGCCGATGCGGACATCTGCACCAAGAGTGAGAGAGAAACCTCCACCGACAGCTGCGCCCTGAATCAGGCAGATGATGGGCTGCGGGCAATAACGCATTGCGCGGATGATGCCGGAATAGAGTTGCTGCATGTCGAGCTGTTTATGGATACGGCCCTCTGTGTCTTTCACGAAAGCCGGAGAATCCAGGTCGGCGCCAGCAGAAAAGTGTTTGCCTTCGCTGCGCAGTATGACAACGCGAACCTCTTTTCGGGAAGCTAGCTGAGTGAAATATTCGGACAGGGCTTTCGCCATATCGACATCTATTGCGTTCATTTGCTCGGCACGGTTTAGCGTGACAGTTTCCACGCCGTTGTTATTGTCAATCAGGATTGGGGAGGTCATGTTTGGTTCCGGATAGTCTAAAGGTTTTTATGATAGTTGTTCGCGTCAAGCATCATTACAATGTAACCTAAAGTCAGCGTAATCTAAAGATGCATGTGTCGAAAAGTAAAAAAGGGCTTCACAATGGAAGCCCTTTTTCGTGGTGCTTTGTTTTGCCAGTGCCTGATTTTGGACAACAGCACGTCTTCTCCTATTTATTAACAAGTGATTTGGATGGGAGAAGAGGTGGTCTTCAGAAACCCATTGGCTTAAACCACTCTTGCCCACGATTCGTTGATAGGCGGGCGTAATCCAGAATAGGTTGCCGGGCAGCTGCTTTAAAGGCAGCGCTGGCGTCGTCGGCAATGATGAGCTTTTCTGTTGCAATAGAAAGTGATATTCGACAAGCGTTTTTTATTGCTTTCGAAACTTCCGACATGGCCGCTTGAGTTTGTTCGCCACCGTCAGCAATTGAAAGCAGTTGATGGGCCAGCTCGGACAGATCATGGTATTCCTGTTGATCAATTTCGGCTTCTTTTCCTTGCTGCTGAATCAGGGCGTTAATATGCCCCATCAGAAGGCCTGCCTGCTCTTGAGCAAGTGAGTCAGTTGGGTCCAGCGCAGGAAGAATACTCTCGCTCATGGCGCGCATCATGGTATTTAGTCGTAGTTCTGTAGAGGGGATCATTTGGCGTTTCCTCTTTCTAGTAATGCGTGAAGGTCGGACAAGAACGCATAACCGGCGGCGGCCAACCAGCTTAACAGCGCGTCCTGATGATTGTGGGTATTGCGAGCGGCGTTGACAGACGTTGCCAAGCAGATAGCGACGCATTTGTATAATCCGAGCACCTGATAAAAATACAAAGAGTTCATATTAACCGGGCGACCGGTCATTTCGCTGTATTGGCCACAGAGTTCTTCGAGAGGCATCAGGCTCGAGGCTAAAAGCACGCCATCTTCAACAGTACTCCAGCTTCTGATAGCGGCCCATGCAAGATCCTCGTGGTAGTCACCAATATGAATCAGTTCCCAATCGAGGATGGTAGTGATGTCCAGTGTTTCTTCGTCATAGAGATAGTTGCCGGTTCGATAATCCGAGTGAACAAACACCAGATCATCAGGATTTGCTGCGGGTAAGTTATCTCGCATCCATTGCTCTGCCAACCCCATTAATGGGTAGCCCTCGGAAACATCATCGTGCCAGACTTTTGTCCACCAATTAAGCTGCCAGCGGGCCGCCTGAAATGGGTCTTCTGTTGGTGCCTGAAAGCAGTCGTATCCACAATCGCGCCAGTCAACGGAATGCATAGCGGCGAAGTACTTCATGAACGGTTTGCTCAGTGCTTCACGGGTAGTTTTGTCAAAAGCTGTGCCGAAGCCGGAAACGTTACTGGTGCTGTTGCTGGGTTTCGTCACCCCTGAGATAAAGTCTGTGATTACTGCTGGCCGACCGAGTTTGTCGCCGTTGTAATCGGCCCATAACACCTTGGGTACCGGTACGACGCCCTGCATTAAATCCAGAATAGCTGCCTCTCTTTCCCGGCTGGTGACTACTGCACTCTCCAGCGGGTCCATGCGCAAGACACAGCGTTGAGTTGGGGCGCCAGTCTGGGTTAAGTTAAAGACAAATTGTTCTTTTGAGGCGCCTCCACCGAGTCGTTTCAGGCCTTCTACGCCGGGTGACATGAGTGATGATTCATTTTTAAAAAAAGATTCCAGTGATGTTTGTACTTCCGGAAGTGTTCTCACCTTATAGGCAGGCTCCGCTCTAACGAGCAGGGAGTCATTGAGCATTTTTTCGATTTCGGGTTCGAAATCGGTTCTATTCTGTTTTGAGTTAACTGTCATAATTTTTTCCCGTGGGAGTTCATTACTTTGTTTTGTTATTCACTGCCGAGTCTTAATCGATGGTTTTGTCTTTCATATAACCAATCAGGTCATTGGGCCACATCATTTCCATCCATCCACCGCCGTCGACGCCATCAATGGACAGGTTGAGGGGGCATTCAAAAAGGGTGATCAGCTCGTGAACCGGGAAAGGGAACGCGTGGTAAGCCGTCGCGCTAAGGTCGGTTATTCGCCCCTTACTGTCAGTGATTTTTGCTGACACTGATTTTGGGCTTAACCCTTTATTGCATGAGAAGTCGGTATCGACCGCTACAACCTGTGCCATTTCACCCTCTTTGCAAACAAACCCACATAAATGGCTTTTGCCCAGTGCAAACAGCTCCCAGAAATGCAGGCTCAGATTTGGGCCTGCCTGTGCATGAACCCACTTCCAGTGTTGATTAACGGCCCATTCGCGGGTTCCCCAAGAGTGATCTCGTTGCCCGTAGCCATCAAATTCAATGGTGCGCCCGTCAAATTCGACTTTGCCGTGGGCACGCCCCTGCTGTTCAAAGCGGTCGTTGGCAATCCACTGTGGGCAGCCGTTTTCGTGAGTGCTGTAGGCGTAGGCAGGATGGTTGGCTTCAAAGTGATATTCCACTTTGACACGCTCGCTCTTGAATGTAAGTGAAGCCGTTTTGAGTGGCTCTTTCAATTGTTTATGGAGGCCGCCAACGTGCCAATCATAGAAGTCCATTTCAGCCGGTACGGGGATGTCATCGCAGAGTTCAAAAATTGGTGTATCTCCAACGCCAGCGCCAAATAGCGTTACTGCTGCACCGGCCTTACCCAAGCCGTTGACCCAAGTGTAGAGAAAGCCACCAATGTTCTCTTCGGGGATTTCAATCATGTATGCGGTAGATTCTCTTGCCAGCTCTGATCCATCCAGTTTGTGGCGGTTGTCGTGTTTAACATTCAGGGCGGGAATGTCTGTTGTGATGTCCGGGTACATGGCGTTACCTTCTGTTTTTGGGTGAATTTTTCGATTTTTATCGGCTTGTTGCCGATCGCCGGTGATCTACCCCTCAAATGACGTTGCCTGACAATATGTATGCGGGTACATCGGGTTGTTATTGTTTTCGTGACTCTGCCTGTATCTGTTTTTGGGTGCTCCGGTTTTTTTCATCGGAACAAAACCTTCCAGTTTGCAGGTTACTGTTTTATCTAAATACCACTATGGGGAAGATTCTACAACTCTCGTAAAAGTGAGTCTTTCATAATCCATTGTATTTTTTTCACATTCTTGATTTTCGGTGCAGGTGCTGTGTTCTTTAGCGAATCGTTTGTCAACGGATACCAAATAGTGGCTTTTCTGTGATGGTGAAGGTGTCTGATTTCCTGTAGTTTTACATAATGCTTATAAAACGAATGACGATACCCGTAAAGGTTACCGTTTTTGGTTCTGTTTGTGATTGGAAAAAATAATTATGAAAAATTTGTCAGTTCCCGATGCAATGATTAAACAGTCCAGAGTTATCAATCAATCGCATGGCATTGACGCCTTCGTCGAAGCGACTGGCATGGGGGTTTCCAATTGTCTGATACAACGGTGGCACGGTTATCTGGATGAGTACGATATAGAACCCTTAACGTATCCACTATTGACCGTGATTTATGGTGGGCGTGCGAAAATAAGACGCATGATTGATCGGGAAAACCTGTCTGTTGATTATGCCATGCCGGGTGATATCACAATTGTTCCTCGCGACCAGGCCATGCGATGGAGCATTAACCGCGAGGTGGATGTGGTAGCCGTGATGTTTCAGAATCCTGCTACCTGTGACTGTTTGCAGGACCTGTATGATCAAATTCTGAGTCAATCTGATGACAGTGTATTTGTTGGCTCGTTTACTAACGCCTACATTTATACTGCGTGCAATCATTTAACCAATGTTCTGTCAGCTTCGGAAAAGCCCCCGCAAACCTATATTGAGGCACAACTGTTAGCTCTGGAGTTGTATATTCTCAACTACCTTGGCAAAAAAGATAATGGTCTGAAACCGACGAAGGATTTTTATTCCCGGCAGGTGGCGTATACCCTGCAGCGGTTAACATTGGAGATCAAGAACAGAATACGTGTGGAGGATATTGCGCATGAGCTAAATATCTCTCCATCCTACCTGACACGAAAATTCAAGGAGGAAGTGGGTGTTTCACCGCATCATTTGTTATTGTTGAAAAGAATAAAGCGAGCGCAAGAACTGTTAGCAAATACGGATATCGATATTTTGACCATTTCGCTTGAGTCCGGTTTTTCGAGCCAGAGTCACTTGACCCGATACTTTTCCAAAGAACTTGGTATGTCGCCGCTCAAGTTTCGACAGCGCGCCCGGAACAACGGTACGGGCTTCTAGAGTTTATTCACTTTTAACTATGATGACTTGTGCTTTGCCCGCCATTCCTTTGGTGACATTCCCGTCCAGCTTTTGAAGCTTCGGCTGAATACGGCAACTTCGGCAAAGCCGAGATTCAGTGCCAGATCGGTTATGGATATAGAGCCCTGGGCCAGGTGCTGTTCGGCAATGGTTTGTCGCGTTTTATTGAGCAGATCCCGGTAGTTGGTTTGTTCCTGCTGTAATTTCAGCTGCAGCATTCTTGGATGTAAATCCAGATTGGCGGCTACTTTCTCGATGCTACATTCACCTGATGGCAGAAGTTGACCGATAATAACCCGTGCCTGGTTTTGCAGGCTATTCGGGTAGCACGCTTGAAGGTGATTAAGTTGCTGCTGAAAATGCAACTGTATTGCTGTTTCGTCAAGACTGGTTTTCTGTTGCAGCACTTTTGCTGGCAGAATCAGGCCGTCAAAGGTGCTGCTGAACTGGGTTTGCGGGTAATACCGGCTGCGGGTATCAGTTGACCCGGAAGGCGGTGGCTGAACCAGATTAAGTTTTAATGCGTAGCGGTCTAAACCCGTTAACCGGGAGGTAATATTAGCCATGTGGGCAACGGATAGCTGTGTCAACTGATTGAGACCTAGGGGGGTCTGGAAGTCGAAACTCATCACCAGTTGAACATCTTTACCATGTGTTATCTGTGCAATGTGAACGCCATTGGCTACCAGGTAGATATGACGATCCAGCTCGGCTAGCGCCTGCCCGACAGTGGGCTCCTGAGAAATAGTCGTAGGCAGATCGCCGAGAACACCAGGAGCATTTCTCTCTGCCAGCAAAAGGCCAAACAGGGGTGCCCCACACCTGACCGCACACTTTTCCAGCAGTAGTGCCATTTTCGCGTAGGAAATATAGCTGTTGGGGTTGCGGAACAGAGCATCGCTCAACCCTGTTTCGTGAATCAGCTGAACAGGGTTTGCACCGAAGTTCTGTACGAGTGACTCAAACCCGGAGATAGCGCCACTTCTTACTAGATACATAATGGTTTGCTTGCTTGAGAGTAATTTCGTAAAAGATCAAGTATTTTTCGCAAATAGTCAAGTTGATCAAGTTGTGAGCGTTTAGTATATCTTTTCAATATTGGCGCCAATGTAATACGTCAAAAGTGCAATACATAAATACATAAATAAAGAAATGAGAAAGCAGATCAATTAATGGGGGAATGCAATGTACGACGAAATCAAACTTGCTCGAGCTGATCTGGCCATCGATCCAGTTCATGACAATAGGCATGAACTCCCTGACGCTGAGTTTGCACGAGAGTCCATTCCTTATACGATTCATTTACCCGATGAGGGCATTGCCGCATTTACCTATACTTGGGTCAACAAAGCGGGGGAAGCCGGTGCGGCGCTGGCGATATTCGGTCCCGGTGTTGGAAGTCAGCCAATTCAACAGCGTTTGGCCGACAGAAAAATTTCTGATGATATGGATTTTTCTGACTGGCAAATTGAAAACTATTCCCTTAAGCAGGATTTGAAATTCCAGCACGCAGATGTGTGTTGGAAAACTGATGAGGCGACAATTGAGTTCAGTTTTGATGCGTTACACCCTCCTTATGCCTACGGCTCTCATAAGGACGGTTGCCCGGGGTATACAGCGGTGAATCGTATTGAGCAGGCGGGCCGTGCCAAAGGCCGATTTGTCTTGAATGGCAAGGAAACTATTTTTGATGCCTTTGCTCATCGGGACCACAGTTGGGGTTCGCGTGTCTGGGGTGCTTTCCAGCATTACAACTGGTTCGAAGGTAAATCTGCTGATGGTTGTGTCTCTGTTCATTACTGGCGTTATTTTGCACTTGGCCGGGATAATCTACGCGGATACGTCTGTAAAGACGGTATATTGGCGGAAATTACCGATATTAAAACAGATGTTCAGTTTGATCGGGACCTTTGGCAGCAGTCGCTCAAGACAACAGTTTATGATGAGGCTGGCAGGGAAACCGAGATTGTGGCGGCGTTCTACGGGCACTATCCATTGATCCCCGATCCGGATATTGTGTTGCGAGAGGGCGCTGCGCGTGCCACTTATGATGGTCAGCCGGGATTTGCCTGGCTGGAAGTGTGCTGGCCGGCGGATTACCTTGAGTTCGTCAATAAAAATGGTCCATTTTAATTAGGAGGGGCAGTGAATGAGTAACAGTCAAAGTAATACAATTGATTATCGGCAATATCCAACTGATGCATTTATCGAGCAGTTGAGGCAACGGTTTCCTACCGATGCCGAGGTTGATGCGGTGTTGACACGTAAGATGCAGAATCGTGCTAAAAGAACTGGCACTTATACACCGGTCACTTTGGACGAGCTGGTAGAGGGTACTCGTAAGCTGCTTGAAAATAAGGTGTCTGGCGAATTTCGACTGGAAAAACCTCGCTGGTTATCTGGCGGTGCATCCATGTTACAGATGGCGTTTGAGCTACATTGGCATGGCGAGGATGGCAGCTCTTCTGAAGAAGTCGTTACCCCGATGGTATTACGGATGTGCCCAATGGAGCCGGTGGTTGAAACCAGCTTCTTGCGCGAAGCCGAGATTGTTCAGGTAGTTGCCGATGCTGGAATTATGCCGGTTCCCAAAAGCTATTGGATTGACGAAACTGGCGAGTTTCTGCCTTATCCCGCCATTGTCTACGGTTTCGTTACGGGGGTGGCAAAGCCCTCGGCAATTCCATCGACCCAGGTGACGGGTGTGGGTTTGAACTTTGGGCCGGAGCTACGGAAAAAACTGGCTCCCCAGGTTGTTGCTCAAATTGCGAACCTCCATAAATTTGACGCCAGTGCTCTTGATATTGCCGGTTTCGACAAAGTAGAAGCCGGTAGTAATGAAAGTGTGGTCAAGGAGATTAACTGGTGGCACCGTGTCTGGGAAGAAGATCGCGGCGAGGAAGAGCCTTTGATTCAGGCTGCGGCTAACTGGTTAAAGCGCAATGCACCACCAGTTGATCATGTCTCCATTGTTCACAATGACCTGCGCAGTGGTAATTTTCTGTTTGATGAAGATAAAGCGGAAATAACATCCTGGCTGGATTGGGAGCTGGTTAGTCTGGGTGACCGACATCAGGATCTGGGTTGGTTAACGGCTTATCAGTTTGGTCATTTTGCCGAAGATGGTGAAACGTACTTGGCCAGCGGTTTAATGCCGACGGCCGATTTGTTGAAAGAATACGAAAAAGCCACCGGCCTGCCGGTTGATCCGGTACGGTTGAAATACTACGACGTAATGAATACCTGGAAGGCCGCCATCATATGCATGGGTACTGGTTATCGGGTCTCTAAAGGCGGTAAAAGCCACCAGGATGTTGTGGTTTGTTGGCTTTCTTCTATCAGTTATTTGTTGCTGGCAGGATTGAAAAAAACCTTAGAGGAGGCAATGGCATGATCCCGGATATCGAAGTTCAATTACAGGTCATTATCAAGTCGTTGAAAGACAACGTTGTTCCGGCTATTGATACAGAAAACGAGCTGGCACAACAACAGATTCAACTTTCTCTGGCTGCGCTGGATATCACCTTAGGCCATTTGCCATTGGTACACAGTACGATGCGAAAGGATTTGCAGGAGCACTCGAATGTGGCACAACGGTTGATCGAGCTGGTTGTTGATGATGAAACCAAAGTGAGCCTAAAGGCAGCGATTGAAGCAGCCAGTAGCGCGCTGGAAAACCCCGAGAATGGTTTCGTTCAATTGCAGCAGCAAGCACGTTTGTTGCGTGATGTTATTGGCTCCGCCATTGCTGCGAACGCGGAAGGTGATCAAGCCGAGGCAATAGAAAAGCTGGTGCTGGAAACCAGTGAAAAGACATTAATGTTGGGGCGAGCCTGGAATAAACCCATGGGGTTCGAGCCGGACCCTGATGCAGTTCAGGAGCTTTCCGCTCAGCTTGGGTTGTCAGCGTAAATATTACGGTACTTCGAGTTGTTTGCCCTCCGGCAATCGGCTCGAAGTATATAACCAGCCGAGCAATACTCAGTGCACATGCAAGCTATCAATAGTTAAGGTCAAATGATGATTAAAGGATTGTTCTTCGATGTGGGCGGTACACTTTACAGTTACAGCAGGTACCCTGATGTGATGTTGAGCGTGTGCCAGCAGGTGCGTGAACGCCACAGTCTCGGGCTGTCTGCAGAAGAGTTGGTACCTCGCTTGATGGAGGCCACAAAAGCAGCCGATGTGAAGTTTACAGAGCGTTCTTTTTACCTTTTTCAGCATTATTTTGAAGAGATTTGTCGCCAGTTTTTCGCCAAGATTGAGTTGTCGTCACCTGCGGAGGAGATCAGTTGGTGCTCGAACTTGATGGAAAACGGTCTGGTTACTCAGCTGGAACTGAAACCGGATTGCCACCAGACGTTGGCATCACTGAAAGCTCAAGGGCTATACACCAGCGTGGTATCCAACAGTGATATTCACCAATTGGATACATTGATTGAGCGAGGGAATCTTGCGGAATATTTTGACCATATCACCAGTTCAGAAGCAGCCGCCTCTTGTAAGCCCGATAAAGGTTTTTTTGAAGTGGCATTGAACAAATCCGGCCTTGATCCCGAGCAGGTTTTGTTTATAGGCGATTCGCTTGAGCAGGATATTGCCGGGGCTAAATCTGTGGGCATCAAAACCGTCCTCATTACGGAAGAGGGCATGATCACACCGATGCACATTGGCGGTGAAGCAGTAGAACCGGATTTTCGGATAACAGAACTTTCCGAGCTGCTGACGCTAGTGGGTGAAAACAATAATTAAACAACTTCGACGCGATTGCAGGGCTGAATTTCAGCGTTGAATACCTCTTACAGGAGTAAATTTACAATGACGCATCCTTATTACCCCGAACTTGGTTATTGGACACTTGGCGGGCATATTCCCGATCCAACACCACTCATTGATCAAGCTAAAGAAGGTGAGCGAATTGGCTTGTCGACGGTCTGGATCAGCGAACGCCCCGGCACTAAAGATATTGGTGTGCTCAGTGGTGCAGCTTTGGCCGCAGCGCCAAACTCGACGATTGCTTCCGGGCTTATTCAGAACCTGCAAACGCGCAACCCGCTGGTGGTTGCCTCATATGCTTCCACAATGATGCTGATGACGGGCAACAAGTTTATTCTGGGTATGGGGCATGGCCAGCCTAAATTGTCGGATATGTTTGGCGTACCTCGTTCGACCATGCCGTTAATTGGGCGCTATATCGACACACTCAAGGCGTTATGGCGTGGCGAGGTGGTGACGGCGGAGCACGATGGCTGGAAGCTCGACAATGCCGCTTTGGGGGTGACACTGGAAGTACCGCCGCCAATCTATATGGGGGCAATGGGTGACAAGACTCTGGCATGGGCAGGACGGCATGCTGATGGTGTTATTTTATATTCATGTTTGAACAAACAGGCAGTAGAGCATTCAGTTAAGGTGGTGAAGACAGCCGCGGAAGAAGCCGGCCGCAATCCTGCCGATGTGAAAATATGTGGCGTGGCAGTAACGGCCTGTGATGTTAGCGAAGAGAAAATGCTTAACTATATTGTACGCCGTATGATTACTTATTTTATGTTACCCAATATCGATGTTTTGATTCGTGTGAATGGTTGGGACCCCGACAAGGCGCAGCAGATAAAGGCTGCTGTGATGGAGGATGCCGGTAAGTCAAAAGGTGGTATGGGGGATGAAAGTGTGTCCCGTGAGCTGGATACATTGCGCCGGTTTCGGGATATGTTCCCGCAAGAGTGGATTAACGACTGCAACGCGGTGGGTGATGCGGATACCTGTGCCGGCTATATGAGAATGCTGCTTGATTCCGGTGCCGACAAAGTGATTATTCACGGCAGTCCACCTTCTGATCTGGGTTCGTTGCTGGCGGCTTGGCCAAAACACCGGCCAGAGGGACAGGGACTCTAATCCGTTCGCTAAACAGGTAAATGACAAGTTTACATGCCCGTCGAGCGAGTGCCGAGGCAGGTAATTGATAACATCGATGTTTTATTAAAACTGGCTCTTATTACATTAAAGTCGGCATTTACTATAAAAATTGAGAGTGAAGTATGTCTGATAAACAAACGATAGCTATTCTGGGTGGAACGGGTGATTTAGGTACAGGTCTGGCGCGCCGCTGGTCGCAGGCCGGATACCCGGTGATTATCGGCTCGCGGACACTGGGCAAAGCGGTTGATGCGGTTGAGCAATTATCGGCTATTGCCAAAGCGCGCGGTAGTGACGCTATTTCGGTTGCAGCGATGACGAATGAAGATGCCGCTAACGCTGCTGATATTGTGGTTATGACGGTGCCATTTTCACATCAGCTCAGTACACTTGAATCGGTAAAAGGTGCGTTGTCGGGCAAAGTGTTGGTTGATGTGACCGTACCTTTGGTTCCACCCAAAGTGGCGCGAGTGCAATTGCCTGAAGAAGGCTCTGCCGCTGTGCGTGCGCAAGACTTTCTGGGTGATGATGTGCAGGTGGTTTCAGCTTTTCAAAATGTTGCCGCACATCACCTGAAAGAAGGCTCGGAATTGCCCTGCGATGTGCTGGTATGTGGTAACAAAAAAGAAGCGCGGCAGCAGGTAGTTGAGTTGGTAGAAGCTGCGGGAATGCGGGGGATTCATGCAGGTTCCATCGCTAATTCAGCCGCAACAGAGGCGCTGACATCGCTACTTATCTTTATTAATAAGCAATATCAATGTCATTCAGGTATTCGAATTACGGGTATAGATGATGCTTAGGCGCATTGTGTCGGTCGGCCGATAGTGCCATGTGGGCACTGATACCAATAAAAGCCCTGTCCGGTGCCAAGCAGCGCCTGAGCTCGGTATTGAGTCCTTGTCAGCGCCAGAGTCTGGCTCGGGCGATGGCGTGTGATGTGATAAAAAACGTGTTCGCTTCAACCCGGCTTGAAGGGGTTTTAGTGATATCGGATGACCCAGAGATCGAGAAAATTGCGCTAGATGCGGGTTGCGAGTTTTTATGGGAGTCGAATGTTCCCGAACCAGATCTGTCTGGATTAAATAGTGCTGTTGCGCAGGGAGCCGCCTGGTTAAATGCCAGCAAGATTCGCTCCATGATGGTGATTCACAGTGATTTACCTTTGTTGAAAACAGCAAGAATTGACTCGTTAGTTGAAACTTACCCCGAACATCCAACCATTACGATAGTGCCTGACAGAGCAGAGCAAGGCAGTAATCTTTTGATCTGCCCTGTAGGAAAAGTCACCGAAGGTTTCTGCTTTCAATATGGTGTGAACAGTTTGCGGCGGCATCAGATTGAAGCCCAACGGATAGGCATCGATTTTTCTATTGTGTCTATGCCCGATATGCAATTCGATATTGATAGTCCACAGGACTTGCACAAATTGATGGATAGCAGGTTGTTGCAAGACGATTCTGAAACCGGCCGCTGCCTTGAGAAGATCTGTCAGACAGCGTTGATAGATTACCCTTTGGAGGGCTCATCAACAGAACAGGTTCAATCTCGCCCGTTATTCCATGAATTTCAACAACCGGCAAATGTTCATGGCTGATTCCTCTTCCTGGCAGAACGGCGGTTGCCTTCCTTCGGATAACGAAGCTTTGGCGCTGGCAACACACGACGATACTGCTTCGCTGATGGTGCGCGCCAGGGCGCTGAGGGATGAAAATTATCGCAATGTTATTACCTACTCTCGTAAGGTGTTCATACCGCTTACTCAACTTTGCCGTGATGTTTGTCATTACTGTACTTTTGCCCAGACACCAAAAAAGCTCGAAACCCCATTTTTAAGCATTGAGCAGGTTTTAAAGACGGTTAAGCAAGCCAAAGCTCAGGGTTGCAAGGAGATTTTGTTTACCCTCGGCGAAAAACCGGAATTGCGTTATCAGGCAGCCCGAGAAGCGTTGTTGAAACTGGGCTGTGATTCGACCATTGATTACCTTTACGCCGTAGCCAAAGCCTGCTTCGACGAGACCGGGCTGTTACCCCACATCAATGCCGGCTGTTTGACGCCGGATGAGCTGATGAGGCTTCGCACGGTGTCTGCTTCCATGGGGCTGATGTTGGAGTCCAGTTCAGAAAGGTTGTGTGGAAAGGGCATGCCTCACTACGGTTCTCCAGACAAAGATCCTGCCAAACGGTTACAAGCTATCGCCGATGCCGGGCAAGCCAAAGTGCCATTTACCAGTGGTATTCTGATTGGTATTGGTGAAACTCGGTTAGAGCGCATTCAGTCGTTGCTGGATTTGCGACAATTGCATCAGCAATATGGTCATATTCAGGAAATTATTATTCAGAATTTTCGCGCCAAACAGGGCACAAAAATGGCTCAAGCACCGGAGCCAGACCTGAACGAACTGCTCTGGACAATCGCAGTAGCCAGACTAATTTTTGGCAGTGAGATGAGCATTCAGTCACCTCCCAACCTTAGCCCCGGTGTATTGCCCCAATTATTGAACGCGGGGCTTAATGACTGGGGTGGTGTATCCCCGGTAACACCAGATTACGTAAACCCGGAGGCTCCCTGGCCGCATTTGTCCAAGCTGGCTCGGGAAACCGATTTGGCAGGAAAACACCTGCATGAACGTCTGAGTATTTATCCGGCTTATGCGCTGGAGCCAGATCGCTGGCTGGCAAATTCATTGAAACAGCGGGTATTACGCTCAATTGATAGTGAAGGCTATCCGCGGACCGACGATTGGGTAGCCGGTCGAAGCGAAGAGGCCCCTGCCGAGGTTGTAGAGCAGCTCGCTTCACCGATTGAAATGCGTCAGGTGGATATCGCGCTTCAGTCAATTGTGAACAAGGCCTTTCATGGCGAGCTATTGACTGAGCAGGAGATAGTGCGCCTGTTTCAGGTGCGAGGGCCGGAGTTCGCCTATGTTTGTCAGCAGGCTGACGAGCTTCGAAAGCGCGTTTGCGGTGATGAGGTAAGCTACGTCGTTAATCGCAATATTAACTATACCAATCTGTGTTATTTCAACTGCAAGTTCTGTGCTTTTTCAAAAGGAAAATTGTCGGAAGAACTGCGTGGCAAACCCTATGACCTTTCACAGGCTGAGATTGCCCGCCGTGCTCAGGAGGCCTGGCAACGGGGTGCCAGCGAAGTGTGTATGCAGGGGGGAATCCATCCTCGATACGATGGCAACACATACCTTGAGATTTTAAAAACTATTCAAGCGGCAACACCGGATATGCATATTCATGCCTTTTCGCCACTTGAAGTCACCCAGGGTGCTGAAACACTTGGGCTGGATTTAAAAAGCTATCTGACCCGGCTAAAAGAACACGGGCTAAAAAGTTTGCCTGGTACGGCGGCCGAGATTCTTGATGACGAAGTAAGAGCAATATTGTGTGCTGACAAAATTAACACCGCACAGTGGTTGCGGGTTATGGAAACAGCCCACGAGGTCGGTTTGCGAACGACAGCCACCATTATGTTTGGCCATGTGGATCACCCTCGACATTGGGCCAGGCATCTTATCCGAGTGCGGGATTTACAGCGTAAAACCGGAGGCTTCACCGAATTTGTGCCGTTGCCATTTGTAGCAGATGAGGCACCAATTTATCGAAAAGGAGGTTCGCGGCAGGGGCCGACTTTGCGAGAAACTGTATTAATGCACGCTGTGGCCAGGCTCGTGTTTCATACGCATATTGATAACATTCAGACTTCCTGGGTGAAAATGGGGCCAGGTGGTAATGAACTGGCTTTGCAAGCCGGTGCGAATGATCTTGGCGGTACGCTTATGAATGAGTCGATCACGCGGGCTGCCGGAGCTCAACATGGTCAGGAAATGCCCCCGGAAAAAATGGATGCATTTATTGATTATCAAGGGCGGGTACCTCGTCAGCGAACGACACTTTATCAGCAGCCACCAGAGGATCGAATAGCCAGTACCTATAATGCTTCTGAGTTAGTGCCGCTGGTAAATTCCGCGGTCGAACGTGTTGAGCGGGCAGGCTGATTATCGTGTCAGCTAACGAACTCAGGCTGATCGCTGTCGAAGGTTTTCCACTGGTGGAGCCTGGTGATGATCTGGTGTCAATAATTCTCGCCTCCCTGAAAAAAATGTCTATTCGTTTACTGGAAGGGGATTGCCTGGTTTTGGCCCAAAAGGTGATTTCAAAAGCCGAGGATCGTTACGCTTACCTGAATGACGTTAGCGTGACGGATGAGGCCGAAATACTGGCTAACAAGGTAGAGAAAGATCCACGGCTGGTTCAGTTGATTTTAGATGAATCGGTAGAAGTGATCAGGCACCGTCCGGGTGCCGTGATTGTGGAGCATCGACTTGGCTACGTGCACGCAAATGCAGGTATTGATCAGTCGAATATCAGTAGCAGTCCCGACAATCCCCGTGTATTGCTGTTACCTCAGAATCCGGATAGCAGTGCGGATCAGCTTCGGCATCAATTACAGCTGGCGACCGGGGTAGAACACCTGAATATTATTATTAGTGACAGTGCGGGGCGAGCCTGGCGAAACGGTATTGCCGGTTTTGCCATAGGCACTTCCGGTTTTGAGGCCGTTGTTGACGAAGTTGGTAAAGCTGACCTGTTTGCTCGCCCCCTAGAGGTGACTCAAATTGCTGTTGCCGATGAGCTGGCTGCCGCAGCCTCAATTTTGATGGGCCAGGCAGATAATGCTATTCCCGTGGTGCTGGTTAGAGGCGTGTCTTTAAAAAAGTCCGTAGAGGGGTCGAAGGGATTAATTCGCGCTCGGGAGCAGGATCTTTTCCGTTAACAGCGAATGGTTAACCACAAACAGAAGCGACGAAAAATTATTACAAATTAATATAGAGCTATAAAACAGAACTATAAATCCGAGCTATAAATCAGAGCTACAAAACAGATTAAGAAGAGGGTAAATGGGCCAGAATAATCAGCAATCATCAACCCCTGTTATCGCCCTGAGTGGCGGGGTGGGGGGTGCCAAGCTGGCGTTGGGGTTGTCGAAAATTCTGCAGCCCGATGAGCTGACGGTTGTTGCAAACACCGCAGATGATTTTGAGCACTTAGGGCTACCGATTTCTCCGGACATTGATACGTTAATGTATACCCTGGCAGGCAGAAACAATACGGCGCAAGGCTGGGGTTTGGCTGGCGAGAGCTGGAATGCGATGCAAATGTTACAAGACTATGGCGCCGATACCTGGTTTCAGTTAGGTGACCGTGATCTGGTGACTCATTTGTTAAGACGGCAGCTGTTAGATGAAGGGAACAATCTGACACAGGTTACCCGTTACCTCTGTCAAAAGATGGGCGTAGAGCACCCAATTTTACCGATGAGTAATGATAAGGTTTCCACCCGTGTTTATACCCAATCGGGTGAACTTTCTTTCCAGCATTATTTTGTTCGCGAACGCTGTGAGCCGGTAGTGACCGGCTTTGGTTTCGCCGGAATTGAATCGGCAGTGGCGCAGCCAGACTTCATTGGGCTTTTAGCATCTTCTGCACTTCAAGCGGTGATTATCTGCCCGTCAAACCCGTTTGTGAGTGTTCGCCCCATGCTGGAATTGTCAGGTGTTAGCGCCGCCCTTAAAGCCTGTAACGCGCCGGTTATTGCTGTGTCGCCCATCGTTGCCGGTGAAGCAATTAAGGGGCCAACGGCAAAAATGCTGCGGGAGTTAAATATGCCTTGTACGGTGTTATCGATCGCGGAGTATTACAAAGAGCTGATTGACGGGCTGATTATTGACAAGGCTGATGCCCATCAGGCAACGGAAATAGAAAAATTGGGAATAGCGGTAGAGGTGGCACCTACGGTGATGCGCAGTTTACAGGACAGGGTTAATTTGGCGAATATCTCGCTGAATTTTGCCAATAGGGTAAGCCAGCAATGAATCAGGAATAAACAAATAAGGAGTATGTGATGAGTCTTCAATCTACATCTAAATTGGGTATTTCCATGCCCGGGCTTAATCAGCCAATACATAAATTCGCTGAACTGGCGCGGCTTGCTGATGATGCCGGATTTGATTCAGTCTGGGCATACGAATTTTATCGCAACGCTTTTATTATTCAGAGCCAGGCGGCCGTAACAACAAACAATATAGACTTGTGTATTGGTCTTGCCGCTGCTGCCCAGCGCACTCCTTTTGAAATGGCCAATGCGGCGGCTGACATAGATGAGCTGTCGGGGGGACGGGTTCGTTTGGTTGTGGGGCCAGGTGGCGCGAGCTTTGCCGAGCATTACAATGGCACTGATATTGATCGGCCAGCGACGCGGATGCGTGAATATATTCATATTATGCGTCTTTACTGGCAGCACATTCGCACTGGTGAGCCGTTACAGTATCAGGGCGAGTTCTACCGTTTCTCGACACCACCTGTTAACCCTTTTGGTTCTCGGCCAATGGTTCGTCCGGAAGTGCCTATTTATATAGGCGCGTTACGGCCAGCGATGTTGCGTCTTGCCGGAGAAAAAGCGGATGGTGCGATGGGGTTCTTATTGTCACCCGGTTTTATTGAAGAGCATATGAATCCGCATATTGAGGAAGGTGCCAAACGGGTGGGTAAAACTCTGGCGGATATTGACGTCACTAACTATCTGATTTGCAGCGTGTCAGAAGATCGTGAGGAAGCACTGAGGCGAGCGCGCATTCAGGTTGGTTGTTATGCTGCCTATCCGATTACCACCTTTATTGCCGATTATGAAGGGTTATCAGAAGATCGGGATGCTGTGGTGGCAGGATTGCTGAAGGACGGGCCGGCAGCCCTGGAACACGTGACTTCAGATGCTCTGGTTGAAAAATTTGCTATTGCCGGCACCCCGGATGAATGCCGTGAGCAACTGAAAAAGCATCAGAGCGCAGCATCCCATACCGTTTTACACACGCCTTATGTTCCGCCGCTAACCGCTCAGGAAAGTGAAGATGCTTTTCGCAATATTATTACGACGTTTGGCCGAAAATAATTGCCCGGATCCAAAACTGGAGAGTCAATATGCTGACCGATAATGCCGAGTTTCAACAGCTCAATGCGTCTTTCGGGGAGGATTGCGTCAAACGGGCCAATGCCAGCGCAGTGGCTTTGTTACTGCATGATCGCAAACAACCAAGCCAGCCTGTAAATTTTCTCTTTCATACCGGTGTGCAGGACTGGATCATCGATCTCTATGCCCGCAGTATTCATCAATACGATCCCATGTTGCAGCATGCATTGAATGATCACCCCGAATGCGGTTTTACAGGGGTTAATTACAAAGATGCGCAGATGGTGCCGGTATCGTATCAGGCCGAAAACCAGCGTTACTGGCAAACCCTTGGGCAGGAGGGTTTTTGGGAAACCGCTACCTGCAAGAAGGTTTTGTCGAAGGATTTATCTCTGGTCATCGGTTTAATGATGTTTGAACCTGAGCGGCGCAAAGGTTGGCATCTTGGCGTGGATCGGGCGATGAATACACTGGATAGCTGGCTTGGTTCAGCTAAGGATTATCTGGTTGAGGAGTCGTTGCGTGCTCATTTTTTTGCCAGGCCGATGCCTGGAACGACGTTGCCGGGCGATATCGTTGCCCTGTTGACGAAAAGAGAGCAACAAGTTGTTTTCGAATTGATGAAGGGATACAGCAACAAACTCATTGGTCGCGAGTTGTGTCTTTCAATATATACGGTGGAAAACCACCTGAAACGCATCTATAAAAAGCTGGGAGTCAGTGGGCGCACTCAGTTGCTGGCTCGTCTGGGACACTAACGGTTTATAGAATATGACTGGTTTCAGTCATAGACCCGCGACCGCGGGATGCGTACATTAGATTTAATAAAAGGAGCTAACAATGCTGCAATCAAATAACGACCCCTTATTCAAAAGAACATTAGTCATTTGTGGTTGGTCCGGGCTGCTGGCTGTGATCTTTTTTGTTATTGGTGGTTCGGTCTTGGGAGGCATGATTCCTCCCCTGTTCAGTGCCGATGAATCCGCCCTGGAGTTTGTCCGCAAAGCCACCGAGAATTTGTTTCAAATTCGGGTCGGCACGGTATTTATGATTATTGCGTTGACTTTCCTGGGTCCTATGGGGGCGGGCATATTTTTGCAAACACGACGTTTTGAACGCACCGCTGGCTTGTCCTATGTTCAATTAATGATGGCAGGACTGGGAACCATAATCGCTATTCTGGTGGGCTTTAGCTGGGCCATGATGGTTTATCGAGTCGATGCCGCTCACGCCATTAATGTTCAGATGTTTGCCGATTTGGCTTACTTTCTGGCGCTGTTTTCGGCACCCGTTTTCTGTAGTTGGTGTGTCGCGATTGCATTGCCTATCCTGTTCGCTGAAGAAGGTCGTGAGCCTTTCCCTCGCTGGGTTGCTTACCTCAATATCTGGGCAGCGGTCTTATATGTACCAGGCCAGCTTATTCTGTTTTTTAAGGATGGCTTATTCGCCTGGCACGGTATCGTTGCTATGTGGATTCCTTATATCGCCTTTTTTCTCTGGATACTGATTTCCAGTTTAACCCTGTTGCAGGCAGCAAAAAAAGTGCAGCCTGAATAATCGTTGAGTTTTAGATTGCGAACCCAACCGACGGTGCAAAATACGCCCGACAAACCCGTGTTGAAAACCAAAATACCGGGAGAAGAGGGTATTTGGGTTTTTGTGGCGGGAGACCTGATTGTATTCGCTGTCTTTTTTATCCTTATCGCTTTGGGACACATTCAACAGCCGGAAGTATTTGCGGCGTCTCGTCAGCATCTGGATTTGTGGACAGGTATTGTTAACACGTTGCTATTGTTGACCGGTTCCTGGTTTGTGGCGCTGGGCGTCGAAAAATGCCGAACCGGGCACGACAGCTCCGTGAGTGGCTATTTTTCATTAGCACTTTTATGCGCCTTTGGTTTTGTTATAAACAAGGTCTTTGAATGGGGTGACAAAATAAGCGCGGGGTTTAATCCGTCAACCAATGATTTTTTCATGTATTTCTTTGTGTTTACCGGTATTCATCTCGTGCATGTGCTTATTGGCATTGCCGTATTGTTGGTGTTAAGAGCTACCAGCCGCAAGCCGACTATCAATACCGCGAATATTCGCACTTGCGAGAGTGGCGCTATTTTCTGGCATTTGGTTGATCTGCTATGGATTGCGCTGTTTGCACTTTTTTACCTTCTATGACGGCCCATCCATGACGAATAAACAGGCTTTGATTACTCACCCGTTTACGTTGACCTGGCTGCTTCTGGTTGTTGCTACCGGTATTGGCTGGTGGTTTGGTCAAACCGCCCAGAGTACGCAGGGAAATGTTTCATTGGCAGTGTCTGGTGTCATTATCATGGCTTTTGTGAAAATCTGGCTGGTGGGGTTTCAGTTTATGGAATTGAAACATGCACCGCGTTGGCTGCGACACACTTTTGATGCGTGGTGTGTGGCGATTTGCGCTGCATTACTGATTATTTGCCTTTGACTCCCTAGATATACCATTTTTCGGGTTATTTGTTTTCCGATATTGAAAGTGGTTGGGCAGGGCAGCCATGCTGCTTTTGTTTTATCTGTAACGCCATAATCGGGCACTGTTACTGCCAGCATTATTAAAAAAGCTAAAAGGAAAATATGATGAATCCGAATGAAATTTTCTTACCTGTTTTGACCATGTTTTTACTCACTATGCTGGTTTGGGTTTACCTGTTTGCCAAACGAATCCCTTTCATCAATGAAAACTTTGTGGATGAAGAAATAACGTCACAGGCGTTACAGGAACGGTCACCTCCAGATGTTTCAAACCCTTCCGATAACCTGAAAAATTTGTTTGAGCTACCGGTGATTTTTTATGCCGTAGTGCTGGCCATATTTACCCTTGGTCTGGTCGATCCAACCTATTTGATAACGGCTTGGGTATTTGCCATTTTTCGAGTGCTGCACAGCCTGATTCATTGCACTTTCAATCATGTAATGGCGCGCTTTGGCATGTATCTGGTTGCAAGTGCAGCTTTGTGGTTCATGGTTATTCGAATGGCTTATCAGCTGGTTGCAGGCTGAGTTCTATTTAAATTGTTAACGAGCGCCGCTATGACACGGCGTGTGAAAAAGAAAAACTTTAAAGAGAGAAACTGCATGAATGAAATAGTCGACCCGGAAGGTTATGTCCCTGCGACTGACCACCCGAAATGGAATCAAAGCCTGGTGTGTCACTGTTATGACCCCGATACCAAAGTGGGTTGTTTTATTCGTGTAGGGATTCAAGAGAACCTAAACGAATCTAATACCTGGTTTGTGTTCTTTAAAGATGGCAAGCCGCTGTTCACTCGCGCCAATATGAACTTGCCTTACACACCTGAAAGAATGAACCCCGGCATGAAAATCGCCGGTATGGAAATCACCGTTCTTGAGAAACTCAATAAAGTGAGGGTGCAGTTTGACGAAGCAGACTTTGCTTGTGATCTGGTGTGGGAAGGCATCTTTAACCCGCCGATGAAAGATTGCGTTGAGATGAGCCAGGATGAAGATGGCTCTTTTGCCCGCGAGATGATGAATGTACACCTGGAAGGCCCGTATCGCATCACGGGCAGCATTACTATTCGCAATAAAGAAACAATCGATATTAATGGCACGGGTTACAGAGATGTATCCTACGGCCCCCGCAACTGGGACGCGATGCAGCATTATCGCCTGGCCTGGCCGTACTTTCCTGAAAGAAATATTACTTTTGCGATCGTGCACGGTGTTTCTACCGATAACCACAGCGCCTATCTGAAAATGATGCACGATGGTGAAGACTGGATTGGCATTAAAAGTGTTGATGCCAAGAATACTTATGGTGAAGACGACATGGCGATTAAAACCATGGACTGGACCATCGTCGATGAGAAAGATCGTACCTGGCAATTTACCGCCAAATATATTTTTAACTGGCTGTTCCCGCTCGATACCTTTGTGCTCACCGAGCAATTTATGGAATACACCTTAAGCGATGGCAGCGTGGGTTATGGATTGGCCGAAAGTGGTTACCGGCTGCCCTGGGAAGGTAATGGCGGTTAACCACTTCAACGAATAAATGAGAGAAAGACGAATGAGCGAACAAAAGCAATGGGACCCGGAAGGCTACGTACCGGCTACCGATAACGAAAAATGGAATCAGAGCTATTTTTACGGTTGTTATGACCCGGATACCCGTATTGGTTGCATGATTAGAGTGGGTATTCTGGAAAACCAGAAAGAGTCCAACGGGTTTGTGATTTTTTTCAAAGACGGTGAGCCGTTGTTTACCCGTATTAATATGAACCTTCCTTATTTCAGCGAAAGGCTGGCTGACGGGTTTGAAATTGCAGGTGTTAAATTTACGGCATCTGAACCATTACAAACATCCCGCATTCAGTTTTCCAGCAAGGATTTTTCTTTCGACCTGACCTGGGAAGGGATCTATAACCCACCCATGATTGATTGTGTGGAAATGAGTCAGGATGAGGAAGGCACATTTGCAAAAGAGATGATGAATGTGCACCTTGAGGGGCCATACCGAATCACCGGGTCTGTTACCACTCGCGATGAGGGAGTGGTGAGTATTAATAATGGCAGCGGTTATCGAGATCTGAGTTATGGCCCTCGCAACTGGGACATTATGCATACTTATCGTTTAGCCTGGCCCTATTTCCCGGGCAAAAATATCACCTTTGCAACTGTTCACGGTCAGTCCATTCATGGCCAGTCTGCTTATCTCAAAATGATGCACGACGGTAGCGAGTGGTTGGGGGTGAAATCGATGACACCTAAAAATGAATATTACGACGACAACAAGGGGATTAAATCCATGCACTGGAAAGTGGTGGATGAGAAGGGACGGGAATGGGAGTTCACCGCCAAGAATATCTTCCGCTGGTTTATTCCCCTCGATACGTTCTGCATGACCGAACAGATTATGGAATATCAACTTGTTGGCGAAAACGGTGAAACCACCGTGGGGTATGGTTTGGGCGAGTGTGGCTATCGTTTTCCGTTTAAGGGTAATGGTGGTTGAGTTATCAATACGCACGTAAACAGGCTTAATATGGAAAGCTAATGCGTCGATACGATTGCTCGGCAACATTAACGTTTGATTGGCAGGAACCTGATATTCAGGTTCCTGTTTTTCCCTTCAATGATGCGGCGGTTATTTCTAAAAAAGAGTTTAAGCCGCGGGCCATGCGCGTTTGATAATGGCGTCAATATCAACAAAGCTTGGTATTGAGCCAAAGGCGTACCCACTCTGGCCTTCAAGCCGAGTCAGGCAAAAAGCGTCAGAAACAGCATTGGGTGCATATTTAATTAACTGTGACGCTTGCATAGCAACAGCCATGCGCTCTGCGAGGTAACGGGCGTCCAGTTCTGGCATATTGTCCTCAAATACCAGTTTCTTTATTTCGGTGATGGTCGCATCCAGTCGTCGATCTTCACCCCTTACGGCATCTAATTCCGCAAAAAAGGCCTCGCCCGCCAAAGGCTCTTTGCGGAATGCTCTAAGAATATCCAGGCTAATGACATTTCCCGGCCCTTCCCAAATTCCATGGATAGGGGCTTCTCGATAAATCCGGGGTATGACGGATTCCTCTATATAGCCTACGCCCCCCAGTGTCTCCATGGCTTCATGTACAACAGAAACCACTCGCTTGTTAATCCAGTATTTGGCAACAGCCACTGTGATTCGCCCAAATGCACGTTCGTCTTCATTGGTTGACGATGCATCAAATGCTCGGGCAACGCGCATCATCAATGTGGTAGCAGCTTCTGATTCAATGGCCATGTCTGCCAGAACTTTGCGCATTAATGGTTGATCTATCAGGCGTTTATCAAATGCGGTTCGGTGCAAGCAATGGTGAATTGACTGTGATAGTGCCTGCCGCATCATTCCCGTGGGAATCAGTGCACATCCAAAACGCGTGTGAAGCATAAATTCCATAACAGTGGGTATGCCTCTACCTTCTTCTCCGATCAACCAGCCATGAGTGCTTTCAAATTCCAGTTCGGTTGATGCGTTAGATTTATTGCCGAGCTTGTCTTTAAGCCGCTCAAGAGAAATTGGGTTTCGTGTGCCATCAGGCAGCCAGCGTGGTACAAGAAAGCAACCGGGGCCATTTGCAGTTTGAGCCACCACGAAAATAACGTCAGCACCTGCGGCTGAGCAAAACCATTTATGACCAGTGATAAGATATTCTTCGCCGGGGCCGGTCTTTCCAGTAGGTTTAGCAAGAGTTGAGTTGCTGCGGATATCCGAGCCACCCTGCTTTTCAGTTGAAGTAAAAGCAATGCTAACACCGGTCTTTTCCCAGTGGGGAATAGGGCGCGAGTCGTACTGAGTGGAAAGCATTAGGCTTTCCCATTGTTTGGCCATTTCTGGTTGCTTGCGCAACATGGGCACAATCCCATAAGTGATGTCAGTCGGACAGAGCACGCCGCATTCAAGCTGAGAAAACAGTATCTCTGCCGCACCCCGGGCAACGTGGCCGCCGGTTTTGTTATGTATCCAGGGCATTGCGTGAACTTCATGCTCCCAAGCTAAACCCATCACATCATGCCAGGCGGGGTGAAATTCAACCGTGTCCACTCGCTGCCCAAAGCGATCAAAGCGGCGCAGCTCTGGACCGTTGTTATTGGCCAGTGAAGCTTTGTCGATCCATTCAGGGTCGAGTACCTTGGCACCAAGGCTTGTCAGGTTTTTTATCGCCCAATCACCACCTTCTCTGATAACGCCTTCTTTCAAAGCGAGATCCATATCGAACGCATTAACATTCTCTAAAGGCGGAGGCATGTTTTCTACGGTGTGAGTTCGCAATTCTGTTCTGGGTTTGAGGTAGCTCATTGGTTTTTCCTCGTTCTTTTACTTCGGAGTGGGTGAGGTGGTTGCACCTAGCCTCCGGGTTTAGATGCTTTTCTGCAGGGCCTCTACTTTGAAAGCAAACGTAAATGGCCCCAGTGCTGCTTCTAATTTCTTTATTTTATTTTCTGTTTCGGCTTCGCTGTCTTGCGCTAGTTCCACAATGGCCGTTGTTCGACCACCATCTTCGGAGATTTTGATGCTGATGCTCTCTGTTGGCATTGACGTCAGGCATTGCTCTTTAACCACGCGGAGAATTGCATCGTTTCGCAAAGGTGGTTTGGATACCTTGCCGACTCCGGTCAATGGGATAGCATCAATTACCACAATTTCTACTGGTACAGCTGCCCGCTCGGGGATGTTCTGCTGTGCAAAGAGAAGAATTTCGTCAGCGGTTGTTTTGGCGTTTGGCCGCAGCTCAATGTAGGCCATTGGCAATTCGCCTTTACTGGCATCGGGTTTGCCAACAGCGGCGGCGTGTAATACGTCTGGGTGGGACATGAGTGCATCATCAATCATGGCCGAGTCAATGTTATGCCCCCCTCGAATAATGACGTCTTTTTCTCGACCATAGATCCAGATAAAGTGGTCTTCATCGACGAAGCCGATATCCCCGGTAGTTGCCCATTGAAGTTCGTCGGGACCACCTTCTATAAAAAACTCGGAATCTTTACTGCTGTCAACAAAGCCACTCATTGTGGTTGGTCCGGCTGCGATAATGGTTCCTCGTTCCCCTGGTTCAGCCGCCCGGACAAATTTATTCCCCTCGAGAATGGCTGACATCGCTTTGTGGAAGGGTACAACACGACCACAAGAACCAATTCGCGGCTCTACGTCAGATCCATAGTGAAAGGAGAGTATCCCGTGAAATTCTGTGCCGCCCCACACCTCTTTCAACCATATACCGTACTTTCGATGAAATGAATGGATGAGCTCTCGGGCAAGACTAGAACCACCCGAGGTGTACTCTTTTAATGTTGCGGGTCCGGGTCCGTCGTGGCTGAGAACGGCTGCGATTGTGGTGGGTGCTGTAGTGATTGATGTCATGCCAAATCGCTCGACAATATCCCAAAACCTTGGCACTAAATCTTTATTTCTAAAACCATCAGGGGTAAGAGAGACCAATGTTTGTCTGAACAGCAGACAACGCAATGCGTTAGCAATAGCTCCGCCTAGATGAAAGTTAGGCATTGCATGCCCGACAATTGCGTCTTCATCAGGACCCATGGCGATACCGCATAACCAGGCTTGAATCAATTGGCCTTGGTGAGAGTGGCGGACGAGTTTTGGAGCTCCAGTTGTTCCGCCAGTATGCATATAAGCGCACTCGATATCGCCGCTGCTGGCCGGGTTGAAATCAAGACCGCCAGTTCGTGATTCTTTGAGGGCTTCGTTAAATTTCTGCTCTTCGCCGGTAGCATCGCCATAGATAAAAATCGTTTTTAAGCTGGTAACTGATTTTTTAATCGCGGCCAAGGTATTTTCATTATTGGCACCGCAGCTACTGTTGGCTGTTACTAAAATGGTTGCCTTGGCAGCTTTTATTATCTCTACGGTATGTTCCAATGATAGAAATGGGTTGATAGGCACATATCGCCCGGCAACTGCGCCTCCCCACATGGCGATCAAGGTTTCTGGTAAGTAAGGGCCTATAACGGCAACAATTGGAGGATTGCCGGCTGAATGTCGGTAAAACAAATTAGCTGCCTGCTCGACGAGAGACAGATAAGTTGCAAAGTTAATATCTCTCGGGGAGAGGTCTTCAGGTGTTTCTATATGTTTGATAGCCGATTTTTCGGGGCTGCGGTTGGCTGCAATTTTTAATGCTTCATAGATTGTTTTGACAGGCATCATGTCAGAAAGAGAACATTTTTCTAATTGCCTTACTTCTTCAGCAGAGTTCAATGAATTTCTGAAAATATCGCTCATTGTGTTGATTTTCTCTAGGTTTAAGCTGGTATTGTTTTTAAAAACCGTGTTTAGGGCCCTTTTATCTTTTTAAACATACTTAGTTAATTGTATTAAGTATGTTTAGGGCGATAATGCCACCATAAAACAAGGTTGACAATTATTAGTTGCGTTTGATGTGTTGCCGTTATTTATTGTGTTTCGACGATATTTAATGGAAGAGCCGCGAGGGTGCTAGGCACAAACTGCGATTAGAGAGATTTCTGTTCTGTTAGAGATTACTAATAAATTGGGCAATAAGTAGATTTAGCTGTCAGCTTTTAGCATTAACTTGCAGTAACCCTTAAAGCTTTCCAGAGAACTTGACAGGTCTACCTCATCAGGAGAAACCATCCATTGATAGATTAAGCCGTATAAAAATGACAGATAAGTGATGGCAAAGGCTTGGGGGTCGACGTCATCGGGGAACTCACCTTGATCCACACCTTTGGTAATTATTTTTTTGACGGCTGCACGAGACTGGCCCAGAAATTTTTCTACCATTGGCAACGAGATAGTTTTACGCCCTAACGCATCAAACCACAATTTGAAAATGGCGGTTACGAATACGGGGTTCCTACTGAACATTTTGTCGACCATCTCCAGCGTTGCCAATATTTCCTCAAGGGCAGTTTCTCCGTGTAGTGACTCCAGGGTGTACTCCTTGCGCAGTTGAATCAGTACAGTAATCATGTATTGATACAACCCATCTTTGGAACCAAATCGGGAGCTGGCGAGGCCGCTACTGTACCCGGCTCTTTTGCCGATTTCCGCAAGTGTCGCTTTCTGGGTTCCACGCTCATTGATTAATTCCGAAGCAGCTTCCAAAAGTTTTTTGTCTGAAATAGCGGTTCGTTCTGCCTGGGTTAGCCTTTTATTCATAACGGTCAAATATAAACGTATGGGGGATCAATTTTGAATAATAGCTTTTTTGATAAAAGCAGACCAATTTGAATAAGTTTATTTGTTTGAAATAGTTGTTTTTAACGTGCACTCTTCTGCAGGTTTCAAGAATTGCCTTATTAATGAATTCAGGTTTGCACGATTATGTACTTGGTCCGCACCGGCGCAATTACCGGGTTTGAAACATTTGTGTATGAACTGGGCGGGAATCCTGTTGAGTTGATCCATCAGGTCGGACTTAAACCCGCTCAGTTTCGAGATCCAAACACCTACATCTCATACGGGAAAATGATTCAGCTACTTGAGTCAGCTTCTGAAGGTTGTGGGCATAAACAGTTTGGTTTGTTGTTGGCGCAGCGACAAGATGCCAATGTTTTTGGTGGACTGGCGTTGAGTATTTCTCAAGAGCCAACGGTTGCGGCCGCTATCAGTAAGTTCAACCGTTACCTCTATCTTCATGCAACTGGCGTATCACTGAATCTGAATCCCGCTGGAAAGGATATACAGTTTGGTATTGAGTTCCTCGTATCAAGCGCTTACGGGTTTAATCAGTTGTCACAACTGAGTGTTGGACAGATGGCCAATTTTCTTTCAAAGATGGTCGGTTTTGATCGTTACGATTTTGATATTCATTTACGTCAGCGAGACCCTGACCCAACCGGCTCTCCGAAATCCGGATTTCGCTCCTGTATCACTTACAGCAGCGGTTTCAATGGTATTTTGCTTAAAAAATCGTTCTTTGAGCAGAAGCCCCGGTTCGACGAGGTTGCACTGCAAAGCCATTTCAGTGGTTATCTGCAGTATTTACAAAAGCACTATGCGGGTGATTTACAAAATCAGGTTAAGGATATTATTGGTCAGTTATTGCCCTCCGGAGAGTGCAGTATTGAAACCGTGGCGGAAACTCTGAGTTTAAGTGCCAGAGTGTTGCAGAAAAAGTTGAAAAGGGAAGGTGTGAGCTATCGGGAGTTGTTGAAGGAAACGCGCCTGACGGTAGCAGAGCAGTATCTCAAGAACGGATCTCTATCCATTACCGAGCTGGCACTGAATCTTGGGTACGCCGATGTTTCCATATTCTGCCGATACTTTAAAGCCTGGACGGGTTGCTCACCGAGAGCGTGGCGTCAAAAGCAATGCTAGCTTTGCGTCTTCATCATATTCAGGCGGCTTGATTCGTTCGTAAAAAGTCAATAAGTGTTCGCAAAAAGTCGGGAATTGAATGGTTCAGTTTCGTATGATTTTTCATCGAAGTTAACAGCTTCGTCTGCTTAATAGCGCTGCAGAAACAACAAATAATATTAATCGAATTGTGAGGGGTTACAGCTGTGATTACCGATAAAGACCTGGATTTTCATCCCACCGATCCGGATGCCCATGACTGGGCCGAAACCAATTATTTTGCATTTTTCAATGCAGAACATGCTGTCTGTGGGCACTTGCAGGCACTGTTTCGCCCTAATCTGGGGGTGGTGATGAGTGATGTGCGTGTTTGGAAAGGGTTGGTGGATGACACCGCGGACACCTGGTATGTGGCCAACCACTTTCACTTGCCGATGCCGGAGCCGCGCAACCTGCGCGAGTACACTTTGAAAAATGGTCTTAGTGTGAAGGCTTTGAGCCCGCGTGATTATCGGGTGGACTATATAGGTGTTGAGGACTCCAGTATCCATTTCGATGTGCGAGGCATTATGGAGCCTTACGATACATCTGATCCTGATATGGACCCGGTAACCCGGGCGGCGCAGGGAAAGAGCTGGACCTTTGATGCGGCTTACAACGGCCATTTTGATATGAGTGCACGTTTAACGGGTGAGGTGACTGTGCGAGGGGAAACTATTCCCATTAACTGTGTGCAGGTGATGGACCACAGCTGGGGTCCGCGCACAGAAGTTGATTTGGCGGCGATGATGTGGCTCGGCGGGCACTTTGAAGATGATGGTGAAGAGATTGCCGTTCATGCTTTCTTTCCGGCAGATCCTGCCAATAAAGCAGTATTATCCCCCTTAGCTCATGGTTACGTGACCGTTAATGGTGAAGTGCGTGGTTTGGTAAAAGGGCAATTGGAAGTGACGCGGCTGGGGTATCAGCCAATCGCTTATGTATTCAGTGTTGAAGATGAAGATGGTCGCAATTACACATTGTACGGTGCGACTATTGCTGGCGGCCCTTGGCCGGTTTATCCCAGCGTGGATGTGGGGCTTGCCCTGGTGCGCTGGACATTGGGAGGCTGTGTTGGGCACGGCATGGCCATGGAAAACTCTTCTATGGCGTACAGAACCCGGCATGGGCTACCTGCTCGAATAAGCAAATAGTATTATCGTTTGTTGCCACGTTGTAACTTGTGTATCTATAGTCCGTTACTGTTTGGAGAACAGCTTTACTTATGAATGTTTTGATTGTTTATGCCCACTCTCAACCGTCATCTTTTAATGCAGCATTATTGGATACCGCGGTACAAACGCTCGGCGAAGAAGGGCATGCGGTACAGGTTTCCGACCTTTACGCCATGAAATTTAACCCGGTGGCTTCCGAGGCTGATTTTAAAGAGCGGCGATTTGAAGGGCATATGCAATACGATCGCGAGCAAAAACACTCTTTACAGCAGGGTACCTTTAGCGATGACATTGCTGCTGAGATAGAAAAAGTGCTGTGGTGTGATCTGTTGATTTTGCAGTTTCCACTCTGGTGGTATGGCGCTCCGGCCATTATGAAAGGCTGGTTCGACCGGGTCTTTGTTAACGGTTTGATGTATGGACAGTTAGGTCGGTTTGACAAGGGCGGCATGAAGGGTAAAAAGGCGATGGTATCCATGACCACCGGATGTTTTCCCGGGATGGTTGAAGAGGGGGGCGTGATGGGGCATCTGGATGCCATGCTGTGGCACTTACAATACGGGACACTGGCGTATGTAGGGTTTGATGTGTTGGAGCCTTTTGTCGCCTGGTCAACTCGTTATTCTGAGGATGATGCTCGGAAGGAATACCTGGATGAGTATGCAGCCTGCTTGCGAAAGCTGGATGAAATTCCGGTGAAGTACGTGCATCCCACAGAGGAGTTTGGTCAAGACTGGAAACTCAAGCCCGGTATTGAGGGCAAGACGATTGGCCATAAACCTTTCAAGCCTGAATATAAATAACCCTTTTATGGCTTCCAGCAGATATTGATGTTCATCAAGGGAAGGAAAAACTGGGTTATACCATTCCAAAGAATGGTCATTTAATACATTAGCTCATGATAATATGTGTCTCCCGAAAGCATGGCTGTTCGTTGTGGTTAATTATTATCTGGAAGTATGACTTTGTTCTTAAAATATTTGTTAGCTCACGGGTTAAAGGCTCGTAGTAGTTTTTGTTTGCAGTCTTGGCTGTTGTCTCTTTTGGTTTGCTGCCCTTTTGTTGCGAATGCAACCGATGTGGATATGGGGGAGTATGAAGCGTTGCCCGCTGGCACTGAGGCCTTTTTAGTTTATTACAAGGGGTCTCAGACGGACTCATTGTATGCATGGGGACAAAGTTCTGGACGGCGCCAGGGTGCGGGTAGATGCTACAGTTTTGCGTTATGTACGTTATCAGATGGTGGGCGACTATCTGGTGGCTGCCCCGCAGTTTATTCTGCCGTATGGCAAGTACGAAGGCAGTAAGAACATGGCGCAGTTGGGTGACACACGGGGTGTGGGTGATTTATTGGTCCCCGTCCCGGTGTTTATCGTTAATGACCCTGAAAAGCGCCGCACGTTGGTAGTGAATCCCATTTTGCAAGTCCCTATTGGCTCTTACGACAATGATCGTTCCCTAAATCTCGGGGAAAACCGTTGGAAATTTGAACTTCAGATTGGTGGTACAACGGCGATTGCCAAAAAGTGGAATTTGGAGTTTGTAACGGGTGTTGAGTTTTTTGAGGACAATACGGATTACTCCCCTGCCAGCGTCACCCTTGAACAGAAGCCGCGTTACAAGCAGCAGCTATATCTCAATTACTACGCTTCCCCAACTCTGCGGTTTGCATTGGGTGCCAACCATGTCCGCGGTGGTGAAACAACCATTGATGGTATTGACCAGGACAATGCGTTTTCAAGTACTCGTTTTATCATTAACGGTGCTACCAATATCACTCCAAAAGACCAGTTACTGGTCTCTTTAAGCCGTGACATCTCCGTTCGTAACGGGTTGCGCGAGGAAGGGCGTTTAATCTTGCGTTGGCTTCATATCTTTTGAGGTTTTGTTTGGGGCATTGTTTCATTAAATGCTGCCACACTGATTACGCCTACAGATCAATTGTTGATTTCTTTGCGGGGAGATACCTCCGTTCGCAACGGTCTTAAAGAAGAGGGTCGAATCACCGTCCGATGGCTCCATCTTTTCTGAAAATCTTTTCGGCTCAACGAGTTACTGAGTAAATCGGGCTGATTCAAGAGAACCGCATACCTTTGAGGTGTGCGGTTTTTTTTATGTCTGTAATTCGACACTCTCTTGTTTTAGACATTACGTCTATATATTTTGACTGAAAGTCTATTCTTGTGTAATCTCTGCCAGCTTGATGGGGCGGCTGTCACAGAATAAGAGGGTACTTCTATGCCAATACAGGATAAGCGTTACTTCAATGATGAGCAGATAGCAGATATCAGGAGCCGTTATCGGGTAGAGCGAACCGTTGATGAAGCGCTGACCTGGAAATTGCAGCGTCGTCGCGGGGATGACTACATACTGGCTACAGAAGAAGAGTTGTTTACCCGGTTACAAGGTTTCCTTGCTTCACGGCTGGATGGTGAGTTTGAGGTTTTTGATCTGTCCCGGGTACCCGGTGGTGGTTCCAAAGAAATGTTTAAGTTCAAACTTAAGCAGGGCGAGCAAACCCGTGGCCTGATTTTACGAATGAACCCTGGTGAGTCGATTGTTGAAACACACCGTTTGCGTGAATTTCAGGTGATTGCTGCTATGAAAGGGGTTGTCCCTGTGCCCGATGTTTTCTGGGTAGATGTAGATGGTTCGGAACTAGGCAGTGGAGCAATGATCTGCGGCTTTGTTGAGGGCGTAGCCAAGCCTTCAGAGCCAACAGGGGGCGGGGGCGCTGTGAGTGGCATAGGCTCCGGGTTCCCTCAGCCATTGAGAGAAAAATTGTCAGGTCCTTTTGTTGAGCATCTGGTTGCTATTCATCAATTTGATTGGAGAAATGCGGACCTGTCTTCGTTGGACGTACCCCGGGCACACACTTTGGAGGTTTCCGAATGGTGTCTTGATCACTGGAGCCGAGTTTGGGAGGAAGACAGTTTTGAACCTCACCCGGTAATGGCGCTGGCTCGTAACTGGCTTAAGGAAAACATGCCGGTGACGGAAGAAATAAGAGTTATTCATAACGATTACCGAAACGGAAACTTTATGTTTGATGAGCGTAGCGGCGAAATTACTGCGATTCTCGACTGGGAGTTGGCTCGACTGGGAGATATTCACGAAGACCTGGCGTGGGTCCTGTTTCCCGGGTTTTCTTCACCGGATGAAAGCGGTAAACCAATGGTGTGCGGCTTGTTGAGTCGTGAAAGTTTTATTGAGCGTTATGAGCAATTGAGTGGCAACAAAATAGATCAGCAGCGCCTGCATTACTACACCATTATGAACCTCTATAAGCTGGCTGTACTAGGCTATGCGAGTAATGTTCGGGCGGCATCAGACCGACAGACTCATCTTGATGTCATGATGAATCTGAGTGCGGGATTGGGCTGTTCGTCAGTTGGCGGGCTTTATCAATTAATGACTCAGCAGGAGGCTTGCTAATGTACCCTAGTGTAAAGCAAAGCATTGCTAGTGTTTGTAAGGCTTTAGAAGAAGTGGTAGTCCCCGAATTGAACGGTAGTGCCTTCGCCAGTGAACAAGCGGCGATGATTGTCGCTCAGTTGAAGCAAATTACTGATGTGGCTGAACACCAGCATCAGTACCTCAGAGTGGAAATAGAAGACACCTTAAAACTGTTGGGCTACTGGCAAAGCGGTAAAAATATTACAGAACAAGAATGCCCGATTTATTACCGTTTCCGAAGTATGTCTTCAGATGAAGTAACGCAGATGATGTTTGCAGAAATGCAAGAATCTTTACTTGCGCTAAAAGCTGAACTGAATCAGTTGATAGAGAAAGGCTCATTGAGCCTGGATGACGCAACGGGTAAGCAACTGCGACGCTATATAGATCGTCAGTTGGCGCGGGAAACAGCCTGGTTCAGATTGTCAGGATTTGTGGGTGATGCCGGGCAAGTGCCTTCGATTGCCGAGGTTTTGAAAACCCAGAGCGAAGAAACACTATAGCCAATCAATTGCTATGTGTAATTCAAGGGTAAGAAATTAACGAAAAAGGGGATATTTATTATGATTAAAGACAGTGATATTGAGTTTCATACACCGGAAAATGCCGATTATCTTTGGGCCGAGACTAATTATTTCGGCTTCTCAATTCCAGAAGAAAAAATCATGGGTTCTGTGTATGTGGTGATCCGTAAAGGGTTAGGCGTAATGTCTGCGGATGTCTCTATCTGGAGCGCTGTAACGGATAACCGGGCAGAATGCCTGCACGTGAATAACCATCAGCATTTACCTGCGCCGAAAAGTATGTCGGATATCGAAACGCCGATAGGTCTCAGGGTTCAGGCATCTAGCCCTCGCAACTACCGAATTGATTATCAAGGATTTGACGACACCGAATTGGAAATTGACTTTAAAGGGTTGATGGAACCGTTTGATATTCATGATCCAAACCATAGCCCCAAAGCTGTGATTGACGATTCGACGAAGGCCGCAGAGGGATCTGGCTTTGGTACTGGTTATGGTGGTCATTTCGACCTAACGGGCAAGCTGACGGGCAGACTTAAGCTTAAAGGTAAAGAGTACAAAATTGATTGTGTTGAGACCATGGACCACAGTTGGGGGCCTCGTCCGGAAACCCACATGGTGCCGATTGGCTGGATGCATGCCCATTACAGTGAAGACCTGGCATTTCACTGGATTTTACTTTGCGACTACCAAAAGCCAGTAGGACAGCAACAGCAGCTTGCTCATGGTTACGTGCTTGAAAATGGCAAGGTTTATGGGCTGACAGATATGAAAATAAGCACCGTGAGATCCGGTGTTGTCACCATAGGGCATGATGTGGAGCTAACGGACGTTCGTGGCAAAGTATGGCGTATGCACGGTAGCGTTGAATCCGGCTCCCCGTGGGTTTGTTATATCAGCACCATGGTTTATGTCTGCAATATGCGTTGGACTATGCCTGATGGCAAGGTTGGATACGGTGTTTCTCAGGAGAACCACGCTATTCAGGAGCTCAACGCCCAGCGCGGAAAGTTGTGGTCTGACCAACAGTCAAAAATTACTTCATAACAGATTAATTGATCTGTACTGCTGGAAAGGGTTGCCTGGATCGGTTCAGGCAACTCGATTCAACAGGTGAGCGGAATAAAAGAACAGAGTGGAGCGCGCATTTTTTAAGCGGGGATTTTTTATGAAAAAATGGCTATTGATTATGGCGGTGCTTACAACCGCATGTGTATCGGTATCAGGTTATGCCGGTGAACTTATGGATGGGCGGCTGGCTTCAACCGACGCTTATTTCGCCCAGAGGGAAAGGGGGCAGTTAACGCCTGATATGGATGCCCAGCTGGCATACATGTCTTACACGGATTTTATTTCCCCGTTTTACAGCAGGGGCTGTGATTTTACCGCCTGGGATATGAAAAAGGTGCCCCAGCGTATTGTTAAATACTCGCTCGGGTTTTACACCTATGGTTTGGCCAGTGTTGCCCTGATTGACCCTGAATTGAGTGAATTTGTGGGGCACAACATGGATACCGCCATTGCTAAAATGCGTTGCAAATATACCTGGGTGGATTGGGAGCACGATGAATTTGGCAGCGATCCCATTGCAAAATACAACATCATGTACAAGGGGCATCTCAATCTGATGTATGGCCTTTACCAGATGTTAACTGGAAACGATCAGTACGAAAAAGATCACAAGAAGTTGACCAATATTCTGGTTGAAGAAATTAAGGCCAGCCCTTATGCCGGTATTGTCTGTGAGCCTGACAACTATTTCCCACAGTGTAACTCGGTGGCTTATCTCAGCTTGTGGGTTTATGACCGACTGCATAACACGGACTACAAAAAGTACACCAAACCCTGGCTGGAGTTTCTCAAAAAAGAATTGATAGACCCGGAAACCGGCGCATTCCATGTTGCCTATCACCCCACCTCTCATTCCGTAAAACCCTGGGTTTCGGCTTACACCACAGCCTGGACGTTAACCATGATTCATGGCCTGGATCCTGAGTTCTCCAAACAATATTACCCGGATTTCAAAAAACACTTTGTTGAGGTTTATGATAACGGCCACAAGGCTCGAGTGAGAGAAACCATGGGTACGATGGACTCAGATGGAGGTGTCGGTATGGCTTCGTCCTTTACCTTGTTGTTAGCTAAGGAGATGGGTGACAAGAAACTGTTTGATCAGTTGCTAAATCATATTGAGCCTCCCGGCCAGCCTTACATCCATTCGCGTATTTTACGTTACAAAACGCCAACGAATGCGCTGTTCGATGAAATGCTATTTATCAGTAAAGTGCACGTAGGGTTCGGTGAATTGATTAATGCGCCATTAGCTACCAAACATTAATTAAACTATCATCAGGTTTTTCAGCAAGCTCGAGTCAGTAGTTTAGGACTCGAGCTTTTTTTATGGGCGGTATGTTTTACAAACTATTTTGAATAGGCTTAGAGTTTTTTTGCGAAAATGGATTGATGGCAAATATAGGCAAAAGTATTAATTAACTCATCGACCTGATTATCATCATAACGACCGATAAACCGTGCGCAGAACAACTCAATAACCCAGGTTAATACATCGGCGAGCATATCCGGTGAAACACCTTGTGCGGTTAGTTCTTCATGATCTGAAGCCTGTACTGCTTTGCGGCTTTGCTCGCAAAGAGCCTGCATCATTTGTTCGTATAGCTCGGCTACAGTTTCGTCATGGCTGGTTGTTGATGCTGCCGCTTCAAGAACGGCATGGTGCTTTTTGAATGTGCCGATAATACCTTTCAACGCAGGCTTCAAACTTTCGGGTTCGGTAGCACCAGCTCCGGATTCAAACCAGGAGCCAGCGCTCTCGACAACCTCGTCTGTTAGGCGCTTCATCAAACTGGATACCAGCTCTGCTTTATCGGCAAAATGCAGATAAAAAGTCGCCCTGGCGATACCCGCTTCTTTTGCGAGTTGCTCTACAGTCACTGTTGCAAATCGTTGTTCTTTTTCGAGTAGTTGCTCCATGGCAATTAACAGGCGATCTTCCACGCTAAGTACCGGTGTAGATTTTGCGCGTGGGCGACGTTTACGAGCCGTAGGCATCACTAATTGTCTCAGATTTGGTAAAACTAATGAAATAGAAATGTATCTAGTAGTAGGAGTTTAATCTGAAAGTACTTCTTTGAACAGATTGATTCAGTGGGAGATTAGCCACATTCGAAGAGTTAGGTTGGTTTTGTAAAAGGAGTATTAATTCAGAATGGATAAAACAGACATTTGCCTAGGGTTGGTGGGAACACCTGTAAAAACGCTTTATTAATATACTACTTGATTGACATCAAGTCTTCTCACCAGTTGGTAAGTTACCGTATTGTTACCTTATGAATAGTACTGTTTCAGCAATGTTTCAGTTGCTTCTCAGGGGCAGTAATAAGTCTGAATTACAACAAGTTATCGAGAAGTTTGCTCAGGTTTTAGTTAAACAATCTCGGTCGTGAGTTGTTCTCGCTTTATCGCTTGGCAGGGTTTTGTCTGTATTCGCGAGACTTATTTAAAAATGGAATGAGAGAGGTAATTCAATAATGAAAATCATTAAAAAACTTTCCCTTATTGGGGTTGTGTTTAGTACCGTGAGCTTAGCATCGGGAGTATTCGCGGCGGTTTCTTCGACAGAAGCGGACAAGCTAGGTGCTGAACTGACGCCTATGGGTGCTGAAAAAATGGGTAATGCGAACGGCACCATCCCTGCCTGGAACGGTGGGTTGCGCGAAGCTCCAACAGGATGGACGCCGGATCAGGGCTATGTGGACCCCTTTGCTGATGAGACCCCCCTGTTTGTGATTGATGCAAACAATTATGAAAAATATCAGGATAAGCTCAATGCCGGCATGATCGCGATGATGAAACAATACCCGGATACTTTCAGGTTGCCGGTTTACAAGAGTCATCGTACTTTTGCTAATCCGCAAGCGGTGTATGCCCACACTAAAGAGTTAGCAACAAAAACGAGCATCGATGGAGAATCCCTGGAAGGCTATAGCCAGCCTGGTATTCCCTTCCCGATACCCAAAACAGGCATAGAAGTCATGTACAACAATATGTTGCATTGGTATGGCGGTTTTGATCAATGCGCAGACTGGTTGCCTGTTCAACCGAGTGGAGGTTATTACAGGGTCGGCTATTGTCAAAATGTAATCCAGACGCCGAATATGGATAAAATCAAAGATAATAATGACCTCTTCTATTACTTTGGACAATATGACGCCCCAGCAACATTGGTGGGAACCATTTACCTTGTACATGACACTATTGACAGGAACAAGGGATTACGTCGAGCCTGGATCTACAATGCTGGGCAGCGCCGGGTACGCCGAGCACCGGATCTAGCTTATGACAATATTGATGATGGCACCGAGGGCATGCGTATTACTGATGACTGGTGGGGATTTTTTGGTGCATTGGATCGGTATGACTGGAAGCTGGTTGGCAAGAAAGAGATGTATATCCCCTACAACGCCTATAAGTTGAGTGATACTAACCTGAAGTATGACGATATGCTGGATAAAGGACATCTGAAGTCGGATTTGATGCGCTACGAATTACACCGTGTTTGGGAAGTTCAAGCGACCCTGAAAGATGGTATGTCGCATATATATAAAACGCGGAACTTCTATATCGATGAAGATAGTTGGATGGTTGTTTTGGCTGATGCCTATGACAGTCGCGATAACCTATGGCGAGTTTATTCTGATCCCCTAATGCAAATTTACGATTCAGATGTCATGTTTCATAGGGCTATGTTGGTACATGACCTTGTTAGTGGCACATTTATCGCTAGTCAGCTTGATAATGAACGTAAGCAGCCTGCGCTTGTGTTTAGCCAGAAGGGGCGATACGCAGACTTCCAAACCAGTGCTATCCGACGCCGTGGTATTAAATAACTACAGTTAAGTTAGAGTTACCCAGGCCCGGAAGAGCCTGGGTTTTCTCTATTTAGGGCGAGTGTATTTCTCCGCCAGTTTTTTGAGTATAAATTTCTGAACCTTTCCGTTTGGATTGCGGGGCATAGTATCAATAACTTCTACTTGCTCAGGCCAGTATTGTTTAGCGGTGCCGCTTTTTTCCATCCAGAGTCTAAGATCGCTTAAGTCGAATTTTTTCCCCCGTTCCAAGGTGACAAAGGCACAGGCACGTTCTCCCAATCTTGCATCGGCATATCCGACCAGTGTTGCATCTACAATATCCGGGTGTCGGTACAACAGGTTTTCAATTTCGGCAACGGGAATGTTTTCTGCACCTCGAATAATAATGTCCTTGGTGCGACCATTAATTCGAATGTACCCTTCTTCATCCATGTAGGCCATATCGCCAGTATCAAACCATCCATCCAGGTGGATATTCTCCAACTCCGGTTGTTTGTAATAACCCAAAAACAGGCTGGCCCCTCTGACGAATAATCTGCCGGTTTGTCCTGGCCCTAAAGGGTTGTGATTTTCATCAGCAATTAACAGTTCTATACCTTGCAATGGGCGACCATCAGTGGTCGAAGATTTATCCCTGGATTTTTCAGGCGCTGTTAGGCTTCCTGCCAATGCTTCTGTCATTCCCCATAAGGAACAGACTTTGGCATTAAGTAAACGTAGTGCGTCTTCAATAATGACCGGTGGAATAGGAGCACCACCGCATAAGAAAGTTTTTAACGACGGTTTTGTGTTACTGGTGCTGACAACTCTGCATATGTCTGACAGAAAGGGGGTGGAGGCCGCCATGTGCGTGACGCCCTCGGTGACCATGATGTTGACGCCCTCATCAGGTTTCCATATATCCTGAAGTACTGCTTTTCCTCCAAGTAATAAGGATTGGAGAATGCCGGCAGTGTAGCCAGTGGTATGACCAAATGGGGCGCTGATCATATGGACATCTTTAGATGTGAGGCTTAACCTCGAGGCTAGCGAAGACGCGCAGGTTAACATGGTGTTCCAGCTATGCATTACCCCTTTTGGTTGCCCTGTTGTGCCAGAGGTATACATCAGTACAGATATTTCGTCCGCGGCAGCACTTACAGATTGTTCTGACGTGACAGGTGGATAGCTGCTATTAATAATCGTTTGCTCAAACCCGTTATTTTCATCACCATCGACCACAACAACGTGTTCCAAATTAGGCAGTTCAGGTTTTAAAGCCTCTAACATGGGTGGGTACAAAAAACCGCGAAACTCATTCGGAATGATGATAGCTTTCGTGTCTGAAAATTTAAGCATGAACCGCAATTCGCGCTCACGGAAGATGGGCATGAGAGGATTGGTGACAGCCCCCAGCCGGGACAGGGCGTAAGTTGCAACAACAAATTCCCACCAGTTTGGGAGCATTAAGGCGACAATATCACCATTTTTTATTCCGAGCCCGCGAAGTGCGCCAGCTGCCCGTGCAACCATTTCTTCGAGCTCTACATAGGTTAGACTTTTGTTGGGGGAGGCGCTTCCGGTTTCTGATCGGTAAGACACCAGAGCAGTTTTATTGGGGTGTTTCTCTACTGCCCGAGTGAGAATGTTTTCAACGGTAATATCCCTCCAAAACCCCTGAGCTCTCATGGCTTGCGCATGAGCTCGCTTGTCAAACTGCATTTTGATCATAAAATGTAAGTGTCCATTTTTGTTAATGATTTAAGGTGTTTTTACTCTTTCTATCAGGGGGAATATTTGAGGAAGTTATTCTAAATAACATACTTGCTTGAATCAAGCATCTGGTATTACTGTGGCTGCTTCAAATGACTAGGCTGAGCGCTGATAGTTTATGATGTAGGGCTAATACTCAAAGGTGAATATATGATTTATGCAATGAACTTGTATGATATCGTTGATGAGGATATGTACAAGGAATATGTAAAAAGGTCTACGAGCTTTTTGTCATCGATAAAAGCTGGTGCCATTGCTGCCGGGACTAATCCTTTCAGGGAAATCTGTGGCCAAGCAAGGAGCAACTTTATTATTGCAAAATTCCATTCCGTTCAAGATTTTGAAGCAATGCTCCGATGGCAGGAAGACAATGATATTAAAAGATTACGAGAGTTATCGACAGATAATTATATCTGGACGCTTTATGAGAACTGGGATATGGCGGCGTGGTTAGCTGACTAATACTGAGCTATTTAAATAGGGATATGGCATGAAAGAAAAGCAATATACAGCAAGTTGTTGTTGTGGCGAAATGGCAATCACCTTTGAAGGTGAACCGTTGCGGGTATTTAGGTGCCACTGCAAATATTGCCAGCGTCGAACAGGAAGCGTTTTTCAGGTTTCAGCCTGGTTTAAGAGAGAGCAGGTGGTTTGTAAAACGGATGGAAAGGTTTTTAATGAATCGGAGAACAATGCAGGGGTGGATTACTCCTTTTGTACGCGTTGTGGCTCTACGGTGCATTGGCCGCTGTCTATTTTTCCTGACGTTTATGCTGTTGCCGTTGGTTGTTTCGCGGACAAAACATTCCCCAAACCGGACATCGATATTCATGAACAACATAGGCACCCGTGGGTGCCTCTTATAGACGGTGTGGAGAGTTACAAAGAGTGGCCACCCTTTGTTCATGATTTGGTCGCAAGTGCGAATACTGCGAAAGATGAGATGTAAACAGGCTGCGTAATAAAAGTTAAAACTGATGCTGCTTGTGTGGCGTTGGTTTTGAATTGCTTGCCAGCTTCTATAGTGCGACGTTATCGGTTCTGGAAATCAATCGCTTCATTGTGTCGCTAATACCCATTTTCGTATTGGTGTTGAAGTCGTATGGTACAACGACTGTATAGCCCTCAGCGGCTACAACGTTTTGTGCATGGCTAAAGATCTTCATTATCACTTTGAGAGAGGTGTTACCTATATTTTCGGTTTTCACGCCAATATGAATCTTATCCGGCGAGTGTAGTGCCGTTTTATAATCACAGTGATTTGACGCTGCCACGTAGCCCATTCCGGTATTTTTGTCGTATCCCGGACAACCGACTCTACTCATGTAGGCGTTACGTGCTTCTGCGAAGAAATGAAAATACTGCACATTGTTAATATGCAATTCTTCATTCGGATCAGGGGCAATATCAATGGTATAGGTGAATTCGAATGGTTCCAGTTCGCTCGGTTTACTGCTCATGTTCTTGGTGCCGTTTGAAGTTATCTGTTTCTACAACAGAATATATACTGTATCGCCAAACTGGGGGTGTTGGTTAGGTTAATAGAAAATCACTGATAATTTCCGAGAGTAGCGCCGGGGCTGTCAGGTGAGCATTGTGTCCTTGATCAGGGATTGTTACACGGGTGGCGTTGGGAAGCGTTCCATGTAGCGCTTCAACGGGCTCCACGTGGTGCTTTAATGAGTTTGAACTTGACAGTAATAGTGTTGGACTCTTAATGGAAGAAAAGCGTTTAACACCCATCTCAAGCTCGTCTATTACATGTATTTCTCTTGTCCAGGTCGGTGTTAAATCAATGCTTTTTTGCCAGCCTTTGGAGTTTCTGAATATACTTAGAGAGTCCTCGCTCATTCTCAAAAAATGAGTTAAACCGGTAATCAATACCTGTTCGTTTTGAGCGGTAGCAACTGCTTTTTTGTAAGCCTCCAGTGCATGTGCTGTCACAGATTTATAGGCGGGTAACGGTGGTTCGTAGATAGCTAGTTTTGATATTGGCAGAGTTCGTGCTGTTTCAAGTGCACAAATACCACCGTAGGAGTGTCCGAACACAAATGCATCAGAACCGGCAATTTCCAGAACAGCTTTGAGATCTTCATACTCTTTGTTCAGGCTGTATTCTTCCGAGTCACCACTGTTTCCACGCCCCCGACGATCCATCACGTAGCAGGTGAAATGTTTTGCAAGATGCGGTAGCGCGCGTGTCCAGTCGGCTGAACACTGCAGACTGCCATGGACAATCACCAATGACGGTCCGTTACCTGCCTGAATATAGCCGATGGTGGTGCCGTCCGCAGAGGTGACACAGCCATTGTTTACTCTGAAATCATTTATGTTTTCATAAACGCCGACCATTACCGGGGTTCTCCTGCATCTCTTTGTTGTTGCATAAGCATAAAAACTATGCAAGTGTTTATTAAATAAAGAGTATTTTAGTTCTTGTGATAGCAATACTGTCAAAAGGGTGACTTTCACAAGCCATTGTCAGACGCCGAGTATAACGTATTTCGCTGAAATTTGACCAGAATGTAAACTTGGTAGGTGATCAAATCCTTGGTCGAAAGCTGGATTGAGTTGATCATTTGTCAACTAAAGCCGTTGGCTCTTCGCGTAAGCGCCAACGGCTTTAGAGATGATTGTTCGCCGTATCTGAAGACGATCTGTAGAGAAAAGTCGCCGATAGAGGGATCAGGGTTTTTCCGTAAAGTATTGTTCAAGCGCCGAGTCGTAAATGTCGTAAAACTTCTTGCTCAGTGTTGAGTGATTGCCGGATAACTCGAAGCCGTGATAAGCGCCTGAAAACACTCGCAAATCTGTCGGTATACCCGCAAGCATAAGACGTTGCGCGTAGGCTATATTTTCTTCCAGAAACAGATCCAGTGTGCCAACAATCAGGGTGCAAGGGGGAAGGTTGGATAAATCATCTGCTCGGGTTGCTGCCGCATAGGGTGAAACATCCGGGTCGCCGGGAGAGGCTGTGTCCAGCAGGCTCTCCCAGCCGAGGCGATTCGATTCCCGGGTCCAGATAAATTCCCCTGTTAATGGGCTGGCGGGTACAGTGCTGCCGGTTCTGTCGTCGATCATTGGATAGATAAGAATTTGCCCTGCCAGTGGGATCTCGCCTCGGTCACGGGTCAGAAGCGCCAGTGCTGCAGTCAGTCCACCGCCTGCACTTTCTCCGCCGATAACTATTCTGTCTTTATCGACGGATAATTCACTTGCATTGTCATATGCCCATTTCAGCACCGCGTAACAATCTTCAATGCCGCAAGGAAAGGGGTTCTCTGGCGCCAGCCGATAGCTCATGGAAACCACAATACATTGATGCTTTTCAGCAAAACGGAGGTTGCGTTCATCAATGGCTTCCAGGCCAGGCAAGATGTAGCCTCCCCCAGGAATGTGAACATAAATCGGCAGTTTATCGCTAGTGACGATTCTGGGTGTATAAACCAGTATTCGGATGCTGTTGCCGTCCGGCCCGGTAGAGGTGATGAACCTTTCTTCACGAGTTACCGGGCCACCTTCGGGGCAATCAGCCAGTGCGAAAAACTCCCCCCACATTTCTCGGATAACAGAGAGGTTGTCGCGATTAAGGCTGTTTAACGGAAACAGTTTGATGAAATCTACCAGCTCCGGATCTACGAGATGTAGCGACGGGCTGTTATTACTGATTTCTGCCATGTGCTTAATACCTTAACGTGAGTGTTATGCCGTAGGTTGGGGCTTGTCCTGCGGAAGCCGTGACAACATCCTGAAATGCGAAAACATTGGTACGGTAATATTCGTCAAAAATATTTTTCCCCCAGAGCTGCAGTCGCCATTTGTCATTACTGGCACCGATGCTGGCACTGGCGTTGACAACAGTGTATTCCGGCAGCACGTAGTCAGCTTCATTACCCAGCGTCGCATTGGTTTCACTGCGATAGCTCACGGATATTGCCACATCGGCATTTAGATTGTCACTGATATCAAATTGATAGTTACCACTTAACGATGCCTGCTGCTTTGGTGTCAAAGGCATGGTAGTTCCTGAGTAGTCAAGCAAAGAGCCGTTGCTGTTAAGGCCTTCGTATTCGTCAATTTCTGCGTCCAGATAAGTGAATTCGCCTCTGATCGTTAAGCCATCTAGCGGATAGAAGGTAATATCGGTTTCAAATCCTCTTACGCTGGATTCAGGAATGTTGCCCAGCACATCCAGAAAACCAAAAACAAAATCATCAAGGGTGGTTCTTAGTTGCTTGTCTTTGTAATCGTAATAAAAGACAGCGAAGTTAGCGGCGAGCATACCGTCTAATAAATTCAGTTTTGCGCCAGCCTCGTAGTCCAGTAATGACTCCTGAGTGGCGGGAACATATTGTGCAGTCGTCGCAGCCGCTAGCGCCGGGAAGCTACCAGCCTTGTAACCTTTGGCGATATTAATGTAGTAGAGTGAATCGGCATTTGGCTTCCAGTCTAGTCCGATTTGCCAGGATGTATTCTCTTCGTTAATTTCATCCTGATGTAGCACAGGTATTAGGCTCTCGTTAAACGTAGCACAGGCTCCCTCAGGAATTGGAACACCCAGTAAAAAGCCAAAGAATCCCGCAACATGATTCTCAATATCGTAGGTGCATGCTTCAACTTCCCTGTCTGCTTCGGTATAACGAATACCTCCTTTGATGGTCAGATCGTCGGCGATATCCAGCTCCAGACTGGTAAAAATTGCGTAGTTCTCCATATCCTGATTCGACAGTGAACCTCCCCGGTCGAGCAGGCCGCCGGTGCCGACAGCTATAGTGGCATCAGGATAGATAATGGCAGTGTCTTCATCTGCTTTGTCACTACTGTAATTAGCACCCAGTAACCACCTGAAGGCCTGGTCACTATTATTGGCAATGCGTAACTCCTGAGAAAAGCTGGTGACATCTCCTTTGGTCAAGGTGACATCAAGAGCACGATATGCAAGGCCGTCAAGATCGAATGCTTCGCGGCGCTCGAAATCGATGTAAGAAGTTATAGAAGTAAGCGTAATATCATTACCAAACGTATAGTCCACCCTCAGTGCGGCTTGCTCGAAGCTGTTGTCGCGAAAGTGGTTAGTCTCCCGGGAAAAATCGGTGTCCAGATTATCTTTATCGGCTGTTGGTGAATTCTCAGCCGGGCTGGGGAACGGGTTTTGCGGGCGCCAAGCGACAAACTGTAGTTCCTGCGGCGTGGATTTGTCACTCCATGCGTTCAGGTTAAGCAGCACTGACAAATCATCGGATGGTTGCCAGTCTAATAGTACCCTGCCTGCAAAAGTGTCAGGCCCACCGGTTTTATCTCCGTGAGAGCTGCTTTCTTGCCAGTTGTCGCCATCCTGTAGGCGAATGGCAGCCCGAGCTCTGAGTGTTTCTGTTAGAGGTCCACTCACATAGGCATCACCCAGAAACGTATTGAATCGACCATAAGTGAGGTTTGTGCCCATTTCGAACTCGTCGGTGGGTTTTTTTGCGATAAAGTTAATTGCTCCGCCCGTGGAGTTTTGTCCAAAAAGAATACCCTGCGGGCCTTTCAGAACTTCTACCCGCTCAAGATCAAACCCGGTGTTGGAGGTCATAATTGGGAATGGCAGTGGAACTTCATCCATATAGAGGCTGACAGAGGGGTAAACGCCTAATGTAGCATCCTGCAAGCCCACGCCGCGCAACGAGTAAATAGGGGAGTTGTTGGCACTATTGGCATAACTGAGTCCCGGCACGGCGAGCGACAGATCTTCAAGGTTAACAATATGATCCCTTTGAAGTGAATCGCCACTGAGCGCGCTGATACTCATGCCTACGTCGTTAATTGATTGGCTGCGCTTTTTGGCCGTTACGATAATTTCGTCCAGACGTTTGTAGGTTTGTGGATTTTCTTCAGCAGCGAATGAATGTATTGCAGTCAGGCTGGACGCAACCAATGCGAGAGCGGTACGGGTATAACGAGTGCTAGTGTTCATGATTTTATCCCCATTTATAATAGTTAAATGCTTTTTTTATAATTCGGAGGTCAGGCTACCACCTGCAAATGGCTAGATTAAGATAGCTGTGCGGGATACTCTGTAAAGTCAGGCTTTACAATCAACTATTGATTTGTGCAGGCTCACGCGAAAGAATCATCTCCTTAATAACAACTAATATTGGGTAGTTTAGCTATGCGTGGCTCGGATTTTATGGAGTTAAGGGCTTTTGAGCTGGTTGCGCGTCGAATGAGTTTTTCAAAAGCAGCCGAAGATATTGGTATTTCACGGTCAGCTATTAGTCAGACAATTCAGAGCCTTGAACAAAGGCTGGGAGTGCGGTTACTAAATCGCACGACCAGAAGTGTTGCCTTAACCGACGCTGGTTATGAACTGTTGATGAAGTTGAGTCCGGCAATGATTGAGCTGGTGTCAGCGGTCGATAACCTGGAAAAGTTCCGTGATACACCTGCAGGTAATGTAAAAATTGTGACTTGTCGGTTGGGTGCGCACCTTTACGTTGAACGGATTATTGGTGAATTCACCCAGAAGTATCCTGACATTACATTGGAAATTTCAACCAACGATGAGGCCCCGGATTTAATTACGCATGGTTTTGATGCCGCCATTAGGGAAGAGGGGATGATTGATATGGATTTTATTGCCTTAAAGTTACCTGAAATATGCGGGCTAGGCTTGGTCGCTTCTCCCGATTATGTAAAACAATACGGTTTGCCCAGAACGGTTGCGGATTTGGAACAGCACCGGTGTATTAATGTTCGCCGGTTTGGCCACGGACATCCAAAAACCTGGGAGCTAGCAAATGATGATCAGCATGCTTCAGTGAACTTGATCAAAACTTTAATCGTCAATGATCATGAGCTGGCTGTTGCTGCGGCCGTTCAAGGTGCAGGCGTTGGCTTGGTCCCCGAAACCTATGTAACGGGACACATTGATCGTGGTTTGTTGATGAGCGTGCTTCCTGGTTGGAAGGTACGTTTGCCTAAATTTAGGCTTTGTTATCCGAAGTTAAAACATAAAACCGTGGCGTTCAGTATTTTTTCGGATTTTATTTGTAGCTAATAACAGATAACCTCAGCAGGTGGTCCATCACCTACTGAGGGCTGTGAGGATTAATGGATTTGAGTAACGTTTACCGGTACCCCGTTGGTGACAACGTTTCCAGTCAGGGCGTCCAGACACTGATTACTCAGGATGTTGTTGATATTAACGCCGGGCTGTTGCATGGCTCGTGTTAATTTCATGCCTTCTTTATCATGCCCAAAGCCGTGTGGCAGGCTGATAACCCCAGGCATCATATCGTCGCTAATTTCCAATTGAGCAACGATTTGACCAGTTTCGGTATCCAGTTTGACGTTGTCACCTTCTTGTAACTGTAAGCGATTGGCGTCTTCTGAGTGCATTTGCAGAGTACAGCGGAACTTTCCTTTGATCAGAATATTCACGTTGTGTCCCCAGCTGTTTTGACCTCTGGGTTGGCGTCTTCCTATTAATGTAAATTCGCTAGTTTCCGGTTGTGTTGCGAATAACACCTTAGCCTCTTCCATAAATGCGGGGGGCGCCAGCTCAAGTTTACCGCTTGGTGTGCGAAGCACCTCTGGAAGGCGAGGCTGTAAAGGTCCCAGGTCAAGGCCGTTGGGTTGGGCGATGATTTTCTCCAGCGTAATGCCATCCGGGTTTTTACCGAAACCATCACCGTAAGGGCCGGATCTGAAGCCGGCTTCCATGACCCGGTCAATACCGCGGGCACTGGTGAGCTTGCCGATGGCTTCATTCACGTTGATTCCGTGGGCTATCGAATATTCATCCTGGGCAGCCTGATCAAGAACCGCAGAAATCATCTGGTTTTCCATGGCCAGCAAACCCTCTTCATTCAGTACCTCACCGCCAGCGGCCAGCGAGCAGACTTGCAGGAAGGCATCCCAGTCCGACAGGTAGCCATCGTTCAAATCAAATAGCGCTGGTGAATAGCGTACGACATTGCGCACAGCGTAGTTGACCGAGTAAGCACCGTAAAACGATTTTTCAAAGGTATGAGCGCCGGGCAGAATCACGTCGGCATGGCGAGTGGTTTCGTTAATGTAGATATCAAAGCAGAGCAGGAAATCAAGCTCGGACAATGCATGGTCGAGCTGCTCTGCGCCGGGAGTGCTGGATGCCGGATTACCGCAGATAGTTACCAGGCCTTTGATTTGCCCTTTTCCGGGCGTGGTAATTTCCTCGGCAAGACAGGCGACCGGCAGCTCACCGCACACGGCGGGCATGTTTCTTACCCGAGTGCGGTGGGGTGGGGTCGTGTTGGGTAATCCTATGCCCGGTTGGCCTTGCGCATTGACGCAGAAAGCCGCTGATTTCGGGAACATCATACCACCGGGAATATCCAGTTTACCGGTGATGATGTTAATGACTTCTGTTAGCCAGCTGGTCAGGGTGCCGTGTATCTGCGTAGTCGAGCCTACCCGACCATAGATACCAGCGCGCTCGGTTTTCGCCAGCTTGTGAGCGATACTTTCAATGGTGGCGACGTCGATGCCGCAGTTGTCAGCTATTTGCTGCAGATCAACGGATGCTGCCAGCTGCTCAATTTGCTCGAGGCCATTCAGGTGGGGGTTTGCGACACCCGGATTAGCAAGGTCGTCCCGAAAGATCACGTGCAACAGCCCCAGCAGGAAATAGGGATCCTGGCCGGGACGAATGAAGTGATGCTGATCTGCCACTTTTGCTGTCTCGGTAAAGCGAGGGTCAATGACTTCCAGTTGACCACCTCTACTCTGCATGGCTTTCAGACGTTTTCTGAAGCCTGTCGCCAGCCATAGGCTGCCGTTAGATACCATTGGGTTGGCACCGATCATCAAAATGTAATCACTATTATCGATATCAGGTACAGGATTGGTGTATTCCCAGCCGTACATTTCCTTACAAGTCAATAGCTTAGGTAGGTGGTCCATGGATCCTGCCGTATAGAGGTTCTGTGTGCCCATACATTGCAGCAGCATCTGATAACCGACCATAAAAGGCGTGGTTCCAATAGTGGCATTGCCAATAAAAAGAGACAGGGCTTCGCTGCCGTATTGTGCTTTGATGGCAGCAAACTTTTCTTTAATGACACTAAACGCTTCTTCCCAGCTTGCGGGAACCAGTTCACCATTCTTGCGAACCATTGGTGTTGTGACCCGGTCCGGGTCGTCACGCAGTTCCATTAAAGCAACACCTTTAGGGCAGATATGTCCAAGAGATATTAAATCTTCATCATTGCCGCGAATGGCCACAACGTTATTGTCTTCGACAGTTACTTCCAGGCCGCAGTTTGCTTCGCAAATCGGACATACTCGATAGGCTTTTGTGCAAGTCACAGGAACCTCCTTTATTTTAATTATTTGTTACAGAATAGATTTTATATTCTGTTAAACCCAGCAACAGTGTAAACCCGAATCGCAAGATTGACCATATGGTGTGTTACTTATTCCTGTGTTCATTACTGGAACCGTGTAGTATTATTTGTACCGATCATTCAAAAATAGGGTTTGCAGGAGAAACTCTAATATTGTGGTGGTAAAAACCGGGTCGAATGAGTTACTTATAACGTTAAAAGGATTCAACATGCCAGAGAGAAAATTTGAAATAGATAATGAGGAATACCCCTTTACCAGTCACTGGTTTGAGCGCAACGGAACCCCAATGCATTACCTTGATGAAGGAGAGGGCGTGCCGGTAGTTTTTTGCCACGGTAATCCTACCTGGTCATTTCTTTATCGAAATATCATCAAGGAGCTTTCGGGGGAATGTCGTTGTATTGCGCATGACCTTCCCGGTTTTGGGTTCTCTGAGCATCCCCCTGGATATGGTTATACACCGCAAGAGCATGCGGAGTGGCTTGAGGATTTCTTGATTGGTCACTTGAAGCTGGAGAAGTTTATTCTGGTCGTGCAAGACTGGGGTGGCCCCACAGGTTTAACTGTTGCGACGAAATACCCGGATCGTGTGCTGGGTGTGGTGATCAGTAGTACCTGGGCCTGGAAGGCGAGCGGCACGGGCTATGTATTTTCCAAACTGATGGGCAACCCGTTGGCCAGGCAGTTGATCCTGAAGAAGAATTTTTTTGCCAAGACGCTGGTGCCGAAGTTGCTGGGCGAGGGCAGCAATAATTCAGCGATTAGGCAGGCATACACGGCTCCTTTCCCAACCCCTGATTCCCGGATGGGGACAGCTGAATTTCCAAAGCAGATTACCGCCGCAGCTCCTTGGCTGGAAGAGCTGGAAAGCCGCCTGCACAAACTGAAGGATAAGCCAGTGGAATTTGTTTTTGGGCTTAAAGATCTGATGAGCAAGCCTGCTGATATTGACAAGTGGTTGTCACATTTTCCCGATGCAAATGTGCAAAAAATTCCGGACGCCAATCACTACACCCAGGAAGATTGTCCGGAGAATTACGTGATTGCGGTGCGGAGTATTCTGAAGAAAGTTGCGGAGTAAAATCAGCGCGGGAGTCTGATCGGCAGTTAAACGGCCCGGAACGGGCTGCTTAACTGCCGGTTCGTCTACACCTACCTAGTACTGGGATTCCGGCAGGTTGATAACAACACCATCCATTTCTTCGGTTACTGTTACCTGGCAGGCCAGTCTGCTGTTCTCCTGAGGGTCAACAGCACACTCAAGCATTTGCTGCTCTATCTCAGAAGGCGCTCCGGCCTTTTCTGTCCACGCACTGTCGATGTAGCAATGGCAGGTAGCGCAACTGCAGGCGCCACCGCATTCTGCAAGAATACCGTCGATACCATTATCGATGGCGGCCTGCATAACGCTTGTGCCTGTTTCTACATTCACTTCGAAGTGATTACCTTCGTGGTCATAAAAATTTACGAGTGGCATTTATTTACCCTTAATATGCTAATTTAGTTGTTAAATACTTCTTTAATACTGATGGATTCATCAGCAAGGCGTGCCGGATCAACTGTCTTGATTTCCGTCAGTTGTCTGCGGCACAACATAAACTCTTGGGGCCTGTTGATAGCATCTACGGCGAGCAGTTTTCCATCGAGCAGGTAAAAAGCGGCAAAACTGCGTCCGGTGCTGGTGTCTCCCCGAATGACTACCTGATCATAACCTTGTGAGAGACCTGCAATCTGTAGTTTAAGGTCAAACTGATCTGACCAAAACCACGGTAATGCCCGGTAGGGTTCAAGTTTACCGCAAAGCGTATTGGCTGCTACCTTGGCCTGATCAGTCGCATTCTGTACAGATTCCAGGCGCAGGTGACGGTCATATATCGGATTGTAGTGGAAGGTACAGTCACCTGCGGAGACGATGTCGGGATCGCTGGTCTGTGCGAACTCATTGACGACAATTCCATTGTTAATTTCGAGCCCGGCGGCCTCTGCAAGCTCTGTTTCCGGTATTACGCCAACACCAATGATCACTAAATCGGCTTTCAGGTCTTCACCGCTTCCCAGGCTGACACTTTCTGCATGATGCTCACCGTTAATGGATTGAACCGCAGCTTCCGTTATGATCCTTACGCCTTCTTCCGTATGAACGCGGGTGTAGAACGCAGAGATTTCTTCGGTGGTGACCCGTTGCAATACTCGTGGCATGGCTTCTAAAACAGTGACTTCCATACCCATTTTCCGCAGTGACGCAGCTGTTTCGAGGCCAATGTAACCACCACCAATAATGACGGCCGACTTGCCTGTTCCCACAAAATGCTTGATCTGACTAACATCGCCCATATCGCGAAGATAATGAACGCCATCCAGATTGCTGCCAGGAATGTCTATTTTTCTGACTTTGGCGCCTGTTGTCAGCGCCAGTTTTGTGTAAGGAATTTTACCGCCATCATGCAGGATAACCTGTCTGTTTTTTCGGTCAATTTCGGTCACAGAAGAGCCGAGTAACAGATCGATATTATTCTTTTCGTAAAACTGGGGTGGTCTTATCTGCAGTTGTTCAAGGGTAGAGCTGCCATCCAGATACGCCTTTGACAGGGGCGGGCGATGGTAAGGTGGGAAGGGGTCGGCACTGATAATAGTGATTTTCCCGTTCCAACCTCCTTGGCGCAGGCTTGGTGCGAGCTGGGCGGCGGCATGGCTGCCTCCAATAATTACACAATGATTCTCAGTCATATCTCCAGACATGGTTATCTCCTCTCAATCGGCCACAAGGTTGCTGTTTTATTTGAATATTAATCTACACGAGGTGAGATCTGGGCCAAAAATAATTATCCCGTTAGGATAACGTAGTTGGCCGAAAAAGGGCATCATTTCTTCAACAGATGTGGTGAAAACCGGATCGGTAACTTGTTTCGGACCGGACGCTGGACAGCCCACATGAAATTAGCTGTCCAGCCACGATGTCAGTGGGCGTTTGGTACAACGCCCACCTGTGGCATCTCCGCCAAACCAATATCTCTGGCGTGTTGCTCAAAGCCCTTGTTACGCCAGAAAAAGGCTCCGGGCATTGTTGTGGGAATCACCAGTACATAAAACAGTGCACGACCGACAAGGCTGCAAAAGGTCAGGGTCAGACAGGCAGCCGCCCATGTAACCAGTATCCATGGCGACAGTGACCAGCTCGCCGGTACAGCGGTTAATAGCATCAGTGCTGTTACCAGAGTCAGCCCCAGCAAGATATTTCTTAACAGGTAGCTTTTACCGAAAGTTGTTGTCTGTACATAGTGTGAAGCAGCACCTTCGTGTTCGGCTGCGCGCATGTCTTTGGCGTGGAAAGTCAGACCCAACAGCTCCAGAGCGATGCCCGCGGCAAGCAGGGTGCCAAGTGCTTTCAGGGCGACACTATAATCAGTGTCCAGAGCTATCATGGTGGGAACCGTAATCAGCATACTGACCGCAGATCCCAGAGAAAGGCTGCTGCCAAAGAAGCTGCTAGCCACTTGCCAGTGATTCCAGAATGGACGTGCAGGTATGCGGTAGCAGCGGTTCATATAGTAGAGACCTGCTGTAGCAGAGAGGATGGCAATATAGCCGCAGATGGCGGAGGGCGTACCAAAAATTGTGGGGCTAAGTGCACCACCCGTTAAGCTCTGGAACAGATTGTTACCGGGCAGACTGAGCAGTGCGTGCAAGCATAGGAATCCCATAAACCCGGCAATTCCCAAACCTTCACGGCAAACGGGGGAATGGCGCAGGTTATTGAAACCCCGGTAAAAACGCAGCGGTTTGCCCAGGTGAAGGGTGGACATAAACAGTCCAAAGCCGGTCATTGCCAGACAAAGTAGAACGAAGGGAACATAAAGACTGCTTTGAGCAAACTGGGTAATACCATCCAACTGGAATTGCTGCCCCAGGAAAATAAAGCTAAAAGCACCAATCGCTGCCTGCGATAACAATGTAAAAAGCACCAGCGGATTTTCGCGGGAACTCAGCTTCAGCAGGTTCCAGTGCCGGACTTTGCCATTCTTCTGATCGACCCGAGGCTTGTAAATGCCATCCTGTTCCCGGTGATATTTTACCGGCATGGAGTCGGTACGCTTCATTTCCTCAGGCAATTCTCTGGTTTGCTGGAAGCGGATGTTGGGATGCGTGATAGAGGGGTCTGGAAACCCAGGGATAGATATTTTTGCTTCTTCCCGGTTTTCAGGAATATTTTCTACTACGCCAAAGTCGAGAGCATTGCCTACGCAGGCAGAAACACAGGCGGGCTTGAGGCCTACTTCGAGGCGGTCTACGCACATATTGCACTTTGATACCTGACCCATGATCGGGTCCAGTTGCGGTGCGTTGTAGGGGCATACCCAGGTGCAGTAGCCGCAACCAAAGCAGGTGTCCGGGTCCTGTAGAACGGCACCGTATTCCGCATGTTTGGTGTAGGCACGGGTAGGGCAGCCTTTCAGGCAGACTGGATCGTCACAGTGGTTACAGGCCATGGAAATGTTCATGCGCTGATAATCAGGATAACTACCGCCTTCTACGTAACCCACGGACCTGAATGACAGATGTGCCGGGGTCTCATTTTTCTCCGCACAGGCAGATTCACAGGCGTGACAGCCGATGCAGTTGTCTGCGGTAAAGAAGAATGCATGCTGCTTGTTGCGGTTTGGATTACAGCCGACTTCCGGATTTTCATTAATGTACATCGAGCGGTTTTCAGGGGCTGTGTGCTCAGTCAGCTCAATCAGGTCAATTTTTTGGCCATAACGGTTTGTATCCGCGACAACCGGATCGTTCAGGAATGCATAGGGCTGTTCTTCCGTGCGGATTTCCCAGTGTTTGACGCCGGTATTCCTGGCGGCGTTATCGATATGTTTGAAGACAGTTTCGTTATTCATTTAAAAAGTCCTCCGCTCCAGATTCAGTTGGGCAGCTTCAGCCTGGTCAACCTGCTCGATACGCACAGCGCACTGTTTAAAGGCGGGTTGACGGGAGTGTGGGTCAAGCAACCCGAGGGTCAGACGGTTGACACAATCGTGGAAGTGAAAAGGGATAAACACCATATTGCGCGGTACGCGATGTGTCAGTTGAGCCAGCACCACGGCATCCCCGCGTCTGGAAACGAGCCGCACATAGGTTTGATGGCCAATACCAAGTTCTTCAGCTGCGTCCGGGTTGATTTCCATATAGGGTGTTGGACTGAATTTGTTGCAGTTGCCAATTTTTCCGGTGCGGGTTCGCGTGTGGAAGTGCTCAACCACACGACCGCTATTGCACCAGAAAGGGTAATCGTTATCCGGTTTCTCGTTATTGTCGCGGAAGATAATAGGAATCAGGTTGGCCTTGCCATCCGCGGTTTGGAATTTGCCATCGGTATAAAGTCTGGGATCACCCTTTAACCCCTCTGAATTTTCACGATAGGGCCACTGAATTCCCCGAGCCTTTTCTATTTTTTCGTAACTCATGCCCGATATATCGAGGGTTCTCGAGTCGCCGCGGGAGAGGTACTTCATTTCATCAAACGCCTCTTCAGGCGTATTGGGAAAATGAATAATATCGCCATTATCGAAGCGCTTGCTCATCTGATTGAAAATCCAGAAATCAGTTTTCGAATTCTTATAAGGCTTGATAACGTTGCGAATAAGGTTTACCCGACGTTCGGTATTCGTGTGGCAACCTTCTTTTTCTGCCCAGACAGCGGCAGGAAAGAATACGTGAGCGTAATCATTGGTTTCCACATCGCTGTAGGAGTCCTGAACAATCAGAAAGTCCAGTTTTTCAAACATTTTGCGGATGCGTGGCTGATTGGGCATTGAGGTAAGGGGGTTGGTGGCGACCAGCCAGAGCCCCTTGATTTGCCCTGACTCAATTGCCGGAAAGATATCGGTTTGCGCCAGTCCCCGTTGTTTCGGGAAAAATTCGGGGTCGATGCCCCAGAATTTACCGATTTCCTCTCTGTGTTCGGGTTTTTCCAGCAAACGGTAACCGGGCAGACCTGAGCAGGATGACCACTCGCGGGTGCCCATGGCGTTGCACTGGCCGGTGATGGAAAGGCTGGTGCCGCCGGGCTTGCCGATATTGCCTGTAATCAGGTTGAGGTTGTTGATGTCGACTACGCCATCTGATCCGTGGGTGCTCTGATTGATACCCATGGTCCAGATTGACATTGCCGCAGGTGCTTTGGCATAAAGTCTGGCGACATGGCGGATCATATCCTCATCGATACCGCAAATATGCTGTGCTTTGATCGGGTCATAGTCGGCAACAGCTTCTTTCAATGCTTCAAAACCGTTGGTGTACGCGTCGATATAGGCTTGATCCTGAAGGCCTTCCGAGATAATAACGTACAGCATGGCATTGATCAGGACGCAATCTGTGCCCGGTGTTATGGGCAAATGAATATCGGCAAACTGTGCCAGCATGGTGACACGGGGATCAATCACAATCAGTGGGAAGTGTCGTTTTTCACGTGCTTCCTTGAGGCGCCAGTAAATGATCGGATGCTGTTCAGGCAAATTTGAGCCAAAGGCCATTAAACACTCAGTGTGTTCAAAATCGTCATAACAGCCGGGCGGACCGTCCGAGCCAAACGAACGTTTGTAGCCGGATACGGCTGAAGCCATGCAAAGCGTGGTATTGCCGTCGTAATTATTGGTACCAATACAGCCACGTACCAGTTTGCCAAGTGTATAGAACTCTTCGGTTAGTAATTGCCCGGTAGAAACCACAGCGAACGAATCGCGACCGTATTTTTGTTGAATGCTTTTGATATTGTCCGCAGCAAAATCCAGCGCACTGTCCCAGTCCGTGGGCTGAAATGGATCATGATAGCGCTTACGCATCAGCGGCTGATCGCCACGCCCGTCGGATTGAAAGAGCTCGTGCTCGAGAATGCCCTTGATACAGAGCTTGCCGCGGTTTACGTCGGCTCCGGCATGGCCGCGGCTAGTGATGACTTTCCCTTCCCGGTCCAGGCCAATCTCTATTGAACAACCGGTAGAGCAATAGTTACAGGTAGTGTATTTCCATTCCTTTACCGGCTTGGCTGGGATGACGATGGGCTTGCGCTTTGTACGACCAAACAGCATAAAATTCTCGTCGTTTTATACAAAAGGTAGCTTTCCGAAGAAAGCCGATTAAGCAGCAATCAGAACCTGGTCATTTTCAATACGCAGTTGGAACACCGTTGCAGGGTGTTCTGCATCTTCCAGGCATTCACCTGTGACCAGGTTAAAGTGTTGCTTGTACAGTGGTGATGCAACGACCAGGTTGCCATCGACATCTCCGACAATCCCTCGGGACAACACATTGGCTTTCCCTATGGGATCCCAGTTACTCAGCCCGTATACCTGCGGGGTTTCCTCCGGCAGATAGAAAATGGCAATTTGAGTGTCATCAAAAAGGGCGCAGACACCGGAGCCCTCAACCAGATCATTCTTTCCACACAGCGGTAGCCAGGTGGCTTTTTCAAAATTGGACATGTTTTACTCCTTTGCTGCTTTCCCCTGCCTCAGCTCGTCGGCAGGTGAAAGCAATCACGCAGATTTTGCTATCAGTTCAAGACGATCTTCTTCGTTGGCCGGGCGGGGTTGGCCGCGTTCTTCAACAAAAATCACATTCTCGTCCTTGGCATCCGGCGCGTTAACAAACTGGCGGAAGCGCTTGAGTTTCTCTTCGTCTGAAATGGTGGTTTTCCATTCGCATTGGTACGTGTCCACAACAGCGGCCATCTGTGCTTCCAGCTCGGCTGCGATGCCAAGACTGTCCTCGATGACCACCTGTTTCAGGTATTCCAGACCACCTTCCAGATTGTCCAGCCAGACGGAGGTGCGCTGCAGACGGTCAGCCGTATTGACATAGAACATCAGGAAGCGGTCGATGTACTTGATGAGGGTTTCGTCATCCAGGTCAGTTGCAAACAGATCCGCGTGGCGTGGACGCATGCCGCCATTGCCACACACGTAGAGGTTCCAGCCATTTTCTGTGGCAATGACGCCAAAATCTTTTGATTGTGCTTCTGCACACTCACGGGTACAGCCGGAAACGGCTGACTTCAGTTTGTGAGGTGAGCGCAACCCCTTGTAGCGGTTTTCTACCAGTAGGGCCATACTGACACTATCCTGCACACCGTAGCGACACCAGGTGCTGCCAACACAGGATTTCACAGTCCTTAAAGCCTTGCCGTAGGCGTGGCCTGTTTCGAATCCAGCAGCAATCAGTTCAGCCCAGATATCAGGCAATTCATTCATGCGTGCGCCGAAGAGGTCAACGCGTTGTCCGCCGGTAATCTTGGTGTAGAGATTGTATTTTTTGGCGACTTCGCCCAGGACAATCAATTTGTCTGGCGTAATTTCGCCACCCGGAATCCTCGGGACTACCGAGTAAGTGCCATCTTTTTGCATATTGGCAAGGAACGTATCATTGGTATCCTGCAGGCCAACATGTGGTTTTTCCAGTACGTAGTCGTTCCATAGTGAGGCCAGAATCGAACCAACTGCCGGTTTGCAAATGTCGCAGCCGCGGCCCTGACCGTGGCCTTTGATCAGCTCGCCAAAGGTATGAATTTTTTCCACTTTACAGATATGGAACAGTTCCTGACGGGTGTGGTTAAAGTGCTCGCAAATAGAGGTGTTCACCTCCATTCCCCGGGCGGCCATTTCGTCATCAACCACGTTTTTCAAAAGGGCTGCACAGCCGCCACAGCCAGTGCTGGCCTGAGTTGCCCCCTTTACATCACCAACAGAGCAACAACCGCCTTCAATGGCTTCAACGATATCGCCTTTGCTGACATTCAGGCATGAGCAGATAGTAGCGGTCATTGGTAATGCCGCTGCGCCCAGAGCCGGTACTCCACCGGCTGAATCAGGCAGGATCATTGACTCCGGGTGTTCGGGCAGGTCAATCGCGTTCAGGTAATACTGCAGCAAGGTGTCATATTCCGAGCAGTCGCCCACAAGAACGGCGCCGAGCAGTTTCTGGCCGGTGGTATCGACAATAATACGTTTGTAAATTTCTTTGCTCTCATCGCTGAACGTGTAGGCAACGGAACCCTCGGTGTTGCCATGGGAATCACCGATAGAACCCACATCCATACCCAGCAGTTTCAGCTTGGTGCTCATATCTGCACCGCGGAAAGACTCTTTCTCTTCGGTGAGCTGTGTTACGGCCGCTTCAGCCATCCGGTAACCGGGGGCTACCAAGCCAAAAATACGATTGCCCAGTAAGGCGCACTCGCCAATGGCGAAAATATCGGAGTCACTGGTTTTACAGTGATAATCGATAACGATACCGCCGCGCTCGCCAATCTCCAGCCCTGCCTCCCTTGCAAGCTGATCTGAAGGGCGAATACCGGCAGAAAAAACGATCATGTCAGTTTCGAGGTGTTCGCCATCGGCAAAGTTCATGCGGAAACGGCACGATTCACCTTTGCTAATAGTTTGAGTAGCTTTACTGGTGTGTACGTGAACGCCGATACCATCAATCTTGCGGCGCAACATTTTGCTGCCGCCTTCATCGAGCTGCACACCCATCAGTCCCGGAGCAAACTCGACAACGTGGGTCTCAAGGCCAAGATTTTGCAACGCATTGGCACACTCCAGTCCCAGCAAGCCGCCGCCAACCACAACGCCAACCTTGGAAGATTTTGCAGCAGCATTGATTTCGCCGAGGTCATCAATAGTGCGATATGTCAGGCAGCCTTCATCTTTGGCACCAGGGATCGGTGGAACAAAGGGGTAAGATCCTGTGGCAAGCACCAGCTTGTCGTAGGAGAAGGAACGGCCAGAGTCGGTGAGGACTATTTTTTTCTCACGGTCTATTTTTACTGCCGCATCGCCGAAGTGGGCGTCTACACCATTTTCCTTGTAAAACTCACGGCTGGTCAGCGCCAGCTCTTCAGGCTTTTTACCGGCAAAATATTCTGAAAGGTGTACCCGGTCATAGGCAGGGCGAGGTTCCTCGCCGATCACAGTGATTTTGACGTCAAGTGACGCTTGTAACAGGCGGTCCACATAGTGGTGACCAACCATTCCATTTCCGACTACAACAATATTTGTTAACGACATAAAAATTAAAACCTCATTTCTTACCTGGTATCCCTATGAATTCTGCGTCATCCTGACCTTATCTGATAAGGATTTTGCAAGTTCTATGCCAATGATAGCGAGTGGTTGGGAAACTCCTTTTTTATTAAGGGGAAGATGAAGATTTTGAAAATCAGGGTGAGCAATAAAACCAGAGAGAAACGGACATCGAGCGCCTTGCTTGCGCCAATTTGGTGCGTTGATTTGGCCGGGAGTGTGAGAATGCGCTGTATTTGTGCGGTTTGTTATTTGCTGAATAACAAATAAGCCAGTATCAGGTTTCCGATCAACAGTATGCCGCTCAGTATCTTCCAGAATTTTAAAGGGTTTCTGTACGCGAGGGGCAACGCCTGTGAATGTGCGTAAACGGGGTTTGGCTGTTTGATATCCTGAACGAATTCGGAGAGAGCATCGTAGCGGTGTCGAGGGTCAAAGCTGAGAGCTTTCCTGATGGCGCAGTCCATCCAGACAGGCACCAGCGGGTTGTGTTGATAGCTCGGGGTATATTGAAGTCGTGAAAAGTCCTGTTCAGTTGAGGCTCGCTGATAAGCATTGCCAAAAGGATGTTTACCGGTGAGCAGTTCATACATCAGCAGAGCCAGTGAAAACTGGTCACTGCGTTGAGAAACGGGTGCATGGAGCTTGTATTCAGGGGCGCAATAATTCAGCGTGCCGAGAATATCCTGCCGCTCAATGGAGGTATCTATTTCGCTGATGCCAGCAATAAAAGTAGAGCCGAAATCAATGATTTTTACCGCTTCATCGGTATAGATAATGTTGTCAGGCTTGATGTCCTGGTGAAGCGTATCCTTGCGGTGAAAAGCCCGCAGGCCGGAAGCGATTTGAGTGATAATATTGCGCACATCCGTAACCGGTAATCGGGTTCTTTCCTTAACCAGTTGGGTCAACGTCGGGCCCGGAATATACTCGGTTAAATAATACAGATAACGCCGCTGAGAAGTGCTGTTGATTACCTTCACTACATTCGCGCTATGGATACGACTGCCTATCCACTCCTCCAGCATGAACCGCTCGATATAAGCCGGATCATCTTCATAGTTCGTCGACGGTGTTTTCATGATTGCTCTGGTGTTGTCTTCCAGATTTTCAACCAGGTATATTTCACTTCGGCTGGTGGCCTGAATTTCCCGAATAACGCGCCAGTTATCAATTATCTGATTTGTGCTGAGTGGCGGAGGGAATGGAAGCTCCGTTAGTTTGCCGAGCACATCCTGCCGCTCTTCCTGGCCGAGACTGTTGACAACAATCAGCTGGGCGCTGAGGTTGTCATTGCTGCCCCTAGCGAGAGCTTGCTCTGTAATGGCCTTGCAAACGGTTTCACAGCCTTGATCGCTCTCTAACAGCTTTTCCAGTTCCTGCCTGTTGAGCCAGTCATGTACGCCATCGGTGGTGAGCAGATAACGATCACCGGCTTCAACCTGAAGCTGCTGAAAATCCACATCCAGGCGAGTATCTATACCCAGAGCCCGTCCCAGATAACGCTGACCATTTCCTGCAGGGCTGGCGTGATCGCGGGTCAGTTGCTCCAACTGCCCGCTCCGCAAGCGATAAATACGGCTATCGCCAACGTGGAAAATATAGGCGCTGGCGGATTTGAGGATGAGTGCGCTGAACGTGGTGATAAAGCCTTTTTCGGCGCTGGTGTATTTTTGACCCTGGCTGTAGAGCCAACGGTTGAGGGCTATCAGTATTTTTAGTCCGGAAGTCTGTACCGACCAGGAGCGGTGGGTGGAATAATAATCGGACAGAAAAGAGGTGACAGCTGTTTCGCTGGCCTCTTTCCCGCCTTCTGCTGCACTGACGCCATCCGCGATCACGGCCACGGCTCCTTTGGTCACCAGCGAGCTGTCTTCTGGAATGCGGATGCCAATGGCATCCTCATTACAGGGCTTTACGCCAGCTGTGGAGTACTGGCCAACCTGCAAGTCCAACCCGGTGCTCAGATGATCAAGGTGCATAGCCGATGGTTATCCGTTAGCCGACTTCAATTAACTCAACACTGCCATCCGGAAGTGTTTCGGTGATATGGCCTTTGGGCTCAGTCAGCATTTGACAGAGGCCGAATACCAGCACGGATGATGCGGCAATAATCATAAAGAAAGTTGATGCATCCACAAACGTGTAAATGGTCAGGTAGGTAACGGCTCCGACATTACCAAAGGCGCCAGCCATTCCTGCTATTTGTCCGGTCATGCGGCGCTTGATCAGAGGTACAATAGCAAATACGGCACCTTCACCTGCCTGCACGAAAAAGGAGCAAAACATAACGGCGATGACTGCCAGTGCAATTGGCCAGCTACCATTAATTTGTGACAGGATAAGATAGCCAACGGCCAGACCAATTATTAATAAGGAAAGAGACTTGCGGCGACCAAACTTGTCACTGAACCATCCACCACTTGGGCGAGCCACCAGGTTCATAAATGCAAACGCAGCGCCTAGTGCTCCTGCGGCTGCGAGAGAAAGGCCTTCAAACGTGTCGAGGAAAAAACCGGGCAGCATGGATACAACGGCTAATTCAGAGCCGAATGTCACGAAGTAAGCCCAATCCAGTACAGCCACCTGTTTAAATTCATATTTGTCCGATTCTGGTGCACCGTGTTTAAGCATCTCCCGGTTCACTTTGTAAATTTGGGAAAACTGAAATACAAACAATACCACAAACATTATATAAAGCAGGTTAGCTGTGCCTTCGGTTAGTAGCGCAGTGCCGCTTGGTGAAAGCTTCCAGACCAGTACTGACAAGATAGCGTACATAGGGATGTTCATCGCCACATATAACCAGAAATCTTTTACGCTGGTTACCTCAAGCCCGCCTGTTCTCTTGGGTTTGAAATAGGTTGATCCCTGCGGTGTGTTGCGAGCACGCAGCGCGTAGACAATGCCGTAGAAAAAAGCGAACACGCCGGTCAAGGCGATGGCATAGCGCCAGCCATCTTCACCGCCAAAAACGGCGACGGCGATGGTGGGCAGTGTGAATGCCGCTGCGGATGAACCAAAGTTACCCCAGCCGCCGTAGATACCTTGTGCCAGACCTACAGATTTGGCCGGGAACCATTCACCCACCATGCGAATACCAATCACAAAACCGGCACCCACAAAACCCAGCAGAAAACGCATAAGCGCCAGCTGTTCATAGGTTTGTGCGCAGGCAAAGCCGACACAGAGTACGCCCGAAATCATGAGCAAGCTGGAATAGATTACGCGAGGGCCAAACCGGTCTACCAGTATGCCAATAACGATGCGCGCCGGTATCGTCAGTGCAACGTTCAACGTCAGCAGCGCTTTCCATTGGGCAATGGTCAGATCAAAAGTTTCCATGATCAATGGTTTTAAGGGGGCGTGGCTGAACCACACGACGAAACTGAGAAAAAATGCAAACCACGTTAGATGCAGCGTGCGGATTTTGGGATCCTTCAAATCGTACAGCTTGATACTCGACGACACGGGTGTTCTCCTAAAAGTTAATGCTTGTGACGCGCTTAAAAGCAATAACTGTACCAATGCGGCTGCTTGTATCGAAACTGCCTTGAAGAACAGTGAAACAGGCTGTCAGAGAGGTCTATGAAAAAGATCGGTCAATAAATACCCCATTGTGGTTTACTGGTTGATGCACCATAAAGGGTCTTTTGTGGCGTGGCGTGCACCAAAAATTATGGCAAGCGTTTAAAAAGAAAAAACAGGGGCGGCAGATAAACAATTCTGTGGCGGTTGCTCCGGTGGTTTGGTGCAGAGCTGGTGATGTGACAGTTAGAACTCACCAACTCTGGTCACGAGAAAAGTTTTTGACCAGAGTTGGTGCAAGCTGTTAGTTGGTGATTAGTTAAATCTCGGTGTTCTCAATCAGGATTGCCGAGCCCTGACCACCGCCAACACATGCCGATGCAATACCATAACGCAGGCCCGAACGCTTCAATTCACGAGCCAGTGTCAGTGTGCAGCGAACCCCTGTAGCCGCCAGGGGGTGACCATAAGCGATAGCGCCGCCATTAACGTTGACCTTATCGAGATCCAGCTTCAGCTCACGGCCAACCGCCAGTAGTTGTGCGCCAAATGCTTCATTGATTTCAAAGCGGTCGATATCGGCAATATTCAGACCAGCTAATTCGAGTACGTGGCGAATAGCGGGCACCGGGCCGATACCCATATAGTGAGGATCGACGCCAGCAGCAGAGGCCGCCAGAACACGTGCCAGAGGCTTAGACTGTTTTGCTGCCACATAATCGCTGTTGGCAATAACCAGGGCCGCTGCGCCGTCAACGATACCGGAGCTGTTTCCTGCCGTTTGTACACCATCCTTTTTAAAAGTGGCTCGCAATTTGGATAATGTTTCCAGGCTGGTGTCGCGAGCATGCTCATCATCGGAAAAGCTTTCAACACCGCGAGGCAGTTTTAACTGGCGGGCTTTCATGCCTTCAAGCTCAAATATCTCATTGCTTAAGGGAGCAATTTCATCTGAGAGGTAGCCCGACTTTTTGGCTTCCTGCGCGCGTGCAAAACTCATGGCAGCGAAGGCATCGACATCTTCGCGGCTAATACCGTACTGTTCAGCCAGATTTTCAGCAGTAATGCCCATAGGAATACCGGCACCTGTGTCATACAGTGATTCAATCAGGTAGTCGCGGAAATCCACCTGTCCCAGTTTGAATCCGCCACGGCTGGTAAAATTGGCAACCGGGTTGCGAGACATGGACTCTGCCCCAACGGCGAGAACGCAGCGGGCTTTTCCCAACTGCAAGAAGTCTGAGGCCTGGGTAACAAGCTCAAAGCCGGAACCGCAGAGCCGCTGCAGTTGCATGACCGGTACGTGCTGGCCGACACCTGAGTACAGGCTAATGTGCCTGGGTAGGTAAAAAGCATCGAAATCGGAAGGTGCCAGGCTGGCGGTAAATACGTTGTCGATGTCCACGCTGCTCACAGCACCTTTATTAAACAGTGCTTTGGTCACAGCGATTCCCAGGTCAGTGGCTGAAATGTCAGCCAAAGTGCCGCTAAATGCACCAAAACCGGTCCGGCAGCCATCGACTAACCATGCATCATCGTAGGCTATGCCTACAGCTTGTTTTTCATTTGAGCTCATTAAGTTAATCCTGATAAAGAAGTTCTAGTTTAAAAACAGGGCTAATTATACCAAAGGAATGACAGTTTAGTTTTCCAGGAATAAGTCCCGCATGGTTTGGATGTCAGCTGGTGATAGTGCAAGCGCTTTGTTCAGGTAGCTATCGACACTCCCGTAATCATTTTCGAGAGAAGTAAAAAAACTGCCGATGAAATCTTCGTGTACCGACACAATTGGCACCAGCCAATCGCGTTCGACTTGCTCGGTATTCTCACTGTTTACGCCAAGGAAGTCTTCAATCATATCCAGAGCACTTTCAGTATCCATATATTGTGCTGTTAGCAGGTAATCTTCAATTATCGTGTCTCTGGGCACATCCAGTGCTGAGAGTATCAGCGCTGCGGCAATGCCTGTGCGATCTTTACCCGCAGAGCAGTGAAACAGACTGGCCTGACCACTATTTTTAATCAGTAAAGGAAACATCTTGCAGAAGGGGGTTGCGACTTCATGAGCGAATTTTTTGTAAATATTCACAAAAGTCTGGTGCGCGGTATCGGTGTTCAACTCGCCTCTCTCAATGAGTTTGCGGTAGAGGGGCATACTGCCAGACAAAATATGATACTGATCAAAGTGTTGGGCCGGAACCGGTTTGCTGGGCATTTTTGACTGTTCTTTTTTGCCGCGAAAGTCATGAATCTGACTAATCTGCTTTTGCGCCAGCGTATCGATATCACCAGGAGTCAAGTGGGCCAGATGGCCTGATCTGAAAAGTTTACCCCATTTAACCGTGCGCCCGTCACGGCTTTGGTAACCGCCCAGGTCTCGTACATTAAAGCCGCCTTCCAGATGAATAGCCCTTGTGGTCATGCAAAAATTTTCCCTTCGTTAGAATCAGTAGATAAAAGCCAAAAAGTTAAGAGCGTAATATTAACCGTTTGGACAGTCTGCCTCTACCACCGCTTGGTAATAGAGACAGAACAAAAAGGTATAGTGAGGCGAAAGGCGAGTTATTTGAGAGACATTTTTCTGAAACAGTCACGTAACTCGTTGACGAAAATTTCGGGCTGTTCAAAGGCCGCGAAATGACCACCTTTTGGTGTTTCGTTCCAGTAAACGATATTTTTGTAGTGTTTTTCGGCCCAGCGCTGCGAGGCACGGAAAATTTCTTTGGGAAACACGCTGATGCCGGTAGGTACGGGTATCTCATCAAGTTTCAGGGTGTTAAAACTTTCCCAATAAATTCTGGCAGCGGAAGCACCCGCGTGATTGAGCCAGTAGATCATAATGTTATCGAGAATATGGTCTAACGATGCAACAGATTCAGGGCTGCCTTCGTTATCTGTCCAGAAATAGAATTTTTCGTAGATCCAGGCGGCTAGTCCCACTGGAGAATCTACCAGCGAGTAACCTATCGTTTGTGGTCGGGTAGATTGCTCTTTGCTGTAGCCGCTGTCCCAGTCGGCATAAAATTGCAGCGCCTGCAATGCTGATTGCTCTTCGGGTGTCAGCTCGTCATCGGGGCCGATTTCCGGCTGGATTAATACCAGATTGACATGAATGCCCTTGCACCCCGGTGGATTTTGCGTCCCAATCTGTGTAGTAACGGCAGAGCCCCAATCGCCACCTTGGGCGAGATAGGCGTTATAACCAAGTCTTTCCATCAGTGTATTCCAGGCAGCAGCCGTTTTTTCTATACCCCAGCCGGTAACGGCAGGTTTGCCTGAAAAGCCAAAACCGGGCAGGGAGGGCAGCACGAGATGGAAAGCGTCAGCCGGGTCTCCGCCAAACTTTTCCGGCTGGGTTAATGGCTCAACCACATCCATGAACTCAATCACCGATCCGGGCCAACCGTGGGTCATAATCAGCGGTTTGGCATTTTCATGGGTGGAGCGGATATGGAAGAAATGAATATCCAGTCCATCGATCTCGGTGGTGAACTGTGGGTATTGATTCAGGTGGCGTTCACAGCGCCGCCAGTCATAGGTGTTTTGCCAATAATCGCACAGAGCCTTTACCGCGCTTAAAGGCGCGCCCTGAGTCCAGTCGTCGACACATTCTTTTTCCGGCCAACGGGTTAACGCTAGTCTTTGTTTTAAATCTTGTAATTCTGAGTCGGGAGTATTGATACTGTATGGTGTGATATTGGTGGCCAAGGCGGTCGTCCTCAATTGACTGGGTTATGTTACAAGTTGTAACGAAATTAGTTGGTCAGAGCAAGTATAAATTGAATTGCGGGTGCCGTAGGTACGGAAAGCAGGCATTAAAAGCTGGTATTGAAACCGAGCGTTGAAGTAGGCGTTGAAATTAATTAAAAACAGCAAGAACTGGGTCGAGAAGCAGGGTGTGGCGCTCTATTATTCATGCTCATATGTTGTTTGCGACGGCTCATAATGATTCGTGACGACACGTGGAGAGAGCAACGCTATATTATTTGGCCCAATGGGAGCTGAGAAAGAATGGATCGTCAAGAAAGCACAGCCTATAACCGGGTAGCTAAAGCCATAGACTATATCCAGCTGCACTTTAAAGAGCAGCCGTCGTTAGATCAGGTGGCCGCCGAAGTGAATATGAGCCCCTTCCATTTTCAGCGGTTGTTTACCGATTGGGCCGGCATCAGCCCTAAAAAATTCATCCAATATTTAAGCCTGACGTATGCCAAGCAGTTGATCAGTAATGATCGTACAACAATGCTGGATACCGCCTACGCAACCGGCTTATCTGGTACTGGTCGCCTGCACGACCTGTTTGTGTCGATTGAGGGAATGACGCCGGGAGAATTTAAAAACGGCGGCGAGCAGTTGAATATCAACTATTCCTTTGCCGACAGCCCCTTCGGCAAGTTGATTGTGGCGTCAACGGCAAAGGGCATCTGCCACCTGGTGTTTGAGGAAGATGAAAAACGCGCCCTTGCAGAACTGAAGGCGAGGTTCCCCAGCGCGACATATCATCAAATTGCCGACCAGCTTCAGCAGAATGCGCTGTTTATTTTTCAAAAAGACTGGCAGCAGCTCAAGCAAATAAAACTACATCTTAATGGCACGCCGTTTCAGTTAAAGGTGTGGGAAAGTTTGTTAACTATTCCCGAAGGAGGCTTAACCACCTACGGCAGTCTGGCCGAAAAAATCAACAAACCAAAAGCGTCCAGAGCCGTTGGCACCGCTATTGGCAGTAATCCCGTTGCGTTTTTTATTCCCTGTCATCGGGTTATCCAGGCCAGCGGGCAGCTGGGCGGCTACCGTTGGGGTACCACGCGCAAATCAGCCTTGATCGGCTGGGAGGCAGCCCGGCTGGAAACAGCCATGTCAGGCGAATAGTCCATGTGCGAAGTGCAAAATAAACTGGAGTCCATTTGCTGGCAAAAGATTGGCGAAGCGCTCGACCATCAAGGCTATGCAGTAGTGCCGGAGGTGCTTTCCAGATCCCAATGCCAGCATTTTATCAACCAATATGACAATCCAGCGGGTTATCGCAAAACAGTGGTTATGGAGCGATACCGTTATGGGCGGGGGGAATACAAATACTTTGACTATCCGCTACCCGACGTGATCCAGTGGATACGGGAAGCTGTGTACCCGAAGCTGGTCCCGACAGCCAACCGGTGGATGAAGCAGCTAACTATCGATAAACAGTTCCCCGAGACCCTTCAGGGCTTGCTGGCCGAGTGCAAAGCCAGCCAGCAACGGAAACCAACGCCGTTAATTCTTAAATATGGGCGGGGCGGCTTTAATACACTGCACCAGGATTTGTACGGTGATGTGTACTTTCCCCTGCAAGCCGCCTTTTTATTGAACGATCCGACCACAGATTTCAGCGGCGGCGAGTTTGTGTTGACGCAACAGGTGCCCAGGGCGCAATCGAAAGCGACTGTGGTCAACCTGCAGCGGGGGGACATGCTGATTTTCACCACCCGTTTAAAACCGGAGAAGGGCGCCAGGGGGTATTACCGGGCGACCATAAAGCACGGTGTCAGCGAAGTGCGCAGCGGTCAGCGACATACATTGGGTGTCATTTTCCATGATGCGATCAGCTAAAGGCATTTTGCACCATCGTGATCTGAGCGACCGGGAACTCAGATCGCTGATTGAGCAGAATAAAGTCTGTCTTGGCGGCAACCGCCGGTTACGCATCTACGGCCGACTGGACTGTTCATCGGGTAAGCGCATGAAGCGAGAAAACCGGGTGTTTTTTCTGTCAAAACAACAGGCCGTCGAGGTGGGCTACCGCCCCTGCGGCCACTGCATGAAAGCGGAGTACCGACAGTGGATCTGTTCGACGAACCGCTAGAAACACCCATTAACCTGCTCACACGGGATGGTGATGTCTGCTATTACGGTACGTTAATACCCTGGCAAGAGGCGGACATTCACCTGACACAGTTGCTCGAGGACATAGACTGGCAAAACGATGAGGCCGTTATTTTTGGTAAACGCATTATTACTAAACGCAAAGTGGCCTGGTATGGCGACAAGCCTTACAGCTATACCTACTCCAAGACCACCAAATCGGCGCTGCCGTGGACACCACAATTATTGAGCCTGAAGCAGCAAGTCGAATTCAAAACCGGCGAAACGTTTAATTCCTGTCTGCTTAATCTCTATCACGACGGGTCGGAAGGTATGGCCTGGCACAGCGATGGCGAAACCGATTTAAAGAAAAACGGAGCCATCGCGTCCCTAAGTTTTGGCGCTGAACGTAAATTCAGTTTTAAGCATAAACGCACCAAAGAGGTTGTCTCTGTAACATTGCAGCACGGCAGTTTGTTAGTTATGAAAGGCACCACTCAGGCCAATTGGTTACATCGCTTGCCCCCCACAAAAACAGTTCACGAGCCGCGGGTTAACTTGACGTTTAGAACAATTGTTGAAAGAGGTTCAGGCTATTAAGGCGTGCTTGTGATCAAGAATGCCAACTGCTAAATGGCTGGAGTATGATTTCCAGCCAGCACCCGATGGCCTGCTATTCAAAGGCGCGATTCAGTCGGTTAAATTGAATAGATTCGGCGATCTCCTGCGAGAACGTTTCTGAACTGAGCTTCGATAACAGCTCAAAAGCCGCCTGATAACTGACCGGCCCGCCATTGGATGTCATTACCTTGTCGTCAATCACGACATTCTGGTCATACTGTACCTGTATTTCCGGGTAGGCTTTTGCAAGGCCTTTCTCTCCGCCAGCCCATGTCGTAGCTTTTTTGCCATTCAAAACACCAGCTTCGCCCAGCAGAAAAGCGCCGGAACAGTTACTGGCCATCCATGAGGCTGATTGGCTTTGTTGTTTGATGAAGCTGATCAAATTCTCGTCACTGATAAAATCATCCATTTCATAAGCGCTGGGTACCAGCAATACATCCAGTTTCAGGTCATCGTAAATAGTATTATCTGCCACGATCACAAGGCCCTCTTCTGAGGTGACTGTTTTGTTGTCGGTTGCCGATATAACGATCACCTCGTAAGACGAGAACCAGGACTTTTTGCTTGCCGCACCAAAAACTTCTATGGGTGCGGTGACGTCGCTGGTGAGGAAGCCGTCAAAAACCAGAATGCCGATTTTTGACGAAGCCGCATTGACATGGCTGGTTGCCACTAACAGCAGGCAAGCCATGAAGTACCACTGTGATTTCTGCATAGCAGCCATTAAATTTCTAACCATAATTTGAAATCCTTTTTTGCAATTGAGTGTTGTTTTCCCAGGCAGAAGCATGCTTATTGCGCGTGCTTCATCTTTGTTGCAGCAGCAATGCGATTCCAGGCATTAATGGTGACCACCTGCATGATGCACTGGGCTATACCTTGTTCGCCGAGAAGTGCTAAAGCCTCGTCGTAAACAGCCTTGGACAAACCCTTGTCGGCAATCCGCGTAATGTCTTCTGTCACTGCCAGAACTGCGCTTTCTGTTTCATTAAACAATGGGGACTCCCTCCAGGCTGATAATGCGTAGATTCTTTGCTCAGTCTCGCCGGATTGTCTGGCCTGTTCGGTATGCATCTGGATGCAGTATGCGCAGCCGTTGATCTGCGAGGCACGTATCTTTATAAGTTCTTTCAGGCGTGGGTTAAGCGCTGCTGAGTTAATGTATTTTTCGAGACCGAACATGGCTGTGTAGGCATCGGGTTCCACTTGTTTGATTTGTATTCTGGCTTCCATAGGTTCAATTTATCCTTGAAGTGAAAACGGAGGTGTGGATAAATCATACTGAAATACGGACCCTTAAAAAGGTCCACTTTTTTATTTTTGTAGGAACCGCTTTTGATCAAGCAATCACCAGCACATCCGCAGCGATTTCCGTTTGATATGCTAGTGATCGATCACACCAGTGCAACAGCCATTTTCCGTCAACTGGAAAGCCAGTTGCGCGAGGCAATATGGGAGGGGTTGCTGGCTCCGGGCGAAAAACTGCCTGCAACTCGCCGTCTGGCTAAAGAGCTGTCGGTGGCGCGCAACACTGTGATCAATGCCTATGAGCAATTGATCGTAGAAGGCTTTATTGAAGCTGTGCCAGGTTCCGGCACGCGAGTGATGCGAGACTTGCCGTCGAGAAGACCGCCCGAGTCCAGCAGAGAAGGGGCTTATGAACGGGAAACCATGCCCTTAACGCTGTCCTCACGTTACCAATATGCCTCAATGGTCGGTGATATGGTTCCACTGGAAGAGGGTCCGTCAGCGCGTCCTTTCAGGGCTCACCTTCCCGCGTTTAAAGAGTTTCCGCACGCGCAGTGGGCGCAATTGATGGCCAGACGACTTCGCCAGCAACCGCAACAGTGGTTGGAGAAAAGTTCACCTCTGGGTTATGGCCCCCTGCGTGAGGCTATTTCCGGTTACCTGGGGGCGTCGCGGGGGTTGAAGGCTCAGACTGACCAGATCATCGTCACGGCAGGTGCCCAGCAGGGCATCGAACTGCTGGCAAAAGCATTCATTAATCCCGGTGACACCGTCTGCTTTGAAGAGCCGGGTTATACCCCTGCGGCCATTGCTTTTAAAATGGCGGGAGCAGATATTGTTTCTATCCCCGTTGATGAAGAGGGCATCAATGTCGATGTGCTAAATAAAAGCGTGCCCAAAGCGAAATTTATTTATGTCACGCCATCGCACCATTTCCCTTTGGGGGTTACCCTTTCCCAATCACGGCGCAAAGCCCTGCTGCAATGGGCAGCTAAAGCCGGTGCTGTTGTGCTGGAAGATGACTATAACGGTGAGTATCAATATCGGGGGCGTCCTTTGCCAACACTCTATGCGATGGCGGCACCCGGGCAGGTGATTTATATAGGCAGTTTCAGCAAGTTGTTGTTTCCCTCTCTGCGGCTGGGCTATCTGGTGGTTCCCAAAGCACAGACAAGACCTTTGGCCGCCATGCGCTGGCTGATAGATCGCCACTCTCCGCCACTGGAACAGGCAGTGCTGGCAGATTTTATTGATCAGGGTTATTTTGCCCGTCACCTGCGGCGCATGAGAACCCTGTATGCAGAACGTCAGCAGGCATTGATAGACGCCGCCGGGACATTTCTGGATGGCATTATGTCAGTTCCGCCACTGGACAGTGGCTTGCATCTGATTGGCTGGCTGGAGCAGGGGGTGCAGGAAAGTCATGTACTGGATGCAGCCAGCCGTATCGGTCTGGAGATTGCTCCCGTATCCGTGTTCAGCTCCGATTTTTTGCACAGCGCTCCCGCAAAGGACTCTTGTAAGGTTTTACAAAAACCAGGCTTGATACTGGGTTACGCAGCCTACAGCAATGAAGAAATTCATTATCACATCAAGCTGCTGGGCAAAGCCTGTGCTTCAAACCCATTATGGCCGGGGTGAGTTGGGATAAGGTTCGAAAGTCAGTTCACGATTGCCTAATAGGTTTGCCCCTGACAGCCATAATAGCTATTGCAGGTGATCAGTTGGAATACCTTACTCCTTTGCCAAGCCAGTTCTCCAGCTTTTTAACTGCTTCAATATTTTTTCTGGCTGATTAATCTGCGGTTCTGATTGCGTGTAATCATTTTCTGTTTCCCGCTCAGCAATGATCACTTTGGCTTTCTCAAATGCTTCAACGAAGCTGTTTGATTGAGGTAACGCATCTTTAAAAAAAGCTTCTCCAAAGTGGGTGAACTGGTTGCTGTCATTACAGCCAAAGGATTTTTTGTCGCGGGCAGCGGCGGTAATCACAAGGGTATGGTCGTCTTGAAGGTACGGAATATAGCCTCCGGAATAGCACGAAGAAACAATGATAACCTTCCATTTAACAGGCAGGCTCTTCACCATATCAGCGAGCTGCTCTGCACTTATATCTCTGAGTTCCAGGCCTGGTTGCTCAATGTTGAGTTGATGGGTTTTAGAGCCATGACTGGACAGAAAGACAAACAAAATATCTTCATTGGCGTCCATTTTCTCAGCCATTCGCTGCAAGGTCTGCTGCACACTGGTTGCAGTGGCCAGGGGGTATTCTTGAATGGTGGAGCGGTCATTAATCAGTACAGCTGAGGTTCCTTTGGTGTTCAGATTGGAGTCGAAGTAGTTTTTTGCGAATAGCACTTCACGTCGAAACACTGCTTGAGAACCGTATCCAGCCACCCCCAGAAAGTACATATCGATTTTATTGCTGTTGCTATGGCGCAGTGCACCAAGTTGGGTGTTGAGCAATTCATTCTGGTTGTAGAGCACTGCTTCGGCAATTTGGTCTTCTGGCGTTATATGGCATTCACCTTCACAGCTATACAGCTTTCCATGCTTCCACTTTCCGGTAACAGTTGCCATGCCATCTAAAGGTTCACCATAGGTTAAAGTGCCCATACCGTGGTATCTGCCATACTCAAATTGACCTACGTAGCGATCACCATTGTCGAATATCAGCGTACCTTCGCCATGGTAGTAACCATGCTCAAAATTTCCTGTGTAATGGCTACCATTCTCGTCTGTATATTCTCCCTTACCATGAAAAAGGCCATACTGAAAACCACCTTTGTAGTGTTTGCCTTCGGCAGAGATGTATTCACCGTCACCGTTTAAAACACCATCGCTAAAGTTGCCAATGTACTTATCTCCGTTTTTGTGTGTCATCACGCCATCACCGGCTATAGCCCAATCTTTAAAAGTGCCTTCAAAGAGCGAGCCGTCAGGGTATTCATAGATCCCTTGACCAGTAAATTCACCGTCTACAAATTCGCCTGTATACCTTCCTTCTTCCTTGGTAAGGTAATCACCTTTGCCATGGTAAACGCCATTTTTAAACTCACCCTCATAGCGATCATCATTGGCCAGGGTGTACTCCCCCTGGCCATGAAACAAATTGCGCTGAAACTCGCCAGTATAGGTATAACCGTTGAATTTATAGGTGCCGTGGCCATTGGGTATACCGCCTTTGAATTCGCCTTCGTAAACAGAGCCATCTGACGTATGAAGCACACCCTTACCCTCCATGGTGCCGTTTCGGAAGGTGCCTTTGTAAGATGAACCTTCCGGCCACTCTATATACCCGGTGCCGTGTAATAACTCTCCCATCTTTTCGCCTGTGTATTTGCCACCATCAGGCAGGTAGGTGACGGTTGTATGTTCAATCAGGAGGGTGTTGTAAAGGGTGAAGACAATGAGGCTGCCAAATAGACTGCCGAGGACAAAATTAAGGGCGGGCTTTTGCATGAGAGTACTTCCTTTTCCTGCGATATTTCTTCCATGTGTGGGCAATCACTGATTCTAGAAGGGTATAGTATCCGTGCATTGTTATCCAGCTTGTTTGAAAGAGAAAAGAAGCTGAATATGACTCCAGCTTCACTTTGTTTTGGTGATTGGTTTCCAGTTCAACATATTTAGCGCCAAAACTATTGGTAGGTCTTTACGATTATTTTAATTGCCGTGTTAAAAAGCCGACGTCTCTTTCGGGATGTCGGCTTTTTGGTTGCTAATTGGCGCTTTCCCGCGTTAGCAGTTGCCATACTTCAAGGTTGCGGAGCAATTTTGCAGCGCCGTTTTTTGTGGGCATTGAGGGTCCATATTCCGCCATTTAGTAGGCACATATTTCCCATTTTTTTTGCAGTCACACCGGACATGGCTGCCGCCATCTCCGCGCCACGCTGTTTCACAGTTTTTGCAGCTTCTTGTATAACCACCAGTGGGCATTATGGGAGTAAATCCGTTGTCCAAAATGTGGATGTTATTGGTTAGTTGCTCCCGTACCCGGTTGTAACACTGTGGTTGGTTGGGGTCGGCTGAACACTGCGCGTCAATGGTTGGTTTTAGCCATAGCTTATTAATCATCGCGCGATAGACAGAATCTGAAGGTTTTTGGCAAATATCCAGTATTTTTGAATCGCTGACTAACGGATAAAACAGGCGGTAGTCAAATTGACTCAACTTACCATCAACAATCGTTGTGGTTGCCGGGCAGGTTGCACTTCCGGTTTTTAGTCGTGCGCCAGCCAACAAAGCCTTGCTACTGCAATTTGGAGGATTGCTCATACTAGAGTTCATTTGTTTAGAGCATGTTTCCAAAGAACTAAAAATGGTTTTGTTATAATCCAGAATCTCATCCTGTTTATCAGCAAGGCATTGCTTTGAGACAGCTCTGTTCCATTTTAACTTTGTGGTCAAAGGGCCGTCGCGCATTTGACCCAATGCGTCCCATACCGAATTAAGGTCTCGGTAACGTCTTGCTGCATCAATAGCGTCCTGCACTACGCCAAAACGGTAGCTATCTGTATTAGGAATTAAGGATGCATACGAGACAACACGCATCCTTATACCTGCGTCATTTTTAAAAACCTCGTGAGAAAACTTGTCGACAGTCTGTTTAAGGTTATCAATGCTCGACACCGATAATTCTTTACCATCACCGCCTACCGCCCTGTAACTCGCCGTAAATTGGGTGCCGCTACTTTTCTTAACACTGCTGATAAATCCATCTACGCTGACATCAACTGCCGAACTGGAGCCTTTTAGTGAAGCTTCCAGCTTCTTTTTACTGTCTTCCGATGTGGTGGCTAATGCCGCCAAAACATTCAAGCGGCCACCGTAATAGATGTCAGCCACGAAACCATCGCCACACCGACGAAAAAACTCTTTGGGATTGCTCGCCAGTAAATCGATATATTCGGGTAATACCCTGATATCGGTAAAGCGCGCGGCTATTTCACTGGCGGAAATCATTTTGACCGAAGGGATAAATTGCGCGTCAAGGCTTTTACTTGTTGCTCCATAGATAGAGTCGGCGCGAGTCTCTACGGCGACATAACCGGCTACATTCGTGTTTTCAGCACTGACCTCTTTGCTTTGCGCATATTTTGCAGAGCCTTCCACCTTGTAGAGAAGCCCTCGGTAAGTCGCCGAGGCATTCAGACCAAAACCATCTTCAATATCAGTTTTTGAATGAACCAGGCGAAAGCTGCCCTCATATTGCCCGTCTTTATGTCCGCTCGGATTTTTTTTGTAGCTAAAACTTTTTGGGTCCAGGCAGGTAGCTCGCCCGGTACTGATATCATTTTCAATGCTATTCCAGCCAACGGCTAGTTTTGCTTCCGGCTGAAACTCAAGAACCTGAAACAGCTCGCTGGACGATGCAGGGAAAGAAAATGAATAAGAAAAAATTATGAATAGTGAAAGAGCTAAAAACTTGAGGTGTTGAAAGTTGGTGTAAAGCATCTATGCCTCCAACTGCTTGGGTAAGCAGGTGATCCATTTTTAGGGAAATTACAGGCTAGTACAAAGATTCTATTTTTACTAGACAGCAGGTCGCAAAGTTGGGAATCGCTCAATAAAGCGGTGAGCAGCGGTTATCGTAAACGCCCCCAAATAACAACCTTTAGTGGTTTGGGGGCGGCTAGGTGTTTAGGGCGCGGGTTAATTTGGTGACTTTATCTACGGTTCTAACGTAACGACAGCGGCTCGGCTTCAAAAGTAATACCAGCCCAACCCGATTGCAGAAAGTTGCGAATATTTTGGTGGTTATCACCTTGAGGGTTTTCTAAAACTTCCTCTCGATAATAACGGCCAAAACAATGCAGTGTTTGCTCTTCAGTCAAACCATGTTGCTTGGCAAACGCAAAAATCTTGCACGAGCCGGAATTTTCGCCCGCCTTGTTTACCAACGAACCATTAGCGAATTGCGAAGGGGTAAAGTTATACGCTCCATCAATAGCCGCTATGGTTTCATCAAACTCAATGGCAGCAGCGTCGTCATTAATTTTTTTAAGCAAGTTCTCAAGCGTCATGGGTGGTCATTCTCCGATAGCAACGTGTTGGTTGAAAGTTTATCTGTAATGGGGGTTTTAATGTATATCTGTCATTGGCTAGAAGCTGATACTTGGGGGAAATAAATGCGTCCCCTTTTTAGCTCCCCTTTTTAGCTCACCCTTAGCTTGATCTTCAGTGGAAACTCTAATCCAGATACCAACTCGTTTTGTTGGCGTGTCCATGCTAAATCCTTTTATAAGCTTATTGGACGATTTAGTGTACCGAGGGTTTTGGGGTTTGGTAAGGGTGTTTGATTGTTACGGATTGATTAATCGATGGAATATTTCTAACACGATACTAACTACCGGTTAGCTTTATGATCTTATAATTCTCTCCTTCATCGAGAACTTCTACGTTCACATCATCAGAATCTCCTAGATGAATATCATCAAGAACGCCGAGAGTGGCATCAAGAAGTAGTTTTTCCTCTTTTGAATCAGACGAACCAACCCATTTATATTCCTTTTTTTCCCAAAGAGCTGTTTTTAACTTTTCTAGCAGAGAGGGGTCACGATCCTTGATAGATTCCAATAATTCACGCTCTTTCTGAAGAGCTTCTTTTAGGTCAGCTCTCTCTACCTCCTCACGGTAGGTAAGCCCTGTCTTTGATAAAGGACGATTGTAGTCAAGTAACTCTGATGTGCTTGTATTAAGAGCCATCGCTATTTTAGTTAAATTAATGAGAGAAATATTCCGCTCCCCTCTCTCAACGCCACCGATATAAGTTCTATCCAACCCACAAGCAAGAGCAAAGGATTCTTGTGAATAGCGATGATATTTCCGTAGCTCTCGCAGGCGTTTTCCAAATTCTTTCAGAGGGTCTTTCATCAAAAAAATCGTACGTAATGACTACATATTTATAGAACATTGTTGACGTTTTTAAGTCCACGGGTTATAAATATCTTCTTTGATGTCTTTAAGTATCTATATATAGAGGAATGGCATAACCATTAAACAATAAAAGGGAGCGGTACATGAGAGTAACAGCAATGGTTTTAGGGATTATTTGGGGATTGTTTTTAATGTTCTATGCACTTTACGTGTTTTTCGCTGGAGAGCTCACATCTGCGGTCGGTATGGGTGATAAGAGCTTATCTATGCTTGGCAGTGTATTGACACCAATACTCGTTTTTGTCGGAGCTGGTCTAGCTATGCGAAAACCTGTTATTGCCGCTGCTTTATTTCTTTTTGCAGCGATCATGGTTTTTGCAACCTTGGGGTTAAACGGAGCCAGTGCCTTTTTTGGTGGGCCAGTACTAATTGCTGCGGCCTTAGCCTTCTTTGGCGCAAAAGAGCTTTCCGACCTAACAACACAACCAACAACTCAAGGTAACTAACAATGAAACACTCAAGATGGAAATACTTAGTGTTTTCTTTTGTCGTTCTTGCCTTGTTATCGGGTTGTAGTGGTAAAAAAGCTGAGTTTATTGCTCAGTTTAAAGAGGCTTACCCCAACGAAAAAGAAGATATAGCCGTTTGTGTCTATGACATAGCTAGTGATTCACTAGAGGATGATCAATACGACTTGTTTGTAGCAATGTTTTTTCGCGACCAGAAGAAACAAAAAGAAATTACAAACTCGCTTGGTTTGCTCAAGTCAGCTACCTCTGTTGCCAAGGTTGGTGTAGTTACTGGTCGTACTGTTATGAACTGTGGCTGGGAAGATAAGCCATGAGGGGATAATTCATTATCCCCAAAAACACCGCCCCATAGTTCTACGTCGTTAAGGATGAACCGATGCTACTGCTCTCTACCCTGATAAATATTTTGAAACATTCAATCAGATGGAAGCAACACCTACTACATCGCCAGTACACCAAAAGGTTAATACGCCTGCTCGGTAATAAGTGGCTCTATGTTCGCAGTTAGTTCTTTCGGCTACTCCATCAGCCCATAGTGTACTAAGCGAAAATAATTTCAAAAACTGAAAGGGATCAGCAATGCGTATTACATTAACCATCACCAGCTTATTAACACTAACCCTGCTAACCGGCTGCATATCGATGGAGCAACTTGAAGCATATAACGCTAAACATACTCAGGAAAAGGAAGAGCAGGAACGCTTAGCAGCTAAAGCCGATACGGTAAGAGCTATCTCACCAGAGCAGACAAAGAAGTGTAAATACATCAATCAAGTTAGCGCAATGGCCGAGCTTTCTTTTTTTGGTGGCATGGAAGCAACTGAAAAGACAGCGATGAGAAATTTAAAAATTGAAGCTTTGAAACAGAATGCTAATGGGTTTCGTATAGCTGATCGCTTACTAGATAAAGGACGCGGCGGTTACGACCAAACTCGACTGACACTTTACGGAGATATCTATAAGTGTTCTGGGTGGTGAAATAGATTGTTCAAATGTAGCTTCATTTAAGCTTGATTCAAAATCATTAATTTATTGATCCAGTTAATCACATTTTCAGCTATCAGGCTTCCCTCTATGAAGATCTCCAAGAAGAATAATTCAGTAAGGGGACACAAGAAACTACTGACCATACTCTATTAGCGGTGGGATATGGTTGTATTTATAGAATTGATAGTTGGTTCGCAAGTTATTGCATAAAGCTTTTATTTTCGACACTTCACATCAGTTCGCTCTATTTCAGGGCATTTTTAAAAATCTACGGCTATTAGCCAGAGGAGGTTAGTACTTTGAAACGGATATTTGCAGTATTTTCGTTGTTGCTTTGTTTTGCTTTACCTGCACACTCAGCTCTTATCGAACTGACTAATGGGTACATTGGGGTTTATGATCCTTCCAATGAATACACTGTAGTAGGTGATATTCGGTATGTTGACCTTAGCCTTCCTGATGAAGAACGTGATTATTTTAGCTTCGAATTGTGGTTTACAGATACAAATCATGGCTTTGATATTACTTTGACTGCCCCAGATAACCTAGACGGCCTCCTAAATTATGCAGTTACCACGGCTCTCAATTTTAGAGGTTCTATTCGTGATGGTGGCCAGTTATCAGCTGGAGAGACAGCAAGTTTTTCTATGGGATACGAACCTGTACCAGAAGACCTTTATATTAAACGAGCCTTGACATTGGGGATTACCGATACAGATTCCAATCAGATCCTTAGTTTTCAAGAAGACTCTTCTCTTTTGAGTTCAGACTTCGGTTTTGAAGAAGGTGGTAATGGCGGTGATGATGGCGGGTCAAATCCAATACCAGTAGCGCCAACTGTTTATTTGTTTCTTTTCGGATTAATTTTTCTACTTTTGAAGTGGGAAAGAAGTTCTGAAGGACAATATGGTGAGAGACAACAAGGCAATCTGAACAGAAGGTTTTTAAAGTTATTCCTTATTCTTCCATTAATAACTACCGTTACTGCCTGTGGTAACAATTCAGAACTAGATAGGAAACAAGCTTCAAAACCACTCAAACAGAATGGTTATCCACTTGAGATTGTTGAGATGGTTACCACGTACGATCAAAGTCGATTTCGCAACGATAAAAAGGAATTTCGCTCACATCTTAATTGGCTATTTGACTACACCAACATCGTATCAGTTGCTTCTCCATCGATAGAGGCCGACCCTAAAGGAAAATATAATTATATTTTTGTTAAACCAAATCATATTGGCAGTGGGGGTAAAAAACCGAAAGATCCAACTTCTTCATCATGAGGTGATGAATCGCATGCTCGAAGGTGCCCGGCTGTAATTGATCCTGATAATTAATCACCACCATTGATGTTTGGTTGTGATCGTAAGGGATAAACTTAGGCATGTGCATGGTTCCTTATGCGATAACCAATTTTAACAAAATTTATCCCTAAAGAAGGGTTTTTCTACAGCCTCAACGCCGCATTTTGCATTGGGCGATTGTGCTTGGCCTTGCTAGCATTGCGTGCCTCGCAAAGCATGTTGAATAAATGGCCACTTTTGTTCTGTATAAGCTTCACGATCTTCTTTGTATTCCGAAGCCAGCTTCCGTTTTAAATTTGCATATTCATTTGCCACTTTGTTATTTGAGCGCAAAAGTTCACGGAATTTAATGCGTTCTTGCCATAGCGGACTTTCATACGGAATTAAGTGAAGATGATGCGTACGGAAAGCATCGGATGGTTTACAAAACCAATGCATTACTTCGGTTTTATAAGGCCAGTATTCATAGCCGCCATCTACAAGAGCTTTTATTGCAGGCTTGGATTCATTTAACGATTTAACACCAAACATAACATCTATGACTGGTTTTGCGACCATACCAGGAATAGCTGTACTACCTACATGCTCAATGCTCCCATAAAACCATTTGCCAGCAATAGCCATCAGGTGTTCTTTTTCTTTCTCGAATTTCGTAGGCCACGAAGAATCATACTCTTCAAGTATTACAGGTGCTCTGCTCATGGTTCAAACTTTCCTTGTGATGCTAACAGTGTGATAAACCGAACCCCGAGGCCTGTATATCACTTTTTATTATTCTCAATGGAATACCTTTTCCCTTGCAAAACAAAGAGCCAACGACATGCGGGGTTTTCTTTGGCTAGGTAAAAGAGGATTTATTTCCATATATTTCAGATTCCATGAAGATATTACCTTTAGGCTTTTAATGTACCACCAACTATTCACATTGCGTTATGAGTAACTACTCGAAATATAGGGATTAGCTTTGCTTCCATATTGACGGGTTAATTGAAGTTTGCCTCTTGTCTGCGGCCTCATTCTCATCTTCAAAAGCCTCACTGTCTCCTCGGTTCTGAAGTTGCAGGCCGTATAGAAAATTGCGCAATATTTGGTCTTTACATTGGCGGTAGTGTTTGTGGCCGGCTTTGCGAAAAAAGGCACTTAGTTCGTGTTTGCTAATGGATAGGCCTGCGAGCTCTAGCAGGGCTAATATGTCTTCGGCCTTAAGGTTAAGGGCAATTTTTAGCTTCATAAAAACAATGTTGTTGTTAATGTGTTTTTCAGGCTTGGGTTGCTCGCCATCTCGTCTGCCACGCTTGAGGTTGATTAAACCGTTTAAAAAGGTTGCAAGGGTGGTGTCGCTGCACGAATGGTAATCCGGGTCGTCGTCTCTTTTTAACCAGCTGCTAATTTGTTGGCGTGTTACTGCCAGATCGGCTTGGCTAAAAATGTCGATCATTTGCTTGTCGCTATAATCAAATATGTAGCGTATTTTGCGAAGGCAGTCGTTATTTGTCATGGTTTGTTATTTGTGGGTGTTGGCGAGTTAACGTGTTGATAACAGTTTGCACTACTGCTTGGGTTTTGTCTTTGTTTGAATCAACTATCAAAATACCGCGGTGTTTGCCGTTGAATTATCTGGGGCTATTCTTCGCATAGTGCTAAAGTGGTTTTTGTCATCGCTAACAGCACTGCAATTATTCTATGAGCTCTTCTTCTAAAAACACTATGGTTAATATTCCCTTTTCTAACAGTTATCTTCATGTGGCGGATGCGCTTTTTTCGCCGCAATTACCCACGCCGGTTAAAGAGCCCGGTTTAATTCGGGTGAATCAACCATTGGCTGAGGCGTTGTTAATTAACCCTTCGGAGTTAATGTCTGAGGAGGGTGTTGCGGTGTTGGCGGGCAACCAGATTCCTTCGGGAGCAGAACCTATCGCCACTGCCTACGCGGGGCATCAGTTTGGTGGCTGGAACCCGCAGTTGGGTGATGGCCGGGCTATTTTACTGGGCGAGGTAATAGGTAAAGATAACCACCGTTACGATATTCAACTGAAAGGTGCCGGCCCAACCCCCTATTCGCGCATGGGTGACGGCCGCTCGCCGATAGGCCCTGTGCTGCGGGAGTATATTGTGAGCGAAGCGATGGCGGCGATGGGGGTGCCGACAACGCGAAGTTTGGCGGCTGTTACAACGGGCGAAGGGGTTTTTCGGCAGGGTATGTTGCCCGGTGCCATTCTCACTCGTGTTGCGAGTAGCCATATTCGTGTTGGGACATTTCAATACTTTGCCATGAAGGGTGATATTGCATTATTAACGGCGCTTGCCGACCATGTTATCGACCGGCATTACCCAGCGGCTAAAACTGCCGACAACCCCTACGCTGAATTGCTGAACGGAGTAATAGAGCGCCAGGCGAAGCTGATTGCCAAGTGGATGTCTGTTGGTTTTATTCACGGCGTGATGAACACCGACAACATGCTGGTTTGTGGCGAAACGGTTGATTATGGCCCCTGCGCCTTTATGGATACCTATCGCGCTGAAACCGTATACAGCTCTATTGATCACGGTGGCCGCTATGCCTACAAAAACCAGCCGTATATCGCGCAGTGGAACCTCGCTCAATTGGCGCAATCGCTGTTACCGTTATTGGCCGACAATGAAACAGACTCGGTGAATTTGGCGCAGCAGGCGGTGGACAGTTTTGTGGCTATTTATCAGGCTGCCTACGATGAAGTGGTGCATAACAAACTTGGATTTGCGGAAATAAGTGGCGACACTAAGGCGCTGATTCCGCAATTGCTGGCATTAATGACTGAGCATAAGGTGGATTTCACACTGGGTTTTCGCGCTTTGGCAGATACAGCCTATGTTGCTTACGCCGGTCAAGCAGGCGCGGGAAACCCGCAGTCGGTTGCTGACTTGTATCAGTTACCTGCTGAAATGAGCGATTGGGTAGAGCGTTGGCTGGCATTGCTGAATGCAGAGATGAAGACACACCCTAAAGCAGACAAGGCAGGGCAGGCTTTGATGTATGCCAGTAATCCGGTGTTTATACCCAGAAATCATTTGATTGAGCAGGTGATTGTGGCTGCAACGCAGTCGGGTGATTTAACGCCTTTTCACACGATGGTCGATTTATTGGTTAATCCGTACGACTTTAATCCAGAAAAATCACAGTTCGCTATCCCGCCACGACCAGATCAGGTGGTGCTGCAAACATTTTGCGGGACTTGATCTGGAAAAGAGTCATTTGAAAAGTGGCGTTTAAGCGGCTTTTAAAGTCCGGCACAGGAGCGGTATCATAGGGTTCTTGCTTGTCGATCAATTTTTGAAGATTCATAGTGTACTATCCAGTCGCTGCGCCTTAGCCCGGTATGCCTAAAACCGCTGTGTTTTGAAGGGGCGAGCCTAAATAAATTTTGGAACTAAATTGTTAAACCAACCTGTAAAGGAATCCAACAGCCGCTTTCTGTTTCGTTACCTGTCCCGGCATAAATGGTCGTACGGGGTTGGTGTGTTGATGCTGTTTATCACGAACTGGCTGGCGGTTAATATTCCCGGTTATATTGGCGCCTCTATTGATTTGCTGAACGAATCGCTGGCGCTGAACCTTGACGCGCTCAACACCAATATCCTGCTGATAGCGTTGCTGGCGTTGTTAATGATGGGCGCGCGCACCATTTCCCGTATGTTGTTTTTTAACCCCGGGAGAGCCATTGAGCGCGATCTCAAGAATGAAGCGTTTGCCAAGCTGACGTTCCTGCAGCGCGGTTTTTTTGAACGTTACCCGACTGGCAAGCTAATCTCTATTGTCAATAATGACATCAACGGTATCCGCGCACTTGCCGGGGTGGTGTTATTGCAGGTTTTTAATATCAGTTTTGCTCTGTCACTCACACCCTACAAAATGTGGCAGCTTTCTCCGAGCCTGACACTGTATTGCATGGTGCCGGTGGTGATTACCCTGATGATTTCTCATCGAGCTATTGGCCGGATGCGCGAATTGATGAAGCTTCGCATGGAAGAGTTACAAGCTTTGTCTTCACACTCGGTTGAACTGTTGTCGGGTATTGATGTGGTTAAGTCACACCATATACAGGGCTGGGCGCAGGGCGAATTCGCCGTTGATAACCGCGCTCTTTTGCGGCGTTCGGTGAAGTTGGCGAGGCTGAGAACGCTGGTTCTGCCTATTTTGGGTTATACCGACAGAATCATGAAAATACTGATTTTGGCAGTGGGTGGCGGCTACCTGATTCAGTCGGGCTTGTCTCTGGGTGAGCTGGTTGCATTTTTGTCGTATGCGACCTTGCTGGCCATGCCATTCTTTTCAATGGCGATGATTTTTTCGGCGTTTCAAACCGGGTTTCTCAGTATCGACAGTTTGCGAAAAATCCTGGATCAGGAGGTTCCCGCTCAAGATACCAGCCACCTGCCTGAAGACGAGCGGCAGCAACTATTCAGCTCCGGGGTTAGGGTGAATAACCTGAACTTTACGTATCCGGGGCAATCGTCCCCTGCGCTGAAAAACATCAGTTTTGAAATTCGCCCCGGGCAAACCATTGGTATTCTCGGGCAGATTGGCGCGGGCAAAACTACGCTGGTTAACTGCATTAACCGGCATTTGGAGGTTGCGCCCGGCACTATATTTATCGATCACTATGATATTACGGCGTTGTCCAGGCGAGACTTACGCAGTGCGGTGCGCACCATTACTCAAGAGCCGTTTTTGTTTTCTGACTCGGTGGTAAACAATATCCGCTTCAGTGGTGGTGACGAAGACTATCAACCGATAGACGATGTGCTCTATCAGAGCGATATGAAGGATGAGGTTGAACAGTTCCCAGAGGGAGAAAATACCCTGGTTGGCGAGAAGGGCATCCTGCTCTCGGGCGGTCAGAAGCAGCGCTTGAGTCTGGCGCGCGCCATGTACACGCCTTCCAAGTTGATGGTTCTGGACAATGTGCTCTCTGCCGTTGATAACGAAACCGAGCGCTTCCTGCTGCGACAGATTTTCGAGAACATGCGCAGCCAGAGTATTCTGATTGTTTCCCATCGGGCCACAGTGCTGGAAAAGGTGGATTATATTCTGGTGCTTGATAACGGCGAGATTGTTGCTCGCGGAACCCATGAAGAGTTACTGAAGAGTTCACCGCTTTACCGGGAGACCTGGCAGTTACAACAAAGTGGTGGTGAAGGTTCTGAAAGCGAAGCTGTAGAAACAATCAGCTCCGGGGAGCGCAGCCAATGAGACACTATGCTGCCACATCGTCATCGGATGCCGCTAATACACCTCCCAATAAGACGGACAAACAAAACAGCAAGCCGGGATTTGACTGGCACTTGATCAGCCGCTTTTTAGGGTATCTAAAGCCGTATCGCAAGCAGGTTGTTATTGGCGCAGCGGCGGTACCGCTGTCGATTGCGTTCAGTGTGCTGTTTCCCTGGTTGATCATGCATATTATCGATACTCAGATCGTGCCTGGTGAACTAACCGGTTTGTATTGGTGGTCCGGGTTATTGGTTTTGGTATTGTTGGGTAACTATCTTACCGATGCGGTATTCAACTATTTTTTACAGAAATCGGCACTGCATGCGCTCATGGATATGCGTGCAGATATGTTTGCTCGCATTTTGGCTTTTCCGCGGCAGTACTTCGACAAAACCCCCATTGGCGTCACGTTGACGCGTCTTACCAGTGACTTGGAAGCGGTGAGTGAATCGTTCTCTCAAGGTTTGCTGGCAATGATTCGAGATGTGGTAACTACTCTGGCATTGCTAACTTTCCTGTTCGTGATTAATTGGAAGCTGGCGCTGATGGTACTGGTAATGGGGGTGCCAACCTATTTTATTACCGAAGTGCTGCGCCGCCGTTTGCGAGAGTCTTACGCCAAGGGACGGGTAGTGTTGTCGCAGGGTGCAGGCTACCTTCAGGAGTGTTTAAACGGCATTAAAACGGTACAGCTCTATTCCGCCGAGGACCCGGTGCAACGCAAGTACCGGGGCTACAATCAGGGCTTTTTCAAAGCCCAATCCCGGTCGAACTTTTATGACTCTGCCCTGTTTGCTGTTATCGAAGGGGTTACCACCATCGCCATGGCGTTGATTATCTGGTTTGGCGCCAAAGAAATACTCGCGACTACGATTACCTTCGGGGTGTTGATTGGCTTTACTCAAACGCTGGATCGAATTTTTGTGCCGATCCGGGATTTTACGTCCCAAATGGCTTCTATTCAGCGTGCACTGGCGGCGTTTGATCATATCGATGAAATTTTTCAGCAACCGTTGCAAGATGGCCGCGCACTTAAAAACAATCAAGGGCAGGGCCCGACGGCTGCGTCAACACAGCAGCCACCATTGGGTGAATTTCAGTCGCTGGTTTTTGAACGGGTGAGCTTTCGCTATAACCCGAGTGGACCTCTGGTTCTGAAGGATGTGTCGTTTGAGTTGAGCAAGGGCGATCAGATCGCGCTTGTGGGCAGCACTGGCTCCGGTAAATCCACCATTCTGCGTCTGCTTACCAAAACCTACGATAACTACGAAGGTTCTATCCGTTTGAATGGCATTGAGTTGAGAGATCTGACTGTGGCTCAGGTTGGGCAGTTCTTTTCCCTGATGCAGCAGGAAGTGTTTTTGTTCAACAAATCGATAGCTTTCAATATCGGCCTTGGTCGTGAGGGAATTGATAAAGCCCGGATAATGGATGCTGCACGCTATGTGTATGCCGACAGCTTTATCGAGCGCTTGCCGGGGCAGTATGACTTTGAGTTAGAGAATAATGGCGGCAACCTTTCAGCTGGTCAGGGTCAGCTTATCGCGTTTGCTCGCAGTATGGCTTCTGGTAGTGAGGTGGTGTTGTTGGACGAGGCCACCAGTTCGGTGGATTCGGTGACCGAACAACTGATTCAAAAAGCGATTGATCACGTATTTGTCGAAAAAACGGTGATTGCCATAGCCCACCGCCTAAGTACTATCCAGCATTCCGACCAGATACTGGTGCTGGACAAAGGGCAAATCATCGAGCGTGGCTCGCACGCCGAACTTATTCAATCACAGGGTGTTTATGCCAGGCTGTTAAAAGAAATGCCCGACTCTGAATGATGCGGTGACCGGGTTCAAAGAGTCGATGCGTGCTGAAGAGCGGGGCTAAGAACAAGGAGAAGTAGCAACATGACGCTAGCGGAAACTTTAGGTATAGAACGACCCATTATTCAAGCTCCCATGGCGGGTGTGCAGGGCAGTGAACTGGCTATAGCCGTTTGCAACGCCGGTGGTTTGGGTTCTCTTCCCTGTGCCATGCTGGACGCTGAAACGATGGCTGCAGAAATTAGCCGAATTAAGGGGCAGACAGCGCAACCGTTTAATGTGAACTTTTTCTGTCACACGCCGCCGGTTATCGATGCCGCGCGCGAATTACGCTGGCGTGAGGCGCTCAAGCCCTATTTTGAAGAGCTTGGTCTTAACGTTGACGAGATTAAGCCCGGACCTGGACGACAGCCGTTTTCAGCTGAAATAGCGGATGTGCTGGCGGAATTCAAACCACCGGTAGTCAGCTTTCATTTTGGTTTGCCAGCGCCAGAGTTGGTTGATCGGGTTAAAAGCTGGGGGGCGAAAGTGCTGGTGTCGGCGACAACTGTTGACGAGGCTGTGTGGCTGGAATCGAGAGGTGCCGATGTCATTATTGCTCAAGGCACCGAAGCTGGCGGGCATCGCGGTAGTTTTCTCTCTAACGATCTGAGCCTGCAAATGGGCACCTTTGCTCTGGTTCCACAAGTTGTGGCGCGAGTGAAGGTGCCAGTTGTTGCGGCGGGTGGCATTGCCACAGCGCAAGAAGTAGCCGCAGTGATGAACTTGGGTGCTGCTGGAGTGCAGGTTGGCACCAGTTATTTACTGTGTCCAGAAGTCAGTAGCACTGCAATCCACCGAGCGGCGCTGAAATCTGAAGCTGCTCGTCATACCGCTATCACAAACGTGTTCACTGGCAGGCCCGCGCGAGGCATTGTGAACCGTTTGATTCGGGAGCAGGGGCCTATCAATGAGACTGCACCTCAGTTTCCGATGGCAGCTGCGGCACTTGCTCCGCTGCGCTCTTACGTGGAGGCGCAGGGGGCTGGTGATTTTTCATCAATGTGGGCCGGACAGAATACGACGGGTTGCCGCGAGGTTTCAGCAGCTGTTCTGACACAAGAGTTAGTCTCGGGCCTGTAAATCTGAATTTAGTGTCTGTATCGAATTTGCACTGGAGAAAAACTGGTTGAAGCGGCACAATTGCGTCGGAATTACCGGCTTTACAGTGTTTCCTATTATTTGTTCTCTAGGTAAAAATTAATGAAATTTCTTTTGATTGTCGGGGTGTTGGTAACGTATCTGGTTTGCACCGCTTCTCTTTCAAGGCTTATCTCCAGTATTGGTCGTTCTCGAGATGTTGTTGATTATCGAATAACGTATATCAATAAGACGTTGAATATCGCAATGAGTCTGGTGTTTCTCATCGTTGTATTTCTGGTTTTGGGTATTGAGTATTCTCAGGTTTCGTTATTCCTGTCCTCAGTTTTTGCCGTTATTGGTGTCGCGCTGTTTGCCCAATGGTCGATCTTGAGCAATATTACTGCCAGTTTGATTATCTTCTTTGCGTTTCCTTACCGTGTTGGGGATAAGGTAAGGGTGGTTGATAAAGATGATGATATTTCGGGTGTGATTGAAGAAATTTCATTGTTTCACGTTATGATTCGTAAAAATGGTGATCTGATTACTTACCCGAACAATATGATTCTTCAAAAGGCGGTCATTAAAATTTCTTCTGAAGGGTGAGTGTGGTAGTTAACAATATAAATAAAAACTGAAATTTTGAACAAAATGGGGAATAAGAATGAACGATTTTGCTGCCGTTATACCTGTTGAGTCTATCGACGCTCAATGGTTGACAAAGGTGTTTTCTAAAGCGGGTTACCTTAAAGATGGTGAGGTTACCAGCGTTACAAAAGAGCCTTGTGGCACCGGTCAGCTGGGAGACTCGTTCCGTTTCAACCTCACCTACAGCGTACCTTTAGCTGGCCCTTCCACTATTGTGGGGAAGTTTCCATCAGTTGACAAAACAAGCCGTGAGTTCGGACGTGATTCTGGCTATTACAGTAATGAAATTAAGTTTTATAACGAGCTGGAGCCGCACCTTTCTGTAGAGGTGGCCAAGGTTATTCACGGCGCAATAGCTGACAACCAAACCGACTTTATTCTTTTGATGGAAGACTTGGCCCCTGCGCGTGGCGTTGATCAGTTGAAAGGGTGCACAGCAGATGAAGCTGCACTGGTTATGGAACAGGCCGCTGCATTTCATGCGGGAAGCTGGGGTAATCCTGAATGGCTAAATATCAGCGAGTGGCAAAAGGGCGTGCTGACTATTTACGATAATGTTACAGATTCTTTTGGTGAAATCATCAAGAATTTTCCTGAAATTGCAGGAGATCTGGTGCCTGAGGCTGACCTGGCCGAAGCATCCAAGTTAATACCGTACGCCGATGTCTGGAAACGAGTGTTCAATGATCCACAATGCTTATGGCATAGCGATTTGCGCGCTGATAATGTGCTTTTTGATGCGCAGGATGGTAAGCGGCCTGTCGTTGTTCTTGATTGGCAGGGGTTGGCTTTTGGTCGGGGCACGATGGATATCGCGCTTTATATTGGTACGAGTATGACAACAGAAGATCGCCGCGCTCATGAACGTGATTTGGTTACTCATTACCATAATGCGATGAAGGCTTACGGAGTAACCGATTACGACGCGGAGCAGTGCTGGAATGATTACAGAATGCATTCTATCTATGGTTTGCAAGTTGGTACTTTTGGATTTGGTGCGGTAAAACGTACAGCGCGCGGTGATGAAATGTGGAAGTCGTGGATAGAGCGCACGGCTGCTCAGGTACGTGATCTGGATGGCTATTCGGTGCTTAAAGCGTTCTGATTTTTGCCAATTTGACTACCAGATTAGGTAGTGATGGAAATGACTCGGGAATTCAATGGCCTCTATCGATAACAACGACGCGCTGGTTAATCGGGTGCTGGATCTGTCCCTGGATGCCGTGAGCCGCTCCGGTCTTGATGGGTTTTCTATCAGAAATATCGCCAGTGAAGCCGGGTGCTCTGTTACGCCGATCTCCCGAAGGTTCGAAACCAAAGCAGACCTTTTGTTGGCTGTTCAAAATCATGCGTATGGGGAAGAGCTCAAATTCCATCGAAACCTTGCTGCAGAACTTGAGAGCATGCCCCTGAGTTATGAGAATCTGGTAGAAGTTCTTATTTTATATATTGAAAAACGCACGAAGTTTAAAACCGCTCGGTTTTGGTCAGAAGTATTATTGAAGCTGGAGCCAGGAGCCTTCTCACGCGATTTATTGCGGCACTGGCATCAAATGCGGGTTAAATTCTGGTCTGATCGCTTAAAGGGTACAGAACGAAGTTTTTCATCTGCTCTTCCGGAGCTGATAGTGACTTATATCACCATGGAAGAGCTTTTCGCCTATCAACTCTGGCCGAATATACACTACCGAATGCTATTGCAGGAGAACGTTCGGGCGTTGTTGGCAGGGAGTTTTGGCATTCAGGATAACGCCGTCGAGGGTGATGTTTTTCTTTGGCTCAATAGTGGGGGGGAAGCATTCCCTGAGTTTGATAAACACCCGCCTGACGATCTGGCGGAAAAGTTGTTAGAGATAGCTGCGGATGAAATCAAAGAGAAGGGGTTGGGCTCTTTGAGTCAGCGGCGTTTGACGAAAAAGGCAGGCGTTTCGTCAGCAATGATTGCGTATCACTTTGATAATATGGCGAATTTTGTCAACGAAGCGTTGTGGCACGCTTTGCTGCGAGAGAAGCCAAGCGAGTTTAATGCTAAGGATTTGAATAGCATTAAGCAAAAAAACAAGGTTGAGTGGGCCAGGGTTTTAAAAAGATTAACCCGCCCAAAAACAGGTAATACCAAAGCCGGCTTTTATTCTGATTATGCAAAGCTCACTGGCCAGGCCTGCCTTTTGGCGTCGCGGCAGGAATCACTTTATCCGCTGATTGAGCATTTGAGGCGAATTGGTGGGTGGGGAACCTTTAAATCAGGGCAAACATTTTGGCCCGACTCTCTCGTTGTAAAAAGAGGCACGGCAAGCGTATTTGCTGTTTGGATGAAAGGCCAGGCTATTTTAAATGAAGCGTTATCAGATTCCGGCATGATCCCTGAGGAGATGTTTTTTTCTGCGGCTGAACTCCTTTTCGAACAAGTTTAATCTCTACCTGGCGCTCAGGTATTTCACATTAATTTCTCCGAATAACATCTAAAAACTTATCACCTTATAGATCGTCGTTAAATTATTTTAATATAAAAATATCACTTGGTTAATAATAAATATTATTTGATTGCTATTTAAGTTATTGAAATATAACAATATGAATATTTTTTGTTAAATAAAAAAATCAAGTGGTAGGCTTGAAGTGAATTATTGTAGCTGCTATTGTCTCGGCTCAATCAGGAGTCGAGCTGCGGTGTGATAAACAGAATTAACATGGCGGCTTCTGGTTACAACAACATGGTCATTCCAAGCACTGGCTAGGTAAAAATCTGCGATCTGGCGCAATTAACGGAGATGGTTAATCAGCGTTGCCAAATAGCAGGTTTTTTAGCTCAACAGAAATTATTATGGGGAAGTGTTATGTCTCGTTTTGATAACAGCACGAAAAAAAGAATATTCAATCGATCTTTTCTTGTTTCTATGGTTTCGCTTGCGACTTTGTCTGTGGCCTCGCCAGGTATGGCCGCGCAAAGAACATCTATTTTGGAGGAAGTGGTTGTCACTGCACAAAAGCGTGAGCAATCCGCCGACGACGTCGGTGTTGCCATTTCGGCCTTCTCGGGCGACCAGATGGAAGCGCTGAACTTTAGCAGTGCCGCTGACGTATCCATGCAGTCACCTAATGTGGAAATTCGCCGCCACTTTGTTGGCCGTGGGTTGACCACCAACCTGTTTGTTCGCGGTGTAGGCAATACCGACCTGAACAATGGTGCAGAATCACCCGTTGCAGCTTTTGTGGATGAGTTCTACATGATTTCCAGCAGCACGGTGGACTTTTCTTTATTTGATATGGAAAGAACCGAGGTTCTTAAGGGGCCGCAGGGTACACTTTTTGGACGTAACGCCACCGGCGGAGCTTTCTCTTTCGTGACTCAAAAGCCTGAAGAAGAGTTTGGAGCATATGTCGAAGGTACTGCGGGCACGGACGGCATTCTGGGGGGCGAAGTTCGCCTGAATATGCCGGTTAGCGATGATCTAAAGCTTCGTTTCAGCGCTTATCATGACAGCCATGACGGTTTTACCGAAAACAACTATCCAGGACAAAGTGATTTTCGGGAGTCGGGTTTCGAAGCTTACCGAGGTCAAGCGTTATACCAGGTGAACGATAGCTGGGAAACACTGCTTAAAGTAGAATACGGCAAGGCCGAAGGTCACTTGGTGGGCGATAACCTGAACCCAATGATGAAATCAGGTGATGATATTGTTTTTGCCGCGACAACCTTAACGGGGCTATCTAAAGATTCTGACCCGTTTGATGTTGCCCATAACAGTAAGGACTGGGCAGAGAACGATGTAACTCATTACCTGTGGACCAACACTTGGGATACTGACAACTTCACCGTTACTTCAATTACCGGTTATCTGGATCAGGATTACGTTCTGACAGAAGACTGCGATGCTTCTGCCTTGAGCGTCTGCAACTTCAACGGGTTCTATGAATCTGAGCACTGGTCGCAAGAGGTCAGGCTTAACGGCAGCACAGAATCACTTAATTGGACGGTTGGTGCCTACTATATGAAGCAGGATGCCGACGGCGGCTATAACTTTAATGCTTTCAACGGCCTCCTTGCGCTTCTTGATCCATCGTTCCCAGCTAACGCCGGTGCGTTGCAGCACTCAGTTTTCGAGACCGAAGTGGAGACTTACGCAATCTTTGGCCAGTTGGAATACTCCCTGACTGATACGGTAACCCTGATCGGCGGCCTGCGCCTGCAAAAAGACAAGAAAGATTTCCAACAGCAGGACGCGCAGATAGCGGTGCTGGTTGACGATTTTGACTTTGATGGGCCGCGCAGTTTCACCTCAGCTAACCTGACACCAATCCTGGTAGGTGGCAACGAAATACTGCTTGCTCCTGTCAATGACTTCACGCCGGCCACCGCAGGTAGTCTTACCGAACTGGATGAAGACGGAGTGAGTGGCACGTTGCAGCTCAACTGGCAACCAACGGATGACTCTTTGTATTACGCTTCATTCAGACGCGGCATCAAGGCAGGCGGTTTTAATGTAGGGGTTGTTCCGCTCGGCCTAGCCGCTAATCAGTGGGGCTATGATCAGGAGAAACTGGATGCCTACGAGATCGGCGCCAAATTGCAATTAACAGAGAGTATGCGTCTGAACGCAGCGACCTTCTACTACGATTACAAGGATTATCAGGCGCTGAGCTTTCAGAACCTGGGGCAGTTCTTTGTAAACCGTCCAGCCACCATTACAGGCCTGGAGGTTGAACTTTTTGCCAATCCAATAGAAGGCCTGGATATTATCCTGGGAGCCAGCTTCCTGGACACTGAAGTAGAAGATGTGCAGAGAGGTGTATTGGTCTCAACAGTTGAAGACAGGGAAATGGGTGAGGCGCCCGCCAAGACCGCGAACCTGGTCGTTCGCTACGAGTGGCCGGTAGCAAATGGCTATCTTTCTGTACAGATTGATGGCAACTATGTCGGCGAAAGATTCGGGGATATTCTCAATCAGACAGCGGCCACACTGCAGTCATATTCAATCTGGAACAGTAATATTACCTACACTGCAGAAGACGATAAGTTTTTTGCCAAACTTTGGGTAAGAAATCTCAATGATAAGGAAGTTGCTACCTACCGTATTGAAATTACCGATCTTCTCGATTACGGACAGGATAACTTTGCAGAACCCAGGACTGCCGGTTTAACTGTTGGCTATCACTTTTAGCCGCTTTTAAAGGGGAGTGCCTTTGGGGCCGAGTTGGTCCCAAAGGTTAGTAGATATACAATCCTTGGTATTTCCAAATACCTAACAAGAATGATTACTAGGAGCCATTGATGCTTAACAATATAACTTCAGATATAAAACCCTGTAACCCTGACGATGAGAATCGGCATGATCTTTCCTCATTGCCCGGCACGCGTGAAGCGGTAGTTTATATGCTGCCTTTGCCTGAGTATGACTGTGCGGGAATTATTTACACGTGGGTTGATTGTGAAGGTAAGGCCGGTTCATCTATGTCGTTTTTCGGGCCGGGTATTGGTGAGAAAATTGATGAGCGTGTTGATCAGGTAGATGTGCCATCTACGATGGATTTTTATAATTGGGATGTCGGTGGTCTAAAGCTGGAAATTGATACACCTTTTGAAACCGCTAACGTCTCTTACCGGGGCAAACGCATCGAACTGGATTTCAGGTTTGAAGCAACACATCCGGCTTATCCATTTAGCGCTTTTAGAAAAGGCTGCCCACCTTATTACGCCATTGATCGCACCGAGCAACATGGACGTATAAAAGGTAATTTTAAAATAGATGGCAAGGAATATGCGCTGGATACCTTTTGCCAGCGGGATCGTTCATGGGGGCCGCGTATCTGGGGCTTGAATCAACATTATAAATGGTTTCATGCCACTACCGAGAGTACGGCGGTACACTTTTTTGAAATGCAGTCATTCGGACGAGTTCATCAGCTCGGCTATGTCTTTAAAGAAGGTCATATGGCAGAAATTACCTCTCTTAAATATGACTTTGTTTTTGATGACGATATGCACCACACATCTATTTATGTGGTTATCGAAGATTCTTCGAATCGAACCACAACCTTACAGTGCAAAACCATTGCGAAGTTTGTTTACCCTGTTGATCCCATGATTCAACTGAATGAATCAGCAACAGCGGTAGAGATAGAAGGCGAAAAAGGATCGGGGTGGTGCGAGTTTTGCTGGAATAAGAATTATCTGGATTTCGCCAAACAGCATATCGAATACGCCAACTGAGTTATCGGCTGAGTAATAACAATGATTACGCTAGACGATTTTAATTTTCATGAGCGAGACCCAAATGACCGCACGTGGACAGAAACGCTGTTTATTATTTTTTCAAATGCAGAACATGCGGTAAGCGGAAACCTGTACTGTGTTGCCCGCCCTAATATGGGGGTGTTGCACAGCTCTATTGAAATTCATAGAGGGTTTTGTTTTCAGCCCTGGCAGATAGACCACAACGATGCCCAGATGCATTTGCCCTGTCCTGAAGATTACTCTGATTTCACGTTGGAAAACGGATTGCGCTTCAAAGCTCATAGCGCTTCTGAGCTTGAGTGGCATTACAAATCGCTGGATGGTCATTGCGAAGTGGATCTTGCGTTCAAGGCAGTATGTCCGCTGATTGATACCCATGATCCCCAAGATAATCCTCTGGCGGGGCAAGCCAAGGTCAAGGGTTACGATGGTTGGAACAACGGCCATATGGAAGGCAAGGGGCGGACGACCGGACGTTTGTTGTTGCACGGTACGGAGTATAGTATCGACTGTGTTGACGGTATTAACAAAAGCTGGGGTCCCCGAAATGATTGGGGTAACAGGGGCGCTACCTGGGTACACATTGATCTGGGTGAGGATTTAAACGCCTTTCTCGTGCTGGACGTCGATTTTGAAAACAAGGAAATGGTGTATGGCCCATTTCGGTATGGTTACATCGCTCAAGGGGGCGTACGGCGGCCTATTGTCAATGCGACGATGACGGCGGAGCGAATGGATATGCTGGTCACTCGGGCAATTGTTGAAATGGAAGATAGTAACGGCGACACCTTTTGTGCAAGGGGTACTACCATCGCTGGCGCTCCCTGGTATAACTTTAATCCGGCAACCTGCGGATTTCAGACCCTAATGCGCTGGGAGAGCGGTAATCTCTCGGGCTATAGTCATATTGCTGATTTTGTGGGGCATGGATTCCTTTCCAGGGGTATGGCGGATAAATTTTCAGTTTAAAAAAAATAAATAAAATACTAATAAAGAACAACTATTCCATAAGGCTTGTTTGTTATGACCGCACTAGAACGATTGAAGACGAGTGATATTCGTGAATCTCCCAGTGATGCACTGATTGAGCAAATTCGAGATAAGTATCCAACAGAAAAAGAAGTTGATGCTGTATTTACCCGCAAAATGCAGCGTCGTAATGGGCCGCCCTTTCAGCAGTTAACTCTGGATCGTTTGGTCAGTGGTGCGAAGCAACTGATAGAAGCCAACCTTGGTTATGAGGTGGGTATTTCCGAAGCCAAATGGTTGTCCGGAGGTGCTTCAAAACTGCAAGCTGTTTTCGTATTGCAGTGGCGAGGTGCTGACGGCAAGGGTAATGAAGCAGCCAAAATGGTACTCCGTACAGAGCCTGCAGCCTCAATTACCGAATCAAGCCGATTGCGTGAATTTGAGGTACTTAAAGCAGTAGAGGGTGTCATTCCTGCCCCCGAGGTCTATTGGGTAGATGAGGATGGAAGCTATTTGCCATACCCCGGCATCATTATGGGGTTTTGTAACGGCGTTGCTAAACCCTCTCACGATGCAGACAAAGTATCTGGTCTCGGTCAGAATTACGGCCCGGAATTACGGCAGAAACTAGCCCCACAATTTGTCGAGTTGCTAGCCAGATTGCACACGCTGGATAGCGCACATTTCGAGTGTCTGGAACATTATGACAGGCCTGTGGCTGGCTCCAATGAAGCTGTCATTAAGCAGGTTAATTATCTTCGCAGGATGTGGGAGGAAGACCGGATAGAGGAAGAGCCGATTATGGACGTTGTCTATAAATGGCTGATCAAGCATGCGCCTCCCATTGACCACGTTTCCCTGATCCACGGCGATTACCGCAATGGCAACTTTCTGTTTAATGAGGATTCCGGGGAAATTACCACTTGGCTGGACTGGGAGGGCGCGGTTCTGGGTGATCGGCACCGGGACCTTACTTATGCAACCCTGGATACTTTTGGGCATATCGCAGAAGACGGTGAAACCCTTCTGGCTTCCGGCATGATGTCCAGCGAAGAGTTGTTTGCTGCTTATGAGAAAGCTTCCGGTTTGAAGGTTGACCCGGTGCGACTGACTTACTACAGCGTATACAACCGTTACCTGTTGCTCACTCTGATTATGGGGTCATCGGCGCGTTCTTCCTATGGCGCCCGAACCCATCAAGATGTACTAACAAACTATCTCACCGGTTTGGGCTATCAGAACTTGTCCGAGCTCTGCGACTTCTTTAAGGAGGTGACACAATGATTCAGACATTTGATACCCAGCTGGAAGTTTCACTGCGCGCGCTGCGTGAAGTGGTTGCTCCCGCATTGGAAAATGCCGAGAGCCACGTTGTGGAACAGTTTAATCTTGCCTTAGCAACATTGGATTTTACTCGTCAACGGCTGCCGTATGCGCGCAGTTTTCACCGTTCGGAATTGCAGCACTTTATGGAGTTCTCTGCTGATGTTCGTGAAGTTATTGATGCAGATCGCCCGGATATTGCGCAGCAACTGAAGAATACTGAAGAAGAGGGGAGTAAACAGTTAGCAAGTCCTGAAGCCGAGGTTGAAGACTACCTGATGGTCAGCCGCCAATTACGCGAGCTTATTGCGGAAGCGACTCAATGTTCAAATGGCAAGCCTTATGAAAAGCAACTGGACACTCTGATTTTGCAGCGGCAAAAAGATTTTTTCCCGGCGCAAAGAAGTTGGTGTCAACCTTTGGGGCTTGATACCAAACCGGATGAATTGCCAACAATGGACGAGGCCATTAGTGGCGCGTATTAGGGCTAATTTTTATTTCCTTACCTTTCCTTACCAACGCTGTATCTTAAGACGGTCGCCCGTAGCGGTTAGCGCAGGTTACGGCCACCGGTTCTTGTAACCCGACGCGTAAAAACATGGAGAATGTGATAACAATGAGTGCCAATATTATTCTTGAAATTAAAGCTTCTACCGGGAAAATTGAAGAAGTAAAAGACTTCTTTCGCGAAATTCTTCCAGCGACACGCCTTTACGAGGGTTATATCAGTCTCGACGTTCTCCAAAACCTGGACGACCCAACCGAGCTGGTCATTTCGGAATGCTGGGAGAGTCGTGAGGCCTATCAGCAATATTTTAATTGGCGAGCTGAAACTGGCGTGTTTGAAAAGCTCGCTTCAATGATCGAAGGCGTGCCCAAGGTTCGATTTTTAGAAAATACTGGTATCTAACTCTCGCTTCAGGAGAGGCTGCTGGATTCAGTATGCAATCAATGGTGCCGGGGTGCTTTACCGTAACACCGAGGGTTATGGCTGCGTTGTGGTTGTTTCTGCGTTCAGGAAACCGTTCAGAAACAAGTTATACACGATGTTAGCCATTGACTCGAAAGTTTGTGTTCTATAACGCATATACTTATCCCACATATACCTATCCCGAAAAGGCTACTAACTAGTAGCTGTATTGTTTGAAGACCTACTAATCTGGTGCGAACGCCACTCTATATTCCAAAACATAAATCCGCCAAACGCATTTGGCTGGCAACAAAACATTTACGCCTCTCCTCAAAACACCAAAGTCCTCGCTATTGATAGTATTTGGTAAGTTTGGTTGATTCCTCTGTTGCAATGTTATTCTCGCTAAGTGGGTATCGCAGTCAGCGACCAGCTGAACAATAGGAAATCCAGGGCATCGCTCTAGGCTTAAGGCTAGAAGCCTAATGAGGTTGCGCAAATATTAAGTTTTTTGAGCGGTGTGTTTGTGACGAGACTTATAAAGAGGGGCGTTGATGGGAGGGTAAAACTTTCGGTCTATTATGCGTCTACCGTCAGTCTGGCTGACGGTTTCAGTTTTTGACTGTAGCCGCCCTGAAGGGCTTCGTCGCTTCACTCCTTATCCAAATTCCGCCTAAGGCGGAATTTATCGAACCTGCGGTTTTCGTTTTATTTGTAGAAACAAAAAACCCCACCACAAGGGCGGGGTTTTATATTTGGTACCAGAGGCCGGACTCGAACCGGCACACTATCGCTAGCGGGGGATTTTGAATCCTTCTCGTATAATCATTTCTCAGTGTTAATTGATGCTCCTAAAAGTTGATTTATGATACCCATGTTGTTGATATATTAGTATTTAATCCTTTATTCTTTCTTGGTTCTTCAATTTTCACTGTTACTTGATATTTCCTCTGGGATACAAAAATTACGCTGTTTTGTATCCCAGGTGTATCCCAGATTTAACCTTACCATCGCCTGAAAAGGAGTTCTTGTTCATGGGAAGATCATCAGAGAACAGGGTCAAGTTTAGCAAGCCGACCTTAACCGTTATTGAGCGCCGAATTAATAACGGTGAATTTACAAAAGAATCCTACCTTTACGACAATGCCAGCCATCTGGCGATAAGAATCAGACCCAGTCAATCGTATTCAGACAGTGCGTTCTGTCTATACGAAAGGATTCGTATTCGCGGACAGCAAAAAAGTAAGTTGTATAAGCGGCAAATCATGAAGGTTGGTGAAGCGAGAAATGCACAAGTTCCGATTTCAGAACTGAGACAGAAAGCAGATAGCCTGTTCCTGGAAATACAAGAGGGACGCGATCCTCATTTGCTTGCTCAACAGCTGGCTGCTGAGCAAGCAAATGAGCAACAACTATCCGAGGCTAAGCGAACGTTCAGAGATATGATCTTTGGGTCGCCGACAGGTAAGGACGGGGAGTTTTTGCCTGATGGTTTTGTCGCGGAGAGGCGCCCCGGTGACCGTTACCTGATCGATATCAAAAACAAATGTGAGGTTTTGTTGGCGGACTTACTAGATGAGCATCTTTACCGCATATCGGCAGAGCAGGTAAAGGCCGTATATCTCCAGCAAGTAGGTAAGGGCGAAACCCAGCTACATAATGCAATGCGTATTTTGAGGTCGGTATGGAATTGGGCTCAGGCGAAATATGATGAGTCTGACCTTTTTATCCGAAACCCGGTTAGTCGAGCGATGAAACAGCTAGGCGTTAACATTAACCGCTCTAACCGTCGCACAGAACGCCTGGATGACAGCGACTTCAAACCCTATCTCAGAGCGGTGCTAGGGCTCCGGGAGCATGATCACACTTCGGCCTTTCGCAATGGACGGGACGCTTTGCTATTTATGTTGTTCTCTGGTGTAAGGCTGATGGGTACTATGACTATCCGAATCGCTGATATTGATCTTAACAGGCATACTTTCAAAATTATCAAGAAAGGCGGAAAGCAGGCGGAATTACCCCTGAACTCCGCCACGGAAGCGATTGTTCGTAATCGATTGGCAAATTTGCCTGAACAGACGGAGTATTTATTTCCGGGAATTACTGGCAGCGGGCATTACAGGGATACAAAAGATGTCAGAAAGATCGTCAAGGAGGTATCTGGGGTATCTGTCACTAATCATGATTTGCGCCGAACCTACAAATCTATCGGGGCCGAATTGGAGATCAGTCCAATCCTTATTGATGAGCTGTTGAGTCATGCCCGGGAAGGTGTGGATGCACACTATATTCATCCATCCATGACAAAACTACGAGAGGCTAGTCAGAAGGTCGCTGATTATATGATTGGAAAATCCTGTTTGGATCTAATGAAAGAGCTAACAGCTGCTTGGTAAGTTGCTAAACCAAAATTCTAGGGCGTTCTAAATTGGGAATGAGTGACTAGCGAATCTAGACAAGCCCGATAAACGCTAACAGATATGAAGCTGGATAGTTGAAATAACGGCTAGACGTAAGTTTCTTCACAATTGGATGTTGTATTTTGTTTCTTGAAAAGGATAACTTCGGATTCCAGGTAGAAAACCTTTCGAAACCGCTTACACCACGGCAATTCTGGACGCTCTCCTGTACAGCGCCATTTTCGCAGTGTGCTGGGTGATAAGCCTAGTAGCGAAGCCGCCTCTTTAGTTGTAAGTTCGCGGTCGTAAATAACCGCTGCGCTGTCGTTCATATTTTAGTTCCCGAAAGAGTCAGAAGCTCATGTTAGTCTGTAAAAACATTAGCATTAAGCTAATTGTTATTACAAGCTAGAATCCAAGCTATCTTTTTATCAGGGAGCTAAACATGGCCTTTGTGAAAGCCGTCACTTTGTTAAGCATGGGATTTCTGATGTGGCAGTAGAGGCCGGTCTGGTGGCTTTATCGCTGGACTGCTTTCGTTCCTCGATCCATTGCTCTACATCAGCTAAATCCCAGACCACCTTGCGGCTTGTTAAAACGATACGGCGGGGAAATTCTCCACGTTTTTCCATGTTGTAAATGGCGCGGTCTGAAAGCGGTATCATTGCCAACAATGTTTTTCGGTTAATCAAGGTTGTTATCTTTTGCGTGCTGTCTATACAAATCATTCTCTTGTCATCTTTTGGTGTAGGCGGTTAAGTCTACGATCAGTATTCAGACTACCTCCCCCTTGAAGACAATGACTCCACAGATTGTCGCTTCTTCATCCACTTCGATAATGCGATTCGGCCAGTCAGGGTTGAGCGCCTTCAGGTACTGCTTGCCCTCTTCAATAATTAACTGCTTGAACGTGGCTTCATTGGATTCATCGAGTCGAACAACCACGTACTTTCCGTGGTCAGGTGAAACATTGGGGTCAACAAAAATCAGGTCGCCCTCATGAAATTTGGGTTCCATACTGCTGCCGCGGACCCTAAGTACAAAGGATTCAGGACTACAGCACACCGGGCAGGGTAAAAGCTCTGAACCGTAGGCCGGCACGAAACTTTCAGAAATCTCATACCAATTTCCAGCTTGAACCCAAGAGATCAGCGGGTGGAGGCTGCGAAGGTCGGGGCCATCGTGGGCGTTGTGTTCTTCCTGTATCACCCCCTCCGCATGGGGCGTATCCATCCATCCTTGGAATTTTTTCATAGCCTTTTCCAGTTTTTCCGCCAGCTCATCTCCGATAGAGCGGGGCGTTCCTTTTTTGGTTGGCAGCTGGTTGCGCACCTGGCTGAGGTAGGAGCTATTGGTCCCAGCCGCGCGCGCCAACTTGGCAGCTGACCCCGCTTCGGCAATCAAAACCTCAAGATTGTGGAGCCGGATCTGGTTAAGTTTTAGCGTCATGCGAAATACTTTAGCAGATAATTTAGCAGAATGCTAAGCAAAAACGTGGTGCTTGTCGTTGCCCGATGATTCGCACGGTGCTAATGTTTTTACGCATGGAGCTAAAGGACTTTCTCAAAGTGGCAACCAAGCGGGAGCGGGCCGACGTCGCAGCAGCGTGTGGCGACTCAGTCTCCTACTTGTATCAGATTGCCGGCCAGCATCGATATGCCAGTCCATTGATGGCGACGCAAATCGAGCATTACACCCGTACTGTGGCGGACCTTTCGGATGGTCGACTGGAGCCTGTGCCTCGGGCGAGCATGGTTCGACATCCAGAGATTTTCTACGGCGTCGTGCCTGAATCGGGTGCACAAGAAGCAGGTGGTAACGATGACGCCTGAGAGATCGCCATCCGTCCACGAGATCACCCGTGTAGACGTCACTCGTATCCACCATTACTCCCGCAATCCCCGCCGGCAGCAGAACCCGGAATATGATCGAATAAAGGCGTCGATCCAGGCTGAAGGCCTAGATCAACCATTGGTGCTATCACAGGAGCCGGGGGCTACTGATTATGTGCTCCATAGTGGCGGCAATACACGGCTGAGGATACTGAAGGAGCTTTTGGACGAAACCGGCGATGAGCGATTTCGCTGGATCGATTGCGTCGTCAAGCCCTGGTCGCAGGAGTCCAATGTACTTTTTGCCCACCTCCGGGAAAACGAATTGCGCGGCGGTTTGCCTTTCATCGATAAAGCGTTGGCCGTATTCGAAGCAAAGTCTCTCCTCGAAAGCGAGATGGAGGTTGAGAGCCTGTCTCAGCGCCAACTGGAAGAGTTGTTCAGAGAGCGAGGTTTCGGGCTCAGCCACAGCATGATTTCCAAAATGGGATATGCCGTTGAGACCTTGTGGCCATTGATGCCAAAAGCCTTGGCTGCCGGATTGGGTCGGCCACAGGTGGAAAAGATCCGAGCCCTTGAACGCGCTGCCCGAGCGATCTGGGATCGTCGCCAATTGGGGGATAACACCGTCTTCGATGCGATCTTTGCCGAGTTGTGTCGCCGTCATGATGGCGCCGAATGGGACATTCAGCCACTGCGCGATGCATTGGAAAATGAGATCGCCGTGGAGTCCGAACTGAATCGCCAAGTGATTCATCTGGAGATGGAGGCGCAACTATCGGGCCGCGCATTCAGCCTCCCCGCTCATACCGAAGAGGATACAGAGCCGGGGGCGGACAGGGACTCGGAACACCCGGAGCATTCTGATAGTGGGCCGTCATCGAATACGACGACATTGGCAAAGCAGCCTGCTGATATCGATTCACCGTCGAGTTGTCACGACAAAAGCAGAGACCAACACAGTACTGCGGCTGAGTTGACCTCTGCGCCGAATGCCCAAAAAGGCGGTCAGAAAAGAAATCTTGACGTTTTGCGGAGCCAGTTGTGGGACTGCGCAGTAACCCTGGCGACATCCCACGGGCTGCACGAGACAGTCATTCGTCTGCCGGATCAGGGCTTGGGCTTTCTGCTGATTGATGTGCCTTCACCGGAGCTGCGGGAATCCCTTGACCAGGACATGCTGGATTTAGTGTCCGCACTCTGGTGGCAGTTGGCTGCGAGCTCAGAGTTGACCGTCGCTCCCACGGACATTGTCCTGGCCTACCTGGATAAAGACTCGCCCCTATACCAGGCCTTGGCATCCCATGATGCCGGTCTGCTCTTTGGCAGTGTCTGGACGCCTGATCCCGGCCATCTCAACAGCCAGCTCTGGCAACAATTGAACCCGCCAGACTGGCAGCGTTTGCTGCAAATGATGGAGTCCTACCGGAGCATTAAACGGTTAGCCTTCGATACCGGGGTCGAGCTTTGGGCGCAACAAGGAGGTGAAAGCGATGTCGTCCAATAAGGAAGCCGACCTCACCACCGCCGTGCTGTTGTACGCCATGCGCTGTCTGGCAGAGGGGGATCAGCAGGCATTGCGTGCCATGAACTTTGGCCCCAAAGAGCTGGACGCACTGAAAGAGATGAATCTGGCCGATCTCTATCGGGCCGATGCACTGCGTGTGCACTGTCTGCAGATTGGTCTCAATCGTGATGTTTTTTGGCCGATGCTCGATCACCTGCGTCATCAGCGGGAATCTGAGGATCTGCAGCGAACATTGCTGGTCGCGGACGCACCGTTAGAGATGATGCAGCAGCTGTTTGGTGTGAGTTCTCGGGAGTACACGCGATGGCGCCGATTGTTGACGCTGGCGCCGGCCGTGGGCAGGCCTCCCGAACTGAATGAAACCGATACCCACGCGCTCTGGTATGCCTGGCAGGATAAGGTACAGGCGGATGACAAATCCACATTAACTGCAGAGGACTATCTCGACCTACAGCAACAGACAGGCATTGGATTGCGATCGATTTGGGCGCTGGTGCAGCGTTGGGAAACCTACGGTGAGGGAAGCAGTGCCGCGACGTCCGGGCGGGTTGTCGAGAATGGCCCATGATGCGGATGCGCTGCGACCAGAAACTGTTGCTCTCGACGCTTTAATCAAGGCAACTGTTGCCAAGGTTCGTGCCCAGAGTGATCCATCGTTACCGGATGCCATGTTGTTCATGGGGAATTGGCATCAGGCCGTGCCGGCCATGGTCATCCAGGACCCGGTGTTGGAACCCGTCGATAAACTGGTATGGATGGTTATCATGCTCCATGCCAGAGAGACTGGAGGACGAACGGCGTTTCCCGATTACGATACCATTGCGGCTAAAACTAACGTTTCCTCAACCTCCACTGTCTCTCGTGCTATTGCCATTCTGCGCTTGACGCGTTGGCTCACGCTGTGCGCCAGAGTGCGTCAAAAAAGCGGCCGTTTCACCGGCAATGTCTACAGTCTTCACGATGAACCCCTGCCTCTGGTCGATGCCCTGTACCTGGATGAGGCCTACATGGCATTCGTCACCCAATCCCAGGAACATCATCACGCCCGCGTCCGGCGCGTGGCGCAAGCTGTGTTGGAGAGTCTGGATAAGGATATTCAGGAAGGCGAGTCGTTAGGACGGAAGGAGTCAACTATTGAGCGTCGCCTGCAGGCCGCGCAACAATTGTCAGATTCCAGCGGAAACCACAGCAAAAGCGGTCGTTATTTTACCTTTCACGCCGCGACCATTGGGAAACTGAAAAATTCATCCGAGGCCAGCGCATCAGCACAATCCGTCCAGGACCAAAATTCAAAGGCGGAGGCTAAGGAACACTACAGTAGTCGTTGTAGTAGTCATTATAAAAAAACAACTACAACAACCACTACACAAAATACAAACCATGAAGAGAAAACATTTTCTGAATCCAATCCATCAGTCCCGTCGGCAACAGAGCGAGCGCTGATTTATCCGCCGCGCTTGTCGGATAACCAGAAACACTTGGCGGACAGGTATCTTGCCATGATCGATCCTGATGATCGGCAGTTGGTGCTCGACGAACTTCAGGGTCGTCTGGAGTCTGAGCAAAAAGGCATGAAGCCGGTTTATGACGAGCTGCGGTTCTTGCATTCGCTGTGCAAGGCGGCACAACAAGGCGAATTTGTGCCCAACCTCGGGATCAAGGTGGCCGAGGCAAGACAAGATCGGGTACTTCACGTCCCGCCGCCAGAAAACGAAGAACAGAAAAGCAAAGCGGCTGAAGAGCGAGCACGAAACCAAGCCTATGGGCGTGAGCAGCTGGCCAAGTTACGAGCATCATTGAATATGGATAAATAGCGCGACCGCCCGTTATCACACACGATGTGACACCCCTCCGTCGTTACTTCCCTGCACTGTTTCCACTGGAACCATCTGATCGCAACAACACAAAACACTGCATCAGTCGGATGGATATTCCGTGGTGTCATTTTCCCATTCGTGGATTCATAGAACGTCAGAGTTGACCTTGAAGGGAATGACGCAAATGAATTCAGATGCACAGCAGTCACACGAGAGTACAGCCGAAAATCAAAACGAGTCAGTGCCAGGCGCCCTGCAGGGTGAAGTCTGGTTGACGATTCAGACCTATCAGGCCCAGAGCCTGATCCGCGGCCGCCGTGCAGCCGATGGCAAGCCTGCCATTATGGGATTGATCGGTTTTGCAGATCGGCTGAAGTCGCTATGGCAGGCCGTCCGCTTCGACGACCCTTATGCCGACTGGTGGTTGCTCAAAGTGGAAGAGGGCGTTGCCGATATCCGAGCACAGCTGCAGGGATTGCAGCAAAGGATGGACGCCCTTATCACTGAATCCAACAGTGCTCTCGAATTCACCGTCGCACAATCGAGTCGACCACAGCGCGTATCGTTACAGTTCGCCAATCCCTACGCCTTTCGCGCAGCACAGTTGCTGGGTGAGTACGACCGGTTGATGTGCGCAGACATGACGTTGCATTACTTAGGTCTCGACATGCCCACTGACCTCATTGAGCAGGTGTCGGGTAGTGGGCGATGGGTGCGCCGGGTGTTTGCGTTGCCCCAGGGGTATCACTGCCTGGACGTTCGTCGCTCCGATATCCGGCAGGGAACACCGGCAGCCATCAAAGCGAGAGAGCGGATGGGCAAGATTCCCCAGGACATCCTCAATGGTGAGCGGTTGCCGTCTCTGCGTCCCCTGGCATTTCAACAGCTGAATAACAACGCCATCGCAGATTCTGACGAGGGCTGAACGCCTTGGCCACCAGCACGCTTCAGCAGCTTGTCATCTCGCTCGATACGCGAATTCCACTGCTGGAAGCGATGGTGCTTCAGCGTTTACGCCGCCTGCCTAACAACCAGACAAAACAGTGGTTGCGGCAGCTGTTGCTGAGTGGGATTCAGGGAAGCGAAGTGTCAGGCCATCAGATCTGAGCAAGCGCTGCCGGCACCACACAATTCCTATGAGCCAGCCGTACATCACCAGATAAACGGAAACGGATCGGGTTCCGTCAGCCGCGAACAACCGGACGATGGTCGATCACGCTCGCGGTCACACAACAGCTCACACAACGGCAGACGCGCCAGACGCTCCCCCAAACGACACCGAAGGCGCTTTACGCACCTGAGACGGTGATCCGGTGAGTAAAGACAGCTAACCGATATCAGGAATCCTTTTCATGACAAGAACTGACCAATGAGAAATTTTCTGACGAAGACCAAACCTCCGACCACTAATCCCATGGCGGTGGGACAGGTGGGCCTCGATGACGGCTATGCCTATACCAAAGTGGCGTTACCGGATGGTCGCCTCCTGGCGGTGCCTTCGCGGGCACGCATGGGATCGGCCGGTGTCACCTGGATACGGGATGAGGGGCGAAAATTTTGGTACAGGAAACAGGTGGCAGTGTGTATTCCGTCGTTACGGTCGATGGTGAGCCGCAATTCGATGAATACCCTGGCTCAACCTGAATCAGGTGATCGTCCAGCATGCACGCAACAGGCGGGTTGTCGGGCCGATCCGTCCGTATGTTGACAGGGTTGCCGGTCTCCTTTTTACCACTGTGATGGTCGCAACGGCGACAAGCGATCCATGCCAAAAGAGATGGTTTGAAATTGGCGGTTGAGCCTGTTGTTGCCAGAAAAGCATCGCAAAGGTCAGCGCAACAGGGGCTCCTAAAGGTGAGCATCGCCTTTCATGAAGTTATTCGGAAGGGCGCTGGCTGCCTGGGCCACGACGCCAGTTATTGCCAGCCGATGATGGTGTGACGTTGGACGCGGATCGCGTCAACGCCACATCGCTTATTAATCATTATCGGTGGCCGCACCACAGATTATGTAGTGGTTCAGGACCGGGGCATTGTGCACAGTTCGCAGCTCTCTGAATCGCGGCATGCTGAACGTCAAGATTCGCGTGGCGAACCGTATACAAGACAGTTCGATATCCAACGAGCTTGGCGAGCAGAGTATCAGTCGGGCCGTCGATACACATCGGTTGCGTTTGCATGGCAAGGATCATGATGTCTCGGCCATGGTGGCGGAAGCAAAACGCGAGTTGGTGGAACGACTCTATACCGAAACCCGCCGCAAGCTTGGACTCGGTGTGGAGTTGGATCGTGTGCTGTTCGTCGGCGGTGGCAGTGCTGCGTTAGCCGCTGTGTGCCGCTGGTTTCCCAATGAGTGCCGGCCCGACCATGCCGCTTTTGCTAACGCAAGAGGCATGCTCAAGTACCGGTTTGTCTGCGACGCCCCCGGTGAGGAGGGGTAACGACTTTGTACGTGGCCACTGCGGTCTCAGTAGCAAAGAAGATGTCAGCGGATTGTGCAAGTGACATCGCGGTTTTACCGTCAATCCAGTATCAGGGCTTGTCTGATTTTGCTCACCCTGCCGGGAAACACCTTCCCGCCAGGGAATCGTGTTCTCCGGCTTTCCATTATGTTCAAGGAGAAACTGTTGCCAATGATGAACAAACTACCCCTGAAAAACCGAAGTATTTCGATCTTGATATCCACGGCATCGGTTACCTCAACCGGGTTCGCGAAGTGACACCCGGAATGGGTTCCTGCCAGTGTCACCATCGCAGCACTTCACGAGGCCAACCGATAACATTCAGCACACGCATTTCGAGTGCGTGGTGGTGGAGTGAAAGAGGCGAAGGATGGTGCGTCAGCTAATGCCTGCGGTGGAAGCTGACTTTAAAGTCTTAGTGGGTTTCCACCTCGGTGATCTGCAAGCCGAAACCTTCATCTTCAAAACGGTGATCGACCGGTACGACGGGCATCAACCGCAGTCCGGTTACTGCGGTTCAGTGGATCAAGTCGAAGGTCAGCCCTTTCCGGCGCCGACGGCTGAGACCCACAACGCCGTAGCCTGACGACCAAATCTGATCGCATCTTGTGATGCGATCAATCTTTCAACCCAGCGAGGGAGATTCTCCCTTGCGGGCAGGTCTCCTCGACTCTTCAGGGACCGCTCAATCAAATCCTCACCTTCCGGGTGGTTCCTAAAACCGCTTTTGCGGCCATTTCGCATAGCGTCATTGAACGATCCTGAAAAGCAATCCCTGCTGCAGCTGGCCTTTGCGATATTGCAGGACCTGCACCAGCCGGGCGGCAGTTGAGCTAACCACCCGTGATTACTTGCGGATGTTGTTGGCTGAACGCAAAGCGGAAGTCTTTGGTTGTGTGTACCTGGATAATCGGCATCGGGTAATCGAAGCCGCAGAGTTGTTCCAGGGAACCATTGATGGTGCCTCGGTGTACCCCCGCGTGGTGGTGCAACAGGCGTTGACGCTTAACGCGGCAGCGGTGATGTTTTTTCACAATCACCCGAGTGGTGTCGCCGAGCAGTCACGCGGACGAGCGATTACCCAGCGCCTACAAGAAGCGTTGGCACTCGTTTGATATTCGTGTACTGGATCACTTTGTGGTCACGGTGGGGGAATCAGTTTCCTTCGCCGAACGCGGATTGCTGTAACGCCATTTACTTAACCCATTGGGGAGTCTTCTTCCCCAATGGGAAGGAGGTGCTCCCTGAATTTCTTAATTCATTTCTCCAGGGAGAAACCTTATGAAAAATTCAGAGCACAAGTCGTTGGAAGATGTCTTCGGTCCTGTTGTCGCAAGTTACAGTCGTGCACAGGCTATCGAAGATGGCGTCCTGATCGATGTCACCGCTATGGCACGTGAGGCTGGCTTCAAATGGCCAGTCGCACTTACCCATACCGCTTGGTGTGATTGCGTTGCCTGGACAGAGCGGGATAACCGCTTTCAAGTGCACCAGGACGAGTCTGGCCGTTTGTGGGACGTGCTGTTTATGGCGTTCTACGCCATTCGAACGGCTACTGCTCCTGGTGATCGGTTGCTGTTCTCGTTGTACCGCGTGCCGAAAGACGGGCATTCGACAGAAGCCGGCGAGGTGAGTTTGAAACTGATGGTTGGCCCCGGTGATGCCGGTGAACCGGTCGTCACGATCATGCTGCCCAGCGAAGATTAATGTCGCCGATCGAATCGGCTCCTTGCCCTGGCCACTTGGGATAAAGTGGCACCTCTTCTGCTCCCGCCTGCCGTTTCGCTTAATCCTGCTTTCAATCGAAAGTGCCAACACTGCATCAAACTGACGTTTTGCTTATGGTTCCACTGTAACCATGGGTCGAACAGATTTGTCTGTTCAACTGCCATGACAGGTCGCAGACCTGGCGTGGTGGTTGACGCGAACGAAGCCCTCGTCACTGCTTAGCGAAGCGGGGTAGTGACGAGGGCGGCGGAGCACGGAACGACAACGGATTGCGCTCGGATTGATGCGTTCCCAGCGAGTTCGCTCTAACTATACTAGCGGCCAAGAAACGTAAACAGTTCCATACGCGGCCACGGCGGTAACGTGGATGAGGATTGTCGCCCTCGCCATCAAAAATGGCAAAAACGGCAACGGCGCCAGCCGAGCTACCCTGGCGCACAGCATCAGCTGCAGCTCATCTTCAATATTTCCTCAAGAGCAGGACGTTCGTCCTCGCTTCAATCTGGCTAATGCCACCTCAAACCCGGCTTGCAAGTAGCCGACTACCAACGCGCCGTTTCACCGACGGTTTCTTTCAACTCGCGGACCGATGGTTCCGCTCATTTAAAAGGAGGTGAAGTACTCACCATCGCAACTGACTCTTAGAGTCCATTGGTTTACCCGGCACCATCTTCAGCAGAAGAGCAGCCAGGTTGCCTGCGACCAGGCTTATCAGGTCGAACGGGGAGTAGTGTCCCTTGACCCTTCCGCTTCGGCGGACCCAGTCAGGCTACGAGCCTGTGGTTGGTCAGAAACACTTACCAGACTGGAAAGTACACGATGAGAGACCTGAACTACCAATTGAAACAGTTGTGCAAACGCAATCGCGATGGCAGTTACAGTACGCAAGCCAATCGCGCGCGCATACTTAACCAGATTGCCAATCAACTGCAGGAGATGGGGTATCGGCGCATGACTACCCGATCCCTGAAGCCGAAGCACGTGGACGCCCTGGTGAAACGATGGCTCAGCGAGGGTATGGCGGCCGGTACCATCAAAAACCGTATGAATTGCCTGCGCTGGTGGGCCGCCAAGGTGGATAGGCGCAATGTTATTGCCCGATCGAATGAGTTCTACGGCATTCCCGATCGGCAGTTCGTCAGTCAACACTCCAAGGCGGTGGTTGTCGGTAACGATGCGTTGAGCAGCGTTAAAGATGAGCATGTGCGAATGACTCTGGAGTTACAGCGCGCCTTCGGATTGCGCAGGGAGGAGGCGATCAAATTTATCCCAGCTTATGCCGACCAGGGTGATCACGTTCGCCTGAAAGCTACCTGGACGAAAGGGGGCAAGATGCGGATCGTGCCGGTGCTCACCCAGGAACAGCGTGCCGTCTTGAATCGTGCCCACCGACTGGTGGGATCTGGTTCCCTGATTCCACCGCAGAAAACCTACATCCAACAGTTGCGGACCTATGAACGTCATACCACTCAGGCAGGTTTATCGAAACTGCATGGCCTGCGCCATGCGTATGCCCAGTCACGCTATCAGGCGTTGACGGGTTGGGCCTGTCCTGCGGCGGGTGGACCGGTCGCAAACAGTTTGAGCATCGAGCAACGACAGCAGGACCATCAGGCACGACTCACCATCAGTCGCGAATTGGGCCACGCCCGCGAGCAGATCAGCGCTGTTTATTTAGGTCGATGAGTTTGGGTCGAGATGTCTCATGGATAAGCACGACACTCACCGAGTGGATTAACCATTCACGCCAGAAGATCACTTGGCGATCATGATGCCATTCATCACGATCGAGGCCAAAACATGTCTTCGTTTAAACATCACGGAATCCCTCGTCTCCTAACGATACTGGTGTGCTGTTCTGGTGCTGCCGTCGGGAGCCATTCGGTAGTGGCGGCAGAGCGGCCCGTCACAACAATGACCACGCTGACCCAAACGGGTCGCTATTCCGTGATGGTCCGCTCAGCCGACCGCCGGGCAGCGGGATCTGTTATCGGTGACGAGAGCGATCACCATTCCAGGCGACATCGAAAGTGTGGGGGAGGCCTTCCACTGGATGTTGCGAGATTCCGGCTATCGCCTGGCGGCCGATGTTGTGCTGTCGGAGGAGGCGAAAGCCATGCTGGCGCTGCCACTGCCAGCGGTGCATCGTCGCTTTGAGCCCATGCCACTCCAAACCGTGATGGGACTTATGATCGGTCCTGCTTTTCATCTCATCCAGGATCCCGTTCACCGCCTCATTGCGTTCGAGCGTTGCGCGGATATTTCCGCCCCCAATGCGACGGGAGGTGCTGCAGTAATGGAAGCCTTTGTCATTGCCATCGTTTTTGTTACCGCATGGTTTTTGGGTGCTGAGTCCAGGCAAGTTGATCCGGAACCGCGTGCTGAAAGTGAGGCGGTTTCGATCGGCGATCAGATAGACGATCGAGAATGCTCCGTGCGTATTTGTGATCAGGAGTATCAGCTGATCATTCAGCGCGATCTGACCGTGCCCGTTGATCAACAGGTCAATGAAGATGGCCATTGAGCATCGCATGAGAAAACCTGCCATCGCATTAATCGGGTTCTGTCTTTGCATCACGTTGCCTGTGAACGCGGATACCCGACAGGCAGCGGAATCACCATCTTCGAACGCACTGGCGATCGAGCAATCTGAGACTGAACGTATCGACTCTCAGACGTTTCGTGCTGACCAGTGGGGATTAGATGAATCGGAATGGCAGCGTTACCAATCTTTGCTGCAGGGTATCCGGGGCAGCGTGAGTCCTGCGACCTTGTCACCCCTCGAAGTGCTGGGCATTCACGCGCGTAGTGCCGATGAACGTCGGCGCTACGCTGAACAGTGGGCAGTGATGATGCGTGACGATGCCGAGCGCATCCTGGCGTTTCAGCGGGCTTACGACGACGCCCAGCGGCGCCTGTTCCCCAACGGTTTGTTGATCGACCCCGGTGTTGCAGCGTCCACCAAGCCGGATCAAGGTCTGGCTGGAAAATTCGTGTGGCAGTCGTCGGACCGGGTGTTGTTCTTTACCGATACCCAATGCCCGACCTGCGATGCGGTGCTGGAGCGATTGGTCAGCCAGATCAAACAGTTCTCCGGCATCGATCTGTACCTGATCGATGTGTTTGCCGGTGATGAATCTCGCATACGTGACTGGGCGGCTTCGAAACAGATTGACCCCCAATGGGTGAGTGAGCACAAGATTACCCTGAACATCGACGCCGGTGCGCTAGGTAAGGTCTCCGCACATACGGGTCTGCAAGGACAAGATTTGCCCGTATTGATACTGCGGCGGGATGATCGCTTGATGCCCTTGCCGGTATCACGATTCTAGCGGGCGCCGGTCATGGGGAGTTGGCCGATCATACCTTGTGTCATCGGTTTGCTGTGGTGGTCGACGGCCGCGCAGTCGCAATCCGTGCCAGTGGGGTATCAGCAAGTCGCGAGCGAATACGGCCTGCCTCCGGGCCTGCTCTACGCGGTGGCCTTGACCGAGAGCGGACAAAGCTCGCTCAGCGATGGACAGTTCCGCCCCTGGCCGTGGGCGCTCAATATTGATGGGGAAGGGCACTATTTCCCGTCGCGTCAGATGGCATGGCAGGCCCTGCAGGCGGTGTTGACGGAAACCAAAACCTCGGTGGATATCGGGCTGATGCAAATCAGTTGGCGTTACCACCGTTCAGTCCTCGGCTCATCTTGGCAAGCGCTGGATCCCTACCACAACCTGCGTGTGGCCGCCGCGATCCTGCGCGACTGCTTCGTCGAACACACCCACTGGATTCAAAGCGCCGGCTGCTATCACGCACCCAACGATCCTGCCCGAGCTGATCGATACGGTCAGCGGGTCAAGGCGCACTGGATGCGGTTGACCGATACACCACAGGAGGTACACCTTGAGTATCCGTAAACAAAGATTGTTGCCAGTCCTGGTGCTCGGGCTCGTGCTCGGGCTGGTCATGAACTCCTCCGTATTGGCTGAGCTGGCGGTGATTTATGACAGTCGTCATACTCGGCCTTTAGCGCCGTTACTCAGCCCACTTTTGTCAAAGAAGACTCAATCGACCGCCCCGGCTGAATCGGGCGATCAGAATCTATCTTCAAAGTCCTTACTCGGTCCGGCGACTCTCAGCAATTTATTGCCCATACGGTCACCCGGATTGGCCGTCGGCGATACTGCCGATAGCCAACTGAATCCCGAGACCCTGGCGCGTTTGGCACAAGGGAATCCTCGTCCCTTCTTTCTCATCGGCTCGGATGCGGTGTCAGTGCAATGGCTGGCGACTCACCACGACACTCTCAAAGCCCTGGGTGCGGTGGGCATGTTGGTACAAGCCGATACCGAGGCGGATGTTCGACGGGTTGCTGAAGTGGCGCAGGACTTATCCATCACTCTGGGGGCCGGGAGTGATCTGGCCGCCGCACTGGGTATTCATCATTATCCGGTATTGATTACCCGTGATGGCATCCGGCAATGAGTTCGCATCCGATGGAAGCGCTGTTGCGGCCTCCCGTGGAGTTGTGGTCCACCTGTACGGCGTTTGCGGCGGGTACGCTGGCCTGGCTCGCCCCCTGGGCCTTGATGATGCCACCGGGTATCGCAATGGCCACCAGCCTGACTTTTTTCGGTTTTGGCTTGTGGCGGGGCCGTCAAGCATGGCGTGTGTTGAGCTATCAGCATCACATGAAGCGGCTGCCGGATTACCAAGTGCGGGCCAACCAGATCCCCGTCAGTCGCCATAAGCTGTTTTTGGGCAAAGGCTTTCGCTGGACCCAACAACACAGCGTCTGCGCGATACCCTGAAGCCTGAGGTTCAACGTTACGTTCAGCCGGGCGCACTCTACCAGTGGGCGCGACAAAAGGAAGTGGCCTGGGAATCGATTCCTGTCCTGTCTTTGCTGGCCAAAGCCCTCCGCAGTCGCAGCCGTTGGAACCCGTTGGCGCCACTACCAGCCGTCGGCGGTAAGCCCGCCCTGCACGCGGTTGAACCGCAAGAGCAGCCGGTGTGGATGGATCTGGGTGAACGGGTCGGGCACACGCTGGTGTTGGGCACCACGCGCGTCGGTAAGACACGCCTGGCAGAACTGCTGATTACCCAGGACATCCGCCGGGGTGATGTGGTCATTGTCTTCGACCCCAAAGGGGATGCCGATCTGTTGCGTCGTATCTACGCCGAGGCGAAGCGCGCCGGTCGGCTGGAGGATTTTTATCTGTTTCATCTCGGCTTTCCGGAACTGTCGGCACGTTACAACGCCATCGGTAACTTCTCCCGCATTACCGAGGTCGCGACCCGCATCGCCAATCAGCTGCCCAACGAGGGCAACTCCGCTGCCTTCAAGGAGTTCGCCTGGCGCTTCGTGAATATCATTGCGCGCGCCTTGGTGGCCCTGAAACGCCGGCCGGACTACCAGCAGATCCGTCGCTACATCAACGACATTGAGCCCTTGTTTGTGGAATACGCCGGCCATTGTGCTGGCGTTGCCGGCATAGAAGCCTGGGCGTCTCTGGTTGAAGCGCGCGCGGCGGATATTAAAGAGCGCAACCTGCCCAATGCCCTACGTGGGCGGTCGATGGAAGCCATCGCCTGCATGCGCTTGCTGCAGGAGAAGGCCATTTACGATCCCGTGCTGGACGGACTGATTTCCGCGTTCAAATACGACAAGACCTATTTCGACAAGATCGTCAGCTCCGTCGGCCCGCTGATGGAAAAGCTGACCACCGGCACCATTGCCGGGCTGATCTCACCGGATTACCAGGATGAGCACGATGCCAGGCCGATCTTTGAGTGGATGGATGTGGTGCGCCACAAGGGCATCGTGTATGTGGGACTGGATGCACTCACCGATACCACCGTGGCCAGTGCGGTGGGCAATTCCATGTTTGCGGATTTGGTGTCCGTTGCGGGGCATATCTACAAGCACGGTGTCGCGGCTAAGGGTACTGATGCACCAGACCCGGAAACCACATCACGCTCGACCCCCACCATCTCACTGCATGCGGATGAGTTTAATGAGCTGATCGGTGATGAATTCGTGCCACTGCTGAACAAGGCAGGCGGGGCAGGCTTTCAGGTCACGGCCTATACCCAGACCTGGTCGGACGTGGAAGCGCGAATCGGCAGTCGGGCGAAAGCGGGGCAGGTGGCCGGTAACTTCAATACCCTGCTGATGCTGCGGGTGAAAGAGCTGGACACCGCCGCCATGCTGACCGAACAGTTACCGCGGGTTGAGGTCTTCACCCTGATGAGTGTCTCCGGCGTCGATGATTCGTCGGATCCCGGTTCCGGGGTCGACTTCAAATCCCGCAACGAAGACCGGATCAGTGTTTCGGAAGTGCCGATGCTGACTGCCGCCGATATGGTCACCTTGCCCAAAGGGCAGGCCTTCGCCCTGCTGGAAGGCGGCCAGCTCTGGAAAATCCGTATCCCGTTGCCGGACGACCGCGAGGATACGGCCATGCCCGATGACTTTGAGGCGATAGCCGAGGCCATGCGCCGCAGCTATATCACCAACGATCACTGGTACCGGGTCACCGACCACTGGTGGCACGCCGTCTCCGAGGCCGCGATCCGACCCTCAGACGCCGGTGAGCAGGCTTGAGCACGGTGGAGCCCCGTGATCCCCGACGGCCGGTTGCACAGCCGGGTACCGTGTCCCGGTTGCTGACGGGTATCGCCCAGTGCCTTAAATGGCTGTTTCTCTCCCTGATGTTCTCCATCCTGGTGGAGTGGATCGGCATGGTGTTCTGGTGGGAAGAGCAAGGACTTGGCCACAGTCGGCAGATGCTGGTGAATGAGCTTCAGTTCCTCGGCACCGACTTTCATCGCAGCTGGTTAACCGCCCAGCCGATGGTGTTCGCCAGTAACCTCTCGGATCGCATCTACCAGTTTGCCTTCGAGTGGACGGGCCTCGTGGATCTGATTCATTGGATCACACCGGTACCGTCCGCGGAGGAAACCGGTCTGAGACCGGTGCTGCACCGGTTTTACCGCCCCGTCGCTGACTATGTGCTGGCGGGTATGCAAATCACCCAGGTCTTTGCGGTACGACTCGCCATCCTGACGCTGGCCACGCCGGTATTTGGACTGTTCACCCTGGTGGCGCTGGTGGATGGACTGGTGCGGCGCGACCTGCGGCGTTGGGGCGGCGGCAGGGAAAGTTCTTTCGTGTACCACTACGCCAAGAAAGCCGCCATACCGCTGATCATCATGGCCTGGGTGTTGTACCTGGCGCTGCCGTTCAGTTTGCACCCGTCCTGGATCATCCTGCCATTCGCGCTGGCCTTTGCCTTCGCCGTCACCACCGCCAGTACCTTTAAAAAGTACCTTTAATACAAAGTCATTGAACCAGTTGACTGTACCGTTACAGTCTGCTAGGCTGCATTTAAGCACTGTAAAGGTACAGTCTGAATGCTGTTTAGGAGGTAATCATGATCGCTCAAGCCGAACAACTGCTGCAACGTGGTTCCAGTGTCACCAGTTCACTGCTGCCGGCGATTTTCAATATCTTCAGCCAGTGGCGCCTCACTGGTGCCCAGCAGATGACGCTATTGGGGCTCAGTAATGAGAAGACCCTCTACTAACTGGAAGAGCCAACCCGAGAAGGCCAAGCTGACGCGAGACCTGTTGGAACGGGCCAGCTACATTTTGGGGATCTACAAGTCCCTGCAAATCCTGTTGCCTGATCAGGTGCTGGCTGACCAGTGGCTGGCCACACCGAACGACAACCCGCTGTTCAATGGCACGGCGCCGCTGGACCGGATACTTGCTGGTCAGGTGGTCGACCTGGCCGTGGTCAGGGATTTTCTCGATGCGGAGCGGGGTGGCTGGTGATTGCAATCGATACGCTACCCAGCAGCGAGGTCAATGAACCGGTCTATCGGGTCATACTGTCGCGCTACCCGCAGATCAACCTGTTTGAGCGCGTCTCCAACCCACAGGATTGGGAGGTGCTCTACGCTGTCGAGTCCCTGACGAATCCCAGGCTACGGGATGAAGTCGGTGATATTCGCCTGGTGCCGCCGGAAGACCGCGTCTATGGCGATGGTGCATCCTGGATCATGGCGGCCTTTACCCACCCGCCAGTCGATGGGCGAGGTGGTCGCTTCAACCGGGACTTCGGTATCTATTACTGCGCCGCCGATGAAGCGGTCGCCATCGCTGAATCGTCTTTCCACCGGGCGCGCTTCCTGCGGGAATCCCGAATCGACAAAACTACCCAGGAAATGCGCGTTATCCGCGCGCAGCTGGGGCAGACAACCCTTCACGATGTAAGGCGCCTGGTTGGACATGCCATTTACCATCCCGATGACTACGGTGAAGCCCAGCAGCTCGGTTACGCGTTACGTGATGCCAAAAGTTTCGGCGTTCACTACCAAAGCGTGAGAGCGCAAGGGGAGTGCTACGGGGTGATGCGTGCTCGAGCGCTGTCCGATGCGATCCACTGGCGCTATCTGCGCTACCACTATGACCAAGGGACGATCGTTGACGTTGAATCCCTCGATGGCAGTGGCAGGAGGTGATGGCAATGTACAAAGAACTGCTGTGGATCTTCACCCAACTCCCGGACGATTACATCGTCCTTGATACCGAAACCACCGGACTCCCTGACGAAAACGGCCCGCCGGATATCGTGACACTCGGTATCACCGTGGTAAGAAATCGAGAGATAGCGGAATCCGTCGAATTTAAAACACGGCCACAAAAACACATTTCAGAAGAAGCACAAAGAATACACGGGATCACCAATGAACAGGCCGCTGAATTCGAATCCTTCGACGCCCAATGGAACCAGATTGCCGAATACCTGAAAGATCGGCTTATCGTCATTCACAACGCCAGTTTTGACTGGCCGATTATGCTGGATCACGTTGCCCGCTACGGTTTATCAATGCCGCCAATTCAAGGTGTATTTTGCAGTCAGAAAGCAGCCATTCCCTGGGCGCAGGCAATGAACCTGCCGTGCAGCCACAGAGGACCGTCGTTAGATACGCTGACGAAAGTTCTGGGTATTGAAGACCTCAGAGCAAAGTTTGGTGGAATTCATGGGGCGCAGATAGATAGTCAGCAAGCGGCTCAAGTTTCAGAGGTGATGAGACACAATGGTAATATAGATCAGGCTTAAATCTTGAGTCACGATTGATGGAAATAGATCTTTAAGGTTAGTTCAGTATCGTATGATAAAGACAATCACCTCACTAACACGCTGGCTTGCCAATCGCATCTATAGCATTGTGTCTTGGCTGGAAAGCAAAGACCGCTCCGCCGACATGCAATCGAAGTTCGTGGACCTTGCGCCAACTGATGAGGCGGACAAGGCTGGCGTATATTCCGAAGCGATTCTGTTTGCCACGAACAATGCGAAGGTCTCCAACATTGCCCTAACGGGTCCCTATGGGTCGGGAAAGAGCAGCATCATCCAATCCTTCTTGAAGAAGTATCGGCGGCCTGCGCTTCATATTTCTCTCGCTGCGTTCGTTCCCGAGGCCGATTCGGGGGGCGAGAAGGTGAGCCGTCAAGAGATAGAGAGAAGCATCTTGCAGCAGATGCTGTATGGTGCTGACGCAAACAAGCTTCCGTTATCGCGGTTTAAAAGAATTCAGTCGCCCGGTGTTGGGTCGATTTTCAAATCTCTTTACATAATGCTTGGAACTCTCGCGCTTTGGTACGTGTTTCATCAGCGAGAAGACATCATCAGCGGCTCCTTTTTCGTTCCGCTCGCGCTCAGCAATTGGCTTAACCTGGGGATCTTCCTGCTCGCGGCATCATTCCTCTGGGTGGCATTGCATCACCTTTATGTCGCGAGCTTCGGTCTGTCACTCAAGAGCATCTCGTTGAAGGACGTTGAGATAAAGCCGCACATGATGACCAGTCGTCCATATTGAACCGTCACCTAGACGAAATAGTTTACTTCTTTCAATCAACCGATTACGACCTTGTAGTCATTGAGGATATAGATCGATTTGAAAATGCCGAAATTTTCGTCACACTGCGCGAAATTAATAGCCTCGTGAACGAGAACGCTGGCGTGAAACGCACCATCAGATTCCTCTACGCCCTGCGCGACGACATGTTTGTCAACACCGATCGAACCAAGTTCTTCGAATTCATCATTCCCGTCATACCGATCATCAACACATCGAATTCGATCGACATGGTATTGGAACAGGGAAGGAGACTTGAACTCGACGGGCGCCTTGATCGGCAGTTTCTGAGAGAAGTCTCACGATACTTGAACGACCTGAGATTGATTCAGAACATCTTTAATGAATACGCCATTTATGTGGCTAATTTGGAAACTGATGGAGAGAATCTGCTCGACGCCAACAAGCTCCTCGCGATCCTGATCTATAAAAACGTCTATCCAAGGGACTTTGAGCAACTGCACCGCGGCGAGGGTGCTCTCGCCGAAATCTTGAACCACCAAGACGAGTTGATCAGACATGGTGAGACCACTTACAGGAACGAGATCGCGGAACTCGAAGAGCGGCTCAACGCCGCCGAACGACAGACGCCTTCAGACGTGAGAGAATTGCGCCAAATTTACGCTATGGCTCTGCTTGAAAAGCTGCCCGCGAATGTTGCAAGCGTCAGTCTTGACGGGCGAATATGGATCAGCCTTCAGCAGATGGTCGCGCACGATGCGTTTGAACAGCTGCTAGACGCTCCGCGTCTTATCTGTCGCAGCGTTCAGGGACATCAACAACAGCACAATATTCCTAATCTGCAAAATGAGGTGGATTCTCAGAAATCCTATCAGCAACGCAAGGACGAGATCGAAAGCAAGGCGACTGACAGTAAGAACAAGAGCTTGCGCCGAGTACGCGACCTTAAATCAAAGATCGCAACGCTTCGCACCACTAAGCTCAACGAGCTCTTGCGTTTGAACACCGATCGCGTCCAAGATCTTTTCGAGGACTTCGGGGAAAACGGAGAACTTGCCCGTTTTTTGATCCTGGAAGGCCATCTCGACGATACCTATTACCAATACACGTCACTCTTTCACTCGGGCCGTTTGTCGCCCAATGACAACAAGTTTCTGATCCAAATACGGGCATTCGTCACGCCTGAGCCGGGTTTTCCGATTGATAATCCCAAAGAGGTCATTGCCGCGATGCGAGATGAAGACTTCCGGCAAAGTTACGTTTTGAACGTTAAGCTCGTTGATAGCCTCCTGAGTGATCGGAGTCGCTATCTTGACCAAACGCAGAAGCTTTTCGAGTTTCTCTCGGCCGAGTTTGAGAGCTGCGAGGGCTTTTTCGATGCCTATTATGACAGCGGCCGCTATGTTGCAGGATTACTATCGGGATTAGCCGACGCTTGGAAAGGTCTCGTCCCAACAGCCATTGCCAGCCCCAAGAATATCCTTCACGTCACCCAACTACTTGCGGGCCTACCTGAAGGCTCGCTCAAAACGCTCGCAAGGGATTTTGACGAACTACCGGAATTTGTTTCGGCGAACCTTCCTGAAATTCTGGAGCAGTCACCCGAACTAGCACCGGAACGCCTTAAATGCCTCGACTTCGAGGTCAAAGATCTGGCTGCAATCAAAAAACACTTTGGAATTGTAAGGTTCATGTTCGAGGCGGGACTTTTCGAACTTACGATAGCGAACCTGGAATACATCTACGGGTCGATATTGGGAGAGAACGATCTCGAGCCACTGCGCGAGAGAAACTTCACTGCCATACGTTTGACGAACAACGCTATCTTGATGGAGCGGGTCGAACGCGATTTCGACCGCTACTTTAGCGATGTACTTTTGGAGATGGAAGAAAACTCTAAAGAGGATGCACCTGCTATTCTTTCCGTGGTTCGCCACGATACACTTGATGAGGATGATCTTCGGGAGTTTTTAGAACGGCAGACAACATTATTGCCAAGCCTGGAGGACGTGCCTAAAAGATTGCACGCGGTGCTGTTCAAGCTAAGTATGATCGAACCAACTTGGGTGAACTGTCGTGATTTTATAGAAAGTGAGGGATTCGAGGCAGATAGCTTGGTTGGCTATCTTGATCGAGATGGTGTTCGTTCGGCTATCCTGCAACACCCCATACCAAGTGACTCAGATTCACTGCAGCTGCGTCAGTTCATCGTCGGGGCAGGTTCGCTGTCTGATACCGCCTATAGTGAATATGCTCACGCCCTGCCGAACTCGTTCAAAAAGCCACCCGAAGGACTCGAGCCAGCCAAGCTTCGAATCCTGATAAATGAAGGAAAAATCACATTATCTAAGGAAAGTCTCGACGCTCTCGCAGACAACAGGAATTTGCAGGTACTATTCGTCGCGGCCAACATCGACACATATCTGACAGATCCAGACAACTTTGCACTCGACGATGGTTTCCGAGAGGAGCTTCTTCGATCTGAAATTGATAGTGTAGCCAAGCTCCGGTTAGTCGAATTGATGGATCTAGAGGCGCTAGTAGGCCTTCCCGAGCGGTCAGCACTTGTCGGCTCGATTATTGACAACACCGACGCCAATATATCCAACCTTAATGGGAGTATTGTGCAATCTCTAATAACGCATTCTACGCTCATAGCAACGCAAATTTCACTCTTTAACAAATATCACTCTCTTATGACCGATGACGAAGTGCGTCATGTCTTGGCCAATTTACCGAAACCATTTTCCGAAATAAAATCTGGGTACAATAAGCCGAGACTGGAAAACACACTCGAGAATCAGAATTTGGTCAGATGGCTTGATTCAAGAAACATTATTTCGTCATGGAGTGAGGGTGGATTCTTTACTGACGATATAAGAGTGAATCTCTATAGGCGCTGATTAACGGCTTCCAAAATTCCATACTGTCTCGGTGTCAGCACTACCCCACCTGGAGCGTAAAACCCTGGAGATTTGGGGGCAGGTCTTTGATTTTTTATTCACTGAATGTTTGCTAATGGTCGTGAATAGATTTTGTCTGAGGATCTAAAAACCACACCACCCACCGAATAGATTTCTCATCGTCCTTCCCAGCTAATTCTCGCACTATGCCCCGTAACAACTCACGGGAGCAGCAGTGCCATGAAACGCCATCTCTGGCTACCTTCTTTTCTGATTATAGGCTTGGTTGTCACGCCGTCGGCTTTTGCCGATGCAGACGCCGAGCGCGAGGCGCTCGCCAAAATCATCCATGAGCTCAATGCCCTCGAGCCACTAATTAAGCGCGCAGAGGCCAACGCCGAGCAGGATTCCCGTATCCGATTTCGCTATGACTGGCTGCGTCAGGATCTGAAGCAGATCAAGGACGGCATCCAGTCACACATCGACTCTCCCCGTGCTCAGCCTCGCTCATTTCCGCCATTGCGCGGCGATTACCGTCGATAGGTTTCGTCATGAACGCCGCACAACAAACAGCTTTTCAAGCCGGTTCCGGTATTACCCCAGCCACCATGCTGACGGCCATCGCGTCGATGGTGTTGGTGTTGGCGTTTGTCTGGGTGATCTGGGTAGCGTTAGGCACTTTTCGGGCCTGGCAGGAAGGGCAGGCCACGCTCTTTGATCTGACCTGGAGCACCCTGCGGGCAAGCATTGTGTTGATGGTTTTGGGTTTCTATTTGCGGTGAGTCGATCGAGTTGAGACCGAGAAAGTCCGGTAAGGGCAAACGGCGATGCAGCGCAGTGGGATGCGGGGATGGTTCCCCTTTTTATCAGCGTTACAGAAGAGGACATTTGTTATGGGCACATCAAATACAAAAAGCGGTTTTAGCAAAAAGTCTGTTGTTATCAGCAAGTCGCTATCGCCAGTGGTCGCGGTGCTATTCCCACTGCCGCTCTGGGCGGCGTTGCCGACACCGGTTGCGCCGAGTACCGCGCCACCAGCGGGTGACTGGATCGGCTTGATTCAAGGCTACATCAAAGATGGTGGCTTGGTGCTCGGCCTGGCCATCGCAGTGCTGGGTTTTCTCTGGATCGCCTACCTGGGCTTCGCAAAATTCAATGAAGCTCGCCAGGGCAAGGCGGAGTGGGCTGAAGTCGGTGTGCTGGGGATTGTCGGCGCGATCGTGCTGATCTTCGCCAGCTATCTGCTCACAGAAGCGGCTGGGGTTATTTAACACCCGACGTCAATATCAACTTGCCGTAGGAGACGCGAATGTCCAACGACCATGAAATTCTGGCGGATCGGCTCAATGCCGAGCCCGCCATCTTTAAAGGTTGCTCTTCTTCAGAGCTGGGCATGATTGTGGGGTTGGCCATTGTGATATGGCTGCCCCTCAGTCTGTTACTGGCCTGGTTGCTGGGTGCCATCACCATGGGTTTTGGTATCGCCGGTGTCGGTGTGGTGGCCACTGTGGTCGCTCTGGCGACGCTGTTTCAGCGTATCAAACGCGGCCGACCTGAAGGCTATTACCAGCAATGGCTGCGTATCCGTCTGCAGACGATGGGGCTGTATCGCACGCCCTGGGTACTACGCAGCGGGTCCTGGGATATAGGGAGAACGCACTATGCGCCGCTACCGACTCGAAATCGATAACGTGCGGTCCCATTTGCGCTCCCTGTGGATCGTGATTGGCTTGCAAGGGATGATCATTCTCGCGCTCTGGATCGGCTGGAGCCAGGCACCCAAGCAGCTGCGGGTTTATGTGCCACCCGATCTGCGCTCGGGTGCAGTTCTGGCGGCTGAGGAGGTGCCTCCGGCCAATGTCTATGCCTTTGCGTTCTATATCTTTCAGCAACTCAATCGCTGGCCCGAAAACGGCGCAACGGATTACGGCAGCGCAATTTTTCGGATCTCGCCCTACCTGACACCGCGCTACCGCAATGACCTGATCGCCGATATGGAACTCAAAGCCCGGCGCGGCGAGTTGGCCTACCGGGTGCGCGGTGTCCATGAAGTGCCGGGGCACGGCTACGAGGAGCGCCGCGTCGATGTGTTATCGCCCGATGTCTGGATTGTCTGGCTGGATCTGGATCTGCTGGAGTCCGTGAAAGGCATGACCGTCAAGCAAACCACGATTCGCTACCCGATTCGCGTGGTGCGTCAGGCTATCGATCCGGAAGCCAATCCCTGGGGGTTGGCACTCGACGGCTACGCCAGTGACGGCCCGCGTCGATTAACCGATGCCGAACTCGCCGAATCCAGCGCAACGGGCACCAACACAGGTAAGGAATCCTCAAGATGAATACTCGGTATTTTTACTCCCCAGTGAAATGCATCGCTCTGCTCTGGTTTCATTTTTTAGGGCTATGTTTCCCGCTGCTGTCCTTTGCACAAGTCGATGACGCGGCATTGAGCACTCAGGAACGCGTTGTCTGGAACAAAGCGCCCATCGCAATTCCCTTGGTCGTCGGTGAAGAGCGCCTGGTGCATTTTCCGGATTCGGTGAGCATCGGCCTGCCGCAGTCACTGACACCGTTGCTGCGCAGCCAAAGCATCAACGGCACCCTATACCTGTTGGCCAGGCAAGCCTTTGAGCCCACCCGTGTCATGGTGCGCCCGGAAACCGACGGCCCGATCTACGTCCTCGATATATCAGCGGCGCCAGGCGGAGCAGACAGTCGATCATTGCCGGATGTACAGGTGCTGCTCCAATCACCACAAAAGCCACCGCAGGATTCGTCGGAAAACGCCGGTGCCGATCAGTCAACATCGGGCAACCGCTCACAGCCTTTGGGGTATGCCGCTTTAACCCGATATGCCGCGCAACAACTCTATGCGCCAACACGACTGATCCCCCGGCAGCCGGGCGTGGTTGCCATACCCGTGAACCCCGAACCGGTCGACTTGGTGGTTGGCGGCAAGATCGAAGCCGTGCCGGTTGCCGCCTGGAAGGCGGGTTTGCGGTACGTCACTGCCGTCAAGCTGATCAATCGTACCCAAAGACCCGTGGTGCTGGATCCACGCGAACTGCGCGGGTCATGGCTGGCGGCGACCTTTCAGCACAATCGCCTGTTACCCGCTGGCAGTGAGGCCGATACCACAGCCGTCTATCTGGTGTCGGATCGGCGCTTTGATGCGGCCTTTTGATGTGGCGCTTTGAGAGAGGATAGGAATCTACCCCATGTCGATGGTCACCAGTAATCGTTTGTTACCACTTCTTGCCGGTTCCGTTGTGCTGATGGCGGTGCTCGTCGCGGTGAAGTCCTGCTCCCCGAGTGACGAGCAACCTCAGTTGTTGGAAGCCGTGCCACAGGCACCGAAACCGGATGCCGATACACCGGCGGATACCATCAAGACACTGACGGCCAATGTCAGCGCCATGACTTCGGAGCTCAATGCCCTGCGCCGGGATAACACCGCACTCAAGCAGGAAAACCGCGATTTGATCGAAGACCGAAAGCAGATCGAAAACAACGTGCTGTCGAGAGTGCAGACAGCCTTGGAGGCAAAACGTACCGACGCCGCGCCAAGCGAAACCACGTCGGCTATCGCCGCGTTGACGGCGAGGGTGGATTCCCTGGCCAACCGCTTTGGGACATCATCGACACAGCGGTCTTCCACGGGTTCTGATATTCCGGTCGGGCTCGGTCTGGATGGAGTCAGCACATCGGCGTCGGAAGCGGAATCACTGGTGTGGGTCAACCCCCTAGAGCTTGCGCCATCGCCTGATGCTGATAAGGAGACGTTGCTTAACCGCTTCACTCGCGGCAGCCGCAATGCGTTAGATAGCGCCGGTCCGGAAGTGAAATCGCTGGTAGCGAAAGGATCCGAAGCCCTCAATACTGCTCTGCCGGTCTACACCGTGCCGCGCAATGCCACCCTGATTGGATCAACTGGCATGACCGCCTTGGTGGGCAGGGTGCCAATTCAGGGACAGGTGCGCGATCCCATGCCGTTCAAGGTGATTACCGGCAAAGAAAACCTGGCCGCCAATGGACTGCGCATTCCAGGCATTGAAGGCATGATCTGGAGTGGAACGGCTGTTGGCGACTGGACGCTCTCCTGTGTGACCGGGAAATTGGAATCGGTGACCTTCGTGTTCGAGGACGGCACCATTCAGACCCTCTCCAGCGATGACAACCAACGGGGTGGTTCCAGTGGAAGCAGCGATAGACCGCTGGGCTGGATCTCCGATGCGCGGGGTATCCCCTGTATCACGGGCGAACGCAAGACCAACGCTTCCGCATTCCTGGCACAACGCATTGGTGTGATGGCCCTCGAAGCCGCCGGTGAAGCGGCATCACAGGCCGAAACCACAACGCTGATCAATGATTCAGGCTCGGCCACCAGTGTGGTCTCCGGTGAGACCGGTAAATACGTACTGGGCAAAACCCTGAGCGGCGGTAGCGACGAAGTCGCCCAGTGGTTGCGGGAGCGTCAGGCACAGAGCTTCGATGCGGTCTTCGTGCCCGCCGGTGTCCAGCTGGCAATTCACGTTGATCATGAACTCCCCATCGATTTCCATTCCAACGGCAGGAAACTTCATCATGAAACCAATCTTTTCCAGCAAGCGACGTTTACCACTGGTTCTGGTCTGGACTAGCGCTCTGATGGTCGGCTGCGCCAGCACTAAAGAGACAGTACTACCGCAGGACGGCCCGACCATGAAGTCCATTTACGATCAGCACATGGTGGATGTTCAGAAGCCAGACCATCGGCGAGTCATCGGTGGTCAGCCGTTACCGCAATCTGGCATCGACCACTACCAGGGCTTTGTTCGAGAGGCTGCTAATGAAATCGACACGGTATTTCCCCGTCTGCCGAATCCTACGCTGGTGATGTATATCTTTCCTCACTTATCGGGCAGTGGACGCACTCCGGTACCAGGTTATGTCACCACCTTTCCCTTTTATGAAAAGGTGGAGTACGCCTTACCGGGAGAAGTGCCGGGGGAAGTGCCCGGTGAAGCGTCCGCAGCGGTCAATCATTCGACGTTGGATCAGTAGGAACGCCTGATGCCAAAACATAAACCTAACCTTCCTGAGGGTGAGCCCTTAACCGCTGCCGCGGTCAAACAACACTATACCCGCCCGCCTTCGTTTACCGATTTGCTGCCCTGGATGGAATACATTCCCGAGAGTAGAGCTTTTCTGTTAGAGGACGGGGTCAGCCTCGGCGCCATGTTCGAGGTGCAGCCGGTCGGTTGCGAGGCGAGGACGCCGGCCTTTATGGCCCAGCTGCGAGACGCCATTCAAACGGCAATCAATGAGGCCATTCCCGAGCGCGACGATGCGCCTTGGGTCTTACAGATCTATGTACAGGACGAGCCCAGGCTAACTCAATTCAATGAGTCGTTGGCCAGTTATCCATCGCCGGCGGTTCGTGCATCGGATTATTCTCAACATTACCTGTCGGTGATGTCGAAGCACCTGCAAGCGATTTCCCGGCCGGGTGGGTTGTTTGACGATACCACCGTCACCGGTTCGCGTTGGCAGGGGCAGCAACGGCGGATCCGCGTTGTGCTCTATCGTCGTTTAGCAAGCAATGGCAAAACGCCACCCGCTGTTGAAGTGGAGGAAGCGCTCAATGACGTGGCCACCAAATGGATCGCCTCACTGGCCTCTGCTGGAATCAACGCCCAACGGGCCAGTGGTCAGGCGTTTTATCAGTGGTTGCTGAGCTGGTTCAATCCCAATCCACCGCTGGCAGACGGCAATCCGGAATCACTGATGCAGTTGGCACCCTATCCGGGTGATGACAATTTGCCGTTCGGCTATGACTTTGCCGAACAGCTGACGCTGTCGATGCCACACTCCGATGAGGCAACCTCGAGCTGGATTTTCGATAATATGCCGCACACCGTCGTGACCGTACAAAGCTTGCGGCGGGCCCCGGACATCGGGCACTTCACGGCGGAGCGCCAGGCCGGGGATCAGGTGTATTCGCTGTTCGATCGTTTGCCCGAGCACACCATCATGGCAATAACACTCACGCTCAAACCGCAAGACACCACCCGCAATCACATTGCCCAGATCAAGCGCGCAGCGGTGGGTGATTCCGCAGAGGCGTCGATCACCCGGGAAGATGCGGAACACGTGGAGCGGGAAATGGCGCAGGGCAACAAGCTGTATCCCGTGAGCATGGCCTTCTATGTGCGCGGAGATAATCAAAAGGCGCTACGGAACAATTTGAATCGTCTCCACGCGCTGCTTTTGCCCAATGGTCTGCAGCCCATTGCCCAGGAAGCTGACCTGCTGTCGCTCGACAGTTACATCCGTAACCTGCCCATGGCCTACGACGCCGACCTGGACAAATCCCGCCGTCGCTCGCGCCTGATCTTCTCCCGGCATATTGCCAATTTGGTACCGTTCTACGGCCGTTCCCGTGGCACCGGTCATCCCGGCCTGGTGTTCTACAACCGGGGTGCCGAACCGCTGGTCTTCGATCCGTTGCACCGGGATGACCGCAAGAAGAACGCCCACATGCTGATCCTGGGGCCGACGGGGGCGGGCAAGTCAGCACTGCTAGTGTATCTGTTGCAGCAGATGATGGCACGACACCGGCCACGGATTTTTATCATCGAGGCCGGGGCTTCGTTTTCGTTGTTGGGGCAGCATTTTGCGCATCACGGTCTGTCAGTGAACCAGATCACCCTGAACCCCAATGTCGATGTCAGCCTGCCGCCCTTTGCCGATGCGCTTCGACTGCTGGATCGTCGCCATGCGTTTAATCCGCTCGACGTCGATGAGTCCACAATGGAGGAGACGTTAGACGAAGATGATGAGATGGACGAAGAGGGCGGCGGGCGCGATATTCTCGGCGAAATGGAGATTGCTGCACGTATCATGATCACCGGTGGCGATGAACGTGAAGACGCGCGATTGACCCGGGCCGACCGACTGCTGATCCGTAATGCCATATTCCTTGCCGCAAAAACCGTGAAAGAGACCAGTCGACCCCAGGTGATTACCCAGGATGTGGTCAACGCCTTCCAGACCATCGCCACCAACAGGGAATTGCCCGAACACCGGCGTAATCGAGCACTGGAAATGGGGGATGGTATGGCGCTGTTCTGTTCGGGCCTGGCGGGCCACTTCTTCAACCGGCCGGGGCAGTCCTGGCCAGAAGCCGATGTCACCATCCTCGAAATGGGCATGCTGGCCCGGGAAGGCTACGAAGATCAACTCACCGTCGCTTACCTGTCCATGATGAGTCACATCAACGACCTGGTGGAACGTCATCAACACGACGATCGGCCCACGCTGGTGGTGACTGACGAAGGCCATATCATTACCACCAATCCCTTGCTGGCGCGCTACGTGGTCAAGATCACCAAGATGTGGCGCAAGCTCGGTGCCTGGTTCTGGATTGCCACCCAGAATCTGGAAGACTTTCCGGATGCCAGCCGCAAGATGCTCAATATGATGGAGTGGTGGCTGTGCCTGGTCATGCCGAAAGAGGAGGTGGAGCAGATCGCCCGCTTCAAGGATCTCAATGACGAACAGCGCAACCTGCTGTTGTCTGCCCGCAAGGAGCCGGGGAAATACGTAGAGGGTGTGGTACTGGCCGACAAGGTCGAAGCGCTGTTCCGCAACGTACCGCCAGCCTTATCGCTCGCCCTGGCCATGACCGAAAAGCACGAAAAGGCCGAGCGCGCCGCCATTATGCGCGAAAAAAACTGTAGTGAGTTGGAAGCGGTGTATGAAGTGGCGCAAAGAATCGCATGCAAACGGTAATGATTTCGGAAAAAAATAGTATAAGGCTTTGATCAAATGTATGAGTGAATTATGATCATGAGAAAAGGGCTGTTTAACAAAATATAAGAGCGAATACGCGTCTACGATGTTTTTTGTTCAATCAATTAAAGGGCTAAATTAATTAATATCGTAGGCTTTTGACGCGTCTGCCGGGCTGTATGAAGGTATTTACCGCATGAATGGGGGGGGGTGCGAACCAAGCTTGGGTTTGGACCAAAGGACGGGTGTTTCCGCCTCATTACACGAAAATAAGATATGACAATCAATATGAGGCACTATCTCGCAGATACCATTGCGATGGTTGTATTTTCCACCGTCTGTGGGGCTTTTATCGAGGTCATTATCGCCGGGCTATCATTCGATCAATCCATGAGAATCCGTCTCGCAGCGATACCCATTATGCTCTTTGCCGGAAGGCCTTATGGCATTTACAGAGATTGGTTGCTTAAGCTTTTAGGTGATGAGAATTCGGGGCAGTTAAAAGTGGCAATAATAGATACTTTCGCGAACTTAACTTTTCAAATGACCTTGTATTTAATCCTTCTTTTTCTGAGCGGAGCAACAATAATACAGGCGGTAAAAGCAGGGCTTTCAATACTCTTATTCCTTGTCATTTCCGGACGCCCCTATGGTATTTTTTTGATTTATTGTCGGAAGATGTTTGGTGTGTCGGATAATTAGAAGAACTAGCAGCAGGATTGGTAACTGATGTTATGTATAGGCGGGATAATAGGAATACCTACATTATTTTACTGAGAGGTGTGAATGTCGGGGGTAAAAATATGATCCCGATGGGATTGGGCGTTCTAAATTGGTCGTGGGTATAGAAGCTTGTTTGGGTGTCCCAGCAACGGGGCGCAATTTGAATACAGTTAACAAACTCAAAGAAATGTTGAGAAATGCATAAAAGCGCATCAATATCGTTTTTTATCTGTCACCAGACGCTGGTACCTTGTGTTGTTGGTGTGAGTATCTGGCAATAATGAAGCAAGTATCTTATTGAACAAGGTTCGCGGGCAAGCGTAACGCAGTGTCGTGAAACGAGTTGTTCTCGTCAATCGCCGTTTGACCCTTTTTGGCGCTCTGTCAAAATCACACCATAATACTGTTTGCATATACAGTATCATGTGATAGCCTTGCACTTGCCTATAATTTTTAAGCTGACACATAAAAAGGAGGATTTATGTCCGTTAGGCCCATTCCCGAAGGCTACCATGCGATAACGCCCTACTTAAGTATTAGTGGCGCGGCAGAAGCCATAGAATTTTACAAGTGTGCATTGGGTGCAGAAGAGCTGTTTCGCCTAGCGGCACCCAATGGAGACATCATGCACGCTGAAATAAAAATAGGTGACTCCGCCATCATGTTAGCGGAGTCGTGCGAAGAATCCGGGTTTCGTAACCCCAAAAAATTGGAGGGAACCTCTGTAGGGATTCACCTCTATGTAGAGAATGTTGACGAAATATTTTCACGAGCAATTGAGGCGGGTGCCAAAGTGGTTAAGCCTGTTGAAAATCAGTTTTATGGTGATCGTAACGGAACGGTGGAAGATCCCTTTGGGCATTTGTGGTTTATTGCCACTCACATAGAAGATCTTAACCCTGAGGAAATTTCAGCGCGTGCTAAGGCATTATACGAACAGGGCGGTAAGTAGATAGCAGTAAGCACACAAGAGAAAAATCGGAGGTTTCAGAATGACTTTTACAGGAAGAGTAGCGCTCGTCACTGGAGCTGGAACAGGCAATGGTGAAGCGATAGCGGAACGACTCCATAAAGGTGGGGCTTCTGTGGTGTTGGTGAGCCGACATTTGGAACCTATACAAAAAGTCTGCGCAAGAATTGACCCCAATGCCGAGCGAACACTGGCTATTGAGTCTGATGTGCGAGATCCAAAAGCCATTGAAGAGGCTGTCAGAGCAACAATTGATCGATTCGGTCGTCTTGATTTCGCTGTCAATAATGCGGGTGTGACCGGTACGGCAGGGGTACCTATACAAGATGTTGATATCGATGTTTGGAAGGAGGTCATTGATATCGATGTGTCAGGCGTTTTTTATTGCATGAAATATGAAATACCGGCGATGTTATCGAGTGGTGGTGGCGCGATTGTGAACATGTCATCGGCGAATGGTTTGGTGGGGCTGGCGGGAATGTCGGCGTATACAACAGCCAAGCATGCCATTATCGGCTTAACCAAGTCTGCCGCGCTGGAGTTGGCGGACTCCAATATCAGAGTTAATGCGGTTGCGCCAGGTTACGTTGCAACGCCAAGAATTCTTGACTCCGGCAAAGAGGTCACTGACTGGATGGCAAGTGTGCATCCAATGAAGAGACTGGCGACTCGGGAAGAAGTCGCTGAGTTGGTTGCATATCTCCTTAGCGATACCGCTTCCTTTATTACCGGTAGTGTTCATTCAATTGATGGCGGATATACAGCGCAATAAAGAGGCGTGGCATAACAACTGGAAGGGATCAAATTTTGCACTAGCGGGGTCTCTTCCTATCTCGATGAGGTGCAACTTAAACTTCAGTGAACTATGAACCAATTAAGAGGGTAGAAAAAACGATGAAAGCAAAGGGAAAATGTCTATGTGGCTCTATTGAGCTGGAAGTTGAGCTATCAAATACTGAAGTCGCTGCTTGTCATTGTAGTATGTGTAGAACGTGGTCCGGTGGCCCAATGCTGGTTATCGACAGCGGGGAGTTAAAGAAAATTGATCCTGCCCCCAATTCCCGGACACCGGGCTAAGAGAGTAATCTCTAACCCCCAAGGTGTTCAATGAAAACCAAAGTGACCAAAAAACGTACAGAGCGCAAGACATATTCACCCCAGTTCAAAGAGCAAGCGCTGGAGCTTGCCGGCCGGGAGGGAGTGGCCAAGGCCGCAAAGGACCTGGGTATCGCCGAGACGATGCTTTATAACTGGCGGGCCAAACGGTTACAAACTGGCCAGAGCTTCGAAGAGCAAAAGCTTCAACAGGCGGAAATGGCGAGGCTGAAGCGGGAGAACGCCCGTCTGGAGGAAGAGGTCGCCTTTTTAAAAAAGGCGGCGGCGTACTTCGCGAAACAACCGAAGTGAGGTACGCAATGATCAGGTCATTAGAATCCGATTTCCGGATCGGCACCATGTGCAGGCTATTGACGGTATCGCGCAGCGGCTTCTATGCATGGAGGCATCGTCAACCTACTGTCCGCCAACTGGCCAATGAAGCACTGGCGGAGGATATCAAAGCGATCTTCACTGCACACAAAGGCCGCGCAGGCGCCCCCAGAATCACTCGGGAGTTGCGCGACCAAGGCAAGCCAGCCGACCGCAAGCGGGTTGCCAAAGTTATGCGCACGCAAGGTTTAAGAGCCAAGGCAGCGAGGAAGTTCAAGGCAACCACCAACAGCAACCATAGCCTGCCAGTCGCGCCCAATCTGCTGGAGCAAAATTTTGAGGCTGAGAGCGCTGATCAAAAGTGGGTCAGCGACATCACCTATATCTGGACCGACGAAGGCTGGCTTTACTTGGCTGTTGTCATGGATCTCTACTCGCGCATGGTGGTTGGTTGGGCCATGTCCGAGCGCATGACGGCTGACTTGGTATGTGGGGCGCTACAAATGGCTCTGTGGCGACGCAAGCGGCCAGGTGGCGTAATCGTGCACTCGGATCGCGGTAGTCAATATTGTGGTCGTGCTTATCAAAAGCTCCTGCGCGACCACAAACTGATTTGCAGTATGAGCAAAAAAGGTGACTGTTACGACAACGCGGCCATGGAAAGCTGGAACCACAGCCTCAAAGTTGAGGCCATCCATGGTGAACGATTCGCCACGCGCGCCGAAGCTAAGGCCCACGTGTTCGAATACATCGATGTGTACTACAATCGCCAGCGGCTTCACTCGAAACTGGGCTACCTGAGCCCGGAGGCGTTTGAAGCTAAAAAAGTCGCTTAGCTTGTTGTCCGAGAAAACGGGGCAAGATCAAATATCCAATGAATCAGGGATAACCCGGTATCCATCATCAGAATGGGCCGAGAGGGGATTCTGTACTACGTGTGGTACGCATCTGTTTTATTTTCTGAAGCCAAATAATCAATACCATTTCCCCGCAGGATTATTGGACGCAGAATCGGCATACAACTTTAGTCATCAGATATTCATTGATGAAAAACCTGAATATTATCAATTTTCAAATGAAACCAAAAATTTGACCGGTGAGGAAGTTTTTGCACAGTTTTCTGGAGAGTAATCACCGAATAAACGCTGTGGCACTATGTGAATATGGACTCTGGAGTTAAAGCTTTGAAGGTGAGATCGAAATTATACCCAGTTATGTTTTAAGTCATCAAATAGGATTCAATATGCCAGAAGATAAAATAAAGTCTTTTCGGGAATTGTTTTTATCACGGCTTAGTACGCTATCTCATATTATAGATATTTCATCTGAGCATCTTCAGAAAGAAGCGGATTCAATACTAGGCTACCGTCTCATTGACGACATGCTTCCTTTGGGTACCCAGATTGCTTACGCATGCAATCAACCACGAAATTTTGCACTTTGGTGCGAAGGTGCCGCGATGGAGAATCTGTCAGCAGACGTTGAATCGCTGAGTGAGGCGAGAAAGATTATTGACGATACCAGATCGAAGTTAATCAGCGTAACTGTAAATGACGAAAAGTTACAGGAGGTGATGCGTATAGATATAGGCGAGGAGCAATACATAGAGCTGCCGGGGCTGGAATACGTTAATGATTTCCTAATTCCTAATCTATATTTTCATTTGGTTACCGCTTATAACATTATGCGAATGAAAGGCGTGCCAGTGGGTAAGTTTGACTACATGATACATTTGGCTCCTAAGGTTAAACAGACGTGAAGCATAGCAAAATACACCTTATCTAAAGGAGGCATACAATGGATGTGGCTTACAGGAAAGGAAGAAAAAATCATTGCCACGAAATGTCGGAGCTAGGTTGCATCGCATTTGAAGGCGCAATAGAGTGCCTTTTTCATAACTTGGCGCCCAATATGATGGCGATTGAGATTTTTTCAATGTCCTGGAGAAAGATGTGTGTCCACACTCATTTAGAAGCACTATGAGGAAAAGGAACCTCCATACAAAGACGTCATACGCGGATGTTATGCCAGAGTAGGCAGCGATGAAGAAAATTGATTTTAAGAAAGAACTAAAACACCTTTATAGGCCTTCGGCCAGGGACGTGGCCATTGTTGATGTCCCTGCAATGAACTACTTGATGATCGACGGTGAGGGTGATCCAAATAACGCACAAGCCTATCAAGATGCTATTGGTGTTTTATACCCGCTTTCATATACGTTGAAATTTATGATCAAGCGAAGTGATATCGCTGTTGATTATGGTGTGATGCCACTGGAAGGTTTGTGGTGGGCTGATGACATGACATCTTTTAGTGTTGACAACAAAGATGACTGGAAATGGACGCTGATGATTATGCAGCCAGTATTGGTTACGGAGTCGATGGTGTTAGATGCGATCGAACAGGTTAAAGAAAAGAAAAATCCAACGGCGCTTCCGCTAGTAAGGTTTGAAACGTTTAACGAGGGGAAGGCTGCACAAATACTTCATGTCGGCCCATTTTCAGATGAAGGCCCGGCAGTAGAGAAAGTTCACGCCTTTATCGACGAAAGTAAAAGCATACTAAGGGGAAAACATCATGAAATTTATTTGAGCGATATTAGGCGGTCAGAACCAGAAAAATGGAAAACGATTATTAGGCAGCCAATGACTTGAAAGGTATACGGGCAAGGCAGTATTGATATTTTCGGGGACGTTAACCCGCGTCATCATTCAGGAACAACATCCGTTGAGATGATTTTTAATGTCAATAGCTAAATGCCTTGTTACTCCAGGTTATCCACTAAGGATGAGTAATCTTATCAACTTCTGAGCGCATATCTAAATTTTTAAGATAAGCAGCAAGCATTTCGAAACTTCCACCCCAGCCTTTACCGTGTTGTGAACGTGAGGCTTTCCAGGCATCCGCTTCTGCTTACGTTGGGTTTATTATCTGCCAATTATACTGCAGTAAGGTAACGCCATCGGCTTCGCTTAGTTTAAGAGTCGCTGCGCTTATGTTGGCGCGGTTAGGAAATAACTACGCAAGTACCTGTTGGAATTTTCTATTTTTTTATAACGTTGCATCAATCAGACTGTCGAGAATAACCCTGGGTCGATAGCCATGCCTTACGCCACCATTGAACAGTTTCCCCGATCTATCGCATTTGGTTTTTTGCTATCAATTGCAATCAGCTGCTATGGCGGTGCGGCGGGTAATAAAACACCGCTCACTATTGAATGCTTTACCATTTCCGAGGCACCGCCCAACACGGGCAATAATCGTTCTTCCGTTAAGCTGCCGGGCGTGAAATATACACGCTACGAACTCGATCGAATCAATCGATTGCAACGTGAGCTGTCTCATGGTTTGCCAACGGATCCAGACAAAGCCAAGGAATTGGTATTGAGGCGTTTTCAATTAATGAATACAGCGGTGGGTCAACAATTGGAAAATGCCGCTAACGGATTAATTAAAGCGATGCAGTATGGTATTGATCGCTACCCGGCCATTGTGTTCGATGGCAAAGCCGTGGTGTATGGCATCACCGACATTCGGGCAGCAACTCAAGTGTATCGGCAGTGGCAGGCGGGAGAGCCAAGATCATGATGCGCTCCCTCAGCCGTTGTGGGCTCCTCCTGCTGATGTGGGCCTCCCTCATAAGCCATGCTGGAACCATCTCCACCACGGAGATTGTCTCCCAGACCACCAGTGCAGCACTCAGCTGCATGCGCTGGATGCCGGTGGGAATGTGTTTTTGGCTACGCTGTTCCATTTACGAATGCGATGTCGAGACCTCCATCAAAGTTGGCCATTACCAGCCGGATGCGGTGGTGAGCAGTTACAACGAACTCGGTAGCAATCCCTGGACAGAGATTCGCAGCATTCTTGGAGCCGCCCAAAGCTCCGCCGCGACAGGACTGCTCGGCAGCTTGCTGGCCGTGCCCATCGAGAGCGCCGGGAATCGAACGGAAGGTGGGCAGGGCAACAAGGATCACCGCAATCTGATCTTTCGGGAGACCGATGTCATCGGCCATCCTTTAGGTTCGCTGTCGGGTGTCCTGGCGGGTACCGGCTATTTGTGTGAATCAGAAACCACCTCCTTTTATCCCTACTTCATGTCGAGCCTGGATGCGCTCTCCTGGCGTATGGAAATCCCGGAGATGTTCTATCCAGCGAGTCTGATACCCGGCATGCGGGAAATCGGCACCTGGCCTCTGCAGACCTGGGGTGGTGTCTACCCCAGAACAGGCTGGACCACACAGGCAGAGGAGCCCAAGGCCGCAGCAATCAATGCGCAGCGAGCCGGGGATATCGTGACCCGGAACGGTCAGCCGCACATTTACGATCAGATCGAACCGTCTTCCAGCTCCGACCAGCGGATTTGGTCGCCGGGTCCATTGGTTGAAGACGATCCTGCCACCGGTGAGTGGCAGATGTTGCTCCCCAAAGCAGAATCAAGCTGCGCTGTTTTTGGCACCAACGATCTCGCCAGCGCCACTGGTTGGGGTGGTGGCCGCGTGGACGAGGAGGGTGATTACGCCTGGAACCTGTGGAGGCCTTATCAGTGCTGTGAAAAAGAAGGTCAGTTTTTTCTGTTCGACATCAACTGGATCGATTACCCGCCATGATCAACCACAATCCTATTCACTGTCTGCTGATCGCTTTGGTGGTCGCCATTGGCCCCGACAGCTATGCCGCTCAGGCGCCCACGGAAGATGGGCTGTGGTATTACGAGATCGGTGGCGCCGAACCGGTCTCGGTACCGGCCAATCCTGCTGTGGTTTCCACGACGTTGGGAGGCTCTGCCCAACTGGGACTCGGCTACAGCTGCGGCAAGTTCGATCCGGTGGCAGCGGTCACCAATACCTTGAACGACATCGGTTCCGGTGTCGACAACATGATGAATGCCATGACGGCAGCGGCCACCAGCGCCATAGCGTCGTTACCGGCACTCATTCTGCAGCGAGCCAACCCCGGCCTGTACGATCTCTTCCAGAATGCCCTGATCAAGGCCGAAGAAACCATGCAGCTGGCGACCAAGTCCTGCGAGCAGATGGAGGCGGAAATCGCCCAGGGCAAGAACCCCTACGCCGATCTGATCACCCTATCCAAAGGTAACGATTGGAAGGTGCAAATGGGTATAGGCGGCAATGATGCCGTCACCGCCAAAGACACGGTGGAATCCTCTAACGGCGATAACGGTGTGCCCTGGATCGGTGGGCAGGCCGGAGGAACCGGCCAGCCAGTGCTGGAGTTCACCGGCGATATCGTCGAGGCTGGTTACAACATCAATATGAATCGCGCCGTGACTGACACCAGTCCGGTACCAGCCGCATCGGCCACCCGGCTCTCGGAAATCTGGGGGTCGCCCGGCGAAGCCCGGGACTGGACCGTGGATGTGGTGGGCGAGAATATCGTTACCACCTGCGATACCTGCCGCAAAGACAGCATTCCCGGTACAGGCCTGCTGCCGAAGCTCTATCAGGAATCCGCTGCCGTCACCACCGAGATCCAGAACCTGGTCAGTGGCGCGACACCACTCACCCTGACCAATCTCGACCAGATCACCGCGCCCGGCGTGGCCATCACCCGGCAAGTGATCGAAGCGATCCGCGAGATGCCGGCTTCAGAGCAGAGTCTGATCATGGGCCGCCTGGTCTCCGAGATCAGCACCGCGCGCACGGTCGAGAAGGCACTGTACGCCCGACGTCTGCTACTGTCGGGGCGGCAGGTCCCAGAGGTCTACGCCACCGAAGTGGCCCGCGAGCATGCGGACAACTCCATCGCCGAGCTCGATAAAGAAATCGAAAACCTGCTGTTTGAAACCCGTGTGCGCAAGGAAGTGGTGTCCGACACCGTTGCCACATTACTGGAGCGAGCGGCTGCCAAACGGCAGAGTTCACTTACCGTACCGGAAGTGCCGACCCTGGATCCCAATCCGTTGCGAGGTGGGCGTGTTCAATAACCTCCGATCACGGCGAAAAAACTTTCTGCTATTCACCACCATGGCCGTGTTGCTGACAGCGCTGGTGGGGTATCTCCTGATACATCGATTACAAACGGATTCCGTGCAATCCGTTCAACAGAGCATCGACGACTGGCGGACGACACTGGCAGCCATGCGCTGGACAGTGATCGCTGTTATTGCCCTTGGCTGGAAATATCTGGTTGCCTGGCTGGCTGATGCGACAATCCTGAGCCGGGCCAAAGCAACCAGACTAACAGGAATACGCTGGCGCGCCGTCACCTGGTTGGTTTTGCTCGAATTGGTGTTAGGGCAGGGTGTATTGGTCAATGCCGTTGACCTGATGGTTAGAGCTTGATCGTTGGAGCAGGGCAATGAGTGTCGATAGCTATCTGGAGCTCTTTACTTCCCTTTTTGGCTGGACCTTCTACGGCATTCTGTGGGATGTGCTGGTCAGTACCGGCATCGTCTATCTCCCGTTTCTGGGCATCCTGATCGACAACTGGCGCGAACCGGCGCAGGGCGGTGAAGTTGGCCATGCCAGCGTCCTCTCACTGCGGCGCATGGAGATCGAGCTGTTCATTGCGCTGTTGGTAGTCGTGCTGGCGGGGCAACCCGCTGCCCTCACGACACTCAATGCCGGTACCTTGTCCTACTCGCCGCCGCCGACCTTGCTGAATCCAACGCCAACAACCGCGACCGTAGCGGCTCCACAGAGCACCTATGGCACGACCGGCTTCACGGGTTCTGCCGCAACCGTCAATGTTCCCGTCTGGTGGTACGGCGTGATCGCCCTCAGCTCCGGCCTGAATCACGCCATTGTCGAAGGCCTGCCAACCGTGGCTGATATGCGCACCTTCGAGCAACAAGCACACCTGGCCACCATTGCCGATCCGCGACTCAGGCAGGAGGTGAGTGATTTCTTCAGCCAGTGCTATGTGCCGGCCCGCTCCAAATACCAGGCTGAACGACCAAACACAGCGGCCATCAATGGCATTCTCACCACCTATGGCGCCGATGACCCCGACTGGATGGGCTCACACGTCTACCGGGATACAGTGGGTTATTACGACACCCTGCGCCCGGCCAACCAAATTGCCGGCTGGGCTTACAACGCGACCAGGGATACGGAATACGATCTGACGACTCCGCCAGCCTGGGGTAAACCTTACTGCAACCAGTGGTGGGAGGATGGGGCCATCGGCTTACGTGAAAAGCTGATCAACGAGGCGGATGCCACCTCGGCCGGCTTCTCCGGTCTGGTAGTCGCCATCGCACCGGCACTGGCCAGCGAACAGCAAAATGACGCCGTCGCCAAAACTGTTCTCACCAATGCGCCACCCTCCTGGTCGAGCAATGAACTGATCGCCAATAATGCCTCCGGCTCGGGTTTGTTCAATACGGCAGGAAATATTGTCAAAGGCGGCCTGGCGACCGGTGGTGTGGTCACCGCTTCGGCCCTGTTTTCCGTCACCATGACTGCCGTGCTACAGTCATTGCCCATGGTGCAGGCCATTATGCTGCTGGGCATCTATGCCTTGTTACCGTTGGTGGTGGTCTTGTCCCGCTACTCCATCGCCATGATGGTGGTGGGCGGCATGGCGATCTTCACCATCAAATTCTGGACAGTGCTCTGGTATCTGGCCATGTGGGTGGATCAGAACCTGATTCTGTCCATGTACCCGGACGTCAACGTCTTCCTGCAGATCTTCGCCAACCCCGGCGAACACGATGCCAAGCGCATGCTGCTGAATATGATTACCACCAGCCTCTATCTGGGATTGCCGCTGCTGTGGAGTGGGATGATGGCGTGGGCGGGGGTGAATATAGGGCGCTCTATCACTGCAGCTACTTCCCCGCTCGCAAGGCCTGCTGATGATGCAGGAAGGCAGGGCGGCAGTTTGGGCAAAATAGCCGTCTCAAAAGGGATGAAGAAGAAATAGGGTGTTGTTACAAGTCTTCCTCATACCAGCCATCTGGATCAGTTCCAGAATCCATACGTCCAGTACGAAAATTGTGATCCCCAAAACGGTCTGAGCCATCTCCTAAGGGGCGGTCTTCGCTTTCGTCGTCATCGGCGCTGAATAGAATGCCCACAGCGGTTACGAGCAAAGCAGCACTGGCTCTGAGAATATGGGCAATGCGGGTGGCAGTATTCATCGGCAGACTCCATCTGCAGGCTATTCCAGCTCAGATTGAGCATAGCGCTGTTGGACTAAAAATCTTAGCTCTGCCACTTATAGTTTGCCGAGAATTGGCAGCGATTTGCTGGTTAAAGCATCCAGCGCCAGATGGCTCAGATACGCGGCCCCGCCTAGCAACAATAATCCTCTTAGTGCCCTTTCGAGGTTGTCCTGCGGGTCCCAGTGATAGAGCTTGTACATCCCGGTTCCCAGCAAGCCCAACACGGCGACACTGTGAAAAAATTGTCGATGGTTAGGGTTACCCAATGACGGCTCGATCATATCGGGTAATCTGCCGAGAAAAGCACCTATGGGTACCGCCGCGGCTGGATGATGCAACACTGAGGTTTTATCCTCCGCGTCACTCTGAGTGATAGCCAGCGCTGCAATTGCACCGGCGAATTGGTGTGTTGGTCCGTTCATTTTTCTCCAATACCTACTTCAGTTTCTTCTTTACGGTTTCGATGAGTTGGTCACAGCACCCGGAAACTTCGAAGCTCAGGGAGTCGAGTTTGCGCCCCTTCACTTTAATCTTCGGCGTTTGGCCGTGAGTAGGGCATCGCGCTGAGCCAACAGTCTTTTTGATCGACTCCTGTACAGACTGTAAAACAGCTGCTTCCAGGGCATTGCCCATATTGCGTGGTGACACCTTTCTGCCGTTTATTTCAAAAGAAATATCGATCATCACAGTTCCCTCAGTTGAATGTATATTCTTTCCAAGGGATGCGACTTGGATGGACGTTCCTTAGAAAATTCACAATATCTCTCCGGCCCCAGTAGCTCGGAGTGCCGCGTGAGTCTTGCCCCATCAGCACAATAGGCATGCCCGGAAACAGGGGCTGAAAGGATTGAGCCGCCTGCTGACACTGCATCTGTGAATTCAAGATGTGCTGTTTCACTATCGTGATCGCAAACGTTACGCCTTGCTCTTTGACGACCGCACCTTGGATTTTAACCATTGGGAAGCCTCCGCTATCCGCCATTAGGTTAGCCCCCAGAACTGCGGGGGCAGTTCACTACTTTTCCTTCCTTACGCCCTTAAACGGGCCCTTGCTGGAGGTCTTCACATCCATAAAACGGCCGGTTGCCGTATCCCGCTTTACATAATTGCCGGACGGGGTTTGAGTCTGGGAGCGACCACGAACCGCGCCATTGCGGTGACCGTCGCCCTTGGGGGGATTTGTTGCCATGGTTATATCCTCAATCTAATGTAAAGAAACTTTACTGTACTATTATTTTACATGTTGTCAACCCTTTGGCACAATGGCGAACAATAAAATGTAGGGTTGGGGATATGGGAGCTGAAAAGCACGAAGTTTTACTTCGACTGAGGGCTATTGAGCTATTGGCCTATTGGGAAGGAAGGCTTGTGACCAATAGGCTTGTGGACTGGTTTGGGGTCAGCAGGCAGCAGGCATCTGCCGATATTAAGCGGTATATGGCTAACCATAATCCTGACTCCCTGATGCACGACCGGGCTGTTAAGGCTTATGTCCCAAAGCCGGGATTTCGGCCCGTTTTGACCACTGGTCATATCAACGAATATCTGGATATGGTTTCGGGGTTGGTCAGTGAATCAATGGCAGTCACGTTAGAGACAGACTTGAATTTCGCATCTGTACAACTACCGGATAGGTCGGTCCGTCCTGAGGTTGTTAGAGAGGTTATCAAGGCTTGTCGTTGCAAAGGGAGCATTAGAGTTCTCTACGCCTCGATGACCAACCCGGTATGGAGTGAGCGAGTTATCTCTCCGCACACACTGGTTTACACAGGGTTCCGTTGGCATGTTCGTGCGTACTGCCACAAGCGTGGTGAATTCCGTGACTTCATTCTGTCCAGGATAGACCGGACACCAAAACCTGCTACAGAGCGATCTCCAGACCCCTTGCAAGACTCATTGTGGAATGAGCAGATCCTTTTGACCATTGTGCCAAATCCGAAGTTAAACGATGGGCAGAAGGCGCTGGTAGAGAAGGACTTTGGTATGCCGGATGGTCGGTTACAGATTTCGGTGAGAAAAGCACTGGCACACTATACCTTGCAGCGTTATCAGGCGGCAATCACCGTTGATGAAGCAGCCGATGAGTTTAAGTTCCCCATCATCCTACTGGATTCAGATCGAAAGAGGCTGAGTCCTTTTTTGTTTGACTCAGAGTCTTAGGGGAGGTTGAGTTTGATAAAGCAGTTCCATTATGACAGTGACATGGCGGGTGGCTCACTGATGGTGAGGGAAAGCCGTATCGTTGCTGGTTTGCTAATGGACAGTCTAACACCTGAACAGTGGGATGAAGCAATCCGTGTAGAAAACGTGCTGCAAAAACGCACGCCAGCGTCAGCAAAGCGAAATGCCACGGCGATTCGCAAGCGACTTGAGCGTCTGGAGCCGGAGTTTTGGCGAGCGTTGAGAGATGGTGATGACGAGTTGGCCACACAGGTTGCCTTCTGTGGCGCGTTGGAGCGAAACCTTTTGTTGGTTGAGTTTATGGAGACGGTACTTCGTGATGCCTACATGTCGAGAGCTGAGCATCTTGATGCGTTTGTTTGGGCGGAATTTCTCGAAGACCGGTCGCATAGAGATCCGGCCATTTGCGACTGGAAGGAATCTACGAAAAAGAAAATGGGGCAGGTGGTGTTTCGTATGCTCGCTGAGGTTGGGTACCTGAAGAGCACACGAAAGCTTGAACTACAGCATGTTGTGGTAAGGCCTGAAGTCAAAACCATGCTCGAAGAGCATTACAAACACAGAATTAAAAAGTGCATGGAAGTGTCGGCATGGACGCGATAAGTGCATTGACCGCAGATTTTATTGGATAAGTACTATGGATCAACGACTACATGACCGGCTGAATCAGATACCAGACAAGATTCTGTCCCCAGAGTTTTTGAGTGGGCAGGGACTGGGAAATGAAATTGGCTTCTGGATATTTGATTACGAGCCTGAGCAAGAGCTTGGGGTTCGAGAGTACATCGAATTCCTTGAAGTCATGTTGGCCAAGAAGCATAGCCAATTGAAGGTGGTTAACATCAATCTTCTCAAGTGCCTGGTCGGTTATCTTGCCGATCGCAACTTCGTTGATAAAGCCATAGAGATGCAGAAGGTCAAAGGTGATGAGGCCTTGATGAAAGCCCTGAAAGGGCCGCTGCACATGGACAAATTCGCGCCTTACCTGACAGAAAAACATTCCGCTACCGAGCAGGACATCATCTTCATTACTGGAGTGGGTTCTGTTTGGCCGTTATTGCGAGCACACAACCTGCTAAACAGCCTTCATTCACTGTTGGGGCATAAGCCTGTCGTCCTGTTTTATCCCGGCCAATACAACGGCCAGGCAATGAGCCTGTTCGGGAGAATACCCAGCAACAATTACTACAGAGCTTTCAGGTTGGTTCCGTAAGCGATAGCGACCAATTAATAAGGAATTTCAGGGGAATCAACACACTATGAACATCAAAGAACTCTTTTTAAAGCCACTGGACCGCTCAATTAACGGTGTTGTTAAGGCTGACCAGGATGACGATGCTACGGTCTACCAGGAACTGGACGAGTACGTGGTCACTAATGAGCTGGAGAAGCATTTTCGGGATTTCTTCCAGTCCTATGGTACCGATCTCAACGACCCCTCCATTGCCAACCGGGTAGGGGTGTGGATCTCTGGCTTTTTTGGCTCTGGTAAATCGCACTTCCTGAAGACCTTATCCTACATTCTGGCCAATAAGGTGGCGCGGGATGCAGAAGATAATGAGCGCAGTGCCGTTGAGTTTTTTGATGAGCACAAGATCCGCGATGCTTTTATCCGGGCTGATATTGATAAAGCGGTTAGTGGTCATGCTGATGTCATTTTGTTCAATATTGACAGTAAGGCCAGCTCAAACGATGACGGCAATCCTATCCTCAACGTCTTCCTGCGAGTTTTCAATGAACATCAGGGTTTTAGCGGCGATCACCCGCACATCGCGCACATGGAGCGCCATTTGGCACAGAAAGGCGCCTATGAAACCTTCAAAGTCGCTTTTGAAGAATCCAGTGGCCATTCCTGGCTCGAAGAGCGTGACGGCTATCAGTTCTATCAGGACGACGTAGAAAATGCCATTTCCAAGGCATTGAACCTGTCGCCAGATGCTGCCCATAAATGGTTTGAAGAGTCCGAAGAGACTTTCAGCGTTTCCGTGGAGAATTTCTGTCACTGGGTCAAAGAGTACCTGGACAGCAAAGATCCGAAACACCGGATCTTGTTCCTGGTGGATGAAGTCGGTCAGTTCATTGGCAGCAATACTCGCTTGATGCTGACCTTGCAAACTATTACGGAAAACCTGGGCACTATCTGTAAGGGCAGAGCCTGGATCATAGTGACCTCTCAGGCCGATATGGATGCGGTACTGGGAGAGCTGTCATCTTCAAAAGCCAACGATTTCTCCAAGATTGCCGGTCGGTTCAAGACCAGGTTGTCGCTGTCCAGCTCGAATACCGATGAGGTTATCCAGAAGCGTTTGCTGCGCAAAACACCGGAAGCGGCGGACATGCTCAAGTCCGTGTTCGACCAGAAAGGCGACATTCTGAAGAACCAAATTACCTTCGATCGCTCCGGGCCTACGCTCAAGAACTTTGATGGTCCAGATAGCTTCGTCAATAACTATCCGTTTGCGCCATACCATTTCCAGTTGGTACAGAAGGTTTTTGAGGAGATCCGTAAAGTTGGAGCCACCGGGGCTCACCTGGCATACGGTGAACGGTCGATGCTGGACGCCTTCCAAATGGCCGCCAGCTCCATCGCCAAGGAAGAGGTGGGAGCCCTCGTGCCCATGCATCGCTTCTATAGCGCCGTTGAGGGCTTCTTGGATACAGCCGTCAAGCGTACCATCGATCAGGCTGGTGAAAATCCCACGCTGGACAGTTTCGATGTTCAGATGCTCCGCACCTTGTTCATGATCCGGTATGTAGATCTGATCAAAGGAACGCTCGATAACCTGGTCACCCTGTCGATTGAGAAAATCGACGATGACAAGCTGGCGCTACGCAAACGTATCGAGGAGAGCCTCCAGCGTTTGGAGAAGGAAAGCCTGATTACCCGTAATGGTGATGAGTTCCTGTTCCTGACCAACGAAGAGCGGGATATTACTCAGAAGATTAAGGCCACTGACGTTGCCAGCTCGGAAGAAAACAAAGAACTGAGCAACCTGATTTTCAAAGACCTTCTGCGAGACACTAATAAATACCGGCATCAGCCCAACAAGATGGACTACAGCATTGGCCGGTACCTGGATGGGCATACCCTGGACGGTAAGTACGAAGCTGACCTGAAAGTGGAAGTGGTGTCACCGCTGGACACTGATTACAGCCAATACTCTGAGGCTGGCTGCATTAACAAGAGTGCAGAGGGCGAAGGTCAAATCCTCATTAAGCTGGGTGATGATAAGCAGTTCTTCAGTGAACTCCGCACCTGGCTGAAGACCAACAAGTTTATTCGTCTGAATGACGACGGAACCCAGGCGGACATTACCCGTATTCTTGCCGATCGTGGCCGGGAGAACCAAGAGCGTAAAAAGCGCCTGCGTGCCCGAATGGAAGACATGCTGTTGAAAGCGGAAGTCTACGCCCTTGGTCAGCACCTTTCACTGTCTTCATCCAATGCACTTACCAAGCTTGATGAGGCCTGCCGCTACCTGCTGGAGAATACGTACACCAAGCTGAGCTATATCAAGGTTTACCAGCAAGATCCTTGGCGCGAGCTCAACGTTGTTTTGACACTCGATGATGTTGGTCAAATGGGGTTGTTGCTCAATGGCGAGGAGGGTAATCCTAAAGCGACTCAAGAGGTAGAACAGTACATCTCACTGAGGGCCTCTGGCTCTGATCGTATTTTGGTATCTGATTTGGTTGATCGATTCTCCAAACGCCCATTCGGCTGGCCTGATGCGGAAATCTTGTTAATTACTGGGCGATTGGCAGCGGCAGGTCGTATTTCTTTCCAGTTGGGTGGTGGTACCTTGGCAGTTAAAGAGGCGTTGGAGCCTTTGCAGAATAGCCGCCGCCGCCGTGAAGTTTCCATTATCAAGAAACGTCAAACGGACGAGGCCGTACTCAAACAGGCGAGAAATCTCACGCAGGACCTGTTTTCCAGCATGGGGCCTGCGCCCGAAAAAGAGCTTTTTGAGTTTTATAATACCCACCTGGGCGAATGGCTCAGGAATCTTAAATCCTATAAAAGTAAAACCGACGTTGGCCGATTTCCCGGCAGGTCCGTTATAGAACAGTCCATACTCATCTTACAGCGCCTACTACACCATGATGATAGCTTCGACTTTTTCAAAGAGGTTGTCGCGAAGAAAGATGATTATCTGGATCTGGAAGAGGACTATCGCGACCTTCATGAGTTTTTTAAGAATCAGCTCCATACCTGGCAGCAACTCCAGTCAGCACTAACGCATTTTGACAAAAATCGGCAGGCGCTGGAAAAGGAGCCTGAGGCCAAAAAAGCACTGGAAGAATTGCGTTCAATTGAATCCAATTCGGCGCCTTACGGTATGTTGCATCGTGTGGCACCTCTCATTAGCACGGTCGATGGTGTAAACAACCAACTGCTCGATGACAAGCGTCAGTACGCTATGGAGCGAGTTGATCTGAAAATCAGTCAGCTTTCTGACGAGATTCAAAAGAGTGGTATCGCGACTCCAGAATTGAGTAATCGACTGCTGCGCCCCTTACAGTTGGTTAAAAGTGATCTGGAGGTTGAAACCAGTATCGCCTCCATTTTCATGCTACAAACAGAAATCGCTGGTGAGCGATTTGACGAAGCTCTCTATGAGCTGGGCATGGCAGTAAAAGCAGAGCTTGAGCGTCAGCGCAAAGTTGACCCTTCTCCCGTTGATACAGGTGGCGTGTCAGGAGGCGGAACCTCCCCGAGCCCCGAACCTGTTCCACCTAAGGTTGCTGAACCGAAGCCGATTACAGAAGTTAACGCGGCAAGTTTTGTGGACAAGATAGGAGCAGGGGTTTTTCTGGAAGATGAAGCCTCTGTCGAGAAGTTTGTTGAGGCAATGAAGTTGGAACTCATAACCACGGTACGAATGGGTAAACGAGTGCGGATTCGATAACGGTTATCGAATCCTATCCAGCACCGTAACTCTGCCATAAGGGACTAAATAGTGGCTAATCCTCGAAGTCTTGTATACCAATTGCACCAGCACTGGGAGCTGGTTGAGGTCATGGTGCGTGTCAGTCGTGACCATCCAGAGCTGGATGAAGAGCAGGCACTACATTTGGTCGGTAAAGTAGACCCGGATAACAGTGAGCCAAGTGCAGTATTGCGCTCACTGCTCAATGCGGATCTCTTGCAACTTGTTCCCCGCTCAGGGGATCTTGTTGTTAACCCTACGGTACTTGAGTTTGTTCGTGGCTTAACCCATGAGCATGAATTGGGTTTGTCTTCTGTATTGGCGGCAAGGGTTGCGGCCATACGCACGGCAACTGAATCTCTGAACCAAGCGCTGGCCGACGGTGATAATGATCAACTGCGTCAATCAGCCAGACAGCTGGGGGATTTATTCCGGCAAATCAGTCTTCAGCTTCACCAGGATCGTGACGCCATTTTGGATATTGCCGAGCAGGCACGGTCTGCCGATAGTGCTATGCCTCTCGCCAGGCGCTACCGCCGGGTACTGGAAGCATACGATCAATACATCGAGCCCATGAATGAAATGATGGACTCAGGACCAGATGGAACCTTTTATCGGTACCTGGAAGGTGCCGATGAAGCGCTGGAAGTGATCTATGAGAAACTCAGTGTTCAGGGTGCGCTTTACAGTCATCGCCGCCAAATCAGGCAGGTTTCCTATCAGGCGAAGGAATTAAGGCGTATAGGCCGGACGATTTCTCAGCAATGCGCGGATACCTTGTTGCCCCTCAGGGAAGAGCTTCGGGCTCACAGCAATCTCGCCTCATCGATCAGTAAGCTACTTGGTCAGGTCAGAAAGCGCGGCCTGCGTCGCTCTATTCCATTGGAGTTTGAGGGGCAAAGATTGCCTTCGTGCCGTCAGGAGCGATTTTCCAGGATCTCTGTAGGTGATGAGGTCTTGACGATCATCACCGAAGCGAAAAACTACCAGCCTGTGGCAGAGCCGTTTCCAGAGCCTGATGAATCTGCCCAATTGGATTTCCACGAGTGGGTAGATCAAGCAGCTGTGATCGAACATTTAAAGCGATCATTGCCGGTTGATCACCTGATGAGTTGGCTGAGTGAACATTATGGTCACTTGCCAGATGCTTTAGTACTACAGCTTTATCACGAGCTGGTTCGCTCTTCAGACTGGCGCAGCGACTTGCAACCCGAAGAAGTGGTAACCGAACTGAATAGCCTGCGGGTTTATCACCACCCGCACAAGCTGGAGGCCTCATGACAACGGTTAACCTAGAAAAACTAAGTTGTTTGGCCGAAATTTTCACTCGGCTTAGCAAAAATGGTGAGCATATCAACCGCGCATCCAAGCCCTTGTTGTGGGCGAACCTGGAGCAGGAGCGTGACGCCTACGAGATACTATTCTCGTCGTTGGGGTATGACTTGAGGGTCGATAGTCGCGGTTTTGCCTGGTTTCACAATACAGAGAGCAGTACATCGTCTAATCAGAATACGCGGCGATTAGCACTTTTTTTCATGGTGATATTTGAGTTTCAAGGCGATGCAGGCAAGCCACTACGTCGGTTTACGGATTGGCGTATTGATCGAGAGCTATTGGAAGAAGCCTACAGTCAGCATAAAGAAGTCTTAGCGGCGGAAGGGGTATCATTGGACGATTTTCCGGATATAGCGAAAACGGCAGAGCGATTTGGCTTCATGTCTAACGACGCTGGTGCTTATTATTTGCTGCCAGCCGTTTACCGATACCTTGATCACTTCGAAGCTCTGGCAGCTGGCATTGATGATGATTTTGGGCTGGGCGATGAAGGCACTGCGCTGGATAGCGATCAGGAGGAAATCCGTGAGTCGTGATACAGCCTTGAGCGATAAAACAACAGCCCTGAGCGATAAGACAACAGCTGTGAGCGATAAAGCAAAGACCATGCGCGTAGACACAGCCATGCAGCGATTCGACTTTTCCGGTTTTCAGCGATTGGTGTTGTTGGGCAGTGCCGGGTACTCCCGAGCGGAATTGCCTCTGGATGAATCTGTCTCCCTCATCGCCCCCAATAATACCGGCAAAACCAGTCTGATTAATGCTCTACAATTTCTCCTGATCATTAATAAGCGGCGCATGGACTTTGGTGCTCATGATGTGGATAAAAGCCGCCAGTTCTATTTCCCCAATAACAGTGCTTATATTTTGCTGGAGGCGACTCTGCCTAATATCGGCACAGTCGTTCTTGGGTGTGTCGGCAAAGGTGTCAGCCATGACTATCAATATTTTGCCTACAAAGGGCAGCTCAACGTCGACGAGTTTCGGACCAATGACGGGAAATTGGTCGCTCAGCCTGAGTTAATCGCACATCTTGCTCAATACGGTAAATCCGTTTTTACCTATAGTCCGAGTGATTTCGCCAATATTCTTTACGGTGGGCGAGTTAAACGCGCTGCTAATGAGCCGGATTTTACCGTGTTTCGCCTGGAAAATAGCAGAGACTCCGATGCTTATCAGCGAGTGCTAACCCGGACTCTACGTCTGGATAAACTAAAGTCACAGGATGTGAAAGAGCACCTGCTGCAAATTTTTAAGCATGATGTCACTGATTCCGCTATCGACTTTAAGCAAGCCTGGGATAAGGCATTCGCCGAGATCAATGTTGAGCGGGAGCAGTATCAAATTGCTGTCAATCAGCAAGCTCGTATTGATGCATTAGAATCAAACCGTGATCAGCGACTTGAAGTGCGGGGCCAAATTCTGGCTGTGCGCCCCCATATAGAGGTAGCTCTGGAGGGGTGGGAGCAATTCTATACGGATAAATGCAGTGAGATAGCGCAAGCCCAAAAGTTCTTGGACGATGAACGGCGAGACAGGCTGGGTAATGATCGGAAACTGATTGCGGAACAAACTCAGTTGGCTGTAAAGCTAAAGTCTCTGGCTAGTCAGCAGGAGAGTCAAAACGAGCTGGAGCGGCAGTTTGCGTTGATCTCGGGCCGGGAGGATCTGGAGCAGCAGCAAGCGGAAATCAAACAACAATATGATGCCATAACCACGCAAATTGGTCTGGTGAGCAGCCGAACACCCAGTCAAATTGAGCGAGATATTAAGCGCAACCTGTCAGAGCAAGAGGCATTGGCTCGAGAGTTGGATACTTTGTCAGATAATCTCTGGCAACGTCTAAGTGTGGATCTGCCTGAAGATCAATTAGGAGTGTTAAACCGCCTGTTTAACCGGGAAGTGATGACGCTGGGTGCTAACCAATTTGATCTTGATACGAAAGAGCTAAGTCGTGCATTGACACAAATGGATGCCAATCACTGGAAAATGGAGGGGCTGTCTTTCAGTCTGGAATCTCTCACGCCCCAGTATGTTGTCAAAAGTGCTGCGGAAATTCAGCAGCGCCATAGTGAATTAACAGAGCAGCATAGCGATCTACTTAAGCAGTTAGATACCGCCAACTCTTTAGATAAAGCCAAGGAAAAGAAGGGTCAGCTGTATGGCCAGCTCACTTCTGTAGAGCAAGCCCTTAAAGCGTTTGATCAGTTACTTCTCTTGCGTCAGCAGCAGCCAGAACGTGAGATTCATTTAGCTTCTGGTGAAGCACGGCAGCATGAGATTAACAACCTGCTGGTTCAGTCGGAGCAGGCTAGTAAAACGCTGGATGAAAAGGCGACTAAGCTAAACCAGGACGAGTCATCGCTGAATGGTAAGCATCAGCGAATCAGTGAACTCCGCAATCGCCGTGTGGATACCGATCAACGCTTCAGTTATTTGGCTGATCAACCCCACAGGCCATGGGTGGGTGACTCACAGGTACAACTTGAGAATCTTGCTGAGGCCCTGACGGATTACCAGCGCTTATGCCAACAGTTACTACGGTTGGATGGCGAGATCAGTGGGATGCTAAGCGAGCTTCACCACAAAGGCCTGACCAAATTTCAGTATGCCGAGAACGACGAAACTGAAATAGATGCCTTGATCAATTTCCGTCATCAGCTTTCGCGTGAAGCCGAAGCGCTGGAGCGCCGTGCTCGCAGTGCAGTGGTGAATGTAACCGCCAGCCTGCGCGACTTACGTAGTGGGCTTTATAGCTTAAAGCGGAGAATGCGTGAATTTAACTCGCTCATCGGCGCTCGGCAGTTATCGGATCTCACCGTCTTTAAGATTGAAGCCCAAGATGACGAAAGCCTGGTGTCTGCCATTGATACTCTGATTGAGACCGCTGAAAAAGTGGAGTCAGGTGAAACCTTTACCTTGTTCAATCAGGCCAGCGTATTGGATGACGTACAGCTGGACAGAGCGCGGCAGCGTCTGATCGATGAGTGCAACGCACGGCAGGGGCTGAGGGTGGCAGACCTTTTCCGGCTCAGCTTCGTTGTTGGTAAGAAAGATCAGGCCCCGGAATCCTTTGACGATCTTGATAGCGCTGCATCCAATGGCACGGTATTAATGGCCAAGCTCATAACCGGACTGGCCATGTTGCACCTTATGCAGGACAAGCGCCACCGGGTGAAAGCCATCTGTTACCTGGACGAAGCGCTGGCTCTCGATACCCGTAACCAGGCCAGTCTCATTGAGACGGCAGCAGAGTTTGGCTTCTCGCTCATTTTTGCTTCTCCTTCTCCGCTGACCACGGCGCGTTATTGCGTGCCTATCAGCCAACATCAAGGCCGAAACCATATCAGTCGTGAAAGCTGGCACATTCTGGAGCCTCTAGCAACGGATAGCGGTGGAACCCGGTCTGGAGTGGGTTCATGAAAGCGCTGTTGGCAGCATTACAGCGTATGGCTAAAGCCACCGATGGACCGGTTGCTGCGTCGCAGTTCACTGCGGCACAAAGAAAGGCTTTAGATCAATTTATCCAGCAGACCCACGCCATTGCCTGCCGGACATCTGGCCGAGGTATAACCTATCAGGTCGTCCAGCCTCAGGTGATTGAACAGCATCTGCGCTCCCTCAGTCCTGGCTGTCTGGAGGAGCTGTCCGATTCCGTGCCCAATCGGGCGGCCAATATTGCTGCCTACCGCAACAGTAAGAGCGGGGGGCACCGGCATGCGGCGTACTACCTGCTGATGCGCGCCTGTGGTGAGCGAGTGAATTGGCGTGATGATGACAGCCAACTGGACCTCAGCGATGCTACGGCACGTTATGGTGTGGCGGCACTGGCAGTTGAGCCAAGTGACACCTGGCGTAGCGCTCAACCCCTGTGGCTGGTGGAAAACCAGGCGCTATTTGACCGTCTCGACTGGTTGCCAAACTCAGATCGGCAAAAAATCGGCCTGCCACATAACGGCCAAGCCTCGGTTCACTGGTATCGCGGGCAGATCAATAACAACCTGCTGGACTGGCTTGGCGCATCTGAGCGGGTGCCAGAGGTCATTCTCTTCCCGGATTACGATGGCGTGGGGTTGCAGAATTATGCCCGCTTACATCAGCGCTTAGGGGATCGCTGTAGCCTGTGGCTCATGCCCGATTGGCAATCCAAGCTGAAAACCTTTGGCAGCAATACCATATGGCGAGATACCAAAAGCGACTTTGATGCCGCAGTGAGCTACCTAAGCCAAGCCATTCCCTCTCAAACGGCACAGGGTGCCGAACTTCACCGCTTGATTACAACCTTGAGGACCGAAGGCGCGGCCTTGGAGCAGGAGGCTATATGGTTGTGACCTGCTTGTTATTAGCTAAATCTCGGTGCAGCCTTAAAGCATTGTCCCGCGTCCTAGGACGTGGGACAATGCTGGTCGGGATGGAATTGGGTTAGCGAAAGAGATAGAGAGGATGAGCCCCCAGTGAAAGGTCAAGACATCGTACTACTGCTAAAGCTGGTTTCTCTGCACCGGAAAGAACTGCCTTCGGGGGCGTCCGAGCAAGCGCCTGTTGAGTCTGTCGATTGGGAAGACTGGCAGGATTGGGAGGGGTGGGATGCAGATGGCAGTCGTTTGATCCTGCCTGAGCATCGGTTTTATGAGCAAAAAGACATCGCATCCCGCTATACCGCACGGAGCCTGGAAGAGGAGACTGGCATCAGCAAATCCCAGATCAACCTGGCCCTTAACCGCTGCATTGATGTGGGCTTGGCCAAAAAAGACCGTAAGTCTGGCGTACCACGGGCGAATGTGCAGGCGCTGTATGGTTTTATTGTGCACGGTCTTAAATATGTCTTTCCTGCCAAGCCGGGTGAAATCACCCGAGGTATTGCCACGGCCTTTGCTGCTCCGGTACTGAACCAGCAACTCATGAGTGCCGGGGAATTTGTCCCTGTATGGCCCGATGCCAGGGGCAACACCAAAGGTCAGGCCATAGAGCCACTGTGTAAATCTGTTGCTTATGCGGTCAGGCGGGACCCGGAAATGTATGCGCTTCTGGCTCTGGTGGATGCCATTCGCATAGGGCAGCCTCGCGAGGCGAATCTGGCGGCAGATCTGTTAAAGCAGCGCTTGGGGGCTAAATAATGGCGGCATTACCGGTGCTTCAAAAAATGCTAGAGCAGGTGGCCAAAGCCTTGGGGCCAGAACTGTGCCAGCAGATGACCTTTGTGGGTGGCTGTACCACAGGGTTACTGCTGACTGATGACTTTACCAAGGAGCAGGTGCGGCACACCGATGATGTTGATCTGATCGTACATACCATGGGTTACCTGGGCTTCCATGCGCTACAGCAGCGACTCCAGAAGCAGGGCTTTACCATCCCCATGGCCATTCCCGGTGAAACTCACCCCATTTGTGCCATGCAACTGGGGGATCTGAGGGTCGATTTCATGCCCGATGACGAAGAGGTGCTGGGGTTCGGCAATCGCTGGTATCAGGCTGCCATGGATACGGCAACTGCCCACGCACTGACTCCCGATCTGACCATTCAGCTCGTCACCCCTGTGTATTTTCTGGCCACCAAGCTGGAGGCCTACAAGGGCCGGGGTGATGGCTATGCCCTGGGTAGTCGCGATATTGAAGACATCCTCAACCTGGTGGATGGCCGTGAAGAATTACTGGGTGAGGTCCGCCAGGCGTCGGCAGAGGTGCAGGAGTACATCGCAACAGAGCTGGCACAATTGCTGGAGGATGGCAATTTCGAATATGCCGTTCAAAGTCAGGCGCGAGGCAGTGAGGATCGGGAAAGCCTCATTTTTGAAAGGCTGGAGGCACTGGCGGCCTACCCCGAAGAGAGTCAGGGGTAGCGCGACAGGATGAAGATTGCATGGACCAGTCGCAAAGGACAACAACGGCACTACAACAGCGATGCCGTCGCGCTGGGTTATACCGGGCCATACCTCGTAGCAGTGATTGTGGACGCCGCCGAGCGAGCGGTAGCGGGCCGTTTACGGGTTGGAATTAACAGCCAGGGTAAGCGTCTGGCCACCTATTGGGCCGATAGCTGCCTGGCAGCAATGCGAAAAGCCCATCGAGCTGATCGAGGGCCGGATACGGTATTAACCACCGAAGAGCCCCTGCTCACGCTGTTGTCGCAACAACAGAAGGCGTTAAAGGCCGATTATCTCCACGACATCGCCAGCTACGGCGTGCTGATCCTCAATACCACAACCGGGGAGTTGCGCTGGTGGTATAGCGGCGATTGTCGTATTGGTCTGCGCGACCAGAGCGGTGCGATTGAGTGGCTGAATACACCGCACCGGCTGGAAAGCTCGCCGTTATTGCAGGCGTGGCAGGGCACTGAGGCCGCAGTTCTGACAGTGGCAGAACAGGAGGCGGCTAACCATACCCTGACGCAATCACTGAATGCACGCCGGTTTACTCGGCCCACATTGATCACCGCCCAATGGCCAGTTGACACAGCCATAGCACTTGCTACCGATGGCTATTGGTGCGAACACCTGCGCCATGGCACTGCCATGGATGAACTGGAAGATGACGCCAGCGTGTTAACCCTAACCCCTGGCAAGCGCTCGTTGAGCCTGCAAACCGATACCCCCAATTTATTGATCACTTACACCCAGTGACAAAACGGATATTTGGAAGACTATGAACACCAGTAACGTAAAAAAATACGCACCCAAAGCCCGGAAAGCCTTTATTGAGGCCATGAGTAAACAGGCTGCGAAGTATGGGATCACGAAAAAGAAAATCGAGCCAGCGGAGCAGAAGGGCGACCTGGTTCTAATTGGTGATAGACCGTTTCCGGCTTTGGTTATCAAACCTCGTGAACGCTTGGTAAAGCGCATCGAGCAGCAAGGCTTCGACCAGGTAATGGAGCATGTGGCCTATAGCTGGTTCAACCGGCTGTGCGCTATTCGCTACATGGAACGCAAAGGGTTTCTTGACCATGGGCGTCGCGTTCTTAGTAGTGCAGAGGGGAGCGCGGCTGACGGCAGTGCCGGTGTGCCCCAAATACTGGAAGAATGTCTGGATGTCGAGTTGCCCGGCCTGGACCAGGCCAAGGTTAGAGAACTGAAGCTTGATGGCACCAAAGACGAAGAGCTTTACCGTGAGCTGTTACTGGCCCAGTGCCATGCCTTGCACCAAGCAATGCCATTTCTGTTTGAGGCGGTAGCAGATGAATCCGAGCTGCTGTTGCCAGAAAATCTGACCAAGACCGACTCACTGATTCGTGACCTTGTTGCCAGTGTTCCTGATGAAGACTGGGAGTACATTGAGATTATTGGCTGGCTTTACCAGTTCTATATTTCCGAGAAAAAAGATCAGGTTATTGGCAAGGTAGTTAAGAACGAAGATATTCCAGCCGCGACACAGCTTTTTACGCCTAACTGGATCGTTCAGTACATGGTTCAAAACACTGTGGGTCGCCAGTGGCTTCAGACGTATCCCGATTCTCCGCTCAAGGAGAAGATGCCATACTACATTGAACCTGCCAAGCAAACCTCGGAAGTTCAAGCTCGCCTTTCTGAAATTACTCCTTCTCAGATTACACCAGAGTCAACGAAAGTACTTGATAGCGGGTGTGGGTCCGGTCATATTTTGATTGAGGCCTACAAGGTGTTAAAGGCTATTTATGAAGAGCGAGGCTACCGAACTCGCGATATTCCTCAACTCATTCTTGAAAACAATCTTTTTGGTCTGGATATTGATGATCGAGCCGGACAATTGGCTGGATTCGCGTTGATGATGCTGGCGAGAGAAGACGATCGTCGAATTTTCAGTCGTAACATCCGTTTGAACGTACTGTCGTTACAGGAAAGTGCCAATGTAAATCTGCCTTCTCTCTGGAAATCACTGAACTTGACCGGAGAATGGCAGAGCGGAACTTCGCAAGGGCTCTTTGAAGAGGAGCAGCATGACCTTAGTTCTTTTGCAGCAGACAGCCGCTACCAGTTGCTTCAGAGAACCTTAGAGAGATTTAAACAAGCCAAGACGTTTGGCTCCTTGATTGACGTTCCCCATGATGATTGCGAGGAGTTGAAGAAGCTTTTTGTCACTCTACGCGAATTGGATAACTCAGGCGACTCGATGCAAAAGTCGGCAGCGAGCCAATTGCTTCCATATGTCCATCAGGCAGTATTGTTAGCGCAAAAATACGAAGCAGTTGTGGCAAATCCTCCCTATATGGGCAGCAAGTACCAATCTCCAGACGTGAAGAAGGAATTAAAAGCTAGGTTCTCTGGTTACGAAAAGGATTTATTTTCAGCCTTTATCATAAGAAATCTGCACCTAGCTAAGGATCATGGGCAGCTTGGCTTCATGACGCCATTTGTTTGGATGTTTATTTCAAGCTACGAACAGTTACGAAGCAAATTGATTGATGATGAGGTTATCTCGACGCTAATACAGCTTGAATATTCGGGGTTTGATGGGGCGACGGTTCCTATTTGTACGTTTACCATAACAAAAGGACATGTGCCTGGCTATACAGGTTCTTATATCCGTCTTTCAGATTTTCGTGGCGCAGCGAATCAGGGGCCAAAAACTCTGGAGGCAATAGCTAATCCTGAATGTGGCTGGTTTTATGAGGCTAAGCCAGATGATTTCAAAAAGATTCCAGGGAGTCCGATTGCGTATTGGCTTAGTAAGTCTGTGGTCAACGTTTTTGGAGATTCAAATTCATTGGGGAATGTTCTGCCTGTTCGAGGGGGCATGACAACTGCCGATAACGAAAGATTTGTCAGGTTGTGGCACGAGATTTCCATTATCTCGTTATCTAACAAAGATTGGGTGCCTTATAACAAGGGCGGGGAGTACAGAAAATGGTATGGCAACCAGAACTGGGTAGTCTTTTGGAAAGATAATGGCGCGGCTATAAAATCAACGGGGCGAGCATCTGTTAGATCTGAAGAGCTTTATTTCAAAGAGATGATCGGTTGGACTGACGTTACCAGTTTTTCACAACTTGGTGTGCGGTACTATCCAGCAGGGTTTGCCTTTGATGCAAGTGGTCCGGCTCTATTTCCAAAATCAGATCGTGAAGCCCTAGTTATACTCGGTTATCTTGCATCTAAAGTTACTTCGGTGATCACAAGTGCACTAAATCCTACCTTGCATGTTCAAGCTGGAAATATTGCCTCTTTACCAGCGATTGTTGCTATTGATGAGGATAGGGTTTACGAGAATTGCAATGAGCTTGTTGAAATAGCGAGAAATGACTGGGATTCTTTCGAAACATCGTGGGATTTTAAAAAGTTACCTGTGCTCGCTTGTTTGAAAGGTTCTTCATTCTCGATATTTGATTCATATGAAAAGGCGAGAGTTAATTGGTTACGCCTTGCTGAAAGAATGAAATTCTTGGAAGAGAGGAATAACGAATTATTTATAGAATATTTCAATCTTTCTAATGAGCTAAATCCTGAAGTCCGTATGTCGGAAATCACTTTGGGAAGAAACATCTATTACCAGTATGGCGATAATGCCAAATCTGAGATTATAGATAGTGTTGCTAAATCGGATTTTATTGAAGAGCTATTATCTTACTCGATTGGATGCATGATTGGCCGTTATTCGCTGGATTGTAATGGTCTTGTTTATGCCCATTCAGGCAACGAAGGCTTTTCTGATCTGGTAGCTGAAGGTGCTTATAGAACCTTCCCTGCCGACGATGATGGAATCATCCCTCTAACTGACCAGGAATGGTTCCCCGATGATGCAACCAATCGCTTCCGAGAGTTTGTCAAAGTCGTTTGGGGAGAAGAGCACCTTCATGAAAATCTCGACTTTGTAGCAGAGTCCCTCTGTCTGCACGCGATCAAACCGAAGAAATCCGAATCGACGATGGATACGATTCGCCGGTACCTGTCTACCCAGTTCTATAAAGACCATCTAAAGACCTACAAAAAACGGCCAATTTACTGGCTGTTTAGCTCTGGCAAGCAAAAGGCTTTCGAATGCCTGGTTTATCTGCACCGGTATAACGAAGGTACGCTGGCGCGTATGCGTACTGAGTACGTCATTCCCCTGACAGCGAAGATGGCTGCCTATGCTCAAAAGCTGGAAAACGATAAAGAGGCCAGCGGTTCGGCAGCAGAGGTGAAGAGGCTTGAAAAAGAAATTGCCCAACTGCACAAGCAGCAGGCTGAGTTGAGCGAGTTCGACGAAAAGTTACGCCACTACGCTGACCAGAGAATAAGCCTGGATCTGGATGATGGTGTAAAGGTCAACTACGGCAAGTTCGGTGACCTTCTAGCAGAAGTGAAGGCCATTACCGGCGAGGCTCCGGAGGTTCTGTCATGAAATTAAATAGCCTGAGCGATATTTTTGAGCGCCGTCTACTCCGCATCCCAGATTATCAGAGGGGGTATGCCTGGAAGGAGCACCAAGTTGAAGACTTCTGGGAAGATATTCTTCAGCTTGAAAATGATCGAATTCATTACACAGGAGTTATCACCCTTGAGCCTGTTAAAGCAAACCTATATCAGAAATGGGAGAAGGATCTTTGGTTAATAGAAGGTGTTGGATTCAGGCCGTTTTATGTGGTTGACGGGCAGCAGAGACTAACTACGTCGATGATCCTACTGCAAGCCATCTTGGAATCTGTCCCAAAAGATGCCGAGCTGAACTATCAGTCGATTAACTCTATCCGAAAGCAGTTTATATTTTTTGAGGCTGACAACAAGCTCCAGCAGAGTTTTATATTTGGGTACGAAAAAGATAACCCAAGTGATGAGTATATGAAGACCAAGGTATTTGGTGAGTATTCTGGCTCAAATCAGTTTGTGGAGACGTTGTATACGAGAAACCTAAGCTTTGCAAAGAATTACTTTAAGGACCGCCTGAAAGATATGTCAGTTGATGAAATAGCGCTGATATATAAAAAGCTTACCCAGAAGCTGAAGTTCAACTTGTATGAAATTGATGAAGAAATTGATGTCTTTGTCACTTTTGAAACGATGAATAATCGTGGTAAGCCTCTTACGAGTTTAGAGCTACTTAAAAACAGATTGATTTACATTTCGACTTTGTTCAAAGATAACGATGGGCGAGAACAGCTTAGAATCAACATAAACGATGCATGGAAGACCATGTATGAATATTTGGGGAAAAACCCGGATGTTCCACTAAGTGATAATCTTTTCCTTCGTAATCATTGGACGATGTATTTTAAGTACACGCGAAAAAAAGGTGATGATTACATAAAATTCCTGCTTGATGATAAATTCAGTGCAAGAAATGTTACACATCCAAAATCGCCTGATGATGCACTCAAGATAGAAGAAATATCTGATTATGTACGCAGTCTACAGCAATCGATCGTTTACTGGTTCTACATGCATAATCCATATTATGCCCAGTCTAATGAGCTTACCGATTCTCAAAAGGTTTGGCTTGATAGATTGGAGCGTCTCAGTTTTAGATCGTTCAAACCATTGATTCTTTCGGCTTTTGTTTCAAAGCAAGACCCTGAGCAAATAACAGAGTTATTAAAGACTGCGGAAAGGTACAACTTTACCCTATTCAATTTAAGCCAGAGAAGAGCAAACACTGGTGATACTGAGTTTTTCAGTATGTCTCGTGATCTGTTGACGGGTGAAAAGACCATCGTTGAAGTTTTGGAGACCATTAATCGCTGGATCAATAAATACTATGATCCAGAAAAGTTTCTGGCACACATTGAAGAAAAGTACGAGCTTGATAGGGATGGATTTTATCACTGGGATGGCGTTAGATATTTCTTGTTTGAACACGAACAGTGGCTTAGAGAGAAGGGTAGGCAGGCTACCAGCAAACTCTCTTGGGACGTTTTGAAATCGAACAAAAAGGATCATGTGACTCTCGAACACATTTTTCCGCAGACACCAGATGACGCCTATTGGAATGAGCGCTTTGGTCACTTGGCTGAATTGGAGCGGCGCTACCTAACTCATTCCTTGGGAAATTTGCTTCCACTATCGCGTTCAAAGAACTCAGCCCTGCAAAATGACGGCTTTCCCAAGAAGGTTAACAACGGAGGCGGTGTTGGCTATTACAACGGTTCAGTGTCAGAAAACGAAGTAGCTCAGTGCCAGGAGTGGACCCCGACCCAAATCCTCAAGAGAGGGTTGGATTTGCTGAGCTTTATGGAACAGCGTTGGAGTATTGTATTAGGAGATTATGATTTTAAAGGGCAGTTACTCCATCTTGCAGACATCGACTTTTCTCCTTCGGGAGATCTGTCATGAATCTGAACCAGCTTCGAGAGGGCCTTGAGCAGGCCTTCTACAAAGAGAACCATCGTCTGGTGTTCTGGTATGACCCGGAGCGGTCGTTTGTGGATGAGCTACCGTCTCTGTCTCTCGTGGACGTACAGATCCTCAACATGGCCAATGAATCAGCATTGGGTACCAAGCTCAAATTGGAGTTGGAAGATAAAGCCGGTAAGTATCTCCTGTACTTCCCATTTGCCGAACCAGATGTAGAAAGAGACTGGTTGCTCGACATCAAGTTGTACTCCAGATGCTTCTACGCCGATCGCTTCTCAATCATCTTTAATGAACTTGGACTGCACCAGCAAAGCTTGCGAGAGCACCTTGCCAAGCGAGATAAATTCCTTGCCAGCAAAGCAAGGCTGACAGCACTGCAACGCTATGCTCAGCCGGACTTTGATGAGTCTGACCTGGACATGGCTATGATTGCTTCTGTCGTTAAGGCGGAAAGCTGTGATCTCCCGCATGTGATCCTGGCGCTTGCTGAAGAAACAGTTGCGGATGACCTTGGACTGGAGGCCAATCCAGCTTCTCTCAACGAACTTGAAAAGTACGACTTAATCCCGGCATTGGTAGCTGCACTTCAGTCCGAAATTGGTTACCCGGCTACGGTAGAGGAGTTGAAGGGAGAAGCACAGTTCAAGCTGGGGCATTTCTTCATCCGGCTGCTGGTTACCGGCTTCTGCGAAAGCGTCGGTGATGTACCCGGCTGGGCTCAAGAATTGGTAATGTCTTCGGCCAGCTCCCGTGCGACGGCCAGAGCATTGCTTTCACGCTGGCGAGACAGCTCACGGTATTACAAGGCATTCGATGCCGTGTCCGGATGGGTGGCGATCGCGCTGCGCATCAAAGACAAGATGGGTATATTCGATACCGACCAACTCAGCGATGTCGTCACCTTTGAGGCCGTGGAGCAGAAGGTTATTGTCGATCTGGCCGTGGCAATTCCTCATGCTCCCAAGGGGGAGTTGGAGCGTTTCCGCGCAATGATAGCGTCGCGCCTGGACGGCTACTGGGCTTCCAAGCATAAAGACGACACGACGCGCCGGAAGTACCGCACCGTTTATACCGCATTGCAGGCTGCTATCGACCTCTTCAGCTTGCGTATTCAGCATGATAGCGGATTCCACTTTGAGTCGAGTGAGGCTCTATACAAGGCGTACGAGCGAGACCTATACCGCTTCGATATGGCCTACCGTCATTACTGTGAAGCGTCCCAGCGTGCGCATGTTGAGATCCTGAAGAAGCTCGATGACGAAGTGGAGAATTGCTACGCCTACTGGTACATCGACAACCTGGCGAAGAACTGGGGTGACCGCATCGAGGCGGAGCAACGTCTATCTCAGTGGCGCTTTTCTGGAATACCCAATCAGCAGGACTTCTTTCAGGGGCTGGTGAAACCGTTGTTTTCCAAGGCTACAAAGCGCCGGGTTGTGGTCATTATCAGTGATGCCTTCCGCTATGAGGCGGCAGTTGAGCTTCGCGATCGAATCAACAACAAGCGCTACTCTGAAGCTACCCTGTCTTCCCAACTGGGCGTTGTCCCAAGTTATACGACACTGGGGATGGCCTCCCTCTTGCCGCATAAAACGCTGGAGTACCGTGAAACAGCGTCAGATGACGTATTTGTGGATGGACAATCCAGTAAGGGCACAGCGGCAAGAACCAAGATACTCGCAGCGCATGGCGGTCTGGCCGTCACAGCGGAAACCGTCAAGGCCTGGTCGCGTGATGAAGGGCGGGAAGCCCTCAAAGATCAGGAGCTGGTCTATGTCTACCACAATGTAGTGGATGCGCGAGGCGATAGCTCATCAACGGAATCAGAAACCTTCATGGCCGTTGAACACGCCATCGAGGAGTTGACCGAGTTGAGCCGCAAGATCCTGATGCACTTCAATACATCGACGGTGCTCATCACGGCAGATCATGGGTTCTTGTTCCAGCAAAGCAAGCTGGAGGCTGCCGATCGCTCGTCTCTGGCTGAAAAGCCAACCAATGCCCTGAAGAACAAAAAGCGCTATGTGGTGGGCTTTGGTCTGCCAGAAACCAAAGAAGCCTGGAATGGTTCTACCAAGTCAACAGCCGGAACAGCTTCAG